>JAZRGW010000010.1:0-69318 GCA_045644425.1 Victivallaceae bacterium | reverse complement strand
TGATAAGGGGCTGTCAGATGCCATTTGCCGTCAGAGTGCTGACGCAAATTCTGAACTTTTTCCGGTACAGGAGTTATTTCCAGAGTACCCGCCCCGCAAAGTACCGCCGAAAAGAAAAGAACGGAAATTATTGATATTCTCATTATTTTTATCCCTTGAAAATCATTTCCACGCAAAACTGCGGGGATTACTCTCCCATGCCACTGCAGCGATCATCACCGGATACATATAACCGAATTGACCGATATTTTCCCGCAGTTTCTGACCGATACCAGTTTCCACATGACCGTCTGCAAAGGTCGCATTGACAAATTTGTTATGCCGTATGATCGGCACATTGGCAACAGAGGTGTCATGTTTGAGCATGGATTCGGTTCCCCAGACTTCATTGGGATTGGAAGCCTTGTAATGATCACCCTCGGTGATTATCAGATGTTCGGAAGGACGTTTGACCGTCTTTCTGCCGCAGAATGCTTCTGTACCGGCACAATAAGCCGTAGCTCTGGCATTGTAGACATATCCCAGATAATAACTGTTGTGCATATCAGGATGCTCGGTAAAGAAAGGATCAGAGGGACACTCCGCCCAGTCGGGAATGGTCGCACCTCCGGTCATACTGGCGGCATTTCCGTCACCATCCGCCCAATTCGGAGTGATTCCGGCAGTCGGAAGCATAAGGTCGAACCAGTTGCCCACGTTGTTTCCTTCATTTCTGCGGTTATGCCGCATATAGTAATCGCCATTGGCATCCTGATACATGCCGACAGTGGAACCGAATTGTTTGAGATTGTTGATACAGCTGGCACTGCGTCCGCGTTCACGGGCAGAATTGAGTGCCGGAAGCAATATCGCTGCAAGAATGGCAATAATGGCGATCACAACCAGAAGCTCAATAAGCGTAAAATGTTTTTTCATAATACCTTTCTCCTGATTTAATTATTCCGCATCGACTTTTACATTACGCAATTCGACATTGGCTTTGGAAGCCATTACCGAGAAAGTAACTTTGATCTGTGCTGTTCCAGTGTAGAAAGAAGTGAAAGTTTTGGAAAATTTGACCCATTCACCTTTTTTATTGGTATTTCCGGCGTAAATGTAACTGCTTCCGGCAACATGCTGACGGACAGGTGTTCCTACGGCGTAGGCTTTGGCAAAGGGCTTTTTGAAAGGGATTTCCACAGTGCCGTCTTCATTGACAGTGATCTCTTTGATGACCGGTGCTGGTGAAAGATCAAGATTGGGCAGGTCACTGCGGTCAGCTTTGGCATTGAAGGCAAAATATCCGTGTTTGTGGAATTTCCAGCTGTCAGCTCCTTTGAGGATCATCGACTTATCACCGGCTTTGACCTCTTTTGCCAGAGTGGCGATCGCACGGGAAGCGGTGAATACTGCACTATAGGGAATCACTTTCCCTTCGGCAGTAAACGGAGTAACACCGAAATAAATCGGTATATTTTTGTCGCTGACAACTTTGAATTCACCGCTGACAGTATATTTTTTACCGCGGGGAACCTGAATAAATTCTTTGGACATAACAGGTACATATCCTGCAATACCTGAAACTGCTCCGTCTTTGTCGGCAAATTTTTTGCTCTCCCATGCGGCGGCTTTTCCGCCGTCAAAAATAGTTTCAGCAGACAGAGTGACAGCGAAGAAAGAAACGATGAAGGCAGTGATAAGTTTTTTCATGATAATATCTCCTTTATTTGGTGGTGAAATTCACCGGCATACCGAGTTTTTTGGATTCGATAAGAGCAAAGCCCATATCATTGGCAATTTTTCCAGCTTTGCCGTCGGCAGTCAGCGGCTCACTTTTTTCCATACACGCTCTGGCAAAGTGACAGAAAGCATCTTTCCAGCCTTTATCGCAGAAAATATTGCGTTCCTGCCACGGAGCATCTTTTTCCGCGTCGGCGATTTTCGCCAGTTCTTCGGCAAATGGCTGATCTTCCATCGCCGGTATAACAGAAACGATACCGCGGGAACGGTTGGCATCCGGTTCCACCAGACGACTGCGTAAAGTTTCCCAGAATGGATAACCCCAACGAGCGATCTGTGTATTATATTTGCACCTTTCCGGCAGGAAAAGATAATCCTTTTCTCCTGCCACACTGCGTACCCGCAATTCGATGAAATCCCGCATTGAAATCGCTCCGTTACGGGTAAATATCTCAATCATCTCTTTTTCCAGCATCGGGGCACCGGCCTGACTGGTGATGGTCAGAACAAAGCGGGAACCATCGGCATATTCCAGAATAACTATATCATTTTCCTCTTCCGTACCGCTCATAAAAAGCCTTTCCGGCAGAGTGCCGTAAATAAAATTGGCAAGATCAAGCATGTGACAGCCTTCATAAATAATATGAGCCCGGTCATAGTAAAAAGTATCGTGCTTCATGTTTTTGTAATAGTCATTTGTCTGAAGCCGGTAATTGATTATCCACGGACGGGGAAGATTTTTCAGTATTTCCAGCGATTTGGTCACTGCCGGAGCAAAACGGCGGTTGAAACCGATCGCCAGTTTGCCTGCGGCACGCTCTTCGGCAGCAATAACAGCCGCTTCCTCTTCCGGAGTATCGCACATCGGTTTCTCACACCAGACCCATTTACCGGCATCCAGAGCCTCAACGATGAGTTTGGCGTGGGTATCCTGCCGGGTACCGATAACGATCAGATCGATTTCCGGATCATCAAGCAGCTGTTTGTAATCGCTGGTGGTATAATCGGGAGAAAATTTTTCCGCATGAACTGCAAGCATTTCCGGATTAAGATCAGCGATCGCCCGGATATTGATAAAACTTGTTTCATACGCGGTCGGCAAATGATGAGCAGTAATAAAACTGCCGGCACCGATAAAACCGACATTGACAACAGATTTTTTCATGGTAAAAATATCCTCATTTTCGGGGTTTGAAATAATATACGGTAAAAAAACGTATATTGCAATTGCATTTTTATTTGAAAAAGGGATAAAAAACGCATATATTATACTCAAAAGCGTATATTACAACAAAAAACAAGAAATGAAAAAAGATTTTTTTGAATCCGGAAAAAATTTGACGGAAATAAAACTGCTTCTGGCTGGATGGTGCAGAAAATTTCCTATGCGGAAAACGTTTGTAGATGTTGAACATTACCACGAATTCTGGCAGATCGACCTCTGTGAAAAAGGTTCTGCCACTTTAAAAGTGGGCGACAGCCGTTTTGAATTCAATGCCGGGGATATCGTGATCATCTCTCCCGGATTATCCCACCGCTTCCAATATCCCGCCGGTCAGGAATTTCTCTGCTGGAGTTTCAAATTCGATACTCCGGATAGTGCTGCTCCGCAGATCGTGCCGGTATGCGATGATGAAAGCAGAAATGAAAGAATCGCCATTATCAATGCTCTGGCGGAAATGTGCCGGGAATTTTTCCCTGAAAATATCCTCAATACCCACAATAATTTTGCCATTTCAAGTACACTGCCGTCGGTCGGCATACTGGAATCGCTGCTTACCGGCATCGTCAGAAGATGGTTCTTTGACAGAGAAAAAGAAAGAGCAAATACTCCTCTGGCAGATGAGATCACCCGGTATGTATACCGGAAAGGCGGCAATACGGTAACAGTGGAAGAACTCGCAGAATTTTTAGGTTATTCCACCGGATATCTGCGGGTGCTATCCAAACAGGAAAGCGGCAAATCCACCAAAACCCTGATTGATGAGGCCCGGATAAGGGTGGCAAAAAAACTTCTGCTCTATTCGGATATGCGGATCAATGAACTTGCCTCAGTCATGGGCTTTGCCGACTGGAAATATTTTTCCCGTTTTTTCCGCAAATATACCGGATCATCACCGCGAGAATACACCCGCAGTAAAAAATGAAACACGATGATCGCCGGATTACTTTTCCATATCCTCAAGGAATTTCACAATTACGCTGAAAGCCTCTTTCTGGGGACGGCGGGTAACAGAATAAAGAAAACCGTGTTCGGCAGTGTCAAATTTGTGCCAGCGGGAATCAATACCCCATTTCTGATGCTGTCTGACGATCTCCTGTGTCATCTCCCCGGGGAACATGTGTTCATTTCCGGCTTCCAGAAAGAGCATCGGGGGATTTTCCGGACGGATGTAACAATTCAGTGACAACGCATGAAAACTTGCCGGTGCATCATCATATTTTGCCCCGACCGCCAGCTGCATGCTCGCCCAGACCGCAGGGAAAATATCTTCCCACGGCTCAAAACTTGCCGGTGTGGATTGAAACATTCCTGCAACCGGTTTTTTCCACGGAGTTTGGGAAATCTCTTTTTCTCCACACTCACCGGGCATTGCTGTTACCAGCAGTGAAGCCAGATGGGCTCCTGCCGATGAACCGAATACTACCGGACGGGGTGAAGCGATCTTCTTTTCAGCGATCGCGATGAATTCCTGATAACTTTCGCGGATATCGGCAAGCTGATCAAAAGCGGTAACAGTGTTGTTGACTCCGGAAGATACCAGACGGTAGTCGGTTGAGGCACAAAGATAGCCGAGCTTATTCAATTCGGCGATCATGGGATAAAAAGTACTGCGGCTGCCGCCTGTCCAACCGCCGCCATGCACAAAAAACACCACTACATTACGGGTGATTTTCTCCGGTTCAAAAACGTCAAAAACTCTTGATGAAGGAAAATCATCCAGAAAATAGGTGTCAATATGCCGCATTTTTATACCTCTCTTATAAACGAAAATTGGAAAATAACTTTTTTATCAGTTGCGATGGATCAGAATTATGGTCTGATCATCGTTTTGTTCAAATTCAAAATCGTGAACCGCATTCATCACTTCATCAATGATCTCTGACGGGGTTTCCCGGTGATCACATGCCACATGGAACGCATTGGCAAGTCTTTCGGTACCGAATTCACGGCGGTCATGGCTCAATGCCTCACTCAAGCCGTCAGAAAAAAGCATGATACTTGTTCCATGATCAACCGCAAGACAGATGGTATCAAATTCCGCATCTTCATCCGGCAGCATTCCCAGTGCCGTACCACGGGGAGAAAGACGACGGAGATGGTCGTGGATATGCATGATCATATCGGTATGTCCGGCTCTGCCGAATTCGATCAGACCACCTCTTTTGTCGATCAGACAGCATCCGAGGGTGATGAAACGGTCAGCATCCGAATCCCGGTTCAAATTGGCATTCACGTCCCGCAAAAACTTGGTCAGCGTGGTGAATTGTGCCGCCATCGCTCTGGCAAAACTGCGGGTCATGGATGCAAGTATGCAGGCAGGCATTCCTTTACCACATGCATCACCGACCATCACCAGCAGACGGTTCTCGTCGATTTTCACCATGTCAAAAAAGTCGCCGTTGACCTCTTTGGCACTGGTTGTTCTGGCACACACATAAAAATCACCCAGAGAAACTGTATCCGGCGGCAGCAGCGAAGTCTGGAACTTGCGGACAAAATCCAACTCCTGATCGATTCTTTCCCGACGGCTGATCTGATCGTACACATCCACCAGCTGATGCACCATCTGCACCTGGGCGGAAAGAGATTTCAACCGGTTGAATTGAGCATTGGAAAAGGGTTTTCCATCCAGCATCCTGTTATTTACCGCACAAATCACTCCGTAAACGATACCGTCTTTAGCCATCGGCACCGCCATCACACTGCCGAGAGCTTTCCATGTGGGATAGATGGAAAACCTTTCATCAATACTTGCCAATGGAACCAATTCACCGTGGCGGGATTCGGCGACACTGCCGATAAAACCTTCCCCGGAATTGATCACCTGATTACGCAGTTCTTCAAGCAGTTTATTATCAGATACTCCGGTAACCGGAGTCATGCTCAATGGATAATCACCGCAAACACCGAGAACTGTGAGTTTCCGGTTGGTCAAACCGTAGATCGCCACGGCACCGGCTTCGATCTGTTCACAGAGATAACGTGCCGATGAATGCAATGCACCATCCAGACCGTCATCACAGTTGATACCGGCTGAAAAGCGGGCAAGAAAGTTGGAAATTTCAGTACGGCTGAGGATCGCTCCGGTCAAATCCAGACGCAATTCGTGTGCTTTCCGGTAAAACGATAATGCGGCGATCAGTGCGATCACCAGCATTACCGATAAGATTACCACCGCAGTTGTCATACTGGATCATCCCGGCCGGTTCAGTCTGCCAGATACTCCTGGAGCGACTTGAGTACCGGATTACCCTGACGGGCCTCACGGATACCGGTTTCAGTCGCCCGGGCGGCAGCAATTGTCGTCATATACGGGATCTTGTACTGGATCGCCATCATACGGATACAGCTGTCATCGATCTTGCTCAATTTATCCATCGGCGTATTGATGATCAGATCCACTTCACGGTTGCGGATGAGATCCGCCACATTGGGTCTGCCCTCGTTGAGTTTGCATACATTGCCGTGTTTGATACCGTGTTCATCGAGGAATTCTCCGGTTCCTTCGGTGGTGATCAATTCAAAGCCCATTTCCGCCAGACCTTTGACCACGGGCAGGATCTCTTCCCGATCGCGGCGGCGGACAGTGACCAGCACTTTGCCGGAAAGCGGCAGCTGTGAACCGGCAGCCTGCTGAGCCTTGTAATACGCCATACCGAAAGAGGGAGCCAATCCCATTACTTCGCCGGTTGCACGCATTTCCGGTCCGAGGATCGGGTCGACTTCGGGGAACATATTGAAGGGGAAGACCGCTTCTTTGACACCGAAATATTTGGTCGGCGGAGTGCGGAGCAGTGATTTGAATTCACTGAGTTTTGCACCCAGCATCAAATTGGTGGCGATGCGGGCGATCGGGGCACCGGTAACTTTGGAAACGATCGGCACAGTACGCGAAGCACGGGGGTTGGCTTCGATGATCCAGACCTTATCTTCGCAAACAGCAAACTGCACGTTGAGAATACCCACCACTCTGAAGTCACGGGCGATTGCGGCAGCTTTTTCCGCGATGGTATCCAGATGTTTTTTCGCCAGAGTCACCGGCGGAATCGAACAGGCGGAGTCTCCGGAGTGGATACCGGCAAGTTCAACGTGTTCCATCACCGCAGGAATATAAACTTCTTCACCGTCGCAGATGGCATCAACTTCACATTCGATGGCAGGATCGAGGAAACGGTCGATCAGCATCGGGTACTCCGGACTGACCTGGATCGCTTCAACCGCATAACGTTTGAGGGTATTTTCATCATAGAGAACCGCCATGCCTCTGCCGCCCAGCACGAAGGAGGGACGGACCATCACCGGATAACCGATTTTTCTGCCCAGAGCGACAGCTTCATCAAGTGAACGGGCAATACCGGATTCCGGCTGATTGACATTGAGAGCGATCATTCTTTCACGGAAATATTCACGATCCTCCGCCAGACGGATACCTTCCGGCTGGGTTCCGACAATGCGGACTCCGGCATCTTTCAATTCCTGAGCGATATTGAGCGGAGTCTGACCGCCGAACTGCACGATCACACCGGCAGGCTGTTCTTTTTTGTAAATACCCAGCACATCTTCGGTGGTCAGCGGTTCAAAATAAAGTTTGTCACTGGTATCGTAGTCGGTGGAAACCGTTTCCGGGTTGCAGTTGACCAGCACTGATTCGTAACCGGCATCACGCAGGGCAAATGCGGCATGAACACAGGTGTAGTCAAATTCGATACCCTGACCGATACGGTTGGGACCGCCGCCGAGAACCATGATCTTTTTATTGTCGGAAACTGGAACTTCGTCAGCAGCACCGGAATAAGTGGAATAGTAGTAATCTTCCTGACCTTCCACGCCGGAAACCGGAACCCGGCAATAACTTGCCTCGCAGCCCAGAGCAATACGGCGTTCACGCACCTCTTTTTCAGAAACGTTGAAGAATTTTGCCAGATATTTATCGGCAAAGGCATATTTTTTCGCCTGAATAAGCATTTCATCAGAAAGGTTCATCCAAGTATATTTATCCAATTCCAGCTCAAAGAGTGCCAGTTCACGGATCTCGGTAAGGAAGAATTTGGCGATGCTGGTCAGCTTGAATGCCTCATCCACACTCAAACCTTTTTTGAATGCTTCGTAGAGATGGAAGAATCTCTCACTGGAAGGAGAAGCAACCAGCGGACGCAGCTCGTCAAGAGAAAGAGCTTCAATTTTACGGATCCCGCCGGGACCGCTGCGGCCGATCTCCAGAGAACGGATCGCTTTCTGGAAGGCTTCTTTGAAGTCTTTACCGATGCTCATAACCTCACCCACAGCTTTCATCTGGGTGCCCAGAGCATCTTTAGCCTGCGGGAATTTTTCAAATGCCCAACGGGCAAACTTGGCAACTACAAAATCACCGGAGGGAGTGTATTTTTCCAGAGTTCCGTCACGGTAATAGGGCATTTCATCCAGAGTGACACCGGTAGCCAGCACCGTGGAAACTCTTGCGATGGGGAATCCGGTAGCTTTGGAAGCCAACGCACTGGAACGGCTGGTACGGGGGTTGATCTCGATCACGATCACTCTGCCGTCTTCACGGTTGCGGGCAAACTGCACATTACAGCCGCCGGTAACACCGATGGCATCAATGATACGGTAACTGTAATCCTGGAGCTGTTCCTGAACTTCTTTGGAAATGGTCATCATCGGGGCAACGCAGAAACTGTCGCCGGTATGCACACCGATCGGGTCAACGTTTTCGATAAAACAGACGGTGATTTTCTGACCTTTGGCGTCGCGGACAACTTCCAGTTCCAACTCTTCCCATCCCAGCACGCACTCTTCAACAAGCACCTGATTGATCAAACTTGCTGCAAGTCCACGGGAAACGACTTCACGCAGTTCTTCCACATTGTAAACGATACCGCCGCCGGTTCCGCCCATGGTGTATGCCGGACGCAACACCACCGGATATCCCAGCTCGGAAGCGATTTTTTCCGCTTCTTCAACTGAATAACTCGGTTCGGATTTCGCCATCGGAATACCGAGACGGTTCATGGTGTTTTTGAATTCGATACGGTCTTCACCGCGTTTGATGGCTTCCAGATCGACACCGATGACCTGAACATTGTATTTTTCCAGAATTCCGGCATCATGCAGAGAGATCGCCAGATTGAGGGCAGTCTGACCGCCGAGGTTGGGCAGCAGGGCATCGGGTTTTTCTTTGGCGATGATACGTTCAAGACTGTCTACGGTCAACGGCTCGATATAAGTATGATCTGCCATGCCGGGGTCGGTCATGATCGTTGCCGGATTGGAGTTGGTCAGCACCACCTCATAACCATTTTCACGCAGGGCTTTACAAGCCTGGGTGCCGGAGTAGTCAAATTCACATGCCTGCCCGATGATGATCGGACCGGAACCGATAATGAGGACCTTTTTGATATCTTCCCTCTGAGCCATAATAACCTCTTTTCCCGTAATATATTTCAAGAGCAGCTCTTTATCATCAAAAGCCGCCGCATAAGACCGGGATGTAATATACACCCGTTTATCATATTAGTCAAGTCGATCAGAGGCTTCCTTTGGTGGAAAGTACACCTTTTACTCTCTCATCGAAAGAAAGTGCCTGATCAAGAGCTTTGGCAACACCTTTGAAAATCGCTTCAAAGAGGTGATGGGTTTCACATGAAGCGATCATCCGGATATGCAGATTCAAACCGCTTTTAACGGCAAATGCCTGAAAAAATTCATGGAAAAGCCGGGTGTCGATATTGTTGAGCTGCTGTGCCGGGGGAGTCACATCATAATAAAGACCGCCTCTGCCGGAAAGGTCGAGGGCGATCATCACCAGTGTTTCATCCATCGGCAGCAGAAAGTTTCCGTAACGGCGGATACCGGCTTTATCCCCGGCAGCTTTGGCAAGCACTTCACCCATAACGATACCCAGATCTTCCATCGTATGATGACAATCTACTTCCAGATCACCTTTGGCGGAAATTTCCAAATCGAAAAATCCGTGTTTGGCAAAAAGAGTCAGCATGTGATCCATAAAGGGAATGCCGGTGGAAATTTTTGATTTGCCTTCACCGTCAATATTCATGGAAACGGTAATGTCGGTTTCCGCAGTTTTGCGGCTGATTTCAGCGTAACGTGCCATATATTCCTCCGGAATTATTTATCCAGTTTCAACTGCAGAGCAATGCAGGCATTGCGGAGCAGACCGGCAATGGTCATAGGGCCGACACCACCGGGAACAGGGGTGATGAAGGAGGCTTTTTCCGCAGCTTCACTGTACTTCACATCGCCTACCAGACGGTTTTTGCCCAGAGCTTCATCGAAAATACGGTTGATACCCACATCGATCACCACGGCACCTTCTTTGATCATATCGCCTTTGACAAACTCCGGTTTGCCGATGGCAGCGACCAGAATATCGGCATCAAGGGTGTAACGGCGGATATCAGGGGTTCCGGAGTGAACGACTGTGACCGTGGCATTGGCTCCGGCAGCTTTCTGCATCAGCAGGGCCGCCATGGGTTTACCGACGATGTTGCTTCTGCCGATCACGACAGCATGTTTGCCTTTGGGATCAATTCCGGAACGTTTGAGCAGCTCCATAACACCCCACGGGGTACAGGGATGGAATCCGGGTTTTTCGCCGATGAGCAGTCTGCCGACATTGCGTTCAGCAAAACAATCAACATCTTTATCCGGATCAATGGCGAGGATAACTGCCGCTTCATCCACCTGCGGCGGCGGCGGGGATTGAACGAGGATTCCGTCAATGGTCTGGTCGGCATTAAGTTCGGCAATGACTTTGAGAACATCTTCGGTGGTACTGGTCGCAGGCATGGCGATCATGCGGGATTCGATACCGGTATCTCCGCATGCCTTAACTTTGTTACGCACATAGACGGCACTTGCCGGATCATCACCGACCAATACGACCGCCAGACCTACTTTTCGACCGGCTTTTTCCGCCAATTCAGCGGCAATACGGGCAGTTTCCTGATTGATTTGGGCGGCAATAGCTTTGCCGTCAATAATTTTTGCAGACATATTTTTCCCTCATTTTGATTGATTATTACAAGTCATCAGGGAAATATAACACCAACTGGCAGGTTTTACAAATGATTTTGATTTAATTTGCAAATCAGTGCCACTTTCTGCGGGGCGTGGGGTGGAACTGGGCAATTGAGAAATTTTGAGAGGATTTGGGAAATGAGTGTTGATGGCATGGCGGCACACCTGTCTTCGTTTCACTTCGCAGCGGCAAGCCAATACTCTCTCAAAAATCCCTGAAAACTCCCAAATTTTTCTCAAAAACACCCGATCAGTGCCTTGCCGCGGCGTAGCCAGCATGCCGCTGCGGGTATACCGATCGGTGGCTCAGAGCAGCTGCAGCTGGATTATATCCGGATCATTTTCCCCGTCTGAGTTTTTCCGGCGGTTACGGGTGGCTTTACGGGGGATCTCTGCAATCGCACTGCGGTTATGATCGGTATTTTTTTCCAGAAGTTCCAGAATGTTCTTTGCCCTTTCCAGAACCGGGTCGGGTACTCCGGCGAGCCGTGCCACATGGATACCGTAACTGCGGTCTGCCGGTCCGGGAACGATCTGACGCAGGAAAATAACTTCTTCACCATACTCCTGAACTGCCACATTGAAGTTATTCACTCCCCTGCGGGTCTGGGCAAGAGCAGTCAATTCGTGGTAATGAGTGGCAAATAAAGTCCGGCTGCGGGATTGGTCATGGAGATATTCTGCGATCGACCACGCCAGAGAAAGTCCGTCAAAGGTGCTTGTACCCCTGCCGACTTCATCGAGGATGACCAGACTTTTTTCCGTGGCATGGCGGAGAATATTTGCCGTTTCGACCATTTCCACCATAAAGGTACTCTGACCTCTGGAAAGGTCGTCAGCGGCACCGATACGGGTAAAAATCCGGTCGACCATACCTACAGACATACTCACTGCCGGTACGAAAGAACCTGCCTGTGCCATGATAACCAGAAGTGCCGTCTGACGGATATAGGTGGATTTACCTGCCATATTCGGTCCGGTGATAAGCATCATCCGTTTCTCATCGCCATCCATAAATGTATCATTGGGAACAAAAGCTCCGGAGGGCATGGAATCATCCAGTACCGGGTGTCTGCCGCCTTTGATTTCCAGCCGGTCATCTTCAAAGATCGCCGGACGGCAATAGTTATGCAGACGAGCGGTTTCGGCAAAGCCGGATATGGCATCCATTTCTGCAAGAGCATCGGCACTGCGCTGGATGTCGCTGGTGCATGCCGTCGCCATGGCACGCAATTCATCAAAGATTTTCTGTTCCAGAGCCCGGGCTTTTTCCTCTGCACCCAAAATACGGTTTTCCAATTCTTTAAGTTCAGGGGTGATGAAACGCTCTGCATTGACCAGAGTCTGTTTACGCATGTAATCATCCGGCACTGATGCCAGATTTGATTTGCTGACCTCTATATAGTAACCGAAAACGTTGTTGAATTTTACTTTCAGCGATTTGATACCGGTTCTTTCGATCTCCCGCTGCTGAATGGAACTGAGCCATGATTTACCGTCGGCAGATGCTGAACGCAACTCATCCAGTTCCGCAGAATATCCCTGACGGATAACTCCGCCATCATTGATCGAAGTTGGCAATTCATCAGCCAATGCTGCGGTCAAAGCAGCGGTAAGATTGGAAAAATCGGCGATTTTAGCCGAACATTCAGCAAAAAGACGGGCGTAAAGACTTTCCAGAAGTACCTTTAATGCCGGAAGTGTTTCCAGAGAACTGCCGAGATTCTGCAGATCACGGGGAGTGGCGATACCCACATTCAATCTGCCGACGATACGTTCAAGGTCTTTGACCACCCGGAGCGATTCCCGGAACTCCGCCAGTGCCAGCGGATCGACAATAAAGTTTTCCACCGCATCAAGCCGCCGGATTATCGCATCATGATCACGCAGCGGGCGGACAAGGAAACTGCGGAGCTTTCTTCCCCCCATCGGAGTAACCGATTTATCCAGCACTCCCAGAAGTGAACCTTTTCTGGTATTTTCAAAAAGCGAACCGGTAATTTCCAGATTCCGCAGAGTAATGGGGTCAAGTTCCAGAGTGTCATTCAAAGTACGGTAAGTAAGCAGTGTCACATGTCCGGCTTCGCTGCGTAAATTTTCCACTGCGTAACGCAGTACCGCCGATGCCGCTGAGACCGCACCATCTTTTCCCCGCAGACCGAAACCATCCAGAGTGGAACAATTGAAGTGACCGCAAAGGAAATCATAACCGTTGCGGAAGTCAAAAAGATAATCCGCAAGTTCGCTCCACATGGGACCTTTTATATCTTCAGGAAATTCTCCGGATTCACGGATAACCTGCCTGATATTGGCAGTACAAAGTGCTTCTGTAACTCCCAGACGCCGCATTTCCGAAGCAAGATTGGCAGCGGTACTGATTTCACACACGGAAAATTCACCGGTACTCACATCCAGTGCAGCGAGGAAAAACATGCCGCTTTTATCAATGGTCACAGCTCCGAGAAAGTTGTTGCCGTTATCCCGCAGAAGAGCATCGTCGATCATCGTTCCCGGAGTGATGATGCGGGTGATCTGACGTTTGACGATACCTTTGGTGACCAGTTTGGGGTCTTCGACCTGTTCGGCAATGGCAACTTTCAAACCGGCAGCGACCAGCCGGGGCAGATAACTATCCAGAGCATGATAGGGAAATCCGCACATGGGGATCCCCTGCCGTTTGGTCAGAGTGAGTTCAAGTGCCGAACTGACAGTTTCGGCATCTTCAAAAAATTCTTCGTAAAAATCCCCCAACCGGAAAAGCAGCACCGCATCCGCCGGGATCTGCGACTTGGCTTCCCGGTACTGGATCATCATCGGTGTAAGTTTCTGTTCACTGCTCATGCTTTTTTCTCCGGAAAAAATTCTTCACTGTAACTGATCAACGCTCCGCAGGATGATGCTCCGGGCTTGGCAATGGTAATGGAAAATCTTTCTATCGCCGCAAAACAATTAAGCACTTCTCCGGCAATTTCCGCCGCCAGAGCTTCCAATAAAAAGAATGAACTTTTTTCCACACACTGCATCACACACTTTTCCACCGCCGAATAATCTACAGATGCCATCAAGTCATCACCGCAAGCGGCTGCCCGGGCATCATAGTCAAATTCCACGGTCAGGATCAACTCCTGCCGGCGGATTCTTTCATGGGGCAGAGTACCGATAATGGCATTCCCCCGCAGATTGCTGATAGTTATTTTAGCCATAATTTCAGAATTTACCACCGATTGCGTATTTTGTCAAGAGTGAAAGCAGTTTTTTCAACGGTAAACCGATAATATTTTCCAATTCACCGGTGTAACTTTCCACGATCATATCCCCGTGTTCCTGAATAGCGTATGCTCCGGCTTTATCCAGTACTTCAACTTTATCCAGATAGTTGCGGATGATTTCCGGAGTAAGAGTTTTGAACTTAACTGAACTGCTTTCACTCCAGGAAAGTGTAATGTTTTTCTTTTTATTGACCAGTGTCAGACCGGAAATCACTTCATGAGTTCTGCCGGAAAATCTGCTCAACATCTCAAACGCATCACTGATACTTTCCGGTTTGCCGATGGCACGACCGTCAAAAATGATCATAGTGTCAGCTCCCAGTACCCATGAATCAGCTTCTTTTTCCGCCACTGCCATTGCTTTGATCAGGGCATTTTCCTGCGGCAGTAAAGATAACGGTTCAAATGAGGTCAACTCTGTTACCGGAAGAGTTTTTACAGAAAAATCCACGCCGCAATTCTGCAGAAGCTCTTTGCGGCGGGGAGATTTTGAGGCGAGGATCAGATTTGAAGACAATTCATTCACCCGTGAAAAATCATTTTTCCATCGGGGGTTTGAGAGAAAAAGTGTGGTCGAGATCGTTCCCTGCGTTTTTCTCATCGTCATCATCATCAAAATCAAGCGGTTCTTCCGGCTGAACCTGTTTGCAGGATGCAATGATCAGCTTTATATCCCGGATATTTTCCACTCCGAAAACATCTTTCATCTGCTGACGGAGAATGGCAGTGAGTTTTTCCATAATTGCCGGAGCTGTATCACCGTCGGCATCCATTGCAGCACGCAGAACAAAATCCAGATCTCTGCCCCGGCGATAGATCCTGATCTTGACAATATCCAGAGAAACTATGGATTTGACAGCATTTTTTATCACATTCGTTATCGCCGAAGTATTCACCTCGATCGTGCCGCAATCATTTTTTATCTGGATCGATGCAGAAGCTTTGCGGCGGAAAATGATCCACAACAATATCCGCAGGATCAGCAGCAGTACGATCCCGGCGATCACGCCGATAACAATCCCACGCAGAAAATCCCAGCCGCCGAGCTTTTCAATGATCTGATGACTGGAAATCCACTCAATACACCGGTCGATAAATTCTTTCATTTTTCAATCTCCAATTTATTTTACTGGTTGAATTCCTGTGCTTTCAAAACCGCAACGAATGCTTCCTGCGGAATATTGACCTGACCGATAAGTTTCATCCGTTTCTTACCCTCTTTCTGCTTTTCCAGCAGTTTGCGTTTACGGGTGATGTCACCGCCGTAACAGTTTGCCAGAACGTTCTTCCGCAGCTGACGGATGGTTTCACGGGCAATGACTTTACCGCCGATCGCCGCCTGGATAGCGATCTGGAACATCTGCGGCGGAATGGCATCACGCAATCTTTCAGCGACCTGTCTGCCGCGTTCATAAGCCATATCCGTATGGACGATACTGCTGAAAGCATCGACCGTTTCGCCATTGACCATAATATCCAGTTTGACCATTTTTCCTGCCCGGTAACCGGCAGGTTCATAATCCATACTGCCGTAACCGCGGGTGATGGATTTAAGTTTGTCATGAAAGTCGATAAGGATTTCGTGCATCGGCATTTCAGCGGTGATGATCACATGGTTGGCATCGACTCCGGCGGTATTGGTGCAAAGACCGCGTTTGCTCATCACCAGATTCATTACGTCGCCGATATATTCCGTCGGGATCATCAAATGGCAGTTGATCACCGGCTCCTCGATCCTTTCTATTCCGGAAGGATCAGGCAGGTGAACCGGGTTGTCTATTTCCAGCATCTCGCCGGATTTCATGTAAACATGGTAGATAACTGACGGATATGTCGCCAGAATATCCATATTGTATTCCCGGCGTAACCGCTCCTGGATAACTTCCATGTGAAGCAGACCGAGAAATCCGCAGCGGAAACCGAAACCCAGTGCGGCAGAACTTTCAGCCTGATAGAAAAATGCCGCATCGTTGAGCTGAAGTTTCGCCATGCTCATTTTCAACTGATCATAATCCGCCGTATCAATGGGATAAATACCGCTGAATACCATCGGACGCACCTCGCGGAATCCGGGCAGCGGATCGGCACTTGGATTCTGCACATCGGTAATGGTATCGCCGATTTTGGTATCGGCAGGTGATTTCAGGTTCGGGATGATATAACCGACACTTCCGGGACCGAGTTCCGGATCAGGACGCATATCCGGACTGAAGTGTCCAACCTCTTTAAGTTCACTTTCAATACCGTTGGAAAAAAGTTTTATTCTGGTTCCCCGTTTGAATACTCCGCGCTGCACCCGGACAAAATTCACCACTCCGCGGAAAGTATCGTAGCGGGAGTCGAAAATAAGTGCTGCACTGCCGGATTCATCGCTGACTGTCGGCGGCGGGATACGGTCGATCACCGCACGAAGCAATTCCGCCACACCTTCACCGGTCTTACCGGAAACCATCAATGCCTCTTCCCGCGGCAGAGCGAGGATCTCTTCCATCTGTTCATAACAAAGCGGCAAATTGGCAGCAGGCAGGTCGATTTTATTGATAACCGGAATCACCCGCAGATTCTGGCGGAAAGCAAGGTTCACATTGGCAACAGTCTGTGCCTGAACCCCCTGCGTGGCATCAATCAAAAGAATTGCTCCTTCGCAGGCACTCAGACTGCGGCTGACTTCATAGGTGAAGTCCACATGTCCCGGAGTGTCGATAAGGTTCAACTCATAAACGGTGTCGCCGTCAGGAGCGTACATCATGCGTACCGGATGGGACTTGATGGTGATTCCCCTTTCCCTTTCCAGATCCATGCCGTCGAGCAGCTGATCCTGCAGATCCCGTTTTTCAACCGTACCGGTGATTTCCAGCATCCGGTCTGCAAGGGTGGATTTGCCGTGGTCGATGTGGGCGATGATGCAAAAATTGCGGATATTTTTCAGTTCTGCCATAAAATTATTTTTCCAATGTTTCAGTTATCACCCGCAATACGTTGCCGCCGATTATTTTGCGGATCTCTTCATCGGTAAATCCTCTCTGAACCAGACCGACGGTGTAAAGCGGCCAATTCATCCAGTTCACCGAATCGTATTGGGATTCAGTCATTAATTCATATCCGGGCCCCGGCGGAGTCCAGAATTGTTCCAGTATCGGACGGTAAGCAGGGATGTCGCAACCGATCTCAACCGGAGCAAGTCCCAGACCGTTATCAGTACCGATCGCCACATGATCGACACCGAACTTACGGGCGATATATTCAATATGGTCAAGCATGGCATTCAAATCCATACTCCCCTGTAAAAATGGCGGATGACCGCAGATGCCGACATAACCGCCGGATTCTTTGACAGCTTCGATCACCTCATCACTTTTTGCCCGGTAATGAGTTGATAATGCTCCGGCTGCACTGTGGCTGACCACCAGCGGTTTGCGGGAAATCTTTGCCGCATCATAAGTTGTTTTCTGCCCGCTGTGGGCGGCATCGGGAATAACACCGACCCGGTTCATTTCCAGAATGACCTCTTTACCGAAATCGCTCAATCCGGCATCTGCAATTTCAGCACAACCGTCACCGATAAGGTTGCGGCGGTTGTAGGTAAGGTGCATCATCCGCACACCCAGACGGAAAAACATTCCGATAAGCTGAAGTGCCTCCGGAACTGATACGATCCGGTCAGGCAGGGGAACACCATTGGTGGTCATATACATCGCCCGGTGTCCACGTGCCTTGATTCCCGGCAGCTGATGCGGGTAGACAGCACGTTCATAAATATCAGTCAAACGGTCGGCATTTTCAGTGTAACAGCTCAGACGCTGAAGCATTTCAACAGCATCGTTGCCTTCCATACCGCTATTCTGAAAATTGCAGTCTACTCCGGCAAATTCCCACGCCTCTTTGAGCATCTGACGCATAGCAGGATCGTCAAAAGATTCGCTCATCATGAACGATTCATAGGCCCGGAAAAATTCAAAACGGGAAGCCCCGGCTTTGACGAGTTCTCCCAGATGCGGAGCTTTGCCGCCGCCGCCGGGAGAAAAACCGTAGGCATCAAAAACATAACTTGAAGCATGAAGTTCCAATCCATGACGCAAAGTCTTTTCATCCGGCTGCAAAACATCCAATCCGGATTGTCTGATCTTTTCCCAACGGGCGTTCATACGTTCCTCTTTCCGTAAAATTCCAACTTTCTGCAAGAAGAGAAGTTATTGCAGAAAAAATGTTCAAAATATAATATAATCCGTTTCCGGTATTACTGCAATAGTTCAGTTACTCAATTTTTCACTGAGTTTTGCAGAAATTTCAGCGGCGATCTCCGCCATTTTGCCTTCAGGATATTTCAACTGACGCCAATTCCAGCGGAATCCATCTTCCGCACCGCGGGGGATAATATGCAAATGTGCATGCATCACCACCTGACCGGCGGCAGTGCCGTCAGCCAGATGCAGATTATAAGCATCGAATTCATCCATGCGTTTGAGCAGGATACCGATCCGGCTTGCCACATGAAACATTCTTCCGGCAGTCGCTTCGGGAATGGTGGCAGCAGACTGGTGGTGTTCTTTGGGAATTACCAGAGTATGCCCGAAGTTGATCGGGGAAATATCCAAGAATGCATAAATCAGATCATCCTCATAGATTTTGGCACTGGGAATTTCACCGGCAATGATTTTACAAAAAATACAGTCACTCATGATTCACCTCTGAAAAAGTTCAATAATAGACTTCTGATCACCGAAAACAGTTAATTGATCCCCTGCTTTGAGCATGGTATCCGGACCTATGGCACAGATATTCAAACCATCCGGAGTATATTTCAAAAGGATCGTTATATTGTATTTGCCACGCAGATCCAATTCACGCAGGGGAATATTTTCCAATGCCGGCGGTACGATGACGTCAGCAATGGCAGAACCTTTGAATTCAAAAATATCGGAAATATTTGCCAGCGAAAGCCGCCGTGCCAGACGTGATGCCACATCCAGTTCCGGTTGGATGACCTCATCCGCCCCCAGACGGTAGAGAATCTTTTCCTGAATGGTGCTTTTGGATTTGATGATAACTTTTTTAGCTCCCGCCTGTTTAAGCAGGGTCAACGCCAACACCTGACTTTCAAAATAACTGCTCATGCCGAGGATGACAGCATCAAATTTATCCACATTAAGCTCACGGATGACCTCTTCACTGGTGGCATCAGCGATGACTGCATCGGAAACTTTATCTTTCAATTCGTCGATCCGGGCGGCATTGCGGTCGCAAATCAGCACCGTATTGCCGCTTTGAGCCAATGCGGTGGCAAGTTTTGTACCGAATGTTCCCATACCGAATACTGCGTAACTGTTTTTAGCCATGATCCGTACTTCCCTGATTTATCCAACAATGACCCGCTCTTCTGGATAATGCAATACATTTGCCTTTTCCCGGCGGACAAAAAACATAAATATCGCCAGCGGTCCGACTCTGCCGGCAAACATGAAAAACGCAACCAATATTTTACACCCTTCAGTAAGTTCCGGAGTTATCCATCCGGCATCCAGACCGGTTCCGCCGAGAGCAGAGGCAACTTCAAAAAAACATTGCCGGTCAGTAAGCTGAGGTGAAAATGCACTGAGAAGCAAACCACCGAAAACCGCCATCAGAATAAACATGACAGTAATGGTAAATGCCCGCAGCACAGTCCTCAAATCAATAGTTCTTCCGGAAATTATCACGGAATTATCTCCTTTGAAAGAGGCAATCAGTGCCGCAAAAATGATTGCCAGAGTGGTGGTTTTCAAACCGCCGGCAGTAGAACCCGGAGAACCGCCGATAAGCATCATTACGATTATCAATGTCAGGCATGCCGGAGATAAAAGTGAAAGATCCACCGGACTGTATCCGGCTGTACGGCTGGAAATCGAAAGAAAAAAGGCATCAAAAAGTTTCAGAGTACTGCCGTTGGGAGCCAGACTGATCAGGTAAAGGATCAATGTGCCGCAAACGATCAATACGGCACAGCACTTTAATACGATCCTTGAATGAAGCCGCATCCGGTGGTGGCGGTTTTTCAATCTTTCCAACAGATCATAAATCACATAAACCCCCAAACCACCGAGAAAGATCAGAGCAATAGAAATAATTTGCACATACCGCCCGGCTTCGGCAATATCCCCTGCCAATGGTCCGATACCGGCATTGCAGAAACTGCCGATGGAGTAAAATATTGCCAGCCATATCGAACGGAAAAAACCAAATCCGCCGATCAGAAAACCGGGAAACATCAATATCGCTCCGGCAAGTTCACAAATGAAAGTGTAAGAAGCAATGGTACGCATCAGCGACTCGGTACTGCCCAGAGAAAAACGGTCATTGAGATTATACATTATCAATGTGCCATTCATAGATAACTCTTTACCGCTGAGCAGAAGAATGATCGCTGTAAGTGAAAGTATTCCGAAACATCCCAACTGGATCAGTATCAGGATGATCAACTGACCCCAGAATGTAAATTCACCGGTTCCGATAACCATCAGCCCATTGAGACAGACCGCACTGCATGAGGTGAAAAATGCATCCGTAAGTGAAAGTTCCCGGGTACATGCACCGGGGATGAGCAATAGTGCAGTTCCCATTGCAATAAGAATCGCAAATGAGAGAGGCAATCCCCCTTTTCTGATGAGATTAAGGTGCATACAGCAGGTTTTCTTTCCTGGTTTTACCAGCCTTCAACAACACCGGAGACCACATTTTTGGCAGCTGCAAAAAGTGCCATTTTCATACCGTTCTGCCGTGAAGATTCCAGATCAGGCCCATTGGTAAACATCGCTGAACCGGATACAGAAGCATTGGAAATGAGCGGTTTGGCACGGCCGGGAATGATGACTGAATATTGTACTTTGACCACGCACTTCCACTCATTCGGCATAAAAGCATCCGTACCGTCAGGCAAAGTCTGAGTATCTGTGGCAGTGTAGGTCACTTCATTGACACGGGCATAAATAATGCAGTCAGCTTTATGGGCATTTTTCAGTTTCAGTGAACCATCGACTGTAATGCGTTCTGAAAGAAATCCCCTGAGCATGGCAGACGCATTGTAGTATATGGTATCATTGATCACCGGTGCTACGGCGACACTTTCCAACTGCGGATGGGCAAGAGAACCGAAAGTGTATCCGCATCCGGAAAGAAAGAGCATGATCAGGCATATCGCCGGAAAATAAGTGAGAAGCTTTTTCATTTTTTCTTTCCTTCCCCGTTATTTTTGATTTCTTTTAATTTTTCACCTTTGATATCCGGAACATTCAACAGATAGGGTGAATTTTTATCTTCCGGTGAAATAAGAAGCAATTCCGCATTTTCCGGAATCTTGTAACTCCGCAGATCCGCCAGACGGGGTTCCGGTTTCTGCGGTACCGACGGCAGATAATTATCGGAAACTTCCACCAGATTCTTTTCCGCCTGCGGAGCACTTTCACTTTCCGGATATTTGGTCATGATCTCTGCGAGATAACGTTCAGCGACTTCGCTTCTGCCGTTTTTACGGTAAAATTCTGCGATTTCAAAAAGTCTTGCCGCCTGCACATCCCGTGCTTTAGCCAGAGTATTGCGGGCAAATTCGATCTCTTTGGCTTCCGGATATTCTTTGCAGAATTTGCTGAAAAGTTCCACCGATTCATTGACATAACGGCTGTCGCCGTCACCTCTGCCGGAAAGCATGTAAAGACCATTGGCAAGAGCTAAAAGGGCATATTTGCGTTCAGGAGCTTTGGGATGATGATCCAGAATTGCCCGCAAACTGGCAAGCGATTCGCGTGCCTTGCCCTGCAGATCGTAATAGATCGCCAGCTGCATATGTGCCGCCGGAGCTGATTTGGAATAAGGAGCCCGCTTCAGTGCCGCAGTGTAAACCTCTTCGGTACGGTCAACATCCTGCCAGAAAGAAACCCAGCGGAAAAACCAGAAAGATGGTTCCCGAACTCCGGAACGGAAAAGTTTACCGATTTCGAACTCTCTTTCAATCAATTCATTACAGGAAACATATTCCGGAAAACGATCCAGAAGCTCCTCGATCATCCGGAACTCCCGGTAATAAAGTTTGCACATCCGGTAAGCGAACATCCTTGAAATCAGACTGTTGGCACGTATCGCCGGATTTTTGGCATAGAAAAGACAACGCTCAAATTCTTCGGCAGCTTCATAATAATTTCCGGCATCATACAGCTCTTTACCGGCTTTGTAGATTTCCGCAGCGGTATTGTCATCACTTTTGATTTCATCAGCCTGAACCAACGGCATAAAAGCAAGAAAAACCCACGACACGAGAAGTGCAGCAAGAACTTTTTTTACCGGATCTGCCATAAAAATCCTCACATTATTTTCAATCCCGGAAGATCCTGAATATCAATGATCCCGGCAACCTTATTTTCATCATCGACCACCACAAGATCATCGATCCGGCGGTTTTCCACCAGTTTGATCACTTCCACGACCATAGTTTCAGTATTGACCGTGATCGGTGATGGTGTCATCACTTCGCTCATCTTACGGGTCAGCACCGCATCATCCTGAGCAGCACTGCGGCGGAAATCACCATCGGTGAAAATTCCCAGCACCTTTCCGTCACTGTCAGCAACCACTGCCGCACCGCTGCGGGCATGGCTCATAGCATACAGAGTTTCCCGTACGGTGAAATCCGGCGGAACCACTGCGGAATCAGCAGCTTTACGCATCACATCGGAAGCTTTCATCGTAACCATTCTGCCGATGGCACCGCCCGGATGACGGCGACCGTAATCGCTTTCTGTAAAGCCGTGTTTATGCAGCAGCACCATGGCAAGGGCATCGCCGAGAACAAGCAGTGCCGTAGTAGTAGTGGTCGGTGCAAGATTGAATGGACAAGCCTCTCTGGGAACAGCCATTTCCATAACAAAATCGCTCATTTTCGCCAGTGAAGATTCCTTGTTTCCGGTAATGGCCACCAATTCCACGCCAAGTCTTTTGGCAGGAGTGAGAACCACCAGAAGTTCTTCAGTTTCGCCGGAATAACTCAAGGCGATCAGCAGATCATTTTTCTGCAGCAATCCCAAATCACCGTGACGTGCTTCCACCGGATGCATGAATACCGCAGGATTACCGACACTGGATAAAGTGGCAGCGATCTTTTTACCGATATAGCCCGATTTTCCGACACCGGTCAGAACAATTTTTCCACCGGCATCAATGGCAGAAGCACAGCGGTCAGCCAATTTTTCAAAACCGGCATCGAGTTTGTCGCGTAACGTGACAACACCTTCGATCTCAATATCAAAAACTTCTCTGGCTATATCCAGAGTACTGCGTTTGTCACCCATAAGACACCTCTTTTTTACTGAAAAATGCGTGTCAAAGACGGCACGCACTGATTTCCATTACGATAATACCTCTGCCGCCGATACGGTAAAGTTCATCCATGACCGCATTGCACTCTTTACGTTTGACCATGGATTTGATCGCCACCCAGTCAGGATTGGCAAGCGGAGCAATAGTGGGAGCCTCTATTCCCGGAGTGATCCGGCAGGCTTCTTCCAGTTTGCTGCGTTCTATGTCGTACTCGACCATAACATATTCGGCGGCACGCATGATACCCCGCAAACGGGCGATCAGCAGAGCTACTTCAGGGCGGTCAGCGGCACACTTGCTTCCGGCGATGACTACTGCCTGACTGTGGAGCATCGGTTCACCGACGATTTCCAGACCGGCTTCTTTCATAGTCGCACCGGATTCCACCACGTCGGCGATAGCATCGGCAACACCCAGAGCGATGGAAATTTCCACAGCACCGTCAAGTTTCACTACTTTACAATCAAGATCACGTTTTGCCAGTTCCGCTTTGAGCAGACTCGGGTAGCTTGTGGCAATACGCAAACCATTGAAATCGGCAACGGAAAGTTTTTTCTCTTTCGGAGCAGCAAAACAGAAACGTGATCTGCCGAAACCGAGTTCAAAAATGGTCTCGACTTCAGCACCGCTATCCAGAGCAAGGTCGATACCGGTGATACCGATGTCAATAATGCCGCTGCCCACATAAAGAGCGATATCCCGCGGACGCAGGAAGACAAAATCGATTTTGTTTTCCGCATCCTGGATGACCAGTTCCCTGCCGCTGCGTTTGCAGCGGTAACCGGCTTTACTCAAAAGATTCACTGCACCCTCACTGAGTGCACCTTTGTTGGGCAGAGCCAACTTCAAATTGCCGCTGAAGTCATTCATAAGTACTTGTAAATATCCTCAAGTTCCAGTTTACGGTCGATCATCATCACCTGCAGGTGATAAATCAATTGGCTGATCTCTTCGGCACAACGGTCATTGCCCTCATATTCTGATGCCATCCAGACTTCACCGGCTTCTTCAACGATCTTTTTGCCGATAAAGTGGGTTCCTTTTGCCAATTCCTTAACAGTACCTGAATTGGGATCGGCAGCTGCGGCTTTCGCCTTCAACTCTGAAAAAAGTGCTTCAAAAGTTTTCATTTCTGCTATTTTCCTGTGATTTTCTCACTATTAATACACTTACGATTATATAATATAACTCCGGGAATGGATAATTGCAAGAAAATATTAAAATACCGGTGTGCAGACAGAAATCCGCTGCCTGCCGCAGCAACTTTTTTCAGCCGGATTGGAAAAAATCTTTTACTCGTGCTATATTATATACGCGTGCATACTTGTTACTGAAACTTTTCGGAGAAAATCTATGAGAATCGAACTTCGCAGCCATTTGGAAAAATCTCCATCCGGCAAAATTGAAGATGACTTCCAGCCTTATATCGATACTTTTCTGCTCGATGGTGCCAGTGATGCTCTCGGCGGCGTACTGGTTCTTCCCGGCGGCGGTTATCACCACCGGGCAAAACATGAGGGAGATCCCGTAGCAGAAAAATTCAATGCTCTTGGTTATCATGCTTTCGTATTGCAGTACCGGGTTGCTCCCTACACCTATCCTGCTCCGCAGCTCGACCTGGTGCGGGCAGTGAAAATCATCCGTTCCCATGCCGGAGAATGGAAACTCGGCAAACTTGCCGTTCTGGGTTTTTCCGCCGGCGGTCATCTGGCAGCTTCCGGAACCATGCTCGCAGATACATTCAATGCCGATGAAAATGACAAAACTGATCAAGTCAGCGGCAAAGCTGATGCGATGATCCTTTGTTATCCGGTCATTTCACTTAGTGATGATTTCGGTCATCGCGGCAGCGGAGAATATCTTTTCGGCGATCAGGCATCGCAGGAAAATCTTGCAAAACTGGATATGCAGAAACTTGTCGAACCGGGAACCCCTCCTGCTTTCTGCTGGCACAGTGCCACTGATGCAACCGTAAATGTGCAGAATTCAATGGAATTTGCCCGTCAGATGTGGAAGAATGGAAATAAATGCGAACTGCATGTATTTCCCGACGCTCCCCACGGCAAAGGTCTGGCTCTGGGCCGCAAAGATATTTCGGTATGGCCGGAGCTTGCAGCACAATTTCTGGAAACTACTGCCGGATTTCTCCGGGCATGAACGATTTTTTGAAAGAGAAAGGTAAATTTTTCAAAGATGACAAAGGTAAATAAAAGTTCAAAAGCCATCCTCCGTTTTGAGGATAAAGAGATGGCACTGCCAATTATCAGCGGTACTGAAAATGAAAAAGCACTGGATATTTCCGCCCTGCGTAAACAGACCGGTCTGATCACCTTCGACCCCGGTTTTGCCAATACTGCCAACTGCTGCAGTCAGATCACCTATATCGACGGTGAAAAAGGTATTCTGCGTTACCGTGGCATTCCGATCACGGAACTGGCGGAAAAAGTTTCCTTTGTGGATGTGGCATATTTGCTGGTACACGGCACTCTGCCCACCGAAGAGGAACGGGTGGATTTTTCCAATCTTCTCAACTATAACTCACTTCTTCATGAGGATATGCGTCACTTTTTCGACCACTTTCCCAAAGGTGCCCATCCGATGCATATTCTTTCCACCATGGTCAATGCGATGGCGGCATTTTATCCTCCGGTCGATGTCACTACTACGGCACGGAATATTGAACGCTCCTGTGCCCGTGTGATCTCCATCGTCCGTACGATCGCCGCATTTGCCTATAAAAAATCCATCGGTGAACCGATCGTTTATCCCCGGCATGATCTTTCTTACTGTGCAAACTTCCTCAATATGATGTTTGATTCTCCGGTTAAACCCTATCACATCAGTCCTGAAGCAGTCAGATTGCTCAATGTGCTTTTCATTATTCACGCTGACCATGAGCAGAATTGTTCCACGACCGCAGTGCGTGCCATCGGCAGTGCCCAGGTTAATCTTTACTCGACCATTGCCGCCGGTGTATCCGCACTTTCCGGTCCGCTTCACGGCGGGGCAAATCAGGCGGTCATCGAACAATTGCGGATGATCAATGCCGATGGAGATATTGAGAAATTCATCCGTAAAGCCAAAGATAAAAATGATACATTCCGTCTTATGGGCTTCGGTCACCGGGTCTATAAAACTTACGATCCCAGAGCTGAGATCGTGCGTAAAGAGTGTGAAAATTATCTCAAAACCACCGGTATCAATGATCCTCTGCTCGATACCGCCCACCGGATCGAGGAAATTGCCCGCGAGGATAGCTACTTCGTAGAACGCGGACTTTATCCCAATGTGGACTTCTACACCGGTATCCTTTACCGGGCAATGGGAATTCCGGAAAATATGTTTACGGTGATGTTTGCCCTTGCCCGTCTGCCCGGATGGGTGGCTCACTGGCGTGAAATGATCGGCGACAGTACAAAAATCGTCCGTCCCCGTCAGATCTACACCGGCAGAACTCTTTCTGAAGTCAGTCAGGAAGTTGCGGATTTTGAACCCCCGTCGCTTTTGATTTGAGGTATTTACCATGCTGCTGTGGCTGATAATTGCAATGCTGGCGGCAATTCTGGTGCTTCTGGTGATATTGCTTCTGCGTAAAAACGAAAGCAATATTGCCGGAATATGCGAAAACGGCTTTCAAGCCGGCCGCCGTGAACTTGAGGAAAATTTTTCCCGCAACCGTCTTGAATTGCAGCAGAATTTCAATTTTCAGCAGGAAATGGTGAAAAGTTCTTTCGCTGAATTTATGAAATTTCTGCAGGAATTCAGGGAAACTGTACGTCAGGCAGATGAAAAAAGTGCGGAAAAATTATCCGGTGCTTTGCAGAATTACGGCGACCGTACCGATAAAAAAACCGGCGAATTGATCAAAACTCTTGAAGAAAAATTCCGGATCTTCGCTGAAACCACTGCCGGTCAATTCAACAGCAACCGCCAGCTTCTGGATGAAAAACTGAAAAATATTCAGGATGAAAACCGTTCAAAACTGGATGAGATGAAAAAAACCGTGGATGAAAAACTGCAGTCATCCATGGAAAAACATTTCAACGAATCATTCAAACTCATCAGTGAACGTCTGGAAGAGGTTCATAAAGGTTTGGGTGAAATGCAGAATCTCGCCACTGGAGTCGGTGATCTCAAAAAAGTACTTACCAATGTGAAAACCCGTGGTAATATCGGTGAAATACAGCTTTCAAATATTCTTGAACAATATCTCGTAGCCGATCAGTATGCCGTAAATATAGCAACAGTTCCCGGAAGCAGGGAAATTGTGGAATTTGCCATCAAACTTCCCGGACAGGATGGGGATAACCCGGTCTGGCTGCCGGTAGACAGTAAATTTCCGGTGGAAGATTACCAGCGGCTTCTGGAAATCTACGAACAATTCCCTCGTCTATCTCCGGAAGTAAAAAAGGCACAGGATGCATTTGCAAAAACAGTTAAAAAAAGTGCCATGGATATCCGGGAAAAATATATTTATCCGCCAAATACCACCGCTTTCGGCTTGATGTTTGTACCGAGCGAAGGAATTTATGCCGAAATTTTGCGTATTCCCGGACTTTTTGAAAAATTACAGAGTGAATTTCAAATTTCAGTGGTCGGTCCGTCAAATCTGGTGGCATTTCTGAATTCGCTGCAAATGGGATTCAAAACTCTCGCCATCGAAAAACGTTCCAATGAGGTGTGGCAGATACTTGGTGCAGTGAAAACTGAATTCGGTAAATTCGGCGATCAGATGGATATTACCAGAAAAAGTCTGGAAAGCGTCGTCAATCATATGGAAAAAATCGGAACCCGTTCCCGGGTTCTGGAGCGGAAACTCCGAAATGTGCAGGAACTTTCAGGTGAAGAAGCAAGTGCTTTATTGGAAATTTCAGCTGAAAGTGAATCGTAAAACTGCAGATTTTTCAGATATTAAACGTTGATCACTGATTTTCCCACGACCGCATTTCAACACAAACTTTACTGAAAATTTCAAAAGGTGTGCGTTTTCCGGTGTAATCTTTTGTTTCCGGATTAACATAAAGTCTGCGTTCTTTGGCGTTGGTCAGTTTCCAGAAAGCAGCAATATCCATATCTCCTTCACCAATAGTGGCATCAGCAAAATATTTGCCACAGCGTTTGAGATCATAATTGGTTTTAGGAGTATCTGAAATATACCAATCTTTAACGTGAAAATGAACCACATAATCCCGGAGTAATTCAAATGCCCGCACAGGATCATCGGCAGTTGCCACATTGCCCTGATCAAAAGTTACCCGCAAATCCGGAACCTGATGCAGAATTTCCAAACACTCTTCTGCAGTGGTTATGGGACTTTTACCGAAACCGGTACTTTCCAGAGTCAATTGCACTCCGCAGGATTTTGCCAATTCGCAACCTCTGGCAAAATATTCAGCATAGCGTTTGCGGTCATCAGCAAAAGAGATCTGATTTTCACGGGCAAAGGGCGGCAGCATCATCACCGGCACACCAAGCACACAGGCATCATCCAATGAAGCTTTGAATTCATCAAAATAGTTTTTATCACCTTTGATAAATCCCCATTTTATCATCGTATGAGCAGCAATATACAATCCGGCATCATCACAGAGTTTTTTCAATTCAACTGCTTTTTTATCATGCAGACCGATCCAGTCGATAGCATCCATTTTACAATCAAGTGCCGTGGAAACGATTTTTTCCACCGGTGAATCATCCATCATCAACGACATCATGCAGATTTTCATAACTGCTCCTTAAAAAGTTACGTTTTCTGTACGCTGTAAAATATAGTTTCAATCTTAATTTTTCTCAATGGATTATTACGCATATTGTTGGATAATCCGGCAAAATTACACATTTTGTCCATTTAATATCGGCAAAAATAAAAATTTTACAGATAAAAAAACTGCCGCATAACTTTAAAAAATCATGCAGCAGTTTTCTTACTTCTTATTGAAGTCGGCAAATCATTCCCACTCGATCGTGCCGGGGGGTTTCTGAGTGATATCGTAAACCACACGGTTCACGCCGTCAACTTCAGCAATGATTCTTTCAGACATTTTAAAGAGCAGTTCCCACGGAAGCTGAACTACTTCAGCAGTGACCGCATCCACCGTATTGATGGAACGGATGGCAATAACATAATCATAAGTACGCTTATGATTTTTCATACCGACACTGCGAACCGGCACAAACACGGCAAAAGTCTGCCAGGTTTTGTGATACCAGCCGGATTTCATCAATTCATCGGTCACAATGGCATCAGCTTCACGCAAAATTTTCAAAGTTTCACGGGAAATGGGACCGACATTGCGGACACCAAGCGAAGGACCGGGGAAAGGATGACGGTCAAGCAATTCTGAAGGCAGACCGAGAAGTTTACCGACTTTACGGACTTCATCTTTAAAAAGTCTTTCAAGCGGTTCAACCAGTTTGAATTTGAGATTTTCCGGCAGACCGCCGACGTTGTGGTGACTTTTGATAACGCTTTTCGGATCGCCGTCGAAAGGAATACTTTCGATGATATCCGGATAAATCGTACCCTGACCGAGGAAAGGAGCTTGAGTTTTTTCAGCAGCTTCAGCAAATACTTCAATGAATTCTTTACCGATAATCTTGCGTTTGGTTTCCGGATCGGTCACACCGGCAAGTTTATCAAGAAAACGGTCAGAAGCATCAACATAGACCAGATTCATATTGAAGTTTCTGGCAAAGATTTCCTGAACCATTTCTGCCTCGTTCTTACGGAGCAATCCATGGTTGACGAAAACACAACTCAGACGGTCACCGATGGCACGGTGGATAAGAGCTGCAGCCACACTTGAATCCACACCGCCGGAAAGTCCCAGCACGACAGTCTGATCACCGACCTGTTCACGGATATCGGCAACGGCTTCTTCAATAAAAGCTTCCATGCTCCAATTTCCGCTGCATTTGCACTCTTTGAAGCAGAAGTCAATGACTTTATCAGCATCATTGAGATCTTCCACACACAATACCGGTATGGAAACATTGGCAAACTTAGCTTCGGCATCAGCCAGACGTTGAGATTTACCGCCGGCAACCAACACCAGACCCACAGGATTTTCAGCCATAACTCTTTCCACCGGAGCAGTGCAGGGAATGACCATAGTGTAGATCTGTTTATCCCGGACGGCGCGGGCAAGTTTCTGGATGCCGTCATATCCGCAATCGATCAGAATCACGGTTTCGGGGGTTTGTTTCATAACAATTCCATCCCATATATAAGGTTAATCTTGTCTGTTAAATAAAATATCATAAAAAATATGATTTTTCAAGCAGCAGAGAAAAAAAACAATACAAGAAATCAGAATAACAATTCACTACAGAGCAACTCAAAACGTTCAAGCGGAGCAGAACCGAATTTTGCCAATTCCTTGCGGATGGTATCAAGTGATTTTTCCTGCATATCACCGGATTTTGAAAAAAATTTATCGGCAAGGCAGATTATTTTTTCCTCAAGAGTTTCCGGAAGAAAATCTTTTTCAGGAAGCGGAAGTTTTCTTTCAAAAATCTCATCGGCAGTTATTCCGCTGCCGGTATGACGCTCACAGATACGGGCAAGTTTTTCACTGTCATCCAATCCGAGAAAACGTATCTTTTCCGCACCGATAATACCGTGAAGAAGATAATCATCCGCACCATAACATCCCAAACCGGGAGCATTACAGAAACGGATACCGGTATCGTGGATCATCGCTCCGGTGGAAATCAAATCAAAATCGACCGGTTTTTCAAGACGCCGGGCAATGAAAAGAGCTTTATTGCGTACCTGGGTACTGTGAAGCAGAAGAATTTCCCGTGCCGGATCATTTTCACTGTAAAATTTATTTATAATATCAATAGGATCAATCATTTATAATCACTTTTCAAAATTGAAAATAAAGTTGTAAATAAGTTGTAATTCAACTGTAAAATAAATGCAGACAATTTTTGATTTACTTTTATCTTACCGGTGATTATCATGGTTATTTACGGCTTTGTTAAGTTTAATCAATATTAATCATCAATAAGTTACGAAGTCTATTTACAGAAACTTCCTCTCTCTATTACTACTGTATATACCATTATAGATTATCTTTAGTAGTGAATCCGGATACCTGATATCCGGATCACTTGCATCGTGCTGTTTAATATATCACTTTGAAAGAAAAAATCAAGAACTTGAAAGCTGTAAAATTTTCCGTAAAGAATCATTGAAGAAATCTGTATATAATAATATTAATGAAATTCAAAGCTCTTTTTTTCGTATATTTCTTGACTTTCATTGCAAATGGATGTATATTTATAAACTGTAGAAGCAAAGGTGTCACAGGCATTGACACCGGAATAAAATATCAAAACAAATTAAAAAGGAGTTGGTGCAAATGATTAAGGTTGGCATCAATGGTTTCGGAAGAATCGGCCGTATGGTCTTCCGCGCAGCAATCGAGAACTTCAGCAATGACATTGAGATCGTCGGTATCAACGACCTGCTCGAACCCGATTATCTTGCCTACATGCTGAAATATGACTCAGTCCACGGCATTTTCAATCACGATATCAAAGTTGAAGGAACCAATCTGGTTGTCGACGGCAAAGTCATCCGTTTGACCGCTGAAATGGATCCTGCCAATCTGAAATGGAACGAAGTCGGTGCCGATATCGTCGTCGAATCCACAGGTCTTTTCCTCGAAGATGCCAAAGCCCGCAAACACATCGAAGCCGGTGCCAAAAAAGTTATCATGTCTGCTCCTTCCAAAGACGCTACTCCGATGTTCGTCTATGGTGTTAACGACAAAACCTATGCCGGTCAGGACATTATTTCCAACGCCAGCTGCACCACCAACTGCCTGGCTCCGATCAGCAAAGTTCTGAATGACAAATTCGGTATCAAACGCGGTTTGATGACCACCATCCACGCTGCCACCGCCACCCAGAAAACCGTTGACGGTCCTTCCAAGAAAGATTGGCGCGGCGGCCGCGGTATCCTCGAGAACATGATCCCCTCCAGCACCGGCGCTGCCAAAGCTGTTGGTAAAGTTCTCCCCGAACTGAATGGCAAACTTACCGGTATGTCTGTCCGCGTTCCCACCAGCGACGTTTCTTTCGTCGACCTGACCTGCGAACTGAATACCGAATGCACCTATGATCAGATCTGTGCTGCTATGAAAGAAGCCAGCGAAGGCGAACTCAAAGGCATTCTCGGCTACACCGACGAAGCTGTGGTTTCCACCGACTTCCGCGATGATGCCCGTACCTCCATTTTCGATGCCAAAGCCGGTATCCAGCTTGACGGTACCTTCGTCAAAGTCTGCTCCTGGTATGACAACGAATGGGGCTACAGCAACAAAGTTCTGGAAATGGCCCGCGTCATTGCCAAGTAACTTGATTGTCTGATAAAGACTATCCCGAAAGGGCGGGCAGAAACGCCCGCCCTTTTTTGTTTAATAATCTATTTTCAAGGAGAAAAGAGAAATGGATAAAAAAACTCTTAAGGATATTGATCTTAAAGGTAAGAAAGTAGTCATGCGTGTTGACTTCAACGTACCTGTCAAAGAAGGCGTCATCAAAGATGATACCCGTATCAAAGGTGCGTTGGCATCCATCAACTATGTTCTGGATAACGGTGGCAGTTTGATCCTGATGAGCCATATGGGCCGTCCGGATGAAAAAGGCATCACCGGTGATACCACCATGAAGATCGTTGCTGAATATTTGAGCAAAATGATCGGCAAAGAGGTCAAATTTGCCGAAGATTGCGGTGCTGCTGATGAAGCTGCTGCTGCTTTGAAACCGGGCGAAATTCTGATGCTGGAAAATACCCGTTATCACAAAGAAGAGCAGGCAAAACTGAAACAGAAAGATGGTCAGAGTGATGAAGAATTCAAAGCTGCAAAAGCTGCTTTGAAAGAACAGCAGAAAGAACTTGCCAAGAAATTGGCTTCTTACGGCGATGTTTACTGCAACGACGCTTTCGGTACTGCCCACCGTGCCCACGCTTCAACTGCGGTCATTACCAAATATATGAATGGTCCCTGCGTTGCCGGTTTCCTGATGGAAAAAGAGATCGCCTACCTCGGCAGTGCAGTTGAAAATCCGGTCCGTCCGTTTGTCGCTATTCTCGGCGGTGCCAAAGTTTCTGATAAACTTGCGGTTGTCCGTAATCTTCTGAGCAAAGTCGATACTCTGATCATCGGCGGTGGTATGGCTTACACCTTCCTCGCTGCCCAGGGTCACAAAATCGGTAATTCTCTCTGCGAAGCCGATCAGATGGATTATGCCCGTGAAATGATCGCTGAAGCTGAAAAACGCGGTGTCAAACTGCTGCTGCCGATCGACAGTATCGAAGCTGACAAATTCGATCCCGAAGCCAATACCAAAGTTGTCGGTCTGGATATTGATGACAACTGGATGGGTCTGGATATCGGTCCGGAAACTGTCAAACTTTATGCTGACGCCATCAAGAGTGCCAAGACTGTGGTCTGGAATGGTCCGATGGGCTGCTTTGAAATGGAAAAATTCAACAAAGGTACCTTTGGTGTCTGCGATGCAGTTGCTGAAGTCAAAGCTAATGGCGGTATTTCCATCATCGGTGGTGGTGACAGTGTTTCAGCGGTGAAAAAATCCGGTCTGGCTGACAAAATGAGCCACATTTCCACCGGCGGCGGTGCTTCTCTGGAATTTCTGGAAGGCAAAGAGCTGCCCGGCGTTGCCGCTCTGAACTGAAATTCCGGCGTTTTACGCCTGAATAAAATTGTGGGGAACTGTTGTATATCTTTATGGTATGCAGCAGTTTCTCTTTTTTTATTTACATGAGGCAATTTCAAAAATTCTCAAAAGCTCTTGAAAATTCCCGTTGCGATCTGAAACAGGAGCGTTTTCGGGTGTTACCACTTTTAGTAGCACCCTCAAACTACCAGCTTTCATCTCATCAACGATATCTTTTCAATCTTTTTTTGATTGACTTTTGCAATTACCTCTACATATAAGTGGATTAAAATTAACTGCCGGATTATAAATCACTTTGAATTTTTCTTGATCCGCAAAGTATTCCAGTATTCAAGACGGCGGCGTATTTCTCTTTCAAAACCTCTTTCGACCGGATGATAAAACTCTTTTCTGCCTAGAGATTCCGGAAAGTAATTCTGACCGGAAAACCCTTCCGGAGTGTCGTGGTCATAAATGTAATCTTTGCCATAACCGAGTTCTTTCATCAAGTTGGTCGGAGCATTGAGAATATGTGCCGGAGGGGTCAGTGAAGAGTGTTCTCTGGCACATTTTTTTGCTGCGTACCATGCTGTTTCAAGTGAATTTGATTTAGGAGCAGTTCCCAGAAATACGATCAATTCAGCAATTGCAAGTTCACCTTCCGGAGAGCCGAGTCTTTCATAACTTTCCCATGCGGCGATCGCCAGCTGCAGTGCCATAGGATCGGCAAGTCCGACATCTTCTGCTGCAAAACGGGTCAGCCGCCGGAGAAGGTATTTCGGATCTTCACCGCCTTCGATCATCCGTGCCGCCCAATAAAGTGCCGCATCGGTATCAGAACCGCGTAATGATTTATGCAATGCACTGATGAGGTTGTAGTGACCTTCACGGTCTTTATCATAAACCGGAGCCCGTTTCTGAACTACTTTAAGCAAAGTTTCACAATTCAGAGTTTCGTGCATTCCGGTAAGGTCGTAAACTGTTTCCAGCAGATTTATAAAGTATCTGCCGTCGCCGTCGGCAAGTTCCAGAAGCAGTTTTTCCGCTGCTTCATCCACCGGAAGTTTACGATGTTGAAGTTCTTCGGCACGGGTGAGGAGTTTTTTAAGTGCATCGTTGGATAAAGGTTTGAGAACGAATACTTTACAGCGGCTTAAAAGGGCACTGTTCAACTCAAATGACGGATTTTCAGTAGTGGCACCGACCAGAGTTACAGTACCATTTTCCACATAAGGCAGAAAACCATCCTGCTGTGCCCGGTTGAAACGGTGTATTTCATCGATGAAAAGTAATGTTCCTTCGCCGCAGGCACGGTATTTTTCTGCTTCTTCAAATGCTTTACGCAGATCGGCAACTCCGGAAAAAACCGCTGAAAGTGCCACGAAACGCATTTTGGTTTTGGTAGCAAGTATCCGTGCCAGAGTGGTTTTTCCGCATCCCGGAGGACCCCAGAGAATGAAACTGGATAATTTACCGGAATCGATCATCCGCCGCAAAGGAGCCCCTTCTCCGAGCAATTCATCCTGTCCGGCGATTTCACTGATATCAGTCGGCCGCATCCGGTCAGCCAGCGGGCGTGAAAGCGTGTCACCGAAAAGTGATCCCTGCATATTCATTTTTCTTCATCGCTCCACATGGAATATGGTTTGCGGCTCAAAGCACGGTTGGTATAACGACTGTCGCAGGAAATATCTTCACCGATCCAATCAGGCAAAGAAAAAGATGTTTCCGTATCCGGAAGTTCGATTTCAGCGGTAAAAAGCGGGGCATTGGTTCCTGAATATTCATCAACTTCCCAGAAAAGTCCGTTTTCAGCAGGCACGATATAACGGATTTTTTCCACCGGTGGATCAAGAGCGAGAGTTTTCAGCATTTCTTCAGCTTCAATAGGAGGTATGGGATACTCATATTCACTGCGGATAATACCGCAAGCTTTGCCTTTGATGGTCAGAAATGCTTTATTATCCCGCAAACGCACCCGCACTGTATTTCCGGAAGCAGTGAGATAACCCTGAATTATCCGGCTGCTGCTGACTGTCAGTGAACGCCACGCATCGGATTTTACCAGAAATTTTCTTTCGATTTCCAGAGGCATAATTATTCAGATTCCAGAAGCAGAGCGATTTCATCACAACAGTCATGCTTTGAACATTTTGCACAATCGCTCCATATTTTTTCGGGAAAAAGACTTTTATCGACCTCTTTAAACCCGACACTCCGGAAAAAATCCGGTTTCAGTGTAAGGGTGAAAAGACGCCAATCCTTCCGTTGGCTGCGTAATTTTTCCACAATCATTCCAACGATTGATTTTCCGATACCTTTTCTCTGTAATCCCGGATCTATTACCAGTGAACGCAATTCAAGAAGGTTGTTGCCGAAATCCCGTAAAGCGGCACATCCGCAAACTTTCCCATCATATTCAGCGACGACAAAATTTCCGATAAAAAAGGCGATATCTTCGTGGGAACGCGACAGTACGATCTTTCTTGCTGCGTAAATTTCCAATAATTCAAAAATCCGGTTTACATCCTCAAGATTTGCTGCCCGGATATTCAGTAAATTATTCACAATCCGCCTCTGAATCATTAGTTATAACAGCATTTTCTTCAAACTTTCCAAAAGCACGGAATTTTTCATAACGACTGTTTTTCAGCTCTTCACCATTGAGTTTGCACAATTCATCAAGCTCTTTTTGCAGAACGTCACCGAGAATACGGGCAGCTTCATCGTGGTCACATTGTGCCCCGCCCATAGGTTCGGGGATGATGGCATCAGCTATACCGAGTTCGGCAAGTTTAGCGGCAGTAAGCTGCAAAGCATCTGCTGCTTTTGGGGCAAATTTGCGGTCTTTCCACAAAATTGCGGCACAACCTTCGGGGGTGATAACTGAATAATAGGCATTTTCCATAATGAGGATCTTATTGCCGACACCCAGACCGATGGCACCGCCGGAACCGCCTTCACCGATGATGCAGCAGATGACCGGCACGGTCAGATTGAACATTTCACGCAGATTTACTGCGATCGCTTCAGCAATATGACGCTCTTCACTGCCAACGCCCGGATAAGCTCCCGGAGTGTCGATAAAGGTCAGGATCGGGATCTGTGCCTGATTGGCAAGACGCATCAGACGGAGAGCTTTGCGGTAGCCTTCCGGCTGTGGCCAACCGAAGTTGCGGAAAACATTTTCTTTCATATCACGCCCCTTCTGGGTACCGATGATCATCACTTTTCTGCCGTTGAATGTGGCAGGTCCGCCGATGATGGCTTTATCATCGCTGAAACGGCGGTCACCGGAAAGTTCCATGAAATCCGGGCAGAGCCGTCTGATATAATCGAGAGTATACGGTCTGCCGGGGTGACGTGAAAGCTGAACTTTCTGCCACGGGGTGAGATTGGCGTAGACATTTTTCTTGGTGTTTTCCAACTTTTCCTGCAAGGCAATGATCTCATCAGTTACATCAATACCGCTGGCAGTTGAGAAATTCTGCAATTCCAGAATTTTCTTTTTCAATTCAGCAATGGGTGCCTCAAAATCGAGCATTATTTCCGCCATAAAAAACCAACTTTCTTATTAAGGTGATTTGTCATTCAATAATTTTAACCGGAGTCTTTTCCGGAACCAGTAAATAAAGTAATTCCATATCCTGATTATGCAGGGCTATGCCGCCTGATTCAACAGATTTTTCCACTGCCGGAGCATCGCCCTGACCGTGAATGGAAATATTCAACCGTGCATCCGGAGCAGATGGACGGGAAAGTGTAAGTAAACCTTCACCGTAAGGATTACCCTCGTTGCCCGGGGCGAATTTTCTGCCGTGCCGGTCAACAAAATAAGGTTCTGAGAAGCGGCGGCTGACCATTAATTCACCATCAGGTTCACCTGCTTTTATCCGGCAGGGGAAAAGTGCAGTCGGCACTGCCTTACCATTGATAAAACGGTCAAGCTGAAGTTTGGAATTTTTTCTGCTGATAGTGATCTGCCATTTTTCTGTCTTGAGAAAAGATATTTTCTGACCGATGCGTATGGAATTCACATTGGAAATATTATTGGCAACTTTCAAAAATTGCAGAGTATTGTTATTTTTTCTGGCGATACGCTCCAGTGAATCTCCGGAAGCAACACTGTAAATGACCACATCTTTACCTTTTTTCCAACTGCCGTTTTTGATTTCCTGATAGAGCAGTGCGGTATTTTTCAGCAGTTCTGAATCAGAAGGATCATATTTTGCGGTATTTCCGGCAATTGGAGCATTACTGCTTTTTTCCGTGGTGGAACTTTTTTCATCAACGGCAGGAATATCGCCTTTTTCATCATCAACAGTTGTGGATATTTCAGACTCATTACTGATTTTTTCATCGCTTTTATCAGCTTTTTCCGGAATATCTTTATTTTCGGAGGGAGTGACGGTATTATTTCCGGGAGCCGGAAGTTCAACTGCTTTTTCCTGAAGATTTTCAACTTTCTTTTCCGGATCATTTTTGGGCAGAATGATATAGATGATCCCGGCAGTGACCGCCGCAACCAGACAGAAAAGCAATATGATCCGGAAAGTTTTCCCGCGATCCGCCCCCGGACGCTTAACTTCCCTTTCCACATCAAAGTTGAATTTTGCCATATCCGTTTCCCGGAAAAAGTTGTTACAGTTGAAGTTACACGCATATAATATAGTGTCAAACCGCTGTTTTTTCAAGTTTTCATTGCTATTTACTTCAATTGATGTTATATTATCTATGTGACATTGTGTTATTTTTGCCGGAGTAGAAAAAATGAGTTTGATATTGAGTATAGAAAGCAGCTGTGACGAGACCGCTGCCGCCATAGTGAAAGATGGTTCACAGGTTCTTTCCAGCGTAGTAGCTTCACAGATCGCCAAACATGCCCCGCATGGCGGAGTCGTGCCGGAACTTGCCGCACGTGAACACCTCAAAGCAGTTATTCCGGTAACTGAAGGAGCTTTGCGTGAAGCCGGAGTCACTTTGAAAGATATCAGTGCCGTTGCTGTAACTCAGGGCCCCGGATTGATACCGGCATTGTTGGTGGGAATGAATTTTGCCAAAGGTCTTGCCCAGGCGAATGATCTGCCGCTGATCGGCGTCAACCATTTTCTCGCTCATATTTACGGAGCTTTTCTGGATGGAGATCTTGCACTTCTCAAAGATCCGGCGACCTATCCGATGCTGGCTCTGGTGGTCTCCGGCGGACACACCTCTTTGCTGCTGGTCAGTCAGGATGGTTCGGCACAACAGCTCGGATGCACCATTGACGATGCTGCCGGTGAAGCTCTGGATAAAGGTGCGAAACTTCTGGGATTGGGTTATCCCGGAGGACCGATCATGCAGAAAACTGCTGAAAACGGCGATCCGGAACGTTTCGATTTTCCCCGTCCGTTAACCGGTGGTGCCGGCAGAGCGTTATCTCCTGAAAATCTTTACAACTTCAGTTTCAGCGGAATAAAAACCGCTTTGCTTTACCATGTACGCAAATCGCAGGAAGCAGGCTGCTGTGATGAAGCATGGCTCCGGGATACTGCAGCAAGTTTCCAGCGTGCCGTGGTGGATGTGCTGGTACGCAAGACTCTCACTGTACTGAAAAATTATCCGGTAAAGACCGTGGTCGTTGCCGGTGGTGTGGCATGCAATGCCGAGTTGCGGCGGATGATGGCGGAAAGACTGCCGAAAAAAGTTTCATTGAAAATCGCTCCGCCCAAATACTGTACTGACAATGCCGCCATGGTCGGCGGTATCGCATGGCACGCATTCAATAAAGGTGAATTTTCTGCACTGGATATGGATGCTTTTGCCAGATTGCCGCAGATCGTTTCAGTACCATTCGTATAATTTCCGAGGATTTGATCATGCCGTGGGATTATTTATTACTGCCTCTGCTGGGTATAGTGTGGGCTTTGGTGGCGGTGGTGGTTGCCAATGCCAGAGCAAAAGGGGTTTCAATATTCCACTTTTTCATGGTGGGGTCAGTTTTTTCCTCACTGTTTTTTATCGGGATCAACTTTTTTACCGGTATGGAAAATGTGTTTTCACCGCAATACCGTACTGCCACGCTCTGTTTTGCGGTCGGTTCGCTGCTCAACGGCTGCGGTCAGGCAGTGGCGATGTATAACCTGAAACAGGGCGGCAGGGCGTTGGCATTTACCATACCGCAGCTGGCATTTATTCTGCCTTATGCCTGCAGTATCATATTTTTCGGTGAGAAGCTGACTTTTGCCGGAGCTGCCGGATTGCTTCTGATCGCCGGGGCAATATATTTTCTTTCCGTAAAAAAATCCGGAACCTCAACAGATGATTCCGGTACTGCACTTTCAGCGAAAAGGATTCTGACCGCTTTTGCCGCTATGGTGATCATCGGTTCATCGCATATTGCCACATCCATACCGGCACAACTGGAAAAAAGTTCACAACTTTCGACTCTTGCCGGCTCCATGGTTATCCAGGTGATTGCGGCGGTATTGTTTACGGTATTTTCACTTTTTTCACCGGTGAAATTTGCTGAAGCGGTTAAAAAATGTGTAAAAAGCAGTATTCTCTGGGGTATCGGGGCAATCGCTTCATACTGTGTACTTCTGCCGGCATTGAAGTTCATGGGTGAAAGAAATCAGAGCGGAATCGTTTACCCGGTGGCATGCAGTGAGAACATCATATTTTTTGCTCTCTACACTTCGATTTTTTACCGTGAAAAACTTTCCCGCAGTCAGATTGCGGCATTTCTTGTCATCATCATCGGTATTTTTCTGGTTAGAGCGTAAAATTTCAGCAGAAATTTCTGAATCTTTTATCTCCGTGACTGTTTATGGCGATGCACTCCATTTCCACCAGCCATTCCGGACGGCACACCGGGGCTTTTACCGTTACCAATGGAATTCCGCTGCCGAAACGCTCAAAGATTACCTGCTGAACTGCTTTGGCATCTGCCGGATCCCGCAGATAAAGCGTAGCAAGTTTGATATCTTTTTCGGAGGCATTGGCTTTTTCCAGCAGGGCAAGGATGTTATCCAGCATCCGGTGGGTTTGTCTGACCACATCGTAAAGATGAAGCACTTTGCCCTCATGGTCGATGCTGGCGGTACCGGAAATGAAAATATGTGAACGGTCACCGAAAAGCAGTTGGGTACCGCGTTCAAAGCTCACTCCGTAGATCGCTGTGGGTGAAAGCATTTCCGGGGCAGAGAGATAGAGCATCTGACCGTTTTGCAGACCGGGATAGTTGATCGAATCCATTTTGACCAGCCGTTTCGGGGTGGCGGATTGTCCTTCAATACCGGTGCTGGCAATGAAATGGGTATCACTGGTAAGATTGTTTTCTGCAAAAAAGTGATTTCGTGCTTGAACCAGACCGGCATAGTTATTATCCACATCCCGGCAGTAGAGCCAGGTACGCACGGTATGGTCAGCCACATTGGCATTGCGGCAGGCAAGGAACGATTTCAGAGCTTCAAACTCCTCTGCGGTTTGATCGTAACTGCTGGTTGAATCAAGGGTATTGCAGCGGAACCAGCATGGGGTATAATTTTTCATATCGACCGTCAGAAAGTCTTTGCAAAGAGTTTTTCCGGCGATATTTTTCCAGTGCCACGCTTCCAGAGCGATACGGCTTTTTCCGGCAGGCGGTTGACCGATGATGGAAATAAATGATTTGCGGTCTGCAATTATTTTTTCCAGAATATGCTGCTGATTAGTCACATCGCTCAAATGGAAACGCAGTAAAACTTCATTTTCTGCGGAAGTACCGCAATCAATACACGCTTTTTCATAAGCAGCGATAAGTTCTTCTGCTTCTGCGGCAAAATCTTTCTGCGGCACAGAAGAACCGGCAAAAAAATACTCTTTTATTCCGGTTTCCGGAGTAAATAAAGTATGGTTGATCTTTATACTCATTTTTCTATTCCAATAATTTGAATTGCCGGTAAAGTCAACTGGTTTTTAATGATCCGGGTTTTACCGTTTTTATCCGGTTTGGAAGTGACTTCCCACTTGATTTTGAAAAGTTGATTGACTGCTTTTCCCGGAGCGTCGTCAGTTGCCTGCAAAACGATTTCCAATGGCGGCAGATATGCCTGGGTACGTTTGTTTTTAAGTTTTACCCGTTCAATTTTCAATGGATTATTTTTCTGCGGCACGATTTTGAGCCATGAGGGAAGATTTTCAGTTATAAGAGTTACTTCCGGCTCGCCGCTGATCCATACTGGAACTTTTTTTACGGCAAGTTTGATACTTTTGCCGGGAGAAACGGTGTAAACACTTTTCTTATCCTGCCACTGGATTGCGAGGGTACGGGAATTCACCCGCACCGGAAAATTCTGTGCCGGATTGATATGAGTGTAGGCAAATGCCTGCATTGATTCATCGCCCGGAATGACCGGAGTTTTGAAACCATCGGCATACGCTTCAAGTTCCAGATTCAGAAGCGGTTTATTTTTGTCATAATTTCCTTCAAGGGTGATCACGGCACTGTCGATGCCTGCGGGAATGGAATCCGCACCGGCGATCTTTATGCCGGCAGGGGATTTTACCCGCAGTTTGATTTCACCATTGTACTGCCCGAAACGTTCCGCAACGACTTTTACCGGAGTCGGAGTTCCGGAAGAGAGCAATTTGAATGAAGGTGTGGTGTAGACAGCAAAAACGGCACGCTTTTTATCTATCCGCAGAAAATATTTATACGCTTCGCCGTATGCTTTGGCAACATCTTCAAGAACAATAGTGTAAACACCTTTTTCAGGTGCAGTGAAAATTATCTGCGGGTCGGCGGTATTGTGGAGAATGATTCCGGCTTTGATCCTTTCGGTATCATCGTTGAAAACGAGCATTTTACCTTTTTCATCAAAAATTTTCAATACACCGTCAAGCGGTGAACCCAGCCGTCTGGCAAAAAGTTCAATAACTACACTTTCATCTTTTTCAAGTGAGATAGTGTAACTATCCGGTTTTTCATTCAACAGTGTACCATTGATAACAGCGGGAAAAGCCACCGGAGCTTTTGCTGCTTTGCTTTGAGTGATCACCGGTACTTGCGGGATATTCGGCACTTTGAGCTGCGGCAACGGAAATTCGCCTTTCCGGGCGATCACCCGGTAGACAAAATCTTCTCTGCCGCGGTAAAGAGCATCACGGATCAGCAAGGTGTATTCGCCATCCTCCGGTACGGTGAATGTCAGTACCGGATCTGGATCAAAAAAGTAATCATCAGCATAGGCGATGGTGCGTTTATTTTTGTCAATGACTTCCATGACCGCCTGAAAATGTCCGGGAACGCCGTCACCGATAAATGGTTTCAGATAACGACCGATAAGTTTGAAACAGAGTTTTTCGCCTTTTTCAGCTTGGAAGGTGAATGAATCGGTTTCCCCCGGAGTGATCTGACCATTCAGATTGCCAGGGATGGTGAAAGATACCGGTTTCTGTACCGCAGGCGGGAAAGGAAAGAACTCCTCTCTGAATTCCGGAGTTTCACTGATGAAAAATTTAAGCGGATTGCTCAAGCTGCCATTGCGGCTTGAAAGCCGCAGTTCCCTTTCACCGGGGGCTGCATCAGCGGCGATTTTCAAACGGATGATGATTCTTCCGGCGATGGCAGGACTTGCCTGAAGTGAGTTGCGGGGAACGAAAAGAAAACGGTAAAGTATATCTCTTTCGCAATCATTTAATTCCGTGAGCCGGTCATAAAATTCATGTTTACGCCATGATTCGGTATTTTCCGGCTTTTTCACCTCATCTTTGATCCCTTTGTGGAAGTTTTTCAGCACGTTGACGATATAACGCCGCTGCTGACCGTCGGGAATCGGAAGAGAACGGACAAATTTTACCGATTCAACTTCCACTTTGCCGCCGGAAACCACAGCTCCGGAAATACCCCAGAATGCCTGACCGCCGACAATAATATCCACCGTGGTTCCCTGTCTGGCACCGGAGGGCATCAGAAATCCGATATGGGCGGCATACAGAGATACGATTCCGGCAAAAACTGTGAGAAGCAGGGTGACTTTTTTGAATATATTCATATTTGCTCCTTGTAAAGTTCAGAAATTTTGCTTTTCCCGCCGCTTGCCGGAAGGATGGAAAGGTCAAAGTTACGGGGGTTGGGCAGTTTCGCTGCCGGATCTATCCCGGCAAGTTCGTAGATGCTCCAGAGCAGATCGACCGGTGAAACGGGTCTTTCCACGGGTCTTTCACCTCTGGCATCGGACTTGCCCAATACTCTGCCTCCGGCGAATCCGCCGCCGGCAACAACGGTACTGAAACAGCGGCAGAAGTGGTTGCGTCCGCCATTCCACGGCTCATTGTAATCGACTTTCGGAGTTCTGCCGAATTCGCCGGTACACCAGATCAGAGTTGAATCAAGCAGCTTTTTTTCTTCCAGATCCTGAAGCAGTGCGGAAAATCCCTGATCGAATTGCGGACCGAGTTTCTGCATCGCTTCAAAATGTTTTTTGTGTGTATCCCATCCCTGAGCGTTGATGGTGATGTAGGGTACTCCGGCTTCGACGAGCCGTCTTGCCGCCAGACAGCACTGACCGAAACGGTTTCTGCCGTAACGTTCACGGGTTTCGGCACTTTCCAGGTTGAGGTTGAATGCCTGGGCATCACTGCCGCTTAAAACTGCCTGTGCCTCGGCAAGAGCAGCTTCAAAGCTCTGCAATTCCGGGCAGCTGCCGATAAGTGATGCTGAAAAAGTATCCAGTTCGGCAGCATATTTCTGACGGGCAATGATCTGATCTTTGCTCACACCGCCCGGAGGCACGAAACCATCGACCAGAAATTGTGCCGCATTGGGATCTGAACCGGTGGCAAGCGGTTTGAAACGGTCACTTAAAAAACCGTTTTCAGAGAATCTGCCCTTGTTGGTAGTCAAAGCGATGTACGGCGGGAGTTTACCTTTGTATTCCCGGCTTTTGAGCATCCCGATAACAGCACCGATGGCTGGATAGGTGATACCGTCACCGGGCATTCTGCCGGTCTGCATGAGATAAGTGGCTGTTTCATGGCCGTTGGTATGATGGTTCATACTGCGGATGATGGAGTATTTATCCGCCTGCTGTGCCAGTTTCGGGAGAAATTCGCTGATCCGGATACCCGGAACATTGGTGGGAATATCCCCGAAACCGCCGTTATACTCTTTACCGGCATCAGGTTTCGGGTCGAAAGTTTCCAGATGTGATGGACCGCCCCAGATCCATATTTCGATCACAGAACGTGCCGCTTTTCGTTTTCCGGTCGCGGCTGCGGCGGAAAGCAGTTTCCCTGCAGCGGAAAGGTTCAATGCTCCGTAAGCTCCGCAGAGAGCCATCATTTTGATAAAATCACGACGGTTGATCATATTTCCACCTCATCAATGATGAAAGATAAATTCTCTGGAGTTGAAAAGTATCCATGCGGTATCACTCATCACCCGGCTTTTGGACTTTTTATCCAGTTTTTTCTGATAACGATAATAGGCATCTATCTCTTTTTTTGTGGGAAATCTGCCCAGAATATCCAGATAAATTTTTTCTATTCGCTGTGGTTCTTTGCGGTATTGCCGCTGAACTATCCGGCAATAGTTATTCAATCTGCGGTATAGTGTTGCGGAATTCATCAGATAAAGCCCCTGGGAATCGGTACTGGCGGTATTGCGTTCAGCGAGTGTGCCGGAATCCCGCGGCGGTCTGCCGAAATTATCCAGAACTCCGGTGGAAATACTGCCGTCGGCAATGGTGATCGCCCTGCTTCTGACCGGCAGATAAGTAAATGGTTCCGGGATCACGCTGGTATAGCGGTCAAAACCTCCGGTAACTCTGGCAAGGGCATCGATGAGCAATTCTGATTCCAGACGGCGTACCGGATAGGCGGCACCGTTGGCGAGGCGTTTTTCGCTCTGATCCAGACTGGAAGCCTGAAAGAGTGCGGAATTCATGATTATCCGGTACAAATGTTTCAGAGAGTAGCCGCTTTTGCGGAATTCTTCATTGAGGAACTCCTGCAGTTCTTCTGAAAACGGCACATTTTTATTGTCAGAGTTGAAAATTTTTCCCCAGAATCCGGCAAATTGCGGCAAGTCATCCGCCACCGGGTAGATTCCTCTGCCGAAACACCAGTGCCACACCCGGTTGGTCATGGCACGGAGAAAATATTTTTTCCCGTCACCGGCGAGCCAGTCAGCGTAGATTTTACGGGGATCGGTTTTTCCGGAATCGACTTTAACGGCAGTACCATCCGGCAGGGATGCGGAAATTTTCACCGGTTCAATGGCGTTGAATACGATCTCTTCTTTCCATTCACTGGTGCTTTTATAACGGATCGCAGAAAAAAGTGCGGCAAAATTTTTCAACTCATTTTCTGAAATGGATTTTTCCTGCATGCCGCAGGTGGTGAGCAGCACCATTTTTGCCAATCCGGCAGGTGAACGGTCGGCACTTGCACGGAAAAAATTGGCATAAGGCACCCGGAAGTTGCTCCCGGAAAGGGTGAGCATTTTATAGAACATCTCATCCAAAGGTTTATCCGCCAGCAGATCATCACGGATGGTGCGGTGATATATTTGAACCGCATTCGGCCAGAGGTTGATGGGAAATTCCGACTTGATGCGGAGCATATCGGCAAAACGCATCGCCTGCATATCGGCATATTCCGGTGAAGCAAGTATTTTATCTATCCATTTTGCCCGTTTATCCGGTGATTTGTCCCTGATAAACTTACGGACTTCATCAGCACGAGGCAATCTTCCGGCGGCAGTCAGGGTCAGACGGCGTAAAAATAGAGCATCTGATGCCATTGCCGGGGGAGTGACACCGGCCTTTTTCCAGTGGGCAAAAAGAATTTTATTGACAGGCTGCTTCTCATCGGCATTCAACGGAGCTTCAAAAGGAACTTTTACCGCAGTCCCCTGAAGAATAGTTGAAATGGTGATGAAAAGAAAAAGTACTGTTTTTTTCATCATTTCAGTATATCTCCTTTCCTGTAACTTGGGGGTCCGGTGGATACTTTAGCATCAGGAACAATTGATTTCAAGCAAAGGATACAATAAATTATGAAAAAAATCGTAAATTTTGCTGCCGCCGGTGGCACGGTGGATCAATGCCGCATTCTGCGGGGCGATGGGTGGAGCAACCAACTGGGAATGCTATGAATACTATGAATACTGGGGTTGGGTCTTGGGAAAAGCATGCAAACCACCCCCAGCAGACTGCAAAAATAGCGTCACACTAAATTTAAAACCAGTCTGTGCCAGTCTTTCCGGTACTCCCAGTCTTCCCAGTTTTCCCAGTACTCCCAGTCTGTGCCTTGCCGTGCTTCACCCTGCGAGATTGCAGGGTGTGACGGTAATCATCAAAACATTGATTTTTTACCGATAATCGGATCAGTACCTTTGACCGGGAACACCCATTTATTGGCGGCGACGTGGCTATCCATAAACATCACGTTGTCAGATCCGGCATGACGGTTGGGGAAAAATTTTACGCCGGTAACTGAGTCAAAGCTTTCACCCCATGACAAATTGAGTACGAGGTTAGTTCCTCCGCGTCCCTGACTTCTGGTACCTGCTTCTGAAATGCCCATTCCGATGGAAGCATTTTTGATACGGGTCAATTTAGTCGGGGGAGACATATTTCTGTGACCGAAATACGAAAGGTAAGTCGTGTTATCATCGTAAGTACCGTTGGAATAGTATGTCAATGCCCAACCGCCCTCAATCGCATTTTCTTCAAGAGGAACTGACGGACAGAGAAAGATTTCGTTTTGTGTCGTTGACAATGAGTTATCCCAGTTATTGACTTCCATGTGTCCGGCATATGTTTTGGTTGCCCCCATGTATACACCTAAAAACATGTGGAAACCGACCCGGCGACCATTCCATGCATCATGCCATCCATAACAGCTGTAACCGTCATTATCCTCACCGTACATCGGCAGGGCGGTACCGAATTGTTTGAGGTTGTTGATGCAGCTTGCCGCACGGCCGCGTTCACGGGCAGAGTTGAGTGCCGGAAGCAATATTGCCGCCAGAATCGCGATAATGGCAATAACCACCAGCAGCTCAATCAGAGTGAAGCAGTACTGCTTCCTTCCGTTGGTAACGGAAGGAATAAAGATACCTTCAACGAAAGATTTTTTACTCATTTTTCTTTTTCCTTTCTTTTATTGTTTTTTGAGGTTTTTCTCGAAAGTGTTTTTATATTTTTACTGCTGCTGCGGTTGATGAATTTCGCAGGCAGCGGAAGACCGTCGTGATGTTTGCAATGCAGCAGATGATTGAAAACTTTTGTCACCAATTCCGATGTATCATGGGTATAACTGGATAATTGTAAATCGTTTTCAAGATTCATCAAGTCATTATCGAAAACGACCAGCGACATATCATCAGGCACATTCAGACCATATTCACCGAGGGTACGCCACAATTCCATGGCAAAGAGAAGCTGTTCAAAAACAAGTGCCGTGGGCATGGCATCTTCTTTATAAAGTTTGTGCAGATGCTCTTTCAACCGGTTGGATCTGCTGTTGTATTGCCCGTAAAAGATCCAATCCGGATGCACCGGCAGTTTGTTGCGGAACATACCGAGCTGATACCCCCGCAATCTTTCCGCTGAACCGCACTGCAATTCACCGCATTTACCGCGTACCAGAAAAGCAATTTTGCGATGTCCCATTTTACAGAGCATATCCACCACATTTGCGGCGGCAGCTTCATGGTCGGTACCGAAACTTATCTGCGGAAAATCCCGGTTCCACATGCCGACTTGAGCAATATTGAGACCGGATTTATAAAGTTCATACAACTCCGGCATAAACTCTTCTTCCGCACTTAAAATTATCATGCCGTATAAACCGTAATTCACAAAAGCTTTGCGGTACTCTTCCGGAGATGCCTGGATCATCAGCAGATCCACCCCGTATACCGGAGCCTGACGGTGAAGTTCATTCCACAAACCGGTGACAAATCCGCCGTCATTGGAAATTTTTTCATGACAGACCAACGCGATCTTTTTGCCGTTACCGGTTTCCGGCGGACAAATGTAGGTGCCGGAGCCGACTTTGCGGGCAATAATTCCCCTTTTTACCAGTAAATTCAATGCCCTGCTCACCGTAACCGCTGAAATGCCGTAAACTTGCGATAACTGACGGTCATTGGCAAGTTTCGTGCCGGGGATGTACTCAACTCCGGAAAGATGGCGGTCAAGAGCATCGGCAAACTGCCGGTACTTCGGAACCGTCGATTCCGGATCAAAAACAAAATTGAATTTATTAAGCACGATTATCCCCGATAAAATTTTTTTCAATATCGTCGATAATTATACCTCAAAAGAATTGAAAAGTCAATAGCAGATAATAAAAAAGTGCAAAAATAACCTATGGCAATTATGTATAATAAAATGATATAGATTGATATAGGCTGGTGGAGCAGTGCCACATTCTGCGGGGCGTGGGGTGGAGCCGGGCAATTGAGAGGTTTTGAGAGATGGGCTTTGATTGCATGGCGGCACACCCAATACCTTCTCAAAAACTCCCAAAAATTCTCAAAAATTCCCAATCAGTGCCGCCCCATAAAGCCAGCATACCGCAGCAGGTATCAAATACAGATAAATACTGTAGCTCTCAAATCACCGCATTTTTACAAAATGATTTGATTTCACCGGATATTTATGCTATATTTGTGCAAATATACTATTTTTTTAGCAAAATATGCTTGCAGAACAACTGAAAAATCCGTATAATTATTGTTACACGAAAAATAAAGGGGTGCAAAAATGAAAAAACACCGGGTAATCCTTATCGGCTGCGGCATTATGGCTCAGCAGCATATCGCCCGTTTTGAAGCTGTTGCCGACCGGGTGGAAATTTCCGCCGTGGTCGATATTGTAAAAGAAAGAGCTCAGGCGGTAAGTGATCTTCTGGAAAATCATCCGCCGGTATTTACTGATTATCACGATGCTCTGCCGTATGGTGACGCTGTTCTGCAGTCGATGCCCCATCATCTTCATGCCCAATGTGTAATTGATTGTCTTGATGCCGGTTTGCATGTGCTTTCGGAAAAACCGCTTGCCAATACCGAGGAAGAATGTCTGGCGATGATCGAAGCTGCCAAACGGAATAACCGGATATTGATGGTGGCTTACTGTATGCGTTTCCATCCGCTGCTCCGGGAAATGCGGCGGCTCATCAAAGAGGAAACTTTCGGTAAATGTTTCCAGCTTTCCATCTGGACCGAACAATTGACTATGCTCCGCAGTGATTGGCTCGCCAGCCGTAAAACTCTCGGCGGCGGTCAGCTTTTCAGTCATGGTTGCCACTATATCGACCTCATGCTCTGGATGATGGGTAAGCCGCTTTACGGTTCCCATTTCGGAACTAATCTCGGTACTCCGTGGATGGATCGGGAAGGCACCAGTAATGTCTGTCTGCAATTTGAAAGCGGTGCATTGGGTTATCACTTCGGTACCTGGGGGGCAAGAGGAACCAAAATGGGTTACGATTTTCAGGCACATTGTGAGCAGGGACTTATCCAGCTCGACTATTACGGCGGTAAACTCATTTTCCGCTGCAAAGACCCAGAACATATTCCGGGCAAGGCAGTAACTTCACAGGAAACGATCCTCATGGAAGCGGAAAAAGCCAAACCCACCGTGGAAGAGATGGTTCACTTCATCGATTGTATCGAAAATGGAACAACTCCGGAAACCACCCCCGAAGATAGTCTGGAAGGTCTGCGGGTCATCTGGAAACTTTATGAAGCTGAAGATGCCGTGAAGATCGCCGATCTGCGGGGTATCGGTTTCGAGGATAAAAAATGATAATTGCTGCATTCGGCGACTCCATCATGGAGGGAAAAACCGGAATTTCTCCGGAAGAAAGCTGGTTCACTTTACTGCAAAATGAACTTTCCCCCCGTCACACTCTCATCAATGCCGGTGTCGGCGGCAACTCCGCCCGTGAAGCGGCGGCACGTTGGGAAAAAGATGTGCTTGCAAAGAATCCTGATTTTATTCTGGTGGAACTCGGCGGCAACAACCACGATCCCCGCCCCGGTCACGAATTCCGCCGGGTGGATGATGAAGAATTCGCCGCCATTCTTGAAAAACTTCACTCATCTTTACCGGCAGACTTTCCGGTGGCGGCACTTACCTTCCCGCCGGTGATCAATGAATTTCACCAGTTTCAACCCCTTGTGCCGGATGGTAAAGTGGATGAAGGACTGCAGAGTCAGAGACAGATTCTCCGTGATTTCGCCGCTGAAAAAAGATGGGATCTGTTGGATCTTTACAATATTTTTCACCCCCGCCGTTATGAATTGATCCTGCCTGACGGCATCCATCTCAATCCCGCCGGTCATATTTTGCTTAAAGATCTGATTTTAAATATGTTAAAAAATAAATTTCCGGAAAAATTCAAACAATGAAAAGGAGTATTTGTATGAATAGTAGAACCAAATCCCGTTTTACCCTTATCGAATTGCTGGTCGTGATCGCCATTATTGCAATTCTGGCTGCGATCCTGCTTCCGGCTCTGAATAGTGCCAGAGAGCGGGGACAAACTGCAAACTGTTTGAACAATCTCAAGCAGATCGGTCTGGCATTCACCCAGTACCGTGACAGTTTTGACGGCTGGTGCTTTACCGTTCATGTCGGTCTGAAAGCCGATGATTACTGGACTTTGCATTTCAAAGAAAATTACGGTGTACCGCCTCAATCCTACCAGTGTTCCGGAGTGAATCCGCCGCCGAACTGGACAACTGCCTCAAATTACCAGTCAGCGGCTTACGGATATAATTACTATCATCTCGGTTCCAGTCACTATTACGGCGGTGACGGCAATTTGCCAGCAAAAGAGGTTCAGATAAAATCTCCGACCACGACAATATCTTTTATCGAATCCGGCAGTTTGGCAGCCACCCCGCTGCTCTCTTACGGCAGATATGCGGTAAATTCATTTTTCCGTGATTACAATGGGGGAATCAGCGGCGGTGCTTGTGCCCGCCACTCAAACAATATGATGATCGGCTGGTTTGACGGTCACGCATCCGGCATGAAAGTTGCCAAATGGGACGATCCGTATCCGGAACTCGGCACCGTCTCCGGCACTTCGCACGTCGGTACGGTTGAAAATTTCTGGGATAGAAGCAACAAACGTAAATAAGGAATAAGTTCATGAAAAAATCATTTATCTATTCTGTCTTGTTCGCAGGGGCAGTTTTGTCTGCAAATACTCCTGCGGTCAAAGGCAATGAATTCGGCAAGGCGGCGTTGAGTGCCGATTACATTGAACCATCCGGACGTTTTGAAAGAGTGATGACCGACGGGAATACCTTGCGTATGGGGTTCAAGAAAGTCGAGTTTGCCCCCGGGGCAATGATCAAAAATATTCAGGTCAACCGGATGAATATCCTTTCTGCCCCGGTTGAAATAAAATTGAGTGCAAACGGCAAAATCCTGCCGGTGACTCCCGGTAAAACCAGTGTCAGAATGACCGGAAAAAATGCCGCTGAAGCGGTAAGTGCCGGTACTTTTCCCGGAGGTTCAGTGGAATTGATGATTTCTGCCGGATGGGATCACACTCTGCAGGCAATTTTGACTGTCAATGCTGTAAAACCGCTTGCTATTGATTCATTGACCATGCATTTTCCGCTGAATCTCGGCAATGAAAAACTGCTCAACGGTATCTCTGAACCGCCGATGAAACGTATCGCCGGTCAACAGGCTGCCAAACTCTGGGTCAGAAAAAATATCACCTCAAAAGATGTTATGGATCTTTCCATGTGGCATAACCTCTGGCTGGGCAATACCCGTTACGGTCTGGCATGGAGCTTTGCCAATCTCAAAAACTGGAACACCACTGCCGGAAAAGAGATGACTTTCAATCCGGCAAACGATCTGCTTACCATCAATTTCATCGACCGCAAAACCACGGTGGATAAGACTCTTTCCTACCGTTTCGTGATGAACATCACCCCCGTTGCCAAAATGCCGGCAAAATGGCGGGGATGGAAAATCGGTACCCGTTACAACAATATGGATAGAAATCCGGCAGATAAACTCATTTACTGGTCATTCTGGCGACCCGGTACCCTCGCCACCCACAACAGCAACTGGGTCTTTGATGAAAAGAAACTCAAAGAAATTGCCGCTTTTGATGCCGCTGCCGGAAAAGCACGGATGTTTTACTTCATACCCTCACATTACACCTGGAGTACCATTGCCAGTAAAGACGGCAAACAATATATGCTCGTTGACAATGAATTGGAAGCTATGACCAACAGGGCTTTGACTGCACCGGATTACTCTTTCCGTTTCAGAGAACCCGCCGGTATCACCCGGATAAATTCTCTTGATGAATGGAAAAAACTTTTCGGCGACAAGCCTCCTTTGACCAAACGTGCCGGTGAACGCACTTGCCGGGTGAGCCGTGAACTTCTGGAAAGAAACCTTGAGATCGTCCACAAATTCGCTTTCCGGTACAATATTCCGGGTATTTATTCCGACGGTGTCGTACCCAAAGCGGATTTCAATACTGCCAACGGTGCAGTCAAAGATGCTTCAGGCAATATCCGCCCGGCATACGCCCTTGACGAATATCAGGAACTTTTCCGCAGGATCAGAGCCGTTGTCCGGGAAAAAGACCCGAAAAACGGCATGATGGTCGCCCACAACAGTGCCATCCGTTTCCTGCCGGCACTCTCACTTTTCGATTTTGTGATCTTCGGTGAAGATTTCTTTTACTGGTATCAGGATCCGGAAAAACGTGACCTTTCTGAAGATGGTGAATTTTACTATGCTCATATCTGGGGCAATATCGACAACCTCAAAACCGAATTTTACCGCCAATACGGTCAGCCGCAGGTGTTTCTGCCGGAATTGCGGGGAGCAAACCGGAAAGTTTTTCCGGAATTGACCCGCGGAACCCGCACCATGCTCTGTTACACCATCCAGTTTGATATGCTTTACTGGCCGCTCTGGTGCGATGCCCGTCAGGTGAATACTTTCGACACCATCCGCCGTCAATTCGGAGTTGCCGGCGATGAAAACGCCTCGGTCGAATTTGTTCCCTACTGGGAAAATAAAAAGTTCGTTTCATCTGTACCGGAAGTAAAAGTCGGCTATTATGAAAAAAGTTTTGCCCACGATCCGTATGCTCCGGAAGAAAAATCTCAGAGTTTTCTGCTGTTGATCTCCAATCCGGAATTCAAACAGAATGGATTTAACGTGAGCATACCGGCGGAATTTTCACATGTGGATATAACTGACCGTTACAGTAAAAAGAAAATTGCAGTGAAAGACCGGAAAATCGCACTGGATCTGGCTCCTTTCAGCTTTGCCGTACTGGAAGTGACCGTCAGCGAATAAGGCTGGTGGAGCAGTGCCACATTCTGCGGGTCGTGGGGTGGATCAACCGACCGGGAATACTATGAATGCCGGGATTGGAGCTTGGGAAAAGCATGTAAACCAACCCCGGCAGACTGCAGAAACAGCGGCACACTCCGCAGCATAAAAACTCTACACATCAATACTCGCGTCAGCGAGTGCTTCACTTTTGCCGCAAGGCAAAAACTTCACATTGCGTCAGCAATGCTTCACAGTGGGGCAGCTGCCCCCCCTGCTTCACGTTGGTTTGCGAACGCAAACCAACTCAATTTCCCCATGCGGTATTGCCGAAAATACCATCCTGGAAAAATACCGGAGTATAGCCGAGTTCAGTGGGGATCTGACAGCACTTTTCCAATCTTTCAAAGTAATCCGGCAGATAGTTGCCGTAATAGTCATAGGCGTACTGTTCATGGCCGATAGCTTCCATGATCTCGCAGCCGTTTTCTTTCAGGGCTTCGTGTTCTTTTCTGATTTTTTCTTCGATTTCCTGCGGATTATCAATATTGAAGCAGAAAAAAGTACGGGAAAGGAAAAGCTCATAGTCAGGGTCGAAAAACACCCGTTTTTTCAGCATGTGATGGGCAACATCCTGTTCATAAAAGAAACCGATGTCACAGCTGTTTCCGGCGATTTCCTCCACGGCACCGTCAACAAAAAGCCGGTTTGCCATGAAGCCTCCGGAAGTGAGGATCTTGACTCCATGCTCTTTCATCACATGGAAATTTGCCGGTTCCAGCATCGCCCAGTGGACATTTGTCGGCGGTGAACATGCTCTTTCACCGGCAAAGCGGATGATTTCATTATTCACCATATCCATTTCCTGCCGCAGACGTTTTGCAGAGCAGTGCTGGTAAGGACGGTCAGGAAATTCTGCCAACGCATGAAATGCCAGATGGAGCCAATCGGCATTATCATCGAATTCTCCTTTGTAACAATCCGGCATTTTGTCAAGGGTGAACTTTTCCGGATCGTGATCGTTACGGTAAAAACATTTGAGAATGAATTTTGCCCCGTATTTTTCATGGAGTTTTTTCAACCCTGCCAGATAAAAGTGGTCAAAAAGCCGTGCCGGTTTCTGACGGGCAACTTCACCGAAAAAGAAACAGTTGTCGTCGATCCGCACGGTGTAACGCAAAAAAGATTTTTTATCGTAAACCAGTGTGATGGTACGGGCAAATTCTCCAAATTTATCTCTGGCGACAGCGGTAACTTTATTCACTTTTTCCGAAAGCAGGATCTTTGCGGAAAATTCCCGGTCGTTACGCAGTGCCTGAACACCATTGACCGTGACCCGACTCTGCGGGGCGGCAATGCCGCGGATTTCTATTTCCAAGCCTTTTTCACTCTCAATACCATGATTGTGATTGAGAATTTCACCGTTTCTGAAAGAGGTTATTTCCAACATGATTTTTTCCTTTCCGTAAATAGTTTCTGCATATAAAATAGACCGTCACAAATAATAAATCAAATCATATCTACTGCACTTTTGAGCAAAATTTACTGCAATAAAGGGCATAAAAATTTGGTTTTTACCACTTTTGATTGTATATTATGGCAAATACAAAGAGAAAATACGATGGAAAAAAACTACATTTTTAAACATCAGATCAGCCGCAGCGGTTCGACGTGGGCGGAAGAGGATTTTTATATCAATACGCACGACTTTGCCGCAGACGCTTCGCTTTTTCAAGTACGGATGCTTATTGATTCATACTGGCACGATTTCCGTTGTGACCGGGAATGTTCTTCTGCGACTGCCTTTATCGGTATGATTCTTTCCGGAGAACAGCTCCGGGGCGAAAATATGCTTTATCCCGGTGATGTGGTGGTGGAAAACAACCGCTCACAGCCGCTGGTTTCCAAAGCAGTAAACGGCAAAGAACTGCACCGGCTGGTAATAATTCTTGCCCGTACTCCGGCACTCGATCTGCTTTTGCCCACACTTTTTCCGGAAAATACCGCTCTTATCCGTCAGGGCGGCACTCCGGAAGTTCGGGAAATTTTTACCCGCATCAGGGAAAGTGTCTCCGGAAACAGCAATGAAAAAGAAATCAGTTTACTGATATTCCAGTTATTGCAGGAATTAAGTGCCGTAAAGCAGGAAAATTATCTGCATCCGGCACTGGAAAAGGCTCTTGAATTTATCCGCCGCCGGGGATACGGTGGAATTTCAAGAGAAGAGATCGCCAGGGCATCAGGAGTTTCCAACCGCCAGCTGAATATACTTTTTCAGAAGTTTCTGAATATTTCACCGGGAGCTTTCCTTATCCGGCGTCGGATAAATTTTGCCAAAGAACTGCTTGCCGCCGGAAAACTTCCGGTAAATGAAATCGCCCGGATGAGCGGCTTTACCAGCACTGAATTTTTCATCCGGGCGTTTCGTAAATATACCGGAGTCACCCCCGGCAAGTGGGATCACAGATTGCAGTAATCGCTCACCAGATAACGGTAAGGAGCTTCATCTTCGATGATCTCCGGGAATCTGACCTGCTGACCGAAGTAGACATTATCGTTGTGGTCATCATTGACCGCAGAAACTTCGCCGATAAGCACATCGGCACCTTCTTCGGCGTAGAAACGGTGGAAAACATTGCGTTCAAGCAGGATGCTTTCGCCCGGATCAAGGATCAGTTTTTCACCCGGATTCAGGATCAATTCTTCACCGTCACGGGAAACTTTCACCGGAGTATCATCCAGTTCGGCACTGTTGCCTTTGCGGTTGAAAAGTTCAAAGACCAGTCTGCCGCCGCCGCGATTGATGATATCTTCGCGTTTGAATTCGTGGCAGTGGGTCAAAGTGAGCTGATTTGAACGGGAAATCATGATCTTTTCCGCATACGGTTTGGGATACGTTTCACTATTCTGTATCCCGTTGCGGATGGTGAAAAGAAAAAGTCCCTCTTCCCGGAATTTATTTTTACCGAAGTCGGTCAGATCCCAACCGAGATTGCAGTCAAAAATTTCCCGGTATTTCGGGTCGCGGCGGTTGGCACGCATTTCTTCCGGAGTCCAATAGGCGAATTTCGGCAGTTTGAACTGGAATGACGCGAAAAACTTTTCCGCTTCCCGGATCTCGTGATTTATTTCAGAACGTTTCATTTTTCTTTTCCCTTTTATATTATTCGCTGAAACTGAAAAGTTTGATCATTTCGATCGTCTTTTCGATCATGTTGTTGAGTGCCGGCACATAGTAGTTGCCCGGCACACTGGGAGTGAGAGTACCTTTGGCTTCTTCCATACCCCGCAGAAATGCTTTGTGGATATCGGTACAGATATTGATTTTGGCAATACCAAGTTTGATCGCCGCATGAAGCTGATCGATCGGGGTTCCGGAACCGCCGTGAAGCACCAGCGGAGTATCGACTAAAGAGGCGATGGTTTTGAGCAGATCGAGGTGAAGTTTCGGTTCACCGCGGTAATCGCCGTGAACAGTACCGATGGAAACTGCCAGACAATCGACCTGGGTACGTTTGACAAATTCCACGACTTCTTCGGGAACAGTCAGGGCGGATTCATTATTGCTGCCGGAATCCCCGCCTGACACATGACCCAATTCTGCTTCCAGAGAGATATTTGCAGCGTGGGCGATTTTTGCTGCTTCAGCAGAAAGACGGGCATTTTCTTCAAAAACCATTGATGAAGCATCGAGCATCACCGAGGTAAAACCGGCATCCACACACTCCTGCACATGTTCAAGAGTTGAACCGTGATCAAGGTGCAGTGCCGCATCGACATCATATTTTTTGACATAAAATTTCACCATATCCGCCAATGCATCAGCTCCGCCCATCGTGCGGTACTCTGCCGGACTTGCCTGAAAAATAACCGGAGTATCGCAGATCGCCGAAGCCCGGGCAATACCCTGAATATTCAAACTTTCCCAACACTCAAAAGCTCCGAGTGCAATTCCTTTGCTGCGAGCCTGACGCATCAGCGTATCCATTCTGTAAAGAGCCATGATAAAACCTTTCTTTATATGAATTGAAAATGATTGGATTTGTTTATTTGATAATGTACTGCCCGGTAAACTTTTTTTCAACTTTTTACGATGATAATTCCGTTTTTTGCCAATAGATTTTCCATAAAAGAGATCGTTTCATCGGCAACCGGCGGTAAATTTTCTGCCGGATAGTGCCTGCCGAGTGCCGCATATTTCGCCTGACCGAAGTGGTGGAGCCTGAGCAATTCCAGCTGCAGAGCTTTTCCGGTAAAATCTTGACGTATCAAGTGAAGTTCATGCAGGATCTCCGCCATACAGGTCAACTCTTCAACGGAATCATTCAGCGTGGTTATCAGCGGGATCCGGATGAGCAGTTCTTTTGCATGGTGTGCGGCAAACCGGTGATGTGCGATGACTTTATCCAGATCGCCGCCGGTAAGAGTGCGGAATTTTTCCACACTTCCGGCTTTCAGATCGGTGATGACCAGATCAGCTTCGGTCGCAAGTTCAGTAAAACCGTCGGGGATACCATTGCTTTCAATGGCGGTATGGATATTTTTTTCTTTCAGGATCTTCAGAAGTTCTGAAAGTTCCGCACATTGCAGAGCCGGTTCACCGCCGCCGAAAGTGACTCCGGCAAAATTGCTCCAATTTTCTCTGCAATCAAGAATTTCCCGGATGATCTCCGGGGTGGAAATATTTTCTCCGACCCATTCCAGCGACCGGTGACGGAATTTGCGGCACTCATGAGTGGAACATGATGAACAAACTTTCCGGTCAAGTTTCTTTCCGCTGATCGCTCCATGCGGACAAAAATAAGATAAATCCTCATCACCGGCACGTTCCGGATAAAAGAGCAGCTCATCGGCAAAATTGATACTTTCCGGTGAAGCACACCATTTACAGGATAAATTGCACCCTTTGAGGTAATATATGCGGCGGTAACCGGGACCGTCTTTGCCCATGCTCCAACCTCTGGCGAAAATTTTCATGCTTCGATCAGCTTTCCGGCAAAACGACGTCTGGTACTCTGCCACTTTTCACCTTTGCGGCATTGATTTTTCAGCATTTTCACCGCACACTCTGCCATTTCGGCAATGGGCTGGGCATAACAGCAAACTTTCAAATCACTCAATTCCGGCAGATGGTCGACACAGTAAAGAGCATAATTCCGGGGATTTCCCGGAAAAAGTTTTTTGATCATCGAACCGTTTGCTCCGATTACGGCACAATCATTATTGTTATTTTCCGGTAAAGTCAGCAAAAATTCCTTCCGTTGAGCTAAAGTGGAGTTGCGGGCAAAACGGCAAACTCTGCCGTGGATACCGGCTTGGGCAGTTTTACGGATGAATGCTTTTTCCCGTTCATTATTGGAGTCGATATCCAGATCACTGAAATTGATGAAAATCAACTCTTTATTACCCTGAGATACGGCGGCGTCACAGAGGGCTTCAACTGCGGCAAAATTGTCAAGACCGACAAAATCAGCAAAATCTCCCGGAATGACCTGATCAAAAAAGACCATATTCACCCCCAGTATCCGCAACCTTTCAAAAACCGGTTCCGAATCGCTCTTTTCCGCCCCCCAGACAATGATATTTTTCACCCCTCTGGATGCCATGCGGCAGGCGATTTGTGCCTGAGTCGATGCCCGGTCGTCCTGGGGGATGCCCAGAGCCAGCAGAATATCCTGATTTTCACAGCAGCAGCTGATGCTTTCCACAAATTTTCCGGAAAATTCATGCGGCAGAGAGGTTATGAGACCGATACTTTCCAATTCCCGGCTGTGGGCACGGAAAGTATCTGCCACAAATGTACCATTGGGCGGACGGCGGAAAATGATTCCAGCCGCTTCCAGCTGGGCAAAAGCCCGGCGGATGGTGATCCGGCTGATGGAGTTGTCTGCGGCAAAATCTCTTTCCGCCGGCAGTTTTTCCCCGGGCAGATAATCGCCGTTGAGAATGCCGCTGATGATCTTATCCCGCACCGCTCCGGTCAGGTCACTCATACGTTTTCGCTCCTTTCAAGCCGTTTGATGATGTCCTCCTGAATCGCCGGGGCGAGATCGAGGAAGTTGACAAAAGTACCGTGGATACGCATGATGTAGATGCCCGAAGGCACATATTTTTCCGGATCGGTCAGGATTTTACGCAATCTTGCGGCACTGTCGATATTGAAATAGACATAAAAAGGTGCCGTACCGTCAGCTTTGGCAGCAAAAAGCGGAGCGATGATCCGGTCACGCATCAAAACACCTTTATCTTCCATGGTTTTGCCGTCTTCAAAAAGAGCCGGAGCCAATCCGATGTGTGAAGCATAACCGCCGCCCATGGCGTTGAAAGGCAGATTTCTTTCTGAAAGCAGCTGATCGGTCAATTCACCATTGACTGTTTCCGGACGGGGATCGATACCGTAACCGAGCATGGTGCGTGCCTTTCTGCCATCCGGAGTTGCCCCGACCCAGTAGCCGTATAGCAAATGGGTGCTGGGCGTGGAGTAGTCGGGCATAAAAGGTTTGCCTGCCGGATTACGCAGAGCGTGAACCATTGCTGAAACTTTTGCAGTCAATTCCGCCGCCAGAGTATCGGTTTCCGACTGATGCGAACCGTATTTGGGGAAGCTCTGCAATCTTGCCCGCAATCCGGCTGCTCCGGCAAAGTTTTCCTGCAATGCTTTGCGTAAAACTTCCACTGCATCTCTGCCGTCTTCAGCAAGAAGATATTTTACTGCGGTAAGAGAATCTGTTACGACGCTCAAACCGTGGATTAGACAGCCGCTGAAACAATATTTGACACCGGGATTTACCGGATCACGCATATCACGGCCGCTTTCAAGTCCGCCGAAAAGCAGTGAACCGAAAGGAGTGGCACAACTGCCGATGACTTCAGTACAGCCGTTGGCGGCACTTTCCATTACCTTTAAAACATGATCAAGCTGTTTGAAAAAGGCATTTTTCAAATCAGTATAAAGTGAAGAAAGATCTCCGTATCCGAGTTCTTTTGCCGAAAGAGCGATTTTTTTGCCGCTTAAAAGAGAACAGCCGTCGTTTAGAGTAAGTTCCAGAATTTTGGCAAGGTTGAGCCAGCTGTTGGTGGTGTTGCCGTTTTCTTTGCCCATGATAAGCGGTTCCTGACATCCGGCAACTGACCAATCGGGAATATCCGCTTTGTCGATACCCTTTTCTTCCAGAAGTTTGAACATCATATCATCATTGAAAAGTGACGGGGTCAATTCGCCGGGGGTAAAATAGAATCTCCCCATATTCCGGTAAAGTTTTTCCGGAGTACCGCTGTGGATCTTGATCGAAAGTGCCGGTTGCGGAGCATTGGAACGGTAAAATGCTTCGAGAATCACCTCTGTCATCGTATTGGTGAGGTCGTTGCCGTCAGCATCTCTGCCGCCTAAAAGCATGTTTTGAGAGATTGCCCAGCCCCTGTTGCCGACCATGAAAAATGCCAGCAGATGCCGCATGATGGCAACAGCTTTTTCAAAACTGCACTCCTTGAGATAAGGAGCAAAGACCCGGTCGAGATTTCCTGCGGAAAAGGCATAGGGATTGGGGGATTGCTCCAGACACATGATTTGCCAGCAGAGCAAATAGGATTGAACAGCCTGCAAAAGGTTTTCCGCCGGTTTCGCCGGTACGATGCGGCAGTTTTCTGCAATCAGGAGCAGACGCTCTTTTTCGCCGGGAATGTCAGCTCTTTCAACGGCAAGTTTTTCGGCAAGTTCAGCATAACGGCCGGCGAGTATCTTCACGGCCTCTGCGGCTTCGAGCATGACCGGGATATAGCCGGTATCAGCTTTTTTTCCGGCAAGGAAGCCATCAAGACCGGAACTTAATATTTCCCGCATATCCGGAATCATGTGTCCGGTGACCGGTTCCATGAAAAAAGCCACTTCGGAAGTATAATTTTCAGTTTTTTCATAAACAGCGGTCAACTCTTTTACATATTTGCTCTGCCGGTAGTAATTTCTGACCTCATCCACCCGCTGCGGAGTAACATAATCATCAGTTTCCACATCATTGTATATCGCCACCGGGTCACAGTAACCGGCGAAAGATTCCACGGTGAAAGCGGGATTTATCAGGGCGTAGCTGGGAGAGAATGAGTCATCCTGGGTTCCGGCGACAATAGAACCTTCCGGAATGGTCAAAGTCATTTTTTTTACACACCTGCAGAGAAGTTTGCCGGAATTTTCCGGCAGATCCGGGTCAAGCCCCTCACTTTGCATACATTCCCGGATTTTCCGTTTAAGATCCTGATATTCAAAAAATGAGTGCAGTACTGTCTGCTGTTTTTTGGCAGCAAGCAGCTTTGCCAAACCGTCATTGAAAAGTTTTTCCATAAAGCAATCTCCTTTGAGTAAGTATGGTAATATATCATAATACCATAAAAAAGTCAAGAAAATTTTCAGCTTACATTCATGATTTTCGCTTTATCTTGCAATGCTTATTCTACGATGGTATATTATGTTGAAATAGTTATTTTTGATTGTTTCTAACAAAATAAGGAGGTTTTAAAGTGTCTAATTGGAAAAATTTTGAAAGTAGCAGTGCAGATTATCTGAATCGGTCATTTGGCAGTTATGCACAGTTTATAAACCGCGGAAGCAGTGATTCAACCACATCAGATATAGAAGTAACCACAAAGAACGGACGATTTTTTTACATAGAGGCAAAAGATTGTCCGGCTCAATGCGGACAATTTGTACTTTTTCCAAATTTCGAAACAAGAACATTTGAGTACAGTAGTCGTAATGTTACTGAAAAAAATGATTTTGCCATATCAATAATAAATCATATGAATAGATTTTTTGATGAATTTAAAAATGCAGGAACAACAGGAAAAGAAATTTCTTTTGCAAATTGTTCAATGATTTTTGCAAATTGGATTATTCAAGCTTATAAATCCAAAGGTGTTTTGTTTATGATTACAAATAACAATACAATATTGCCGATAGAAAATATTGCTTCCTGTTTTGATATAACAGCAAAGTATAGAACAAAACGAAGTGGCTCCAGAGAGATCGGTACCAGAAATATTTCTGTGGTCAGTCAATATATCCGTAAACATTATTCCATAACAAAAATTTTTTCAGAAAAAGGGAAATTGTTTGTTACTTCAAAACAAAATCTGCACGAAGAAAGATTTTTTATTTCAGAAACAGAGTATATGATTTCTCAACGTGAAAATCAATATGAGATTCGGAAGCTTTCTAATACATTTAATGCAAATGTGATTTTTTCTATTACTTTGAAAGCTGATTACTGTGGATTAAGCAACAGTGAATTTATTTCATTTCTGCTAAAATAAATTTTTTGCTTGGGATCAGTATTTGTTACTGAATGGCAAACAACTGATCATGTTTCAAAATAAAGACAATTGTTGAAAATGATCTTCGCCTTGACCTTTCAGAGCTTTCCCAATTTCTACAGCAATATATTGCAGGACATCTATAACAACAGAATTACCAAATTGCTTATATGCCTGATTGCTTTTAGAGGCTATTATGTACGAATCCGGGTATCCCATGATTCTGGCACATTCGCGCGGGTGAAGTCTGCGCGGACGTCCATTTATCAAATAGCCGCCTGTTTTAGCGAACGCTCCTCCACCATAAGCTGAAAGAGTTACGGCAATTCCTTTTGTGCTGTAAATCCGTTCTCCCTGTCCGCCTTTGTTAACAATTCCGAGCCGGATGGATGAATCGCTATAGCTGTTGTCCGACTTTCCATTATAGAAAGTATCAGAACGATTGACATACAGGTGTTCAACAGCGGCTTCATCTTTCAAAAGGAAATCTTCCACATGCCGTTTTAGTGGAAAAGGATGTGGATATTCAAAAGAATTTATTTCAAGATCATTCCTGAAACAAATCATGTAGATTCTTTCCCGTTTTTGGGGAACTCCGTAATCAACAGCATTTAAGACTTTTTGGAAAAATGTATAACCGAGTTCTTCCATTGTAGCTTTGACAACCTGTAATGTTCTTCCTTCATCGTGAGCTGCAAAGTTTTTTACATTTTCTAAAAATACTACTTGGGGCATCTTTTCTTTCACGATGCGGGCAACATCGAAAAACAGTGTGCCACGGCTGTCTGCAAAGCCGCGTTGTTTACCGCTGATAGAAAAAGCTTGACATGGAAATCCTGCACATAGTATATCATGATCAGGTATATCCTTTTCATCAACTTGAGTAATATCTCCATCCGGAGTATCGCCGAAATTAGCGGCATATACCTCTTTAACAGGAATATCCCATTCGTTGGAATAAACACATTTAGCACCCAAAGATTCCAGCGAAATTCTGAAACCGCCCAATCCGGCAAATAAATCAATAAAAGTATAACCTTCCAATAATCTTTCTTTAATATCAATCATCGTTTTAATCCTTTTGTTTCAGCATCTGCAAAAGATGATCCGGATTTTTTTCCAACAGCATTTTTAATTGTTTTATAACACCAGGTGGTATTATTCTTATGATTTGCCGCAAATCTTCATATTTGCATAATTTATCACAAATATCATGTGCTACACTATCACGAGCCCATGCTGCTTTATCAATAAGTTCAAAACGATTTTTATCACTTAATTTTAATTCAGTTGCAATTTTTTCCAATTGTGCTTCATCTGGCGGATTATTTTTACCCTTCTCAATGTTGGAAATATACATGGCAGTTTTGTCAATTACAGCAGCAAGCTCTCCCTGCGACTTTTTCCCTCGCAGTTTTCTTAAATATGTGCCGAATTTTTCTGCTTTTGTTAACATATTATGCCTATTAAATAAATAAATTGATTTGTTTATAATAAAATATAACACAAGTTGTTGATAAATGCAAGTTTTTAACTGCAAATTTTTGCGAACAAATTATTTCATCACCAGTTTTTCACCGAGGGCAAAGAAGCGTACCGGAGAAAATTGGGCGGTGAAAATCTCTTTTGCTCCGGCGGCGTTGGCTCCGGCAACTTTGCCGCTTGCCACGGCATCCATGTAAAGATTGAAACATCTGCCGTTGAATTGTGCAGTGTCACCGGCAGCATAAATATCTTCCCGGCTGCTTTGCATGTATTCATTGACGATCACGCCTTTATCACATTCAAGAGCTGCACTGTGTGCCAGAGTGAGATCCGGTCTGCTGCCGCAGCAGATAACTACCACATCTGCCGCCAGAAGTTTTTCATCGGCAAGTTCGACGCTGCCGGGATTTATTTTTACTGCACTTACACCGCAGAGGATATTCAGGTGTTCATGAGCGAGCAGTCTTTCCAGAAGTGCAGCAGATTCAGCTTCATCAAGTTTTCCGGGGAAAAGCCTGACGGAATTTTCCAGAACGGTTGTTTCCACATCTCTGGAAATAAAACTTTCAGCGATCTCCAATCCCAGAACGCCTCCGCCGATAATTACCGCATTTTTCACCCCTTTTTCCAGTTTTTCAATGATCTGCTGCATATCGGATAATGAACGCAAGGTATAGACATTTTCTCTGTCTGCTCCCGGTACCGGCGGTTTCCATGCTTCACTGCCGCATGCCAGGATCAGCCGGTCAAAAGGAATTTTTCTGCCGTCGGCAAGGATCAAATCATTTTTTTCCACTGCGACTGCCGCAGCACCGCCGTGAAAATTGATCCTTTCACTTTCAAAAAAGGTTTCCGGTTTGATAAAAAATGTTTTCGCATCCAGGGTTTTTCCTGCCCCAAGCAATCCGGAAAGTGCCGGACGGCGGTAGGGGAGGAATTTTTCCGCTGAATAGATATCTATTTCCGCTTCCGGAGCAGATTTTCTTGCACTTACGGCACTTTCCAATGCGGCAGGACCGCCGCCGGCGATAACAATTTTCATCGGCAGATCAAAGCTCCAGTTTTCCGTTTTCTTTAAGGTAGTTCATTGCGGCGGCGATACCGGCATAACTGCCGATTTCCCGTTTGAGTTCACTGCAGACGATCTCACACGCTTCACGGGGTTCTTTCCAGCAGAATTTATCCAGATGTTTGAGGATCGGATCGATGTAAATATCACCGATCGCCCATGCCAGAGTGCCGAGAACCAGTTTTTCCGGGTTGAAAGCATTGATATAAAGACCGAATGCCTGGGCACTGCGAATGCTCATTTCCTCCCAGAGAGATACCGCATAGGGGTCATTGGCACGGTAGGCGGTTTCCAGCAGATGCATATCCAGTTTCGCCGGATCGTTTCCGGAAAGTTCGTTGAGCAGTGAATCCGGATGATCCTTGATCTCCTCACGCATTCTTTTTGCCAGAGCCACACCGCCGGAGTAGGCTTCGTAGCAGCCTTTCATGCCGCAGGAACACTCCCTGCCGTCGAGCTGGATACAGATGTGACCGAGTTCACCTGCACTGAGAGCTTTGCCTCCACGCACCAGATTTCCGGCGGCGATGATCCCGCCGCCGATCCCGCTGCTCATGGTCAGATAGATGAAGTCCCTGCATCCTCTGCCGGCACCGAAAAACCACTCTGCCAGAGCTCCGCAGTTGGCATCGTTTTCAAAACATCCGGGAATATTCAACTCATCACGCAGATAATCGAGGATCGGCACATCCCGCCAGAGGGGGTTATTGGTCGGTTTAGTCATGATTCCCCGTGCCGCATCGGCGGGGAAAGGTGCAGAGATACCGAAAGCATCGACATCTTTCATGGATAATCCGGCTTCAGAAACCAGCCGTTTGGCTTCATTTGCCATCCACGGCAGGACTTCTGCCGGATCGGTATTGCGGTTATCCCGCCGGGTGGTTCCGAGAAGTTTTCCGGTACTGTCGCCCAAACCGATACCGATTTTGGTACCGCCTATATCGAATCCCAAAAGCAATGCCATAAAAAAATTCCTTTATATTCAGATTTTTCCTGTATTTTTCACAATTACTCCTTGTAGAATATAATACCGGTATTATATTTTATAAAGTGCCAGAACAGTTTTTTTTATCATTTTTTTACGGGAGGAGATAATGACCGCACTTTTTTTCGCATCAGCAGTGCAAGTTCCTGGGGTTTATTACGCATTTCAGAATAGTGATGGTGTGGGTAAAGGCATCGTCGTTCTATTGCTCATCGGCAGTATCCTCACCTGGACGGTGATGCTGGATAAGTGGTGGTCTCTTTACCGTGCCAAAAGACTTTCCGCCCGGTTTCAGGCACTTTTTCAGGAATATGGTGAAGATAATATGCTCTGCACCGCTTTGCTCCGTGAAGCAAAAAGCAATGATGGGCCGGTTTCGGCAGTATACGGTGCCGGAGTGGAAAAACTGCTGGAATTTTACGCCGTAAGCGGCAACAACTTCCGTGGCATTCCGGCTCCGTGCAAACTTTCTGAAGCACAGTACAATGCCGTTGAAGCAGTTCTGGAAAGAGAAATTTCAAATCAGCTTCAGGAATTGGAAACCCGCATCGGATTGCTTGCCACACTGGTAAGTTTGAGTCCTTTCCTCGGACTTTTCGGTACAGTCTGGGGGGTAATGATGGCATTCTGCGGTATCGCTGTAGCCGGAAAAAGCGACTTCACCGCCCTTGCTCCGGGTGTTGCCGGGGCACTTCTGACCACGGTTGCCGGTCTGGTGGTCGCCATACCGTCGCTGGTTGGATACAATTTGCTCAACGGCACTTTGCGGCAGCTGACCGTGATGATGGATAACTTTACTGAACAATTCATGGTCAGCATCAAGCTTTCCCAGTTGAAACTTTCACGCGGCGGCGATGATGCCGCCGGAAATTGACCGGAAAGGGAAAAACAGCTATGTCCCGCCGCCGCCGCAACCGTCCGCAGATGGCAGCCATTGACCAGATCAATGTGACCCCTCTGCTCGATCTGGTATTTCTGCTGCTGATCGCATTTATGATCACCATGCCGCTTATGGAGTACGGTACAAGTGTGAAAACTCCGGAAATGAACAGCTCTTCACTGCCGCAGGAAAATCTTGTGACCGTGGAAATCACCCGTGACGGCACTTTCATGCTTGACCGGGAAATGATTTCAGCAGAAGATCTGCAGAGCAAACTCAAGGAAATTTCTTCCCGCGATCCCAAACCGGAACTTCTGGTGCGGGGCGATGGTGAACAATCTTACAAAAATGTTATTGAATTGCTCGCCCTTGTGCGTAATTGCGGATTTGAAGATGCCACACTGGTAACTCAGGCGGAGTCGAAAAAGTAAATGGATTTCAGAGCATCCGGAAAACGTTTTATTCTTTTCGGGGTGATCCTCGCAGTGCATATCGTTGCAGTGCTGGGACCTGCCGGATGCTTCATGCTGCAGAAAAAACTGCATGAAAAAGAGGAAATTCCTTTCAAAGTGAAACTCGGCGGATTTGAGCCTTCGCATGCTCCGGAACTCGGCGAACCGGAAAGGATCCGTCCCAATCCCGATGCCAATGTACCGCCGCCACCTAAATCAGATGAACCGGATACTCCGGAAGTTCCGCCGGAAAAAAAGTCCGATCCCGTCCCGGTGCCGGTCGACAACGACAAAGCGGCAAAACAGGCTCTTTTGAAAAAGAAATTTGACGAACAAAAACAACAGCGTGAAGATGCCGCAAAGAAAAAGAAACAGGATGATTTGAAACGCAAGATTGCAGAACAGCGTAAAGATGCCACAAAGAAAAAGAAGCAGGATGATTTGAAACGCAAGATTGCAGAACAGCGTGAAGATGCCGCAAAGAAAAAGAAACAGGATGATTTGAAACGCAAGATTGCAGAACAGCGTAAAGATGCCACAAAGAAAAAGAAGCA
>JAZRGW010000009.1:0-45321 GCA_045644425.1 Victivallaceae bacterium | reverse complement strand
CATGGTAATTGATCATACGCGGAGTGAACGCCGCAATGGAAAGATCTGAGAAATATTTCTCTTTCAGCAGAGTTTCGGGCAGAATTTTCGCCAGCTGCTGACGGTAGATCGCATTGGGGTTGGGGTCGGTGTAGGCAAATTCGCCCATGCCGTAACCTTCATCCACAGAGTAATCGTTGCGTTCGTAGAAGTAACCATAGTTCACGGTGATAGAGGAAACTTCACGGTTTTTCGCAAGCAGTGTTCCGCTGGTCAGCACTTTGGCTTTGCCGATGCTGGTGAGGAAGTCGAGATAACGGGTGTTCCATTTCGGGTTGAAGTTCCAATAGCTGGTGCGGTTGGAACCATTATTGTCAACACCGCCATGGAAGAAGCTTGACCAATTACGGCGGACACGGGCACCGGCTGAGAAAAGATCAACACCGTCGTTGTTTTTCCAGCTCTGGAAATCGACACCGATACGGTCATCGTTTTCAGCATAGATTTCAATAACTTTGTAACCGATACGGACTTCCGGAACGGGTTTGTCATACTTGGTGAGCATCTCTTTGATGATTTTGCCTGACCAGTCAGGAGCACAAACCATCAGCATATTCAGCTCAGCATCAACCAGCATGTAATCCGGTGAGATAACAAACTGCGGATCCAATTCGTTGGTACCGACAACTTTGAGCATATTTTTCAAAGTGGCAGCAGGCAGATGTTTGGGGAAGTAGACCCAGGCACTGTCGTTGCTGACATTAGCCAGATTCTTTTTATCCAGTTTGGCGATGATGGAATCGATACCTTCGCCGTTTTTGCTGTCTTTGAAGCGGTATTCTTCAGCAGAAACCAGCAAAAATGCACTGCCGTCGGTATATTTCAACGCAGAAACCTGAACCGGACTTTCATTGACCTGTCTGGCTTCGATCGTATTGCGGACATAGGCCCGGGCAATATACGGATCAGCCGATTTCAACCGGTACGCTTTGGTGACAACATACGGGTCGGTATTGCCGGCATCAAAACGGACTTCATTGGTTTTGTCGTCAATGCTGACTTTCAACTCAGTATTGACCGCCGGTGATTTGAAGCCGGAGGACATGTTGTTGTTGAGAACACGGGGAGTACCGGGAACTACTTCAGCAGCAAAACAGCTGAAAGCACCGGCAACAGCAAAAAGTAATAATGATCTTTTCATGGCTTATCAGTCCTCAAAGAAATCTTTCTGTTGACGTTCGTGGATTTCAGCCGAACGGCTGCCGGATACAGCACTGCTTGAAGAAGGTGTAACCAGATTTGCTTCCGCAGTGATGATAATGTAGGTGGTTTCACGGACAACGGTGGTCGTGCTGAAAAGATATTTCAACACCGGAATCTTGGAAAGCACCGGCAGACCGATGGTCTGATGCACTTCTGAATCCTTCTCGTAAACACCGACAACTTTTTCCACATTATAACCGAGAGTCATACCACCGGAAATAGAAGCAGCATTGCTCAATTCCTGACCGGTATTGCCGCGCTCAACAACGTTTTTGAAGTTGAATTTGTAACGGAAAAGCACTCCGCCATTGGAAAGATCTTTTTCTTTTCCGGTCGGGAACGGAATGAATCCGTCTGCATCGGCTTTGGAACGGTCGCCCGGCATGCAGATAATGGGGTTGGAAACAAGCAATTCCACTTCTGGCGGATTTTTGTAAAGTTCACCGGTGTCATCGGTATCAAAGCTGGCACCGATAAAGGAACGGCCGAGGCTGTTTTTGGCAATATTCTGATATTCCGGAGTCATGGTCAGCTTGTACTGATAGGGAGCTTTATCCGGATTGGCTTTCTGATACTGGATCAATGCACGGAAATCTTCCACACTCTTGACCGGAGTATTGACAAAGGTCAGCGCGGCATCAGCTGCCACGGAAGCTTCACCGGACTGCTGGAGACAGCGGATGAAACTCAAGTCGATCGAAGGAGCAAAGAAAATTCCGCCGTAACCCCATGAGGAAATACTGGAAAGAGCAGAGGTCATCGCTTCATTCAAAACCAGACGACCGGCATTGTAGCCGACATTGAGCAGGTTCACACCTGGACCGTTTTTCCATGCAAGATAGTCGAAACCAACATCTCGCAGCGTGCTTTCACGCACTTCATAGTAGTTGAAACGGATTCTCGCCTGCGGCAGCGGACGGTCGATCAACTTCATCCAATCCAGCGTACCCTGGGCTGAATTAACAGCATCACGCCAGAAAATCGTATTGGTCGCCAGATCAATACCGGAAGTACCTTCGCTGGAGGCAACCACATTGTCGATGATTTCCTGAAACTCAGCAGCAGCACGGTATTTCGGAGTATAGGCGACACGGACGATTCCGGTTCCTTCGACCTTGACCGCTTTGCCGTTTTTGCCCGGCACATCAAGCTGACGGATCAGATCTTCCACATACGGCATAAATTCTTCACCGGTGGTAATCAGGAAACCAACGCCACGATTACCGGCAAAGTTCACACACTGCATGCGAGAATTTGCATTATAACGCAGAATAGCCGATTTGACAAAGGGAACAAGATCCTGTGCCTGCATGTATTTGAGTTCAAATACCCGGCTGACCATGCGCGGATTGCCATTGACCTGCACGATCTTGATATCCCTGACTCCGGCTCCTGCCGAACCAGCAGTTTCCGCCGCAGCGGAAACCCCACCCCACACTACCATCGGCAGTGCAAACAATAATAAACGCCTTTTCACAATCTCTCCTTGTTTTGGGTTAAATAAAAAAGGCACTTCTAAATTTAGGAAACTTTTTCAGGGAAGTACTTGCAACCCGTTAATAGTTTCCAACCTACGACAAACTAAAAAACAACTGCTTTCCAATGCTTCGATCTGCTCTTCGGTACAGTTGCGCAGCTCTTTGACAATTATATGCTCCAACTCGGAATCTATCTGGTCAAAAAGATCAAGCAGCTCTTTGCCCGGACGGATCAATATATTACGGCGGTCATGGGGATCCTGTTCTCGCAAAACAACCCCCTGGGTAGTCATCTTATCCACAAAAAGCGATGCAGCCGAACTGGATAAGCCCGTCAAGGTCATCACCTGCTGAAGATTACACGGCATGGCAAGACGGATCATCATCAGATAATCAAGCTGCTTAAAGGATACTTTCTTCGAAAATTCCTGCCATTCACTGCGGCTGCGTACATCACACATGCACAAACGCCGCTGATAGTCTATCAAGCGGTACATCCTTTTGAAACAATCGACATTCATCCCGCAACCCCCCGTTTTTACTTTTCAAACTTTAAAATGCGGATTACTTAAAAGCAAAATGTTTTTAATATTTAGATAATATACCACACAAACAGCTTTTTGTCAAGAATTAGTCCTGTTTTTTATCTTTATAAAAGGAATATTAGGCTCTCGTTCCGTATTCCGGATACAGATTATATACATATATATGTGCAAGGATGCTTGAAACCGGAAAATTTCGGGTTATATTAATAAAGTAACCTTAATTATCTGAATTATGGATTTATTTATATGACAGTAACTGACCTTATTATTTTTATTTCAGGAATTCTTCTGATGGCAGGAGTTTTTTCCAACAAAATTTCAGCCAAATTCAATCTCCCCACTCTGCTGCTCTTTCTCGCTGCCGGAATCTGTGCCGAAGCCCTGCTTCCTTTTGACGGCAGCAGCTATGCCCGGTACATCAACTTTTTCGGTATAATCGCCATGTGCTTCATCCTTTTTTCCGGCGGTGGGGAAACTTCTCTGGAAAATATCCGCCCGGTCGCTTTCCGCGGATTGCTTCTTGCCATGCCCGGAGTTATCCTCACCGCATTGCTCATCGGTACAGCTGCTTATTTCATTTTCGGCGGCAAATACCCCTTTTCATGGTGCATCCTGCTGGGATCTCTGATTTCATCCACCGATGCCGCTGCGGTTTTTTCCATACTGCGCGGTCAGGGAGTCGGTCTGAAAGGAAAACTCAAACCGCTGCTGGAATTTGAATCCGGAAGCAACGACCCCACCGCCGCCTTTCTCACAATGCTGATGATAAATATCGTATTGGGCAAAAACGGCAATATCTTTGTGCAACTGCCGCTGATAATCTATCAGCTCGGCGGCGGCATTCTGCTCGGATACCTTGCAGGCAAACTCGGCAAAAAACTTTTTGATATAAAATTCACTCACGAGGGACTCTATTTTGTAACCGGAGTTGCTTATGTGCTTCTCTGTTACGGTACAGCCCAGCTTTTGCGTGCCAACGGCTTCATGGCTTGCTATGTATGCGGAGTTATCCTCAATTCCGACCGTTACAAATATCAAAAAGCTCTTACCAAATTTCATAACGGCATCGCATGGCTGATGCAAGTCGGATTATTCACCGTGCTGGGATTCCTTGCGGATCCGGCTGAATTGATTTCAGTCAATGTCTGGCTCCCGGGAATCATTCTCGGTCTGCTGCTCATATTCATCGCCAGACCGGCTGCGGTTTTTATCTGCATGATCGGCAGCGGATACAGCATCAGGGAAAAACTCATGGTTTCATGGGTCGGCATACGGGGGGCTGCCCCGATCGTACTGGCAACATTCCCGCTTGCGGCAGGAGTGGCAAATGCAAATCAGATGTTCAGCCTGATCTTCTTTATGGTGATCATGTCGATCCTGCTGCAGGGGTGGCTGATCATGCCGGTCGCACGCTGGCTCGATGTGGCAAAAACCGCAAAACGCACCTACTCCCCTGCCCCGCTGGAACTGGAAGTGACTCATCACTCTGCCAATCAGGAAATGCGGGAATTCCATGTGCCGGAAAACCATCCTTTTGCCGGAAAAACTCTCGCAGAAATACAATTGCCGCAAGGTGTTCTGGTAACAATGCTCCGGAGGGAAAATTCTTTCATTCCTCCCCGGGGAGACACCATGATCCATGCCGGAGACGGGATGTTGATCATGGCAGAAATCACGACACTCAGGGAGATCAGCAGAAAATATTTTAATGATTGAGTTTCAATCGCTGTAAACGCAATGCATTGAGTACCACTGTTATCGAACTTACCGCCATCGCTCCGGCACAGAATGCCGGATTCAACATCATGCCGGTCAATAAATACCACCCGCCTGCCGCAAGCGGTACGCCGCAAATATTGTAGAAAAATGCCCAGAAAAGATTTTGACGGATGATCCGGAAAGTCTTCCGGCTCAAACTTATCAGCTCCACCACTTTCAACAAATTTGAATGCAGCAGAACCACGTCGGCACTTTCCAGAGCAATATCGCTCCCGGAACCGATGGCGATCCCCAAATCGCTTGCCGCCAATACCGGAGCATCATTGATCCCATCGCCGACCATCGCCGTCAAACCGCCGGATTTACGCAATTTTTCCAGTGATCTGACCTTTTCCACCGGAAGTAATCCGGCACAGAATCCGGCAAGCAGCAATTTTGATGCCGCCGCTTCTGCTGCCGTTTGGTTATCTCCTGTAAGCATAAAAGAATCCAATCCCATGCTTTTTAATTTCCTGACCGCCTCTGCTGCTTCCGGACGCAATGAACCACCAAGAGCAATTACTCCGGCAAATGTACCGTCAACAGCGGCATAAACCGTGGTCAATCCGGATGGATTTACCGGAAAACAACTCAAATCAACAGAATTTTCCTCCATCAAATCCCGGTTTCCCAGAAGCCAAAGATGATCGTCGATCATTCCGGAAACACCTCTGCCGCTGATAGATTTGAATTCATCTGCCATCATTTCCAATGACAAATTACGGTTTTCACATTCATTTAAAATTGCCAATGCCAATGGATGTGTGGAAAAATACTCTATTCCGGCTGCTTTTTGCAGAAGATCATCTTCTGTCATTTCAGATGCGGAATAAACATATTCTACTTCCGGCAGCCCGGTTGTCAGCGTGCCTGTCTTATCAAAAACGATCTGTTTGAGTTTCGCCGCATTTTCCAATGCCGCACCATTCTTTATCAAGATACCATTTCCAGCACCTCTGCCTATCCCGCAGATCAATGCTATCGGAACTGCCAATCCAAGCGAACACGGACATGCCATCACCAGCACTGAAAGCGAAAAATGCAACGCCTGGATCCCCGTACCGCAAATTCCCCAGATAATTGCCGTAAGCAGTGCCGCACCAAATATCACCCAGACAAATACTCCGGAAACTTTATCCGCCAATCTTGCTGCCGGAGGACGGGTATTTTGAGCCTCGGAAATAAAAGTCACTATCTGACCAAGCATACTCTTTTCTCCGGAAGATATAACTTCCGCAAGCAATGTACCATCAATATTCAATGTACCGCCTGAAATCTTTTCTCCGGGTGATTTACCGACCGGAATCTCTTCTCCGGTAAACATCGCTTCATTGACAAAACTCTTTCCCTCCCTGACTTCCGCATCTGCCGGAACTTTTTCCCCGGGACGGATCCTCACCATATCACCGGGAACCAATTCATTGCATGGTATATCTATTTCTCCGCCATTGCGTACCAGATGAGCTTCCGGCGGAGTCAATTCCAACATTTTTTTCAATGCCGATGATGCTTTTCTCCGGGAACGCAGCTCAAGAGTTTTTCCCAGCATGATCAACGTAATTATCATCGCCGAAGCATCAAAATACAAGTGGGCATGCGAAGATGTTATCATCAATATCAGACTGTAAACGATTCCCGCTGCCGCCCCGCAGGAAACCAGAGAATCCATATTGGGTGTCAAGCGGAAAAGTGCCGGAATCCCCCTGAAAAAAAATCCCCTGCCGGCAATCAATACCGGAATAAGAAACAAAAGCTGCAAACCTGAATTCAAACGGAAATCCGCCGGAATTTTACCGAAACAGACAATACAAAGCAGCAGTGTGAAAAACAATGCAGTAAAAAATCCGCAGAATTCCCTATACCATGCAATATCTTTTTCCGCTTTCATTACCGGCTCCGGCAAAGAACCTTTAAAGCCGGTTTTCCGGATGAGTTCAAGCACCTCTTCATCTCCCGGAAAATCTTTTTCAGCAAAAAAGCTCAATCTGCCGGAAGCAAAATTCACATATACATCCGCAGTACCGGGTAAACTTTTTACCGCTTTTTCCAACGCTGATGCACATCCGGCACAGTGCATGCCGCTGACATTGAAAATTCTTCTCTCAACCATTTTTACTCCACGATCGGTTTATCGTCGATTATAAATCCGGTGATCGAAGCGGTCGCGGCAAGTTTGCCGTCTTCATTAAAAACTTCAACCGAATAAACCGCCGTTTTCTTTCCCTGACTCACTTTGCGGCAGACTGCTTTCAGCTCTTTACCCATCCCCGGACGGATGAAATTGGTGGTGCAATTCAGCGAAACTCCGGTAACTCCGGAACCATTCACTGCTCCGGCATAGGCAAAATCAGCCAACGTCATGATCGCTCCACCCTGCACTACCCCTCTGCCATTGAGCTTATCCTCTGTAACATGCAGCACCGCTTCAGCATAACCATCGCCGACCTCGGTCAATTCGATACCGCAATATTTACAGAATTTATCCTCTTCATTCAGAAAAGTTCTGATCTTTTCAAAATCCATCATCTCACCCGCCGCTGATATCAAAACTGCAAATCACCGCTCAAATAGAGTGACAATATTTTATCCGATTCACCGGAAATACCGGAAATCAAATTTATTCCGGCATCAAAAAGCCGCAACTCGACCTCCCGGGATAATCTGCCGGTGATCAGCAAGTCAACTTTCAATGAATTGAATTGTGCAGCCAGCTGATCCAATTCTCCATCAACGGCATTGACAACTTCCCTTTCCAGAATTTTGCCGCCTTCAATGCGGTAGTAAACAAATTTGCGGATCTCATCACCGAATTCACTGCTGATTGCGATTATCATAAGTTTCATCCCTTTTAAATCAGAAAAACATTACATCAATGAAGTCAAATATAGCATCATTTTCAACTTTATTCAAGCTGTTTTCCCGGTAAAATCCAACCTGCAGACTGGTAAAAAAATCCCCGCATGATCCGGCAGGGGTCTGGATCATACGGGAAACTCGCCGGTAATTCAGGCTTTACGGCAGCCGCATTTGGGACAAATTCCGTCAGTTCCGAATGCAACTCCGCAGCAGGGGCAGCGATCCAGTGAACCGATCGGCGTATAATCACAAACCGCAGAATTATCGCCGCTGACAAAGGTCAAACGGGTTATTTTCAATTTATCTTTCAATAAATCATAAACGATCTTTATCATGCCTTCCACGGTCATGGTCTCTTTGGTGACCACCAGACGGCAATCGGGGTGTGCCGTTGCCAATTTTGTGGAAAATGCCGGTCCGGTCATCGTATTGGTTGGAACCCCGTTACGGATTCCCTGATGATCATAGACTTTCAAAATCGCAGGTAAAAGCGGATCATCTTCTCGCAAAATCAGAGCATGGTCAAAATTCTGCAGTACCTCCCATGCAACTTTTTTTATCTCATTACATGGATAAATCATATTCACCCCCTTATTGACCGTATCCTCAACCTCGATGGTCAATATTCCGGTATGACCGTGAAGATACTGTGCCTCGCCTTTGAAGTTGTAAAACCGGTGGGCATACTGCAAATGCAGTGTGGTAAAACTCCTCATTTTTTCTCCTCCTCTCGAAAAAAATTCCCTGCCTCTATTTTCAACATAAGCGGTCAGGGAAATTTTTCAAGAAAAGAAGTTTTTATCGGCGGATACAACTGACTTTTTTCACTGCACTTTTAATACCGGATAGTGCTATTTTATCTCTCCGAGAAAACGCAGCAGATTGCGGGAAACCGAATTGGTGAACCAATCATTCAGATCCGGACGCACCTTATTCTGCTTTTCAAAAACCGCTTTCAAAAGATAACCGTCAAACTTCTGGAATTCATCATTGAGCGATGCAAAAAGTTCCCGGTCAAAATTGAGCGTGTATTCCGCCCACTCATAATCGTAAACTGCGGTGTTGCTATCCACTCCGAAAATCAATGTTTCACTCAAATCATAACCCAATAACGCAAAGTTCCGGAATACATTTCTCCGGTAAATATCCGGAGTCCCCGGGGCATCGTCGATAAAAAGCCGGATATTTTTGTCAAATGCCCGGTTGGCATGAAGCATTTTGCCGTAAAATGCCACACATTCATCTGTCCACGGCCAGGAAATATGGGCAAGGGCAAAAGTCACCCCCGGCACATCGAGCATACATTCAAAATCGCACGGCCGGTTGAAATTGCCGGAAGCCACACCATCCCACAATATTCCGGAATGAAAAAGTATCGGCAGATCATATTTCACCGCCTCACGGTAAACCGGAATGCCTGCCGACGGAGCGTGATGGGAACAGATCACTTTCAATGCTCTCATGCCCATTTCCTTTGCCATTTTCACCTGGGCAACTGCATCTTTTTCCAGAACATCGATCCAGAAACAGGGATAAAAAGTCGGCCCGCATGCTTCACAGAATTCACGGACTTTTATCATCCTCTCTTTTGCCGGGATATCCACTCCGTGAGCATCGGGATTTCCAACAGGCGGAATACTCAAAACCAGACCACCGCCGATACCGGCTCGGGATGATTTTTCCAGAAAATCTGCCGCCGAAGACGGTTTTGTCGGACTGCAGTGAATGTGTCCATCATAAATAATCATTTTTCACACAGCTTTCATAAGTTCAATTTTTCAACAGCTTTTCCAAAATTCATATACCGGCTGTAAAGTTCTCTGTATTTTTCAACCATCTCTTTTTGCGGTTCATAAATATTGCTGAATCCGGCTCCCATCATTTTTCCGGCGGTTTCCAGATCAGGATAAAATCCCGCCGCTACTGCCGCCGACATCGCAGCACCAAGCGCACACGCCTGACTGCATTTATATACCCGGATGGGAATACCCAGCACATCGGCACACATCTGCATTATAAAGGATGATTTCTGACTGATCCCGCCGACAGCAGTCACCGCATCAACGGTCAATCCCTCATTGATGTAATGCTCAAGTATCGCTTTTGAACCGAATAGTGTCGCTTCGATCAATGCCCGGTAAACCATCGCCGGAGTCGTTCCCAGATTCAATCCGGTCAAAGCTCCCGGCAGAAACGGATCTGCATAAGGCGTTCTTCTGCCGTTGAACCAATCCAGAGCAGTAACTCCCCCTGCCCCCGGAGCAAGATTCGCAGCTTCAGCTTCCAGTTTTTCCAGAGAAACTTCACCGGAATAAGAGAGGAAACGTTTGAACCACGCATAAACATCACCGAAAGCGGATTGTCCGGATTCCAGACCGACCATTCCCGGAAGAACAGAACCATTGATCTGCCCGCAAATACCCGGCACGGCACGGTCAAGTTCCTTTTGAACCAGTATATCACAGGTGGATGTACCCAGCACTTTGACCATCAACCCGGGAATAATTCCGGCACCGATCGCCCCCATGTGACAATCCAATGCACAACCGCCGATGATCACACTTTCCGGCAAACCGAATTCAGCAGCGTATGCCGGAGCGATCCGACCGCGGGGAACATCAACGGTAAACGTTTCCCGGTAAAGATTTTCACGTCTTTTACTTAAAAGCGGATCAACAGCAGTAAAGAACTCTTCCGGCGGCAGACCGCCCCACTCTTCGTGCCACATCGCCTTGTGACCGGCAGCACAGCGGTTCCGCATCATCGTCAATGGATCGGTATTGCCGCAAAGAATGCCGGTTATCCAGTCACAATGTTCCACAAAGCTGAATGCCGCATTGCGAACTGCTTCATTACGGCGTAAAATATGCAGATACTTGCTCCAGAACCATTCGCAGGAGTAAATACCGCCCTCATATTTGCGGTAGTCGATACCCTGCCAGTTTCCGGCAACTTCATTGATCCTTTTTTCCTCTTCAAGTGCCGTATGATCTTTCCATAAAATGAACATCGCATCCGGATCATCAGCAAATTCCGGCAGCAGTGCCAACGGTGTACCATTGCGGTCCACTGCACACGGCGTCGAACCGGTGGTATCAAGAGCAATACCTTTTACCAATGCAGCATTCTGATCCTGCAACACTCCGGAAATCACCTTTTTCATACCCTCAAGATAATCCGATGGATGCTGCCGGAACTGTCCGGAGGATGCATCGCAGTATAATCCTTCTGCCCAGCGGGTATAATTATGCACACAATCAGCAATCTGATTGCCGCACTCATCAACCAGCAATGCCCGGACACTGTCTGATCCGAAATCAAGACCGATAAACAACGCTTTCATAACTCCTCCATTATAAATTTTCCGCAATTAGCGGTTAATATAGCATTTGCCGACTTTTTATTCAAGAGAAAACCGGAAAAATAACTTGCAATCACAGCTTTGAAGAAGTATCTTATCCACATGGTAAAAGGAAAAAGAAATTTATGAAAGATTTGAAAAACATCCTCCTGCTCGGAGCCGGAGCTGTCGGAGTTTTGATTGCTGAAAAACTCTGCCGGATGCCGGGAATAAATTTTGCCGCCGCCGCCGATCCCGGACGCATCACGCGTTACCGCCGGGATGGAATTTTCTTTAACGGAGAAAAACTCCCTCTCTCTTTTATTTCTCCCGGAGATGATTTCCCCGCTGCCGATCTGGTAATCGTAACCACCAAAACCACTGCATTACCGGAAGCTCTTGAAATTTGCCATGATTTTACAGATAAAAACACCATCTTTCTGCCTTTTCTCAATGGAATCACTGCAAAAGAGGTGATTTCATCTCGTTTCCCCGGAAACTGCGTGCTGGAAGGTTTCTTTATCGGTCACGCCAGTGTACGATGCGGTAATTTCATTACCCATGACGGCTGCGGAACATTCTGCTGCGGTGGAGAAAAAACAGCTCTTGAAATGGTTGAAAAACTTTTTGCACAGGCAAAAATAAATATTGAATTTCCCCCGGATATGCAGCATGCGATATGGAAAAAATTTATACTCAATGTCGGCATAAATCAGGTGCAGGCGGCTTTCGGAGCAAATTACGGAGAAGTACAGAAATCTCCGGAGTTGATGGTTTTCTGCAAAGAATTAATGCTGGAAGCAATAAATGTCGCCCAAGCTGAAAATGTGGCTGATACCGGAAAAATGCTCGCCCCGGCAATAGAAATAATCTCATCCATGCCGCCGGATGTAAAAACTTCCATGCTTCAGGATATTCAGGCTGAAAGAAAAACCGAAATCGAAGCCTTTGCCGGTACAGTTTGTGCAAAAGCTGAAATATACGGCATCCCCGTTCCACGGAACCGGGAAGTTTACAATATCATCCGGAAAAAAGAAACAGAATACCGCTGTATTTGAAATTACTCACATTAAATTGGAGATTTATCATGGCTCTCGGAATAAACACCGACTATTTAAGCGGCATCCGCACCCCGGAATATTACCTTTCTCTGGTCGCTGATGCCGGATTCACCCATATCCACTGGTGCCATCAATGGTGTACCGATTTCATCTACTCCAATACCGAAATCGCTCATTACAAAAAAACTTTACGCGACCTCGGACTCACATTACAGGATCTTCACGCCAGTACCGGTCAGGAAAAACTTTACTTTTCAGATGAAGAATACCGCCGCAAAGCAGGAATGGAATTGATCCTCAACAGGATACAGATGTTTGCCGAAATGGAAGGTTCCGGTGCTCTGGCTCTGCATGTGCCAACTTACCGCCATGTATACGGCGTCACCGAAGAAGAATTTAAAAAAATCCCGGCATGGGTGGTGCAGATCCGACGCACGCTTGATGAACTTATGCCTTATCTGGAAAAATACAACTGTGCCATTGCCATTGAAAATATGCCGAATGAAGCATTTGAAGTCATCGAAGAACTCATGAATGCCTATCCCGCTGAAAGGCTTGGAATAACCTATGATTCCGGTCACGGAAACTACGGTTTCTGCCGTGGCATGGATCATCTGGAAAAGTGGAAACACCGCCTCAAAGTGCTTCACCTGCATGATAATGACAGAACTCTCGACCGCCATCAACCGCCATTTTACGGAAATGTAGATTGGGAACGTCTGGTGAAAATCATCGCCGCTTCCGGATTGGATAATCTGCCGTTGAGTTTTGAACTTGCCATGACTTTTACACCTTTTTTCAATCCGGCTCTCAAAGAGAATCAGGAAGAAAAAAATATCAGAAAGTTTCTCTCGGATGCTTTTGAGCGTTGTTCAAAGGTCGATGCGATGTATCAGAAGTTGAAAATCTGACTTCAACTCAATTTCGCCAGCAGTGCCGCTACCGCAAATTCAGTACGCAACACACGCTGACCGAGTGTGACCGCAGCAGCTCCGGCTTCCGAAAGCAGATTGACTTCATAATCAGAAAATCCGCCCTCCGGTCCGATGAGCAGAACGGTATTTTTCCCTGCAAACTCCTCCGGGCGTTTTTCGGAACGCGGATGCCCGAAAAGGGCACACTCTGCATTGCCAATCAATTCAGGCAATTCATCCTCGGCAAAAGGTTTGAAACGGTTGCGGTAAAATATTTCCGGATAGACCGTATCCCCGCACTGCTCCAGTGCCAGACGGATCTCTTTATCTACTGCCTCATCCTGCAATACCGATGATTGCCAATAGCTTTTTTCCACCTTGCGGGAGTGGATGAACCACAACTTTTTCACCCCCATCGTGATCGCTCCATGAAGCACCTTGTGGAATGTCTGCGGCCGGGGCAAGGCACAAACCAGAGTAATCGGTACCGACGGCGGCGGCGGCGTGGAAAACTCCACATCCAATACCACATAATCGGAACAAAACTCCACCACCGATGCACTTCCGGTATCTCCATCACGCAAACCGGCACGGAAAGTTTTTCCATCCGCTAATTTGATGATATCACGAAGCTGCAAAAAACGCCGGTCGGAAATTTTCACCCGACCCGGCGTAATAAAATCATTTTTTTCAAGAAGCAGCAGATTCACTTTACCGTATAAATCCAGTTTTTGCCGTCAAATTCACGGGAAACCACCCCGTCATTGAGGGCTTCTTTATCCAGTATGGAAGCTACTTCCACAGCTCTTTCACTCACTCCGGCGATCTCTGCAAACGCTGCACCATTACCGGTAAAACCGCTTTTGCCCGCCAGAGATGCAAGCACTTTGCCGCGGAGAGCCAGCACATCTTTTGCCGCCAGTTTGTAAGCCTGCACTCCCGGCTGATGGAAGGCATTGATGTTGATGAATTCAGCATACATCGCCACTGCTCTTTCATAAAGTGCAATGATCTGACCGAGTTCATAAACCGTCAACTGCGGTATGCGGATAGTGATAGTCTGACGCCCCTTGTTACGCAATGCCGCACTCAAACCTTCAAAAAATCCGTGCAGGTAATCACCCATGGTAATACCATCGTTGATCTCCAGCTTGTCGGCATCATGCAGAACTTCAATAAATGTGGCAAAGAAATCATCTCTGCCGTCATTGAGCTGCTGGATGAATGCGTGAGCGTCGGTTCCGCCTTTATTGCCGAAAACATTGAGTCCCTGATTGACCACTTTGCCGTCAAGATCAAGTTCTTTACCCAGACTTTCCATGACCAGCTGCTGCAGATAACGGGAAAGCAGCACCAGACGGTCGCTGTAAGGCACGATGACCATATTGCGGTCGCCTCTGCCGTTGCCGGAAAGATACCACATCATCGCCAGCATGAGTGCCGGATTATTCTCTTTTTCCCTCGTCCATGCATCCATATCACAGGCTCCGGCAAGAAACTTGCCGAAGTCGATACCGGTCAGGGCTGCAGGAAGATGACCGACGATTGCGGTTTCGCTGGTGCGTCCGCCGATGGATTCAGCCATCTCGAAAATTTCCAGCCAGTTATTCTTTTTCGCATGTTGATAGAGGGAACTTTCCAACATCGTGACCGCCACGGCACATTTGGCAAAATCCAGACCTTTGGAGGCATAGAATTTTTCCATGGCGATCATGTTGTTTTTGGTTTCCTGAGTACCGCCGGATTTGGAAATGACCAGATGCAGGGTCTTTTCCGGTTCCATGACCTCAAGCAGATCGGCAAAGCCGGAGCTGTCGGTATTGTCAAGGAAATAAATTTTCAGACCGTTGCGTTTATTTTTCGGCAATTCGTTCCAGTAAGGACCATTGATGGCAAACTGCATCAACTGCGGACCGAGAGCCGAGCCGCCGATACCATTGACCACCACGGCATCAAATTTACCTTCGGCAATGGTTTTTGCGGCAAATTTTTCCACTGCGGCAAATGCGGCACTTTCCGGATAAGCGATCCGGTCGGTAAAGTGGGTTACTTTGCGTTGTTCATCGGGATTTTTGATCTTTCCCGCTTCAATATCAGCGATTCCGGCAAAAGCCCGGTCACATGACGGAGCCAGTGCTTCAATATCGGCTTTCTCAAACTTCATACCGGCAAAATTGATGGAAAAACCGCTTTTGCCATCGGTAAAAGTATATTCACTGCTGCGTTTCACCCAGTCCATTTTCACAACTCCGGAAAAAAATCACTCTTCGATCTGATCTGCGATGGAATCGTCGATCACATAGTTGGCAGTGACCTGCTGCACGTCGTCGATCTCTTCCATGCGGTCGACCAGACGGAGAACCTGGGAAGCAACTTTCGGATCGGTGATATTGACAGTCATTTCCGGTTTACGGGTAACTTCGGCGACATCGGTCGGGATACCCTTTTCGTTGAGAGCATTGGTCAGCGGCAGGAAGAATTCGGGATCAGCCCAGATTTCAGCTTCGCCGTCTTCAACAACCAGATCGTCGGCACCGGCATCCAGAACCACATCCATAAGTTTTTCTTCATCTGCCCATTCGCCGGTGATCACAAAGTGAGCCTGACGTTTGAAAAGACGGGCGACCGCACCGGAACCGGCCATATTACCGTTGTTGCGTTCAAAAGCCATACGGACTTCACTGATGGAACGGTTGCGGTTATCGGTCAGACAGTCAACGATGACTGCCACACCACCGGCGGCATAGCCTTCATAGACGATCTCTTCAAAGACCACATCACCAAGTTCACCGATACCTTTTTTGATCGCACGCTCGATATTGGCATTGGGCATATTGACCGCTTTGGCAGCTGCCAGAGCAGAACGGAGTGCGGGGTTGCTGTTGGGATCGGCACCGCCGTTTTTGGCAGCGACCATGATTTCTTTACCGACGCGGGAGAACATCTTGCCTTTCGCCTTGTCTGCGGCTTCTTTTTTATGCTTGATGTTCGCCCATTTACTGTGTCCGGACATAATTCATACTCCTGTTGTTTGGTTAATGTAAAAAGAATCGTTCATATAATTTAACTCCTTTCTGCAATTAAATCAACCCCTTTTATGAGGTTTTTACGTTTGAATTTACGCTTTTACCGGATTATATTATAGAAAAACGCTAATTTTTGAGGAAATTTGTACTATGAAAAAAATTCTTATCGCCGGCGGCGCCGGATATATCGGCAGTATATGCAGTGAGTATATGCTCGATCTCGGATATGATGTAACCATCCTCGACGCCCTGTTTACCGGTCACCGGGACGCAGTCGATCCCAGAGCAAAATTTGTGCAGGCTGACCTTGCTGAAAGAGAGAAAATTTTCGACATCTGCCGCAATGGCGAATTTGATGCAGTCATGCACTTTGCCGCATTTTCTCTGGTCGGGGAATCAATGAATCTGCCGTCTAAATATTTCCGCAACAACCTCTGCAACGCCATCAACCTCGCTGATGCCGCCGTGGAAACCGGAGTCAAGGCATTTGTATTTTCCAGTACCGCAGCTACTTTCGGTATCCCGGAAACCATGCCTATTTCAGAATCAACTCCGCAAAAACCGATCAACCCCTATGGAGAATCCAAACTCTGTTTTGAAAAAGTCCTTGAGTGGTACAGCAAGATCCATGGTTTGAAATATGCCGCTTTGCGTTATTTCAACGCCGCAGGTGCGTCAGAAATCCATGGTGAAGATCACCGTCCGGAAAGTCACCTCATACCCATCATCCTGCAGACCCTCCGCGGCAAACGGGATAAACTGATGATCTTCGGTGATGATTACGACACTCCCGACGGCAGCTGCATCAGAGACTATATCCACATCCTCGATCTGGCACAAGCTCACGAAAAAGCTCTTTACGCCCCGGAAAGCGGCTGTTACAACCTTGGAACCGGAAACGGTTTATCGGTAAAAGAGATCATTGCCGCCGCCGAAGATGTGACCGGTAAAAAAGTCAATTTTGAAGTTGCTCCCCGCCGTGCCGGTGATCCCCCGCGGCTGATCGCATGCAGTGAGCTTGCCCGTAAAAAACTCAACTGGCAGCCCAAACATGAATCCGCACACGATATCATCGAATCAGCGTGGAAGTGGCACCTCAAATTCCCCGACGGTTACGAAAAATGAAATTTTTTGAACTGGGGCCTTTTACGGTTTTTGATGTGGAAACAACCGGAATGAGTCCGGTCAATGACCGGATCATCCAGATCGGAGCTGTCCGTATCGACAAAGATGGTTCCATCAGCCGTTACAACTCGTTTATCAATCCCGGCAGACCAATTCCGCCGGGGTTGGTCAGTGTGCATCATATCACCGATGAAATGGTCGCCTCGGCTCCTAAATTCTCTCAAGTCGGCAGAGAGTTTATTGAGTTCGCCGACAAATCAACTCTGGTGGCTCATAACGCCCGTTTTGATCTGGGATTTTTGCAGGAAAGTCTTTCCCGCACCGGACTTCCTCTCTGGAAAGGACGCACTCTGGATACTTTACGGCTGATCAAAAATACCCATCCGGGTTTGCCTTCATACAAACTGCAAAGCCTGCGGGCGATATTTCAACTGGAAACCTGCGGCGATATGATGGCACACCGTGCCGATGCCGATGTGGAATGGACCTTGCAAATTCTCGAAATCGCTCTGAATGCCGCTATTAAAAACAGCGGCGGCGAATAAGTCACACCCAAAAAAAGAGGAACTCCTTGTGAAAAAACTTCATATTCTCGGAATGATCCTGCTGGCAGTCGCCGGATTTTCTGCCGGATGGTTCGGATTCAACTTCGCTGCAGAAAAAGTTGAAGAGTGCATCGATGGATACGCAATGGAAGAAGACAGTCAGGGTGATGGTGAAAATGCCGGAACAAAGAAAAATTATGAAGGCCCAGTCAAAGTCAGTGAATGGATGCAATATACTCTGACTGCAAATTATGCCAAACATTTACGGGAATTCCCGGAATACAAAAGTGCCGGTGAATATAAAGCCGGTTCTGAAAAATTTTTCCGCAATCCCCCGGCTGGTACTGAAATAAAAATCAACAACAAGGGCGAAAGACTCTATTACCACGAAAAAAGCAATACTTTCGGACTGCTTACCAAAGGCGGTTCACCAAGAGCATTTTTCCGTCCGGAAAACGGAAAAAAATATTGGAAACAACAACCGGGAAAAATTATAAAAAAGAAGTAATATCCACCATTTAAAAAGAGAAGTTGCAATATGAAAATCGGAACAGAAACACTTGCATTCAGAGAAAAACTTGATGAAAAAACTTTGCTGAAAATGATCGCCGACGCCGGCTTTGATTGTGTTGACTACACCTTTTTTGATATCTCCGGCAACTCTCCGGAATGGCTTCTGAGCGATGATTATCTTAAAAATGCCCAAACCACCGCCGAACTGCTCAAAGAATACGGTTTAAGTTGTTATCAGACCCACGCTCCTTTTACTATTTTCAAAAACACTCCGCTTGATGAATCCCACCCGACTTACAGAGGGATCATCCGCAGTCTGGAATATTCAGCAGTCATCGGGGCAAAATGCTGCGTGGTTCATGCGATTTCACCTGAATTCGGTATGGATGTGGTGAAATTCAATCAGCCTTTTTATGCCGGACTTGCTGAAACGGCAAAGAAAACCGGTGTAAAAATCGCCATTGAAAACCTTTTCCGGATCGATCCGACGACCAACCGTTATATCGGCAGACTTGCCGATCCGGATGAACTCTGCCGGTTGATCAAAGAACTGCCGGAGGATTGTTTCACCGTCTGTCTGGATACCGGACACGCCGCCATGTGCGGAATTGAACCGGATGAATTTCTCCGCAAAATCCCCCAAGGCATGGTAACGGCTCTGCATGTGCATGACAACAACCGGAAAAATGATCTGCATCTTTTGCCATATCTCTGCGATATCAACTGGAATAGATTTCTTGCTGCATTGAAAGATTACGGATTCAAAGATGTTTTCAATCTGGAAATCGTTCACTTTTTCGACCGGATGCCGGTCGAACTCTGGCCCGCGGCTCTGAAACTTGCCGCCGAAACCGCACGCAGAATGTGCAAAGAACTCTGAACGGAATATCCGGATTCAACGGAGCTTGAATGTGTGAGTCCGGCTGTCGCCCAGATTGCGGTAATCAGCAAAAACCCCTTCATCGGAAACCCGGAGAAGAACAAAACCGGCTCCGTGGGTATGCAAGGTGGTTTTAAGTTTGCCTTCAAAATAGTTTTTCCACAAATCATGGTAAAACTTTTCCGGCTGCATTATCTTGCGGGCTGCATCCATTCCGGGAACAAAATTCAACTGCCTGCCGGGAGAACGGACTGTCGAATTCAGAACAAACTGTGTCATGCGGTGGTTATTTTCCGGATTGTAATAGTGAGTAAGAGAAATTTTGTGAGTATGTCCGCATAACACAATGGCATCTCGTGCTTCAAGCAGAGCAAATACCCGGTGGAAATCATCTGACAATATCGCGTTGAAACTGCCTCTATCCATCGGCATCAGGACAACATGGGAAATAAAAAAAGTATAACGGGTTTCAGGATTTTCTCTGAAAACTTTTTCCATATAATCAATATCCGGATTCATCAGATCATGAAAATAGTAAAGATCTCTGCCGATACGGATATGATAATTTGATCCCGCCGGAGAACGTGTCGATACCTTTTTATCAAGATATGGAATAATTACCTCATCCCATGCCTGCTGTCCATGAGGTCCACGGGTATCATGGTTGCCGCAAACTACCAGTACGGGGGATGAAAAACGTTTATCAAGTTCATTCACCGCCCCCTGAAGATTCTTTTTGTGCAAATCGATTCTGCCGCAATCACCATGGATAATATCCCCCAGCTGGACGGTATAAAGTGCATTATTTTTCTTCGCTTCAAGTGCGGCTTCATCAAGGAGCTGCGGCACATATTTACGCCACATTTCAGTATTGAGCCTGATATTTTCATGGGAAATCATTTTCGATTCAGTAACCCAGAAAGTGTGATTCCGCAGTGAAAAATTGCCGTCTTTATTCATCGTACCTTTCAGGTAGGGAATATGTTCTTTGAACTGCATTATCTGATTATCATGAAACTCCGGAGCATCATAATGAGTATCACCGAGAAACAACAGTGAATACTCTTTTTTACAGCATCCGGCTGAAATCAGGATCAGAAAAATACCGCAAACTGCCTTTGAAAAAAATGATGCAAAACTTTTCATAAAATTCCTCTCTGTATTATCGTAGCTGTGCTTCATATAAAATAGCACACCTGATTATTTTTTACAAATTTGATGACACTGATCAGCAAAGATATGGTTATGCGTGAAGCATGATATTTATGATAAAAAAAACGCAATTTTTTTACGGACATTTACGGATGAGAACGGATTAAAACGGAGATATACGGACAAAGGAAAAAGCAAAAACACAAAAAACGCCTGTCCGAATCAAATCAGACGGAAGTTTTGCCAAGCCTTGAAAAAAGCATCAATCACCCTAAAAAATTAAAATCCACCCGCACTTTCCCCCTCACCCCGCCAAAATGACGGGTTTTTTCTTTGGCAACCCGGTGAAACGTATAGGTCAACTGTGGGGAAAAGTGCGGGTAAAAGTGTAGGCGAATGGTAAAAATTCAAAATAGTTAAAAATGATTAAAAATACTACTAATCAATGAGTTACAAAAAAATGTATCACAAATCAATCCAGAATCAAAACAAAAAGAAACGTCATCAACATAACTCGTTGATGACGTGTAATTTAGATGGAGCCAATTATCGGAATCGACAAGGAGGGCAAAGCCCGACGAAGAGCCTGAACGGAACAAAGTGAAGTGAAGGCAACCGATCACCAAGTGAGAATTGCGATATTGGCGTAAGCCAATAAGAGCAAAGCGGAGATACAAAACAAAAAAATGACGGCAAAATGTATTTTGCACGTCAATTTTTTGGAGTGTATCAAAGCAATTCTCACGGAGAATGCAAGCAAAAAAATGGAGCCAATTATCGGAATCGAACCGATGACCTATTCATTACGAGTGAATTGCTCTACCGACTGAGCTAAATTGGCATCCGTATATCGTTTAATATAACACCACTTTATACTTATTTCAATACTACTTTACGGAAATTTTTCTTTCCGGCACGCAAAGTTACTGCACCTGCAGCGAAATCCGCAACTGTCAAAGCGGCATTCACATCGGTAACTTTCACATCATCCAGCGAAACAGCTCCGCCCTGGATCAAACGGCGGGCATCACTGGTGCTTTTACAGATACCGGAAAGCACCAGCAGACGGGGAATGGTCAAGCCTTCGGCAATATCCGCTTCGGAAACTGCGGTTTCCGGCAGAGATGCAGTGGCATCTGCCGCTGAAAGTTTGGCAATGGTACTACTGGTGGCAACTTTATTTTCCGGATCGGCAAAACCGAATTTGCTTCCGGCGGCAAGATAAGCATCTTTTGCCGCCGCTTCACCGTGGGCAAGTTTGGTCGCTTCATAAGCAAGGATCTCTTTGGCACGGTTGATATTGGGCTGTTCGGCGATCGCCAGACACTCATCCAGAGGCAATTCAATGGCAAATTTCAAAAGCAGTTCTTTGACCATGGCATCATCGCTGTTACGCCAGAATTGGTAATAATCAAAGGCACTGGTGCGGTTGATGTCGAGCCAGACACTGGTTCCGCCGACAGATTTGCCGAATTTCTGCCCGGTAGCAGGATTCATCAGCAGCGGAATCGTCAGACAATCTGCAACTTTATCTTCTTCATACATCCGGCGGATAAGTTCCGTACCGGCAACCATATTGCCCCACTGATCCTGTCCACCGATCTCAAGGGTACAATTATACTCCTTATTCAAGTGATAAAAGTCATATCCCTGAAGAAGTGAATAGCTGAATTCAAGGAAAGAAAGACCGTTTTCCATACGGCTTTCCACAGATTTCTGTGCCAGCATCCGGTTGACGGAAAAACGGCTGCCGATATCACGGAGAAAATCCAGAAGCTTGATCTGACCGAGCCAGTCGTAGTTATTGACAAAGTTGGCTTCGCCGTTTTCCAGAGTGATAAAACGGGCAAGCTGGGATTTGAGGCACTCCACATTATGTGCGACAGTTTCCAGAGTCAGCATGTTGCGGGCAGTTGAACGGCCAGAAGGATCACCAATGGCTCCGGTGGCTCCGCCAACCAGCACGGTGGGGACATGTCCGGCTTTCTGGAGCATACGCATCGCCATCACCGGAAGCAGATGCCCGACATGCAGACTGTCGCCGGTCGGATCGAATCCGCAGTAAAACACCACTTTTTCAGTAGTCAATCTTTTTTCAATAAGAGCCGAATCGGTTTCCTGATAAATGAAACCGCGTGCTTTGAGTTCCTGATAAATATTCATTATACAAATCCCTGTTTTTAATGACCTATGGTAATTTCAGGCAATGGAAGTTTTATCCACGCCCGGTGATGGACTTTTTTTCCTTCAGCAAGCCAGCGTTTTTCAAAATCGCTTTTTATATCGGTAAGATCAGCGATGCCTTCCGGGTGCAATTCAAATAATCCGGATGCCGCAACAACTTTATTCACCGCTTCACAATAATACTCATCATCGCTTGAAAAATGGAAAATACCATCCTTTTTCAATACCCGGTGAAGCTGGGTGGTAAAATCACTGCACAATAACCGGTTGCCGCGGTGACGGTTTTTCGGCCACGGATCAGGACAGAGTATGTGGATACGATCCAGTGAACTATCCGGAAGCATCATTGCAATCAGATTGCGTGCCTCGACCCGCAAAACCCGCATATTTTCCAAACCGGCATTTTCCATCTTTCTGACCACCTTACGCAAACGGCCAAGCATGACGTCAGCAGCATAAATGGTGCGTTCCGGATAACGGGCGGCAAGTGCCACAGTAAAACTGCCCGCTCCGCAACCCATATCCAATTCCGCATGGTCACATTCAGGTACAACGTGGCAGTAGGATTCGGTCAGGATGGAAATTTTTTCATCTTCTTTATGACCAGCCATAACTTAAATCGCCTCCCGATCTTTGACCCACTGACGCATCGCAGTCAAAGTTTCATCGTAATTTTCGATCATCGCTTTGGCGAAAAGTTTGAAATATTCGATCCACGCTTCACGGAAATCACCCAGAGCACGAACCCGGTCGGCAAAAACTTCATCCGGATTCATCTCTTCACTTTCCGGAAGTTTGAATGAACCGAAGACAAAATTATCAGCATCAAAAGTACCGCTCCAGATGGAATTATCATCACGGGTCAGGGAAACTTTTGCCTTACGGAGTTTTTTACCGACGCCGAGAGCAGCTTTGACTTCAGCACTGCGGATGGGACTGTCGCCCTTCTTGATTGCAGCTTCACCCGCCCCCAGAGCATCACCATCGCCGGAAAAGAGCAACGGTGCTTCGATCATCGCATCAAATTCGTTGTTGCCGACAGTGACTTTGCCAACCTTTTCACAATAATAAAGCAGCCAGGTGAGAAAATCCCTGCCGATGGCAGGTTCAGTCGGGGCATTGGGATTGCCGGAAAGTTCCAGATTGGGCAGTGCCGCCGGGGTGGTATGAAATTCCCGGTCAAGTATCAGTGCCGGGGTCAGCTGGATAAGTTCCAGTTTGGTCGCCCGGTAAAACTGATCGACAAAAAGATCAATCTGGGTCTGACTGGCAGTTCCCAGATAAAGCAGTTTGGTATGCGGCTCAAGCAGCATGGGAATTCCGGATAAAGCCGGGGGCATTTTGCTGATATGACGCTCGGTAACATCCTCTTTGATCCGGCGTTTATCCTTGCCGGAAACATATTCCCTGCCCGGATTGGCAGCGAGAAACGCCTGTTCCTCACGCAAACAAAGTGCATTGAGCAGCGAAGCGGGAATTTTGCGAACCGCCTGACGGAGAGTCAGACAATACGCCCCGCCGCGGGTAATGGTCGTTTCGTCGATATTGGTATCCAGAAGATGTTTTCCAGTCACCCAGCCGAGCTGGGTCTCTGCTGAAACTGAATCAAGTGTTCCGGCTTTATTCGGAAGAAAACACGCTGCAAAATCTTCCGGAATATCACCGTCGACCTCAAACATTGTAAAGGTAAATGAACCACGGTCAAAAGGCATGATAAGCTCCTGTTAATTCAATAAATTTCTGCGGGAAACGTTTCAGAACTGGTGATCTTCGCCGTAACCGTAATTTTCGATCACATAGTCCAGGTCTTTATCACCACGGCCGCTGCAGGTGGCAATGATCGAACCGTAGGGATGATCTTTCGCCCATTTCATCGCATAAGCAACAGCATGGGCACTTTCCAGTGCCGGAATGATGCCTTCATAACGGGAAAGTTTGAAAAATGCATCCACTGCCTCTTCATCATCAATGGTCACATACTGGACTCTGCCCAAATCTTTCCAGAAAGCATGTTCCGGCCCGACAGAGGGATAGTCCAAACCGCTGGCAATGGAATAAACCGGAGCAGGTCCGCCATCTTTATCCTTGAGCATGTAACTGCGGAAACCGTGCATGGAACCGGGTTCTCCATAGGTAAGACTGGCAGCATGTCCGCCGAAAGCCGGGCCGTGACCGAGCGGCTCAACACCGATCAGGTCAACCGAATCGGCAAGGTAAGCTGCAAAACTGCCGGCAGAGTTGGAACCGCCGCCGACACAGGCACAAACCGCATCCGGAAGATGACCGGTCATTTCAAGGAACTGCTCACGGGATTCTTCACCGATACAATACTGGAAATCACGCACCATCATCGGGAAAGGATGCGGCCCGGCAACAGTACCGATACAGTAGATCGCTTCTTTGTACTGCTTGGCATAGGCTTCAAAAGCAGAATCGACAGCTTCTTTGAGAGTTTTAAGCCCATGGGAAACCGGGATCACATCTGCACCGAGTACCCGCATACGGGCGACATTGGGAGCCTGCTTGACAATATCGACTTCGCCCATGTGGATCTCACATTTCAAACCGAAATACGCTGCGGCGGTAGCAAGAGCCACTCCGTGCTGCCCGGCACCGGTTTCAGCAATAAGTTTCTTTTTCCCCATGTAAGATGCCAGCAGAGCTTCACCCATGCAGTGATTGAGTTTGTGGGCTCCGGAATGGTTGAGATCTTCACGTTTCAGATAAATGTGGCAATTGCCGAGTTTTTCCGAAAGGCGGTTGCAGTGGTAAACCGGAGTGGGTCTGCCCTGAAACTCTTTGCGGATGCGGCGGAGTTCGCTGATGAATTTAGATGACTGACAGATCGTGCGGTATGCCTGATCGATCTCACGGCAGGCTTTTGCCAATTCATCGGAAATCTCAATACCACCATAAGGACCGAAAAAACCATCGGGGTTCGGGTAATCACGGAAATAACGTTTAAAATCCATTTTTTATATCCTTCAATTTTGAATTTTTTTACTGATAAATCATTTATCGCCGCTTCATCCGGGCGAAAGGGAACACGGGAACAAAACCGCAACAGAATTTTCCGTGCGGAAATCAATATAATGCCGGCGCATTGCGCCATCGTTTAAAATACCCGGTTTGCATAACAGTAGAACTCCTCCTGACAAGTTCTGAATCTATATAATATAATTCAAGATTGCGATTAATGCAAACGCCGGAGATGATTTTTTTCACCTTATATACCATTGCGTATCCCGAAATCCGCTTTATTCACTCCGGAATACCGGCTCATTCTGCAAAATAAAAAAATACTTCAATATTGCGAATCTTACAATTACACGATATAGAATAAAAATAAATACTCACAACTTTTTGATTAACAAAAAATATCATACAAAAAAATATTATATTTTTGTTATATATACAAATTTTATTAACCGGTTTAAATCAGATTTATATATCAATATTTTTCAAATTTAAAAACCGACTGAAACCATTGATAAAACACTTAAAAATGTATTTATTCCATGATAAATATTTAAAAATTTATAAATAAAATCAATAAATGTAATTGCAAAAGTCAATCAAAAAAAGATCAAAAAGATACCGTTGATAAGATAAAAGAGGCAGTTTGAGGGTGCTACTCCAAGCAGCCCCCCCCCGGAAACGCTCCTTTATCAGATCGCAACGGGATTTTTCAAGAGTTTTTGAGAACTTTTGAAATTGCCTCAATAATAAAAACAATCAAAAAAACAACAGGAAAAACTGCCTTGCTGCAACTTTTTGCGGCTGAAAAGCTGAACTGTCGTGATCACATATATTTTTTTGATAAAAAAACAGAAAAAAGAGCTTGAGAAAAACGTATTTCGCGTATATATTATAAGATTGCTGTATTTTTTATATTTTCAAGGAGCTTTTTCATGGCTGAACGAAGCAGAAAAATTATTTCCGGAGTGATCCGGACAATGCTAAAGCCGGCAATCGCCGCCGCTGTGATCTTCTGGCTCTGGCACTCCTTTGATTTTAACGCTGTTTCAGCATTTTCATCATTTGAATACCGGATGATCATTCCAGTGGTACTCATTACCATTTTCACCAATATTATCGCCGGCTTACGCTGGAAATCACTGGCAGAGACCATCAGGATCCCCCTTTCCGGTTTTAAAGCATTTTCACTGACCATGCAGGGATTATTCTTTTCACTGGTCATCCCCGGCGGTTCCATCGGCGGCGATGTGGTAAAAATGGCGGCTATCAGCGGGCAGGTAAAAAAAGGCAGCCGGACAGAAGGGATTTTTTCGATCGTGATTGACCGCATAGTCGGCATGATCGCCCTCTTTGCCCTTGCCCTTTTTCTTTTGATCTGCAGCAGAAAACTTTTTTCAGATCTCTCTTTTGATCACATTTCCGCAGCACCGGCAGGAATTCTGCTCTGGTGGCTTTTTGCAGGAGTATCTTTTGCCGGATTATTGACCGGATTCATTGTTTTCCTGCACCGAAAAATAGAAAAACTGTCATTCATCAGCAAATTATCCGCTTTTGCCGACAGAAAAAGCAACGGAAAACTCACCCGGCTTGCAAATGCCGCAGATGCGTATGCTTCCGATAAAAAGCAACTCACATTCTGGGTGATAATCACCATATTCTTCCTGCACCTCACTCCGGCACTTTCCATGTTTCTGCTTTTGCAAGGAACCGGTATCGCCCCCGGAATATTGGCAGTTACAACTGCGGTGATCATTGGAAACATCGCCGGATTGATACCGCTTTTCCCCGGTGGGATCGGAGCAAGAGACAGCGTTGCCATCGCTCTTATGACAGCATCAGGAATACCTGCTCAAAATGCGGCAGCGGCACAATTGATCGCCACGATCCTGCTGATCCTGACCAATCTGATCGGATCATTTTTCTTTATTTTCGACCGGAAAACTGCCGGAGGTACCCTATGAGTGAATTTCAGCTTGATATGTCCCTGAATCAAAACAGCAATCAATTCAAAAACGCTCTTGATAACGGAAAGTTTGTTTTTCTTGCGGAATCGACTCCTCCTGATAACGAGCAGAATATCAATGCCGCAATAAACCGGATGATGCCGCTGATGGAAACCATGGCTAAACAGGAAGACCTTTGCGGCGGTCTGGCTGTGACCGACTATTACGGTTCACCATGGAGTGCAGCAGAAATCGCCGCCGCCATGCCGGAAAAATTCCGCAATGCGAATTGTTACTGCTTATCTGGATGCAGCCGGAATGCTGAAAAAATAACCGAGCAGCTTAATCTCGCCGCCAATGCCGGTGCTATGAATATCGTCTGCGTTTCCGGTATAACGGCTGATTTCACCCAGAGAGTATGCCGTTCAAAAGATTTTTGCGGCAGTACCGGACAATTGAAAATAATCGGCAAACGGAATGAAAAATTTTTTGCCGGAGTACAATTCAATCCTTTTCATTACGATCAGAATACCGTGATCGCATCCTACAACTCTCTGACCGGAAAAATCGATGCCGGTGCCCAGTTTATCGTGACACAGAGCGGTTGGGATATGCTTCAGAATCAGACCCTTGCATGGTTTTTGCTCAACCGCAAAAGTTATCTGCCGCTGATCGCCCATCTGACTTTGCTCACCCCGGATAAAGCAGAAAAGATCATCGCCGGAAAAGTACCGGGAGTACGGATCACACCATCTTTTGCCAAACTGCTTTCCCGTGAACTCAGCGGAAGCAAAGCCCAGTTTGAAGCCGCTCAGTACCGCAGATTGGAATTGCAGAGTGCCGGATGCCGGCTCATGGGTTACAGCGGGGTTCAGATTTCAGGAGTGGATTTCCCCGGCAGAGCACAGGTGGTAGCATCAAGAATCCGCTCCGCACTGCTGGAATTCCGCAGTTTTGAACACTGGCTGGATGAATACAACTCCCATCAGGCAGGGGCGGAAATCAACAGCGGAATAAACTGCTATCACCTCTACGACCGGGTATTACGCAGGTCGTACTCTTTTGAAAATCCTCCGGTCAACAATTCCGGTAATGAAATTGAATATTCGTGGAAAGAAAAAATCTCTTACCGGATCAAAAAATTTCTCTTTGCCGAAGCTGACAAGCATCGTCCGGGAAGAGATTTTCTGATGAAAAGAGTGCTGGTAAACTGTCAGGGATGTGAAAAATGTTCTCTGCCGCAAAACAACTTCATCTGCACCGGGAATTGTCCGATGAAGCTCCAGAATGGTCCCTGCGGTTCGGTAAAAGAAGACGGCAGTTGTGAAATAACCCAGACAGAATGTGTTTTTGTAAAAAAAGTACGCTGTTCACGATGGCTGGAAACAGTTTCCAGTTTGGAATAACAGCTTTGAGAGGATATATTATATAAATGGACGGTTTTTCCACAGTCAAAAGCAAACTGCCGGTGATACTTTTTGTCTGCACCGGCAATACCTGCCGCAGTCCGATGGCGGAATACTGTTTCAGAGAAATAGTTTCCAACGGCAAAGCAGAAGCTGTCTCTGCCGGACTTTACGCTTTTGACGGCGAAGCGATGAGTATCAATTCGCTGGCTGCTCTCGCTGACGAGGGTATCGACGGCAGTGCATTCCGATCCCGGAGTGTCACCGGGGATCTGGTGGAAAAAAGTTCATTGATAATAACTATGACCGCAAGTCATAAAACAGAATTGCTCATGCGTTACCCGGAAGCGGCAGAGAAAACTCATACTCTGCTGGAAAAATCCGGCGGCGATCTGCCCGACCCTTTCGGTCAGAATCTGCCCGTATACATAAAAACTTTACAGATCATCAAAAATGCTCTGGTTAAATGGAAATTTTTTAACAACAATTAACAGGCAATAAATCAACATTTAAGGGAAGAAAGGAAAAATTATGAAAAAACTCTCTGATATTGCCAATCGCAAATTGACCGTCTCCGTCGGTGCCGATCACGGTGCTTTCGAAGCAAAAAATGCCATCGCCGAATTTCTCAAAGGTGCAGGTCACGAGGTGCTTGATTGCGGTGCATTCGCCTTTGATGCCGAAGATGACTACCCGGATTTCGCTGTGCCGGCCGCCAAAGCTGTCGCTATGGGCAAAGCCGATGCCGCTATCCTTTTCTGCCGTTCCGGTATCGGCGTGAGCATCGCCGCCAACCGTTACCACGGCGTGCGTGCGGCTCTCTGCCACACTCAGAAAAATGTGGTTTCCAGCCGTCAGCACAACTGCTCCAACTGTCTGGTGCTTTCCGGTGACAATCTCTCTGTCGATGAAATGAAAGAATTCATCACCCTCTGGCTTTCCACCGATTACAGCGGCGATGCCCGTCACACCCGCCGGTTGGAAAAACTGGAAACCGCTTCTTATGATGACATCGCCGCACTGCGTGATGCCGATCCGGAACTTGCTGCCATGATCGACCGCGAAGCCGCCCGTCAGAATGACGGTATCGAATTGATCGCCAGCGAAAACTTTGCCAGCTGTGCCGTCCGTGCCGCACAAGGCTCTGTTCTTACCAACAAATACGCCGAAGGTTACTCCGGCAAACGTTACTACAACGGCTGCGAATTCATCGACGAAGTCGAAACTCTCGCCATCGAACGTGCCAAAAAACTTTTCGGTGCTGAAGCCGCCAACGTGCAGCCCCACTCCGGAAGCGGTGCCAATCAGGCAGTCTACACCGCATTGTGCCAGCCCGGAGATACCGTGCTTGCCATGAGCCTCGATCACGGCGGTCACCTCACCCACGGTCATCCGTTGAACTTTTCCGGTAAACTCTACAACATGGTTCCTTACGGCGTCAGTGCCGAAACCGAACAGATCGACTATGATGAAATCGAAAAACTCGCTCTGGAATGCAAACCCAAAATGATCCTCGCCGGTGCCAGTGCCTATCCCCGGATCATCGACTTCCCCCGTCTGCGTGAAATCGCCGATAAAGTCGGTGCCATCCTCTTTGTGGATATGGCTCACATCGCCGGTCTGGTTGCCGCCGGTGAACACCCCTCCCCCGTTCCCTACGCCGATATCGTGACCACCACCACCCACAAGACCCTGCGTGGTCCCCGCGGCGGATTGATCCTCTGCAAAGAACAGTACATCAAAGCGATCAACTCCGCTGTCTTCCCCGGTTTGCAGGGTGGTCCTCTGGAACACGTCATCGCTGCCAAAGCAGTCTGCTTCGGTGAAGCTCTCAAAGATGAGTTCAAAGCCTACCAGCATCAGGTGAAACTCAATGCAGCAAAACTCGCTGATGAGCTTGCCGCACGCGGTTTCCGTATCGTTTCCGGCGGAACTGACAACCACCTCGCTCTCATCGACCTGCGTCCCAAACACGCCACCGGTAAAGAAGTTGCCAATGCTCTGGATAAAGCACGGATCACCGCCAACAAAAATATGATCCCCTTCGACCCGGAAAAACCCTTCGTCACCAGCGGTATCCGTATCGGTACCCCGGCAATCACCACCCGCGGTCTGAAAGAAGCCGAAATGGTCAAAGTTGCTGAATTCATCGACCGCGCCGTCGCCGCAAAAGATGATGATGCGGCCCTCGCTGCCATCGGCGAAGAAGTCAAGGCTTTCATGGCAGATTTCCCCATGCCCCAATTCTGATGCAATATAAGGATTTTTCAGAAAATGATCGATATTAAAATTATCCGTGACAATGCTGAACTCGTGCGGCAGAACTGCATCCGCAGAGGTTATCCAATCGATATCGAAGGTCTGGTGAAACTGGATGCTGACTGCCGTCAGCTTTCCAGCGAAATCGAAGCTCTGCGTGGTGACCGCAACCGTCTGAGCAAAGAGTGTGCAAAAGATCCCGCCGCCAGAGATCAGGTCAAACAGATCAAACTTCAGCTCGGCGAAAAAGAAAACAAGCTTGCTTCCCTGCAGGAAAGAATCCATCAGGTTCTTATCCGTATGCCCAACTTGCTCGCCCCCGATGTACCCGATGGCACCGATGATACCGGCAATGTGGAAATCCGCAAAGTCGGAAACATCCGTGAATTTGATTTCGAAATCAAAGATCACCAGCAGCTCGGTGAAGAACTGGATATTCTGGATATTGCCAGAGGTTCCAAAGTTGCCCAGACCGGTTTCTACTACTGGAAAGGCAAAGGTGCCATGCTCGCCCAGGCTTTCTTCTTCTGGGTCCAGAAGTTCCTCGCTGAACGCGGCTTCACCGTTTTTATGACTCCGTGTCTTGCCAAAGAACGTACTCTTTTCGGTACCGGTTATCTGCCGTTCTTCGCCGATCAGACCTACAACATCAACGGCGAAGATCTCGCTTTGATCGGAACCAGTGAACAGACCCTCGTCGGTTATCACGCCGACGACGTGCTTGACGGCAGCAAACTTCCGCTCTGCTACACCGCCTACACTCCCTGTTTCCGTACTGAAGCCGGAAGTTACGGCAGAGCTTCAAAGGGTATCTTCCGCGTGCATCAATTCCACAAAGTCGAACAGATCGTCTTCTGCAAACCGGAAGAATCCCCCAAATACCATGAGTTCTGTCTGGAAAATGAAGAAGCTCTGCTTCAGGCCCTCGGTCTGCCCTATCATGTGGTGAATGTGTGCGTCGGCGACCTCGGAGCCCCGGGGTACAAGAAATATGACATTGAAGCTTTCTTCCCCAGCTTCGGCGGATACCGTGAAGTTACCAGCAATACCAATTTGACCGAATTCCAGAGCCGCCGCCTCAATATCCGTTACAAAGACGGTGACGACAAAGGCTTTGTGCATACCATCAGTGCCACCGCTGCAACTGACCGTATGCTCATTTGTATTCTGGAAACTTATCAGCAGAAAGACGGTTCTGTGATCATTCCGGAAGTGCTGCGGCCCTACACCGGATTTGACCGCATCGAAGCTCCGGCAAAATAATTGCTTTCGCTGAAAAAATCATAAAAGGTGCACGGCAGAATGACCGGTTGTTACCGGAAAATTTTTCTGACCGTGCCTTTTTAAGGTCTGAACGGAACTGGATAAATGCTGAATACCAAAGGTAAATTCAATTTACTGCTGCTCTTTCTGCTCAGTACAGCATGGGGAAACTGGTGGACAACGGAAATTCTTTCCTGTCCGGAATGGTGGTTCATCGGCGAAATTTCCCTGCTGACAGGATGCGGTATCTGCATCGCCCGGAAACTGAACGGGAGCTGGAAAACTTTTTTTCCGGCTCTGTTTCTGCTTCCGGCAATTTTGATGCCTGCCGGCAATCTGCAGTCAATGCTGGTGCCTTTGCTTTTCGGTTTTTGGTACGGTTCAGATGGAACCATCGCCTCGCAATGGCGGCTTTCACGTATTTTCTGCGGTGGTCTGCTTTTAGGCGGTTTGCTTGCCGGAGTGATTATGCCCATGCCGGCACTCGCCCCGGCTATCGCCATCCTCACATTATTGATCGCCGGATTAAATATTTCAGCATCACTCTTCTGTGAAATGATCCTGCTTTCAGCGGTGGTCGTTTTTATCATTTTTCCGGAGAAAAAAAATCCGGAAAGACCGGAACAGCTCGATCCGGGAACTGTTCTCTGTGCCCTTTCTCTGGTTCCGGAAAGAGAAAATCCTCCGGCACGTCCGGTAATCAGTTTCGTCGGAGGAGAAGAAAAAGAACTTTTAAATCATGTAAGAGAACTTTTTGCGGTCAGCCACATGGTCTTTCTGCCGGATATGCCGGGAACACTGCCGCAGCAAAGCGATCTGATCGTGATCCGGGATCTGCCGGAAAACGGGGATAAGGGACGGGCGGCTATAATCAGATCATTACGGCACAACGGAGTTATCATGATTCCGGCGAGTGATTGCAAATCTTTCCCGGAACTTTCATGGCACACCCTGCCCGGTTCAAACGGAAAATATGCCGCAGCCTCACCGGATAGAATATTGAATATTGATCCGGCACTCATGGATGATGGCTTGACCGGACATTTCCGCAAATTACCGGAACAAGCCCCGCTATCAGGAATCCTTTCCGGAATGCTCCTTGATTTCAAAAGCCGAAAACTCATTTTACCTGCTCCGGAAAAAAAAGATTTCTTCCGCCATTTACTCCTCATTTCTGCAGCTGCACTCTATCTTTTCATCGAATCATTTTTCCGGAACCGCAAAGAAAAAACAGAAAAATTTCGGATTTTTCTCAATTCGGCCGGCTATACTGTGATGGCGGCAGTAACGGTTCCGGTCATCTTCGCCGGATTGCCGACCATGACCGTTTTACGGGCATTGGTTACGTCGATGGCTGTAATGTGGTTTTTCCGCCTTCCATATCCCAGAAACAAAAATTTCATCTGGTTCGCCGGATTGCTGGCTCTCGTATCGCTCGGAATCAGCTGGACAGGCAATTGGATCTTTGCTGCTGCCGCCCTCGTATTCGGCGGTTATACATTCGCTGTACTCGATGGTGAATTGTGCAGCAAAAACAGCTCATGCTGTACGCCTTTGCGTTTCCTTGCCGCAGCTGCCGGTGCATTTGCCGTTTTCTGGATGCAGCAGCAGAATCTGCCGTCATATATCCTTTTTACCGCTGCCGCCGTCATGCGTGGCTGGTCCTGGCTGCGTAATTGACAGGAAATGGAAATATATCATGGCTAATATTGTAAAATATCTTCCCATTCTGCTTGTGCTATTCACAACAACGACTTTTTATTCCCGGGAAAACCTGCCCGAAACCGGAGAAGACAGGATCATCTGCAATGCAGAAAATTTATATAGCGATGAACTCATTCCGGCAGGACACAATTCTCAATCGGATAAAAACCTGCTGAATGAAATTTTTAATTCAACAGCAAACTTCTGCCGTAATGAATCAGAAACCGACTCCGGCAGTTTCAGAGAATTCCTCTCTCATGAAACCACCGGATATCCGCTTTATGTCGAAAAGATTTTTTTCAGAACAACAGAATATTTCAATATCTTTTTGCAGGAAATCAGTATCATAACTGTTTCCGGCAGAGATGGACCGCAAACATAAATCGCTGTAATGTACTTAATAATGCAATGTCGGGAAGAAAATAAATAAATAAGGTACTTAATAAATGTTAAATTTCAATCTTTCAGTTGTCCAGCAGATAGCAGTGCTGGCATTACAACTGGGTGTTATCATATTTGCCGCCAGAATTTGCGGTAACGCCGCAAAGAAAATAAAACTGCCATCTGTTCTCGGAGAATTACTCGCCGGTATCATCATCGGACCGTGCCTGCTCGGTGGAATACCTCTGCCGTTTCACGGATTTGAATCCGGACTTTTCGGAATCATGGAAAGTGTAAATGTAACCGGAAAAACAATCTCCGGAAGTGCGGTTATCAGTAATGTGACATTTCAGAGTTATCACTCATCTCTCTATGCAATCGCCACGATCGGCTCTATTTTACTGCTCTTTGTTTCCGGTCTGGAAACTGATTTGAGAATGTTCATCCGCTACTCACTTGCAGGTACTCTGGTCGGTATCGGCGGTGTGGTGGTCTCTTTCGCATTCGGTGCCGGAGTCGGATACTTCATGCTCGGTCTGCCATTCATGCATCCATGTTCACTTTTCCTCGGAATCCTCAGTACCGCGACCAGTGTCGGCATCACCGCAAGAATTCTTTCTGAACAGAAAAAGATCGATACCCCGGAAGGTGTAACCACCCTCGCGGCTGCGGTGATCGACGATGTTCTCGGCATTATCTGCCTGGCAATCGTTCTCGGTATCGTGACCGTTGCCCCCGGAAGCAGTACCAATTGGGGTAAAATCGGTATTCTGGCTGCAAAATGTGTCGGTTTCTGGCTTCTGGCAACCGTTGCCGGTCTGCTCCTTGCCGGCAGAGCCGCACAGATGCTGAAAAAATTCAAATCCCCGGTGATCTACTCAACTTTGGCTTTCGGTCTGGCACTCATCCTTGCCGGTATTTTTGAACAGCAGGGACTGGCGATGATCATCGGTGCATACGTCACCGGATTGAGCCTTTCCAAAACCGATATTTCATTTTCTCTGCAGCAATCTATGGAACCTCTCTATACCTTTATCGTGCCGATCTTTTTTACTGTGATGGGTATGCTGGTGGATATCCGGGTTTTTACCGATATGAATGTTTTGAAAATCGGTCTTTTCTACTCCGTTCTGGCGATCACTGCAAAAGTTCTCGGTTGTGCCATACCGGCTCTCTTTATGAAATTCACACCGTTGGGTGCATTGCGGATCGGTACCGGGATGGTTCCCCGCGGTGAAGTGGCTCTCATCATCGCCGGTATCGGTATGACCACTTTTTACAATGGGAAACCGATTCTTTCCAACGACCTTTTCGGTGTGGCGATCATCATGACTCTGCTCACCACGGTTCTTGCTCCGCCGCTTTTGAGCTGGACACTGAATCTCTGCGGAAAAAGTTTGCGTAAAGAGGAAAAAGATTCATCCGTCGTGCATACTCCGTTTGCATTTGCTTCACGGGTGCTGACCAGATTCATCCTCAACCATCTGGTGGAAAATCTTCACAGCGAAGGCTACATGCTCTCAGCTCTGGATAAGGAAAACGGCGTGATGCAGATCCGCAAAAATCACCTCGCATTCGCTCTGACCATATCTGATACCGAACTGGTATTTGAATCCAATCCCGATGAAGTGCCTTTTATAAATGCTTTGATGTTTGAAACTATCGTCAATATCCATCAGGAGCTGGAAAATCTCAAAGAACTTGTTCAACCGGAAGAATTTCAGAAACAGCACCTTGCCGATTCAGAAAGCAATTCGGTGAAAAACAATAAATCTTTTCAACGTATTCTTGCCGATGCACTGGATGAGAAAAATATTATCTGCGATTTGAAAGCAACGGATAAAGCCGGTGTTATCAGGGAATTGGTGCAGACTCTTGCCGATACCGGAAAAATCCATGATCCGGATAAGTGTTTCAACGATGTCATCGTGCGGGAAGAAGCAGCTTCCACCTGTTTGCAAAACGGCATCGTTCTGCCTCACTGCCGGACTTCCTGTACCGCTAAACTTGCCGTGGCGATCGGTGTAAAGCGGGAAGGATACCAATTTGATTCGATCGACGGCAAACCGAGCAGAATTTTCATTCTCTGCATCAGTCCGCAGGATGATGCCGGTCCGCATATCGAATGTCTGGCAGCAATCGGTACTCTGCTTGCAAATAAGAACAATGTGGAAAAAATACTTACCTGCAATTCAGCAGAAAAAATATACAATATTTTCAAAGGTTGATCGGCTTGCTTAAACAGCAAAAGAGCTGTATATTATTATAATATCATAATTTCACACCAATTTCGGAGGTCACATAATGAGCAATTGCAACCGTGCCGATGCGGTCAGTCTGATCGCAGTACGCAGCGGCAATCCCCCCATGCCGGGAAGTGCCGTTTCCATGAATGATTTCGGCGAAGACGTTTTCACTACCGAAGTCATGCAGAAATATCTGCCTGCAGAAGTGACCGATGCATTGGTAAAAACTATCCATTTCGGCAGACCGCTTGATCCGGCTCTCGCCGGTGATATCGCCAAAGCAATGAAAGAGTGGGCCCTGGAACGGGGTGCAACACACTTCACTCACTGGTTCCAGCCGCTTAACGGCGGAACAGCGGAAAAGCATGACGCTTTTCTGGAATTGAGCGATGACGGTAAAGCATTGATGGAGTTTTCCGGTAAAAATCTTATCGGCGGCGAAACCGATGCTTCAAGTTTTCCTTCCGGCGGTCTGCGGTGTACTTTTGAAGCCCGCGGATACACGGCATGGGACCCCACCAGTCCGGCATTCATCAAACGCCACAGCAACGGTGCCACGCTCTGTATACCGACTGCATTCTGCAGTTATACCGGAGAAGCATTGGATAAGAAAACCCCGCTCCTGCGTTCGATTCAGGCTTTGAACCGTTCCACGACCAGATTGATGAAGTGTTTCAAACTTCCGGAATCCCGGGTGGTCATCACCCTCGGTGCTGAGCAGGAATATTTTCTCATCGACAAACTTTTTTATCTGCAGCGGCCCGACCTCATGCAGACCGGACGCACCCTTTTCGGTGCCCCGCCGCCGAAACATCAGCAGATGGAAGACCACTATTTCGGTTCGATAAAGCCCCGTATCCTCGCCTTTATGACCGAAGTCGAAAGAGAACTCTGGAAACTCGGTATCCCGGCAAAAACCCGGCATAATGAAGCAGCTCCGGCACAGTTTGAGATCGCTCCGCGTTTTGAGGAACTCAATCTTGCCGTTGACCATAATATGCTGATTATGGAAGTTTTGCGGGTGGTAGCCGACCGGCATAATCTGGTCTGTCTGATGCACGAAAAACCCTTTTTCGGCGTCAACGGTTCCGGTAAGCACTGCAACTGGTCGATTGATTACGGTGATTTAAGTCTGCTCAAACCCGGCAGCGACCCGCATCGCAATGCCATTTTCCTCACCACTCTCTGTGCCGTGATCCGGGCTGTTGATTTGCATAGTGATATGCTCCGTGCCGTAACCGCCGGTGCCGGAAATGATCACCGTTTGGGAGCAAATGAAGCTCCTCCGGCAATCATTTCCATTTTCCTCGGCGATCAGCTTACTGAAGTAATTGAACAGATCGAAGCCGGAAGTGTTACCGGGTCAAAACGTTCCCCCGGAGCATTGAAAATCGGTGCCGATATGCTGCCGCCGCTGCCCAGAGATGCAACTGACCGCAACCGTACCAGTCCTTTTGCATTCACCGGAAACAAGTTTGAATTCCGCGCCCTCGGTTCAGGTCAATCCTGCTCTGCGGTGAATATGATCCTCAACACCATCGTTGCAGAATCTTTTGATTTTATCTCTGAACAGTTGGAAAAAATTACGGAAGAAAACTTCAATGACGGTTTGCAGAAAATCCTGAAGCAGATCATCTGCAAGCACAAACGGATCATTTTCAACGGCGATAATTACAGCAAAGATTGGGTCATCGAAGCCGCTAAACGCGGTTTGCCCAATTTACGCAATACCCCGGAAGCGATCGCCCCTCTGAAAGCTGAAAACAATCAGCTGTTGATGATCAAATACGGGGTTTTATCCAAATCTGAACTCGATTCCAGATACGAGATCCTGATGGAAGAATATCTGCGGAAACTCCGTATCGAAGCCGGGATCGCTCTGGAAATCGCCAACAGTATGATTACTCCGGCTGCAGTGGATGAGTTGAACCGGATAGCTTCAACTCTGAACCAAGTTCTGAATGCAGGAAGAACTCTCGGCATTTCTGCTCTGCAATGCACCGCAGACCGTCTGGGACTCTCTCTTGATGAACTCCATGCCGCCGCTGATGACCTCAAACGAGCCCTTTCCGGTGAACCGGAAGATATCCTCGCCGCATTGGAACGAGCCCGCAGAGCTGTCGATTCCCTCGAATATCAGGTCGATGATTCACGCTGGCCATTGCCGAAATACCGGGAAATGCTCTTTATTTACTGAGTTACTCAAAATCAAAAACGGCATCGGGTTCACCCGGTGCCGTTCATTTTTTACAAGGAAATTTTTCAGAGTAAATTATCCATGATATGGTCGGCATTTCCGCAACAGCCGCGACAATAATCAAATATCAATACTCTGCCTGACCGGCAGATTGAAATACTGCCGTACCATCGCCTTTTTCGCCGGAAATCAGAAAATTTCCATCGCTCCCGGTTTCCGCACGGATAAATATTTCATCACCGAATTCACCGGAGGAAAGATAATTCAACTGTATTGACCGCACTTTTACCGACATGGAATTATATTTTTCACCAAGCACATCACTTATCCAGCGGGCGTAAACAGCGTTATTCAGATGACAATTCAAATCCACATCTCCGGCTCCGACGATCCGGGAAGTGCAGATTTCACAATTTGTTTCAGGAAGTTTATCCATTTCCGGAAAAAACTTTTCCACATCCGGCAGATCCATGATCTCCGGCGGCAATACCTTTTTTGCATTCACCGGTCTGCCATTGAGACGGTTTACCGGCAGCCAGAAACTTCCTGCACATCCCATGCGTTTGTTATTTACGACCAAATCATAACAACGGTGGGCAAAAATCCGCTGTATACCGCTGGGATAAGTGCGAACCAGCAATTCTTCACCCAGTTTCAAGGGTTCAACAAGCTCGATTTTCAACCTGCTCAACACCCAGAACAGACTCATTTCCGCCATATCTTCCATACCAACATTCAGTTTGGCAGCATGTTCGGCAGCAGCATCCTGCAGCCGGTCAAGCAGTGAATGCAGTTTCAATAAACCTCCTGAATCGCACTCGTGGTGGCGGATCTTTTCAAAAATTTCATGCTGATAGATCATCATCAATACCTTTTAATTTTCTTTATGCCAGAATATAATATACTCTTTCTGTGCAAGAAAACAAGTTTGCAATGCTTGAAAATCGTCCGGTTTGGCGTTATATTAAAGTATTGCCATCAACGGAATTAACCGTTTTATAAACAAGGAGCAAAAAATGGTTGACTACAAAACTCTCGGCCTGGTGAATACTCGTGAGCTTTTCGCCAAGGCGGTCAAAGGCGGTTACGCTATCCCTGCGTACAACTTCAACAATATGGAACAGCTGCAGGCTATCGTGCAGGCTTGTGTCGAAACCGAATCCCCGCTGATTCTCCAGGTTTCCAAAGGTGCCCGCGAATATGCCAACCAGACTCTGCTGCGTTACATGGCTCAGGGTGCTGTTGAATACTCCAAAGAAATCAACAACGGCAAAGCTATTCCCATCGTGCTCCACCTCGACCACGGTCCGGATTTCGAAACCTGCAAAAGCTGTATCGATTTCGGTTTCTCCAGCGTGATGATCGACGGCAGCCACCTTTCCTATGAAGAAAACATCGCCGTCACCAAAAAAGTTGTGGAATATGCCCACGCACACGACGTCACCGTCGAAGGCGAACTCGGCGTGCTTGCCGGTGTCGAAGATGATGTGAAAGCAGAAACCCACACCTATACCCGTCCGGAAGAGGTCGTCGACTTCGTCAGCCGTACCGGTGTGGACTCCCTCGCCATCGCGATCGGTACCAGCCACGGTGCTTACAAATTCAAGCCGGGCGACAATCCGAAAATCCGTCTCGACATCCTCGCTGAAATCGAAAAACAGATCCCCGGATTCCCCATCGTACTGCATGGTTCTTCCAGCGTGCCGCAGGATCTGGTCAAGATCATCAACGAAAACGGCGGTCAGCTCAAAGATGCCATCGGTATCGGCGAAGACCAGCTCCGTGAAGCTGCCAAGAGTGCTGTTTGCAAAATCAACATCGACTCCGACGGCCGTCTCGCCATGACCGCTGCCATCCGCAAGGTCTTCAACGATAAACCCGCTGAATTCGACCCCCGCAAATATCTCGGTCCTGCCCGTACCTCTCTCAAAGAGCTCTACATGCGTAAGAACCGCGAAGTGCTCGGCAGTGCCGGTCACGCTTTCGATAAATAATCTGACGATTTGATCGAAAAAAATTCAGGGCTGTTGCAAACTTTCTGCAACAGCCCTTTTTATGCCTTTCTTCAGATTGTCAATCCCCGGATACCAGAATATAACAGACCATCAACGATGCCGCAAGCATGAGTATTCCGAAACTGTAAACGATAATAGTATCGGCATGTTTTTCAAAAAATTTACGCATTGAAAAAATATTCCTTGTGAAAGTTGATCTTTTTTCCGGAATCTCCGGAAACGGTGCCGCCAATATCAATGCGGCTTTTTATGGATCAGGCTTTCAAAGGACCAGCCCGCGGCGGTAAAGAATGCCGCAAAATTTTCTGGAATACAAAAGAATGACTCTGTTTCTGCTGAAACTGAAGAAAAACTGCCGCCGACAAAGCAATACCGCTACCCAAAGCTGCTGTATCACCATTACGGGAAAAATTCCGGGATGAATTTTCATCACTGCGGCGGAATATTTGAGCAGGAACCGCACTGCCGGGAATCGCATCTTTTAATATCCCTTCATCTTCACCGTTTTTATCAGCAGCCGGCAGTTGCGGAATTTTATCATCAACGGCAAAAGAACTTATTGCAGAACTTATTTCTCCAATATCATTTCCTGCAGGGGAGCCGGAAAAGAATAAAAATAACACCGACAATAACGCCATTGACAGCAATATCGGCAAAGAACTTCTGATTTTCCGGTAAAATATCTTCATTTTTTCACATTCACTTCCCTGAATGCTTAAAATAATACCGGAAATAAGATTTTTCAAGTGTCGCAGCAGACTGAAAAACAAAATATTGGATGATTGAATCAAATTACAGAAATTTTGACAAAAAAATGGAGCGAGTGACCGGAGTCGAACCGGCGACAATCACGTTGGCAACGTGATGCTCTACCAACTGAGCTACACTCGCATCCTGAAATGATGCTACTTAATATAACACCATTTTGAATAATTGCAAATGATTTCGCACATTTTTCTCATATAAAATTGACAAAAGCTCTTATTGAATGTATCTTATAAAGCAACAAAACTTATTATGAGGGTAATAAAATGATCAAACATATCGCAATAATCATGGATGGCAACGGTCGCTGGGCCACTGAACGGGGATTGAGCCGCAGTGAAGGTCATCTCGCCGGAGCCAAGCAGATCGGTAAAGTCGTCGATGCCGCCGCTGAAATGGGAATTGAATCGCTCACTCTTTACGCTTTCAGTACTGAAAACTGGAAACGGCCGGAACCGGAAGTGACCGCTTTGATGCAGATTTTGAAAGAGTTCGCCGTTTCCGAATTGCCGGCAATGATGAAAAACGGTGTCCGTCTGCGTACCATCGGCAGAACAGACGATCTGCCGCTTGCCTCCCGCATGGCTCTGCTCAAAGCGATCGACATGACTAAAAACAATACAAAATTCACCATCAATATCGCCCTCAGTTACGGCGGCAGAGCTGAAATCGTGGATGCAGTAAACAAAATCATTAAAGAACGTAAAAGCAACACTCCGGTAACTGAAGACGAGTTCCGCAACTACCTTTATCTGCCGGATATGCCAGATCCCGATCTGCTCATCCGTACCGGCGGCAATCTGCGTATCAGCAACTTCCTGCTCTGGCAGATATCTTACAGCGAAATCTATGTAACCCCGACCTATTGGCCGGATTTCGGTAAAGAAGAGCTTGCCAAAGCCATTGAAGCTTTTTCCGGCAGAGAAAGACGGTTCGGCGGCTTGAATAAATAAGTATATGTTTGAACGTCTGGAAAATTTACGCCGGATTCCGGAAAAAGAACTTCCGGCAGAGGCAGAAAAACTGCGTAATGAAATCATCTCTTCCGTAAGCCGCAACGGTGGTCATCTGGCTTCAAGCTGCGGATGCGTGGAATTGATCGTGGCACTGCACCGCATTTTCAATACTCCGGCAGAAAAACTTTTTTTCGATGTCGGTCACCAAGCCTATGCCCACAAACTTCTCACCGGCAGGGATGATGGTTTTGCCAGATTGCGGCACAAAGACGGAGTTTCCGGATTCACAAATCCGGCTGAATCTATTTTTGATCCGGCGGTTTCAGGTCATGCAGGATGTGCATTATCTGCTGCACTCGGACACTGTGCCGCCGATCCGGATTCTACTGAAAAAGTGGTTGCTGTCATTGGTGATGGAGCATTGGGCTGCGGTGTGACGTTTGAAGCATTAAATCATGCCTCTTCCCTGCCCGGAAGCAAAAGATTGGTCGTTATTCTCAATGACAACCGGATGTCGATTTCCGGTAATGTCGGAGCATTATCCAAAGTATTGAACCGGGTCATCGCCGGAAAATCCTACAATAAAGCAAGAAGTTTATTCAAAAAAATCGTCGCACCGCTGCCGAAATTGAAAAACTTTTTCTCCCGTTTGGATGAAGCAGGTAAAAGCGTGTTCCTGCCCCCTGCCCTGCTTTTTGAAACGCTGGGATTCCGGTACTTCGGAGCTGTCGACGGCAATGATCTGGCCATCCTGATTCCGACACTGCGGCGGATAAAAGAGATCGATGGTCCGGTACTGCTCCATGTGATCACCCGCAAAGGTTACGGATGCAGTTACGCCGAAGCGGATCCGACTCTTTACCACGGAATCGCCGGGTGTGACCCTGATACCGGAGAAATGAAACCGGCGTCCGGCGGATTTTCTTCATCATTCGGTGAAGCCATGGAAATCCTGGCTGAAGAAAATCCGGATGTAATCGCCATCACTCCGGCAATGCTTGAGGGAACCGGTTTGAGCCGGTTTCAACAGAAATTTCCTTCACGCTGTTTCGACACCGGGATCGCCGAAGAACATGCGATAACTTTCGCTTCCGGTCTGGCGGCCGCAGGAAAACGGCCGGTATGTGCCTTTTATGATACATTTTTACAACGGGCGTTGGATGAAGTATATCATGATGCGGCTCTTGCGGAATTGCCGGTGGTAATCGCCGTTGACCGGGCGGGAGCCGTTGCAGATGGTCCGACTCATCACGGAATATACAATTGCGGATTTCTGCGGGCAATACCGAATTTGACAGTCTTGACTCTCGCAGGGGAAAAAGAAATATTACCCGCATTGCGATACGCTTTGAAACTTGGCAAAACCACTGTGATCCGTTACCCGAAAGGCAAAGGTCTTTCCATAACTGAACCGGAAACTTTCAAAACCGGCAAAGCGGTGATTTTGCGTGAAGGAGATAAAAATTCCCCGGTGTTATGGGCGATCGGCAGCGAATGTGCCACCGCTCTTGAAACAGCAATACTTCTGGAAAAACACAATCTGGATTGCACGGTGGTCAACGCCAGATTTCTCAAACCTTTTGAACGGGATCTGGCACTGAAATTTGCAGACCGCAAACAATTTTCCATCGAAGATCACAGCTTATCCGGCGGATTGTATTCCGCATTGTGTGAAGTTCTTGCTCCGGTACCCAACCGTGGAATTCACGGCTTCGGCTGGAGTGCCGATAAAGTGATCCCGCATGGTGACGTAAAAGAGTTAAAAGCCGATGCCGGATTGACGGCGGTAGAAATTGCAGAAAAAATCGCAGGATTAATGAAAAATTTTTGATTCTGCACTTGTAATTTAAGATTGACGGGCTATATTATATGTCAACGCTCCGATCGGTGCGGTTTACTGAATGTCCGGTACCGCCGCTTATGGATGCGGGATAAACTTAAGGAGAAATGAAAAATGGACAAAGCTGTCAAACAGGAAATTATCAAAAAATATGCCCGCAAAGAGGGTGATACCGGATCTCCGGAAGTGCAGATCGCTCTGCTGAGCAACCGCATTTCTGCGTTGACCGAACACCTGCGTGCCAATAAAAAAGACAACAGCACCCGTCGCGGTCTGCTGGCAATGGTCGCTTTGCGGAAAAAACTTTTGAGCTATCTGGCCCGCGAAAACCGTGCCAGATACATCTCGTTGACTGATGAGCTCGGTATCCGCCGCGCAAAATAATTCAGTTGCGATAATATATACAGTCCGGTGGAGTGCGGGACTCTAAAAAGTACTCCAAAGCGGAGAGGTGGCTGAGTGGCCGAAAGCAACAGTTTGCTAAACTGTCGTAGGGGCAACCTTACCGCGGGTTCGAATCCCGCCCTCTCCGCCATTTTTTTGCCTTGATTTCAAGGCAAAAAAACATGAAGCCTGAAAAAGCGGTGCTTCATACCGCATCTGCGGTGCTTCATATTTTGCGGCACTGCCGCAAAATGCTTCATAAAAAACGCCTGACGATGAAGCAGCTCCATTTCATTCCGCTATGAAGCATTTTCCGTTTCACTCCAAATATGAAGCATTCGCTTCGCTCATATGATGCAAAAAA
>JAZRGW010000008.1:0-106554 GCA_045644425.1 Victivallaceae bacterium | reverse complement strand
TCAACTGCTGATTACTGAAGGAGCCGATTCGCTGCGGTTATCCTATCCGCTGCAAAACCGTTTTATTGCATCATTTAACGGTAAAAGTGGAAAGAACCGGATAAACGGTTTGTCAGCTCAAACTGTTATCAGCAACTATTCAGGAAAAGATGTGGAATTGCCGCCTCTGACTTTTCAAACCGGAAACGGTATTACTCTTTTGCAGGAGTACGCAGATGAAAATTGTAAAAAGGAAAAGGATTTCAGTGATTTAACTGCACCGGGGTGGAACTCCTGGGACTATTACCGCTGGACTGTTACAGAAGATGATATTTTAGAAAATGCCGAATTTATCGCCGCTGATCCAGTTTTGTCAAAATATGTCAAACGCATCATCATTGATGACGGTTGGCAATATGCTTATGGTGAGTGGGAAGCAAACAGTCTCTTCCCACACGGGATGAAGTGGCTTGCCAATAAAATCCGCAATCTGGGTATGGAACCGGGATTGTGGGTGGCTCCGACAATTCTGGATTTTCATTCCCGCATCGTTCAGCTCAATCCGGAAATGCTGACCAAAAGCATCGGCGGATTACCGGCTCCAAGTTGGGAGATTATGAAAAGACGGGTATTTTTACTTGACCCGACTGTGGAGGCTTCCCAACAATATATCCGTGATCTCTTTGAAAAGATGCTCGGTTGGGGATACACTTACTTCAAACTGGACTTTTTAGGTTCCCAACTTTCTGCCCGCAGATTTGCTGATCAAACGGTTACGCAAGGCAGATTGATGGATTTAACCATTGGAACAGCTTACCGGCAAGTGGCAGGAAGAGCAAAACTGCTTGGCTGCAACTATTTATTCAACGGCGGAGAAAAGATCGCAGATATTGTCAGAGTCGGTTCGGATATTCATGCACATTGGAAAAATATCAAATTGAATGCAGTGGCGGTTGCCGCCCGTTTCTGGAGCAACAAAAAATTGTGGATCAATGATCCTGATTTTGCTCTTTGCCGAAGCCTGGATACTGCCGATGATCCGGAAATGCAGAAACTGCATCCGTCGACTGTATTTATTTCGTCTGACAGTTTAGAAAAATCTTTGTGGATGGCAGACTTTACCTTGGTGGGTAATGATGTTTACCGTCCGCAGATGGAAGTATTGTTGAGCATTGTTTTGATGGCTGGTGGAGCTGTAACCTTGTCTGACCGGATGAGCCGCCTCAATGAATCAGGCTTGGATCTGGCAAGAAGAGTTGTTGCCGCTGAATCAGGTGAAGCCGCTGTGCCGCTTGACCTTTTGAAATCGGAAACACCTGCTTACTGGCTTCAAAAATTATCAGATGGATACCGTGTTCTGATGGTAAACTGGTCAGACGAAGATAATGAATTGATGATAGATCTTGCTCCATACGGGATCAACGCTTCTCATGCAGTCAATTTTTGGAATGATCAGATTATTCCGCTGGAAAACGGGATTTTGAAATCACAGTTACCGGCACGTTTCTGTCTCCTTGTTGAGTTGAAAAATAACTGAAATGCGTTCCCAGTTCAAAAAAAACAGAAAGGAAAAAGAAAATGAATCCGAAACGCAACACTCAAATCAGCAGTCAGTCTAAATTCACCCTGATCGAATTGCTCGTGGTTATTGCCATCATTGCAATTCTCGCCGCAATCCTGCTTCCGGCACTCAATTCCGCCCGTGAACGTGGCCGCAGTGCCAGCTGCATCAACAATCTCAAGCAGATCGGTTCTGCCGGGGCAATGTACGGAAATGATTTTGAAGGATTTTGGTTTCATAAAACCGGTGCATTCAATGATGTAACCAACTCAGGAATTCCCCGTATCAGTGCTTATGTCGGAGGACCATCACTGCAGGATATCAGTCCGGTTGAGAATGAAGCCAGAAAAGATTTGATGCCTGCCACTTTTGCCTGCCCATCAATGAATGCAGAGAGAGTTGATAAATCATATGCATTTTCTTACAATACTTCAGCCGCAGCTTATTACAGCAACACCCTTTTTAAGACCCTCAAATTCACCAGTCAATGGGCAACCACGACTTACGCACCAAGTTCTGTGGCATTTGCCGCAGATGCTTGGAGTCCGTCGAGCGGCGGAGACAACTCCTGTCTTTCCAGATCAACTTCCGGAACTTATGCATTACCGCAGACACGCCATAATTCAACGTGCAATATTGTGTTGCTTGATGGCCATGTTTCATCCGTCAGTTCCTCGGAAATAAAAGCTGCCGGTACTGGAATTGGTGTTTGTGTGTCAAATGATACTTTAGTTCTGACAAAAGCACATTATGATGCAAATGGTGCACTTGTTCAATAAAAATAAATAATATGAAAAGCAACTGTTTTTCAATTGAAGATTTGCGGATAGATGGTTTACCGTCAGGTAAATTGTTTTGTGCTTCCGTTTGTCCGTCATTCAGTTGGCGTATGATCTCACCATATTTCGGCACGATGCAACAATGCTACCGGATCGTGGCGAAAAATGCTGACAGTGAAGAATTGCTGTGGGATTCCGGTATTGTAGAATCTGACATATCTACTGGAATCCGCTGGGGTGGAGATGCATTACTTTCCAGATGCCGGGTAAAATGGCAAGTTGCAGTTACTGACACCGAGGGCAACAGTGTTATTTCCGCAGAAGCGTTTTTTGAAACTCCGCTTTTCAACAACACCGATTGGAGTGCGAAGTGGATATGGTTTGACGGGAATAATCCAGTTACCTCGTCACCGTTACCTTACTTCCGGAAAGAATTTACTGCAAAGAATATCTCCCGTGCCCGGTTGTACGCCGGATGCCGGGGGATATTTGAATTGCATCTTAACGGAAAAATTGTTTCTCCTGATCGTATGTCTCCGGGGTGGAGTGACTTTGATACCCGCATCCAATACCTTTCTTATGATGTAACATCAATGCTCGCTGATGGCACCAATACGCTTGGAGCAATTATCGCAGATGGTTGGTATTGTTCTTACCTTTCCGGCAGACGGCGTAATATTTACGGAGAACATCCGGAATTGTTATTGCAATTGGAAGTATACCATCCGGACGGATCACGCTCTGTAATCACCACCGGAGACGGATGGCGCAGTACCACCGGTCCATATTTGAGAAGTGATATTTATGACGGGGAAGTTTATGATGCCCGGCTGGAAATGACCGGTTGGGATGAAAACGGATTTGATGATTCAAAATGGAAAGAGGCAAAAATCGGTGATGCCGCAACAGATTCACCGCTTTTGACTCCTAAATGCAGTGTCCCTGTTAGGGAAATCGCAGAGATCAAGCCAATTAAATTCACTCGCACCCCCAATAATGAATTTATCTGGGATTTCGGTCAGAATATTTCCGGCGGTATCAGGATCAAAAATCTGAAAGCATTCGGAAACAAACTGTTTGTCATCAAATATGGTGAGATGCTCAATAAGGATGGTTCTCTTTACAATCAGAATTTCCGCAGTGCATTGAGTACCGATTTCTATACGACCAAGGGAAGCGACCATGATGTTATCATGGAATATGAAACAAAATTCACCTTTCACGGTTTCAGGTATGTGCAAATAGATGGACCATTATTTTCCGGAGTTGAACCGGAAGATATGGGAATTACAGCAATCGTTCTTCACTCTGAATTGGAAAACACCGGTAACTTTGAATGCGGCAATCCGAAACTCAACCGTCTTTATCAAAATGTTTTATGGGGACAAAAGGGCAACTTTCTGGAAATTCCCACCGATTGTCCGCAACGGGATGAAAGACTCGGATGGCTCGGTGATGCCCAGATATTTTGCGGTACAGCGGCGATCAATATGAATGTCGGAGCGTTTTTCCGCAAATATCTTTCTGATTTGCGGGATGCTCAAAATGAAGATGGAGCGTTGCCTTGTATTGCTCCGAATATTTTCAAATATGGCTTCGGGGCAGCGGCATGGGCTGATGCCGCTGTTATCTGTCCGTGGACAGTTTACATGGCTTACGGTGACAAGCAGATTCTGGAAGAAAATTTTGATATGATGTGCCGTTGGGTAAATTATCAGAAAGAGACTTCAGAAAATCTGATCCGCCCGGAAACCAAATTCGGTGATTGGCTGGCATTGTCAAAAGTTGAAACGCCGTCAGAATTGATCGGTACAGCATATTTTGCCCGTTGTGCGGAATTGACTGCCAATACTGCTGAAGTTTTAGGCAAAACTGCTGAAGCAAAATATTATCGGGATTTATCCCAAAAAGTGCGTGAAGCATTCTGCAAAAAATTTCTGGATAATGATGTTATTGTTCCTCCTGCAACTCAAACCGGATTGGCATTGGCGTTGCATTTTAAGATTCTGCCGGAAAATTTGCGTTCAAAAAATGCTTCTGTATTGGATAAATTGATTGAAACAAACGGCAATAAACTTGATACCGGATTTGTCGGAACCGGGTGTTTGAGTTTGGCATTGAGCGAAAATAATTGTCATGCAAGAGCGTGTGAATTGTATTTACAGGAAGATTATCCCTCTTGGCTGTTTTCGGTCAATCAGGGAGCAACGACCATGTGGGAACGTTGGAACTCCTACACGATCAAAGATGGTTTCGGCGATGTGAATATGAATAGTTTCAATCATTACGCTTACGGAGCAGTTCACGAATGGGTTGTGCGGCATATTTGCGGTATTCAGTTGACTGCTCCCGGAGGTAAAGAAATTTGTTTTGCCATTGAACCGGACATCCGACTTGGATTTGTTAATAGTTCGCTGATTACTCCATACGGAAAAGTGGAAAGTAATTGGAAAGTCGCAGATGATAAAATAATTTGGCATATATCAGCCCCCGCCAATACCAGAATCTGTGTAAAAATTCCAAATGGCTATTATTGTGATAATAAGGCGGAAAATTTGTTATGTGGCAGTTATGATTTGGCATTAACACCAGAAACGAAAGGAAAATGATTATGTCGAATGCAAAAATCACTTATATTCAGGCAACGGAAGATTGTTACAGTCGGATGTCTGATGCGAAATTTGTTAAGGAATTTGAGAAAATTCATGCAAAGGACATCAGCGAAAATTATACAGTAATCCAGGCGAAATTTCTTCCTTTTTTTGAAGCCAATCTTGATGCGGATGCTTATTGGGAACTGTATGATAAATGGGAATCAGGATGTGCATATTTGGAAGTGTACCTTGAACAATATCCTGAATTGATTTCACAACTGCCGATTTCTGAATTGTGGGCTCTTGATCCCTGGGAACGTTTGATGATGCTCATCCGTTGTCCTGAAAACGCTGCTATTATTAAGCAGACTCTTGAAGGTAACGATATCTGGGCAACCACCTTGCCGATATTGGAACCTGAAATTCAGCAAAAAGCAGCCGCACTTTGTCCTTGGGAAACATTGACCATCAGTCAGAAGCGTTATATGTCTCTCAAATCTCCTGCTTTGAAAAAGATCATTTTTTCCCTGTAAATCCCTTGGCAAGGCTGCGGCTCACAGGGAGTAAAAATGCAATCAAAACCACCAGCTGAGCTGGTGGTATGCACTGTGCCTAGAAGGCATTTTTGCTGGCAGCCCGATCCGGGCTCTGAATGAAATTTTCATTCGCATTAAGTTCACTGGCTACTGCTAAAGCAGTCAGTGAACTGTTTTTATATGCTGATGTTATGTTTAAAAATATTCTTACACAACCTGCCAGTTGTTGTTAATGCCTATTAATTCTTGCCACCCGTAAACGGGTCAAAATACTCCTTCAAGGACAATTGTTCGCAGGCGATATCTTCATCAAGTTGATGTCGGATATATTCGGCTATTGCATTTTTATTTGCTCCTACCGTATCGACAAAATATCCGCGACACCAAAAATGTCGATTCCCGTATTTGTATTTTAAGTTCGCATGGCGATCAAAGATCATCAACGAACTTTTACCTTTCAAGTAGCCGACAAACTGTGCCACACTCAAATGAGGAGGTATACTGACCAACATATGAATATGATCAGGGCAAGCCTCTGCTTCGTGAATTTCCACTTTCTTTTGCTCACATAAAGTTCGCAAAATACGCCCGACATCTTCTCTAATCTTACCATATACAATTTGACGGCGAAATTTGGGAGCAAATACTAAATGGTACTTGCATTTCCAACGAGTGTGTGATAAACTATTAGTAGTATCTTTTGTCATTCTTACACCTTTGTTATTACATTAAGTTCGACTGGCAGGTCTGAACATAGTGTAGTAGCAAAGGTGAACTTTTACAAACTATTTCTGAAGATTTTTCGGTACTCACCGGCAAAGCCGGTGGTTTTATTGACCTGAAGGTGTATAACAAAAAAACAGGTTGCTGCAGTTTTGCAGCAACCTGTTTTCTTATGGTCCTGAAATTATTTGCGGCGGGCTTTGTAAGCTGCAATCGTCGCTTCCAGAGCTTCTGCAAAAGTATGCCCCGGCACAAAACCGGTAGCTTTCAATTTATCCACTGCCGCCATGGAGTGTTTTACATCTCCGGCACGCTCCGGCAGATGGACGATTTTGGATTTTGAACCGGTCAGGCGGATGATCTCAGAAGCCAGATCGTTGATGGTAATCCTGCCGCCGTATGCAATATTATGCACACCGGTAACATCGTTCATCGCAAAAAACGCATTCGCAGCCACCACATCTTTGACAAACACAAAGTCGCGGGTCTGCTCACCATCACCGAAAACAGTAATATCTTCGTTATTCAGTGCTTTTTCAATGAAGATCGGAACAGCTGCTGCATAGGCACTTTTCGGATCCTGACGGGGACCGAAAACATTGAAGTAACGCAAACAGGCTGTCTGCAAACGGCCCTCTTTGGTAAACATGCCGCAATAATATTCCCCATCAAGCTTCGTGATCGCATAGGGACTTTTCGGCTCGGGGAACATCGTTTCCACTTTGGGAACGACCGGATTATCTCCGTAAATAGCTGCAGATGTACTGAAGCAGAGTTTTTTCACGCCGTTTTCAGCGGCTGATTCCAGCACGTTATTCATTCCCAGATTGTTGATCTCAATACATTCTGCGATCTTGCTCATCGACTCCGGCACGCTGATCATCGCCGCCAGATGAAAAACGTAATCCACATCTTTCATCGCTTTATCAACCGCGGCACGGTCACGAATATCGCCCTCGATGAATTCCACATCAAAACCATCCAGATTGCTCCGGTAGCCGCTGCGCAAACTATCCAACACCCGGACATCTGCTTTGCCCTGAAAGTGTTCTACCAGATGACTGCCGATAAAACCGGCTCCGCCGGTAACCAGAATACGCATAATATTTCCTCCTTTTAAATTGTCTTCAGTGACAACTATATAATATAGCACACTCATTTCCCGGAAATATGCACAAATATAGTAAAAACATGGATTTTTTAGCCTTTTTACATCTTGACATAATGCATTGTAGGGGTTATATTATGAGATATTATGAATTTGATGGGAAAGTTTATGAAAAAAAGTGTTTTTTTCAAAATATTTCCGGCTATGATCGCCACAGGGGTGATCATTACCCTCGCCGGATGCGGTATTTTCGGAATCCGCAACAACTATTTGCGGCCGGTTGATTTCGCAACAAAAATGCGTTCACATGGTTTGCAGGTAACTGCTGCCCGTCCGCTCGATCCCCGCCCTCTCGCCGCTGCTGATGCGGTGGAATTGACTGTCAACGGTGCCAATATCGGCGTATATAAATACGATATAAATAATAAAGCAAACCGTGCCAGACTGGAAAAAATCAACAAAGACAAAAAAGTGTTTTTCATGGGGTTTCCCTATCCTGTTTACGAAGTTTCCGGTTCGTTTATCGTCGTCGGACTGGATAAGCATAAAGAAAAAAAGCGGATACTTGAAGCATTGAGAGATTTCAGGTAAGCTGAGGCATTCAAAAAAAATTTCCGGTAAGGTATATGAATCGTTTTTACGCCTTGCCGGATTTTTCAATTTCTTTGCCCGGTGATCCGCAAGCAGGCAGAAAAGAGAAAGAAAGGAAAGAAAGAATGACGAAAAAGTATGTTTACACTTTCGGCGGCAACTGCACCGAAGGTGAAGGTTCCATGAAGAACCTCCTCGGCGGCAAAGGTGCCAACCTCGCTGAAATGGCAAATCTCGGTTTGCCGGTTCCTCCGGGATTCACGGTGACCACCGAATGTTGTGTCGATTATTTCAAAAACGGCAACCAGCTTCCCTGCGGCGTTGAAGATCAGGTCAAAACGGCCCTGACTCACATCGAAAACGTAATGGGTATGAAATTCGGCGATACTGAAAACCCACTGCTCGTTTCCTGCCGTTCAGGTGCCCGCAGCAGTATGCCCGGTATGATGGAAACTGTCCTCAACGTCGGTCTGGCTTCCAGTACCCTGCCCGGCTTGATCGCAAAAACCGGTAATGAGCGTTTTGTTTACGATGCCTACCGCCGTCTGATCATGATGTACAGCGATGTGGTCATGGAAAAAGCCGAAGGTATCGAACCGGCTGAAGGTAAAGCTATCCGCCGTCAGCTCGACGCCATTATGGATGCCCACAAAAAACAGTGCGGCTACAAAGATGATACCGATCTGACCGTCGATGATCTCAAATATCTCTGCGAAGTTTTCAAAAAACAGATCAAAGCCACACTCGGCAAAGAGTTCCCCGATGATCCCATGGCACAGCTCTGGGGCGGTATCGGTGCTGTTCTCAAAAGCTGGAACGGTAAAAAAGCTGTTTCCTACCGCCGTATCGAAGGCATTCCCGATGACTGGGGTACCGCTGTGAACGTGCAGAGCATGGTCTTCGGCAATATGGGCGATACCAGTGCCACCGGTGTTGCTTTTACCCGTGACCCGGCAACCGGTGACAATAAATTCTACGGCGAGTGGCTGATCAATGCCCAGGGCGAAGACGTGGTCGCCGGTACCCGTACCCCCAACCCGCTCAACAACGATACCTGCAACGAACAGAATAAACACCTCAAATCCATGGAAGAGCTTTATCCGGCTCTCTACAAAGAACTTTTCGCCATCCGCAACAAACTGGAAGCTCACTATCACGATATGCTGGATATTGAGTTCACCATTCAGGAAGGCAAACTTTTCATGCTCCAGTGCCGCGTCGGTAAACGTACCGGTACTGCCGCAGTGACCATGGCAATGGATATGCTCGATGAAAAACTCATTGACGAAAAAACTGCTGTCTGCCGGGTCGCTCCCAATCAGTTGGATGAATTGCTCCACCCGATCCTTGATATCCACGAAGAAAAAGAAGCCCATGAACGCGGCGATATCATTGCCAAAGGTCTTCCCGCCGGCCCCGGCGGTGCCGTCGGTAAAATCGTTTTCTCCAGCGAAGAGGTGATTGAAGCGGTCGCCAAAGGCGAAACCGTCATTCTCGTGCGTGAAGAAACCAATCCCGAAGATGTCGAAGGTATGCGTGGTGCTGCCGGTATCCTTACCGCCCGCGGCGGTATGACCAGTCATGCTGCTCTCGTTTGCCGCGGCTGGGGCAAATGCTGTATCGTCGGTGCCGGTTCTCTCATCATTGATGAGCAGGCTGGAACAATGAAAGCTGCCGGAAAAACCTATAAACGCGGAGATTTCCTCAGCCTCAACGGCAGCCGCGGTTATGTATATCAGGGTGCCCTCGCTATGATGGATTCCAGCGAAAACAAAATGTTCCAGCGTTTCATGGCTCTGGCTGACAAATACCGCAAACTCGGCGTGCGTGCCAATGCCGATACTCCGGAAGATGCCAAAGTCGCCCGTGCTTTCGGTGCTGAAGGTATCGGTCTTTTCCGTACCGAACACATGTTCTACGGCAAAAACAGCGAAAAACCGCTCTTCTTCCTGCGGAAAATGATCCTCGCCAACAGTGCCGCCGAGCGTGAAGTCGCTATCGCGGAACTTTTCCCCTACATGAAAGCCAGTGTCAAAGACACTCTGATCGCCATGGATGGTATGCCGGTAACTTTCCGTCTGCTCGATCCCCCGCTGCATGAATTCGTTCCCAGCGAAAGTGCCAAACGCAAAGAATTGGCTTCTGCTCTGGGAATCGATCCGATGGAGATCGCCAAACGTGCCGAAGCTCTGCATGAAAGCAACCCGATGATGGGTCACCGCGGCGTTCGTCTGGGTATCACCTATCCGGAAGTCGCCTGTGCCCAGATGCGTGCCATTCTGGAAGCCGCTGTGGAAGTCGGCAACTGTGTACCGGAAATCATGATCCCCGTCACCTGCGATGTTTCTGAGCTGCGTTTCAAGAAAGCCATGCTGGAAGAAGTCGCCGCCGATGTGGCAAAACGGTATGATCTGAAAAAAATCGATTACAAAATCGGTTCCATGATCGAAATTCCCCGTGCAGCACTGCTGGCTGACCAGATGGCGGAAGTCGCTGAATTTTTCAGCTTCGGAACCAACGACCTGACCCAAATGACCTTTGGTTTCAGCCGCGATGACATCGGCAGCTTCCTGCCGGATTACCTGCGTAAGAAACTGCTGGATTCCGATCCCTTCCAGACCATTGACACCCGTGGCGTTGGCAGATTGATCGAATTCGCCGTTCAGGGCGGTCGTCAGACCCGTCCGGAACTCAAGATCGGTATCTGCGGCGAACAGGGCGGCGATCCCAAATCTGTGGCATTCTGCCATGCCGCCGGTCTGAACTACGTGTCTTGCAGTCCTTTCCGGGTTCCCCTTGCCCGTCTCGCTGCCGCTCAGGCCGCAATCGAACAGGAGTAATTCAAAAGGTCAGACAAACCTGAAAAAACATCAGGGCTGCTGCAAATTTTTGCAGCAGCCCTGTTTTAATTAATATTACAAGTATTATTCAGCAGATGCATCTGCTTCAGCTTCCACTGTGCCGCGGTGTTCCTGGATTTTTTCTTTCAATGCCTGACACTGGGCTTCGACTTTGTCTGCCGCTGCATCAAGTGCCCGGTAAAGATCGAAATCCTCAACTTCCGCAGTCAATGTGTGCGATTTACAGTTAAGCACCAGAGAAACCTGAAAACGGTTCTTCTCTCTGGACATAACCGCATTCACGCTCGAAACTTTGAGTGCCGGAATATCCAATACTGCAAGCACGTTTTCTGCCTGGGTCTGGATTGCGGGAGTGATCTCTAATTGACGACCGGTTACATTGATGAGCATAGACAGCACACCTTTCTTTTTTTTCCAACTGACAGCCAATTCCATCAGTGGTGTATCACATCGAAAAATTAGGTCCGAGATAGACCTTCTGAGCCTCCGGATCATTCACCAGATAATCACTGGGCCCTTCCAGAAGTATTTCACCCATGCACATAATATACGCACGGTCTACCACCGATAACGTATCACGCACATTATGGTCGGTAATCAAAATTCCCAGATTCCGTTCTTTCAGTTGCAGTATGATCTGCTGAACATCGTATACCGCAAGCGGATCGACACCGCTGAATGGTTCATCAAGCATGATAAATGACGGATTCGTAACCAATGCCCGGGTAATTTCCAGACGACGGCGTTCCCCTCCGGAAAGAGTCATCGCTTTCTGATCTTTCAATCTGGTCAAACTCAACTCCTCAAGCAATTCAGCACATCTTTTTTTGCGTTCAGCACGGCTGATCGCCAATGTCTCCAAAATCGCCAGAATATTTTCTTCAACCGTCAGTTTACGGAAAATCGACGGCTCCTGTGCCAGATAGCCCATACCCATCCGCGCTCTTTTATACATCGGTATATGGGTCACATCCACCCCGCGGAACGATACTTTGCCGCCGTCAGGACGGATCAAGCCCATCACCATATAAAAACTGGTGGTCTTCCCCGCCCCGTTAGGTCCGAGCAGACCTACAACTTCGCCGGAACGTACCGATATGGAAACATCCTTGACCACGGTTCTGCCCCGGTAAGTTTTCACCAGATGTTCAGCACTGACCAGTGTCTGACCTTTTTCCATTTCACCCATATTTCTATCAAACTCAAATTTTTCTGATTTTTTATCTCACCCGGCAGTCCATCTGCCCTGCAATACTATATTATACACCCCAATCGGAAACATTCAAGTCTTCCAAAATAAAAAAAACGATTTTTTTATTATTTATAACGGTGATTGACTGATTTCTCAAAAAAACATCATTCTTTCTTACAGATCACAACGTGACAATAAAACCGCAGCACACAGCGGCAAAAGGAACAGCTCGACACGGTACAACCTGTCATCGCGGGCATCCGGTGGTGACGGAGGGCGGGATTTCTCAACCTTAACCGCCTGCAGCTCAAGTGTCATGCAATAAATCGCATGACTTCGCTTACGGCTGGTGGTGTCGGCTTTTCGCCGACTTAAACGCTTCGCTGATATTTCGCCGCTTTTGGCGGCGACAAGCGTTCCACCGCTTGACCACGTCTCCGTGCGACGGAGGGCGGAATTTTTTGTTTTTATTGTTTTTTTTCCAATGCGTTGCGAACCAGCATCAATCCGGCACGCAGATTTTTTTCCGATCCCGCCGAAGATACCGACAACCGCAGGAAATTTTTCCCCGGACGGGAAAGTACCGAAAAATTTCCGGAATGAAGCACTTTCACCCCGGCTGACTCAAAACGGGATTCCGTTTCCACCGGATTCGACCACTCTTCCGGCAACGGCAGTGTACGGAAAAAATTGCCGTTTTCCCCGGCTCTGCTTTCCGGAAAAATCCGGTCAAATATCTTATTTGCCCGCAATGCAAGAAGCCTCTTTTCATTCAAAACCGCTTCTGCTCTGCCGCTTAAAATCAATTCGGTCATGATTTCCGCATCCAGTGAACTTGTACGGATATTCAGCAGAAAAAGTCCATTGAGCAAGTGTGTCCGGAACTTTTCCGGAAATGCCGCTGCCGTGACCCGCAAACCTCCGCACAGATAACGCAAATTGCCGCAAATATACATCGTTTGATCCGGAAGCATTGAAAATAGTGAATGGTATCCTGATTCCGGCAATGCCGAAACCGTATCATCCTCGATCAGGATCAGATCGTGTTTCCTGATCACTTCCGCCAAAGCTCTCTTGCGTTCTTCTGAAAGAGTTATTCCCGTGGGATTGGCATAATTCGGCATCAGAAATATTCCGGATATCCGGTTTTTACGGCATATTTCATCCAGTGCTTCCGGCAGCATCCCCCCCGCATCTCCGGCAACCGGCAGCAGACGGATATGTGCAAGTTTCGCAGTACCGATCAAGTTCGCATAGGTAAATGTATCCACGGCGATCACATCACCAAGCCGGAATAACGACAGCAATGCAGCACTGATAGCATTCTGGGAACCGGAAAAAAGTGCTGTATGCTCTTCATCGACCGGCACATCGAATTTCCTCATCCAGTTCATTGCCGCCACCCTCTGATGCTTATGACCGAGTGCCGAAGTATGACTGTAAAGTTTTTCCAGATAACCTTTGGTCAATACCGATTCCGTCGCTTCAATGATCTGTTTATTTACCGTATCGAAACCGTTGACCACCCCCAATTCAATCAACCGGGAATCACTCTCACTTCCGGAACCACCCGGCAATGCTGACACGAAAGTACCCTTTCCGGTCGAACCGTAGATCAAACGGCGTTCCCGGCAGAGATTGTATGCCCGGGTAACTGTGGTAAAGTTTATATCCAGATAATCCGCAAGTTCCCTTTGCGGAGGCAATTTGGTACCGGGAGCAAGTTTTCCGCTGCGGATGTCATCTTCCAGCATGTTGGCAATGGCAAGATAACAGGGACGGCTCAACTTCTCCACTTCCGGAGTCCAGCTCAAAAAATAGTTCTTAAATGAATTTACCGGCATTTTTGTAATCCATACATTTTACGATATTGTATTTAATATATCACGGATTATATTATCCTGCAAGTCCGGAATCTTACAATTTTCAACAGGAGTTATATTATGGAAACCGACCGTCAACAGGAACTCAACCGCAATCTTGCCGCTATGCTCAAAGGCGGTGTCATTATGGATGTGACCACCCCGGAACAGGCCGCTATCGCCGAAGAAGCCGGTGCATGTGCCGTCATGGCTCTGGAACGTATCCCAGCCGATATCCGTGCCGCCGGAGGAGTTTCGCGTATGAGCGATCCGGAAATGATCAAAGGCATTCAAAAAGCTGTAACCATCCCCGTTATGGCAAAATGCCGTATCGGTCACTTTGCCGAAGCTCAGATTCTTGAAGCGATCGATATTGACTACATCGACGAAAGTGAAGTGCTTTCTCCTGCCGATGATACTTACCACATCGATAAAAAATCATTCAAAGTCCCCTTTGTATGCGGTGCCAGAGATCTCGGAGAAGCTCTGCGGCGGATCGCCGAAGGTGCATCCATGATCCGTACCAAAGGCGAACCGGGAACCGGTGATATCATCCAGGCTGTACGTCACATGCGGAAAATGAACAGTGAGATCAGACGGATCAAATCTCTGGCTGATGACGAGCTGTATGAAGCAGCAAAGCAGCTGGCTGTACCGTTTGATCTGCTCAAATTCATCCACGAAAACGGTAAACTCCCGGTGGTCAATTTTGCTGCCGGCGGAATTGCCACTCCGGCAGATGCCGCATTGATGATGCAGCTGGGGGCCGAAGGTGTCTTCGTCGGTTCCGGTATTTTCAAATCCGGCGATCCCGCCCGCCGGGCAAAGGCGATCGTGCAGGCTGTAACCAACTTCACCGATGCTGCCATGATCGCAGAACTTTCCTGCGGACTCGGCGAAGCAATGGTCGGCATCAATGCCGATGAGATCCAGCTGATCATGGAGGAACGCGGCAAATGACCATCCGCATTGCAGTTCTCGCAATACAGGGAGCTTTTATCGAACATGAAAAAATGTTCCGTAATCTCGGTGCAGAAGTCTTTGAGATACGTCAGCTCAAAGACCTTGAACGCCGCTTTGATGCACTTATCCTGCCGGGAGGTGAAAGCACCGTGCAAAGCAGACTGCTCAAAGAACTGAAACTTTTTATCCCCTTGAGACAGTTGATCAGTAATGGTCTGCCGGTCATGGCAACCTGTGCCGGAACGATTCTGCTGGCAGAGAAAATCTACGGTTCTACGGAAGTTCATTTCGGCACATTGCCGGTCACTGTCCAAAGAAATGCTTTCGGCAGACAGCTGGCAAGTTTTTATATTGATGATGCTTTTTCCGGAATTCCGGAAAAAGTACCGATGCCCTTCATCCGGGCACCGCAAATAATAACGTACCGGAAGGATGTGGAAGTCCTTTCCACTTTCGATGGACAAGCTACCGCAGTAAAATACGGCAATCAACTGGCGATGACTTATCATCCGGAAATCACCGGGAATAATGAAATACACAAATTTTTTCTGGAAAAAACAGTAAAACAAAACGTGAAAATTTGAAAAAATCCCCCTGCGGATGTATCTTATAATTTCTGTTATTTATTTTGCATTCAGTACTTATGGGGGATATTATTATGACAGCGATCGTCGTATTCTGTTTTTTGTCACTGCTTTTGTTTCTGGGAAAACTTGTCCGGTTGGAAATTCCGGTTCTTCAGCGGCTTTATCTGCCAAGTTCTGTGATCGGCGGACTTATCGGATTGACGGTTATCTCTCTTGCCGGATCTTATCTGCCGGCAGATCTGGTCCCGGCGATGAAAAAACTGCCCGGTTTTCTGATCAACGTTATTTTTGCAGCTCTCTTTCTCGGTACCATCACTCCGAAACTCGGGCAGATTTTCAAAATGGCCCTTCCCCAGCTCTGTATGGGGCAGCTTCTGGCATGGGGGCAATATGTTATCGGTTTGGGGTTGGCAGGCTTTATTCTTTTTCCGCTTTTCGGCATCAATCCCGCTTTCGGAAACCTTTTGGAAATCGGCTTCGAGGGTGGCCACGGAACTGTCGGTGGAATGGCCGAAACTTTCAACCAATACTGGCCGGATGGTCTGGCTCTCGGCTACACAGTTGCCACCGGCGGAATGATCTTCGGAATACTCCTGGGAATGGTTTTGATCAACTGGGCATTGAATAAGGGTATCATCAGCAGCGTCAGAACTTTCAAAGAACGTGCCAAAGCTGAAAAACTCGGCGTATATGAAGCCACAGAACGTCCTTCCGCCGGAAAACAAACTGTTTTTTCCGACTCCATCGACTCTCTGGCATGGCATATCGCTATGATCGGTATTTCTATTCTGCTGGGCTACGGGATGCTCAAACTGTTGCAATTTGCTGAAATCAAACTGCTTCCGGAATGTAAAACCAGACTTTTTACCGGATTTCCGCTTTTTCCGCTCTGCATGATCGGCGGAGTGATCATTCAGCAGTTTTTCCAGAAACTCAAAGTCGAACACCTCATTGATCACGGTCAGATGCAGCGGCTTTCCGGAGCTTCTCTGGATTTTCTCGTGGTATCTGCTGTCGCTACGATCCAGCTCTCGGTGGTGGCTGAAAACTACATTTCCCTGTTGATCCTGATGGCAGCAGGCGTGATCTGGAGTCTGGTACTCGTTCTTTATGTAGCTCCGAAACTTTTCAAACAATCATGGTTCGAGTGTGCCATTGCCGAATTCGGTCAGGGATTGGGTGTGACTGCTACCGGATTGATGCTGCTGCGTACAGTTGACCCTGAAAATAAAACTGTAGCAGCCGCTTCTTTCGGTTACAAACAACTTATACATGAACCTATCATGGGCGGCGGATTATGGACCGCATTTGCTCTGACTCTGGTTTTTACCATCGGCTGGCTGCCCGTATGGTGGATTTCAATATTCATGCTTTCTGTCTGGGGCATTATAACCCTCATTATCTGCTGCAGAAACCGAAAATAAAAAAACAATTTTCCATCGGCAAATAATATTGCAGCAAATGTGCCGCTGCCTCCTCCGTTGTCGGAGGCAGGAAGTTTGCTCAATATTTTTCTCAAAGCACTGTTTACGCAGATTTGAAAAGTGGTTCCGGGACGGGACTCGACAAGGAGCGAAGCGACAAAGTGCCGGAACGAAACAACGTAAAGTGAAGGCAACCCGCCATAAAGTGAGCAGTGCCGTTTTTTACATCGTAAAAAACAATACAAAGGCAAAAAGAAAAGACAGCAGCGGGAAAATAAAATTTTCCAAGCGGCTGTCTGCTTTTTGCAAGGCACTGCTTACGATGATTTGAAAAAGTGGTACCCGGGACGGGACTCGAACCCGTACTCCCAATGGGAAGCAGATTTTAAGTCTGCTGTGTCTGCCATTCCACCACCCGGGCACTCTCATATAATATATCTCAGGTTTTATCCAAAATCAATACAGAGATTCAGATTTTTACCGATGTTTTTTCCGGCACAGTATCGAGAAAAATTCCCGGCACTCAACGGATGAACCGACCGCAGCCAAAAACAGATAGCAGACAGCAAATCCGATTCCGGCAGCGATGAGAATAAATATATCATTCAGAATAGTGCTTGAAAAAGTAAAAATATTTCTGAACCACGGCAAAGCGAAGCAGACCGGCAATGCCGCCAGAAGAGCCAATACTGCCGATTTTATACAGGAAATCACCGTGGAAAATGTCAATTTGAATCCGTCTCGGGCAAGCAGAATCAGCAATACGGTGTTATTGGTAACAGAAGCAATAACCGTTGCCAGTGCCAAGCCGCCCTGTTGTAAGGGAAACATCAAAATCAGATTCAATATCAGGTTGACTGAGATCGCCATCAGCGACACATAAAATGGCCGTTTCATATCTTTTCTGGAATAAAACGCCGGAAGAATCACTTTCAATGAACAGAAAAACGGTATTCCCAAACCGTAAAATATGGCAACAAAACGGGTCGCATCCAAATCTTCAAGGGTATATTTTCCACCGAGACAAAGTACCCGGAGTATCTCGGTGTGGAAAAATATCACCGCCGCCGCCATCGGTGCACAGATGAACCACACATGCCGGAGTGAAAAATTCAACTGGGAACGCATCGCTTCAAAATCTTTTTCCGCCGCTGCACGGGTCATTGATGCCATAAGTACCGATCCCAGCGAAACCGCAAAAAGTCCGATCGGCAGATCTACGATCCGGTCAACGTAAGTCAATGCCGGTACCGCACGGTTGCCCAGATATGCCGCAAGTGTACGGTCGATAAGAAAACTCAACTGCAATACTCCGTAACCGATCAAGCCCGGAGTTGCAAGTTTGATAACATTTACAGTCATGGAAAAATCACGGAACGCTTCTTTTCTGAATACCGGAAAACGTCCGCAGAGTTTCAACATCCACAGCATCAGGATCAACTGAACCGCACCTGCTGCCGGAGTCAGGATCGCCAGCACTTTGAGCAAAGTTGCCGGAGTCAGATGCAGCCATACCCCGGCTGCAAGTCCGGAAATCAGTGCAAGGTTGAAAAAAAGTGCCGTCAATGCCGGACGCACAAACAACCCGGCGTAATTCAATACCGCACCGATAACTCCCGTTAGACAGATGAAAAACGCATAGGGCATCAAAAGCGGCAATAATTCACATACCCCGAGAAATCTGCCGCTTTGCAAAAATTCTGAATCTGAATAAAATGCCGTTTTTCCGGCAATCCACGCTCCACCGGAAAAAATCACCACGATCAATGCCAATACCGCACCGAGTAATGATAAGACTTGTGCCAGACGCAAACGTGCTTCTGAAATCCCATGATTTTTTTCCGATTCTGCAATCAATGGGATCAAGGCGGTTCCCAATGCCCCTTCTCCGAGCAGTCTGCGGAAAAGGTTCGGTATCATCAAAGCAAGGAACCAGATACTTGCGGTTTCTCCGCCGCCGAGGGCAAGAGCTTCCAGCCGCACCCGTAACAGACCGAGTATCCGGCTTGCCAGTGTCGCCAATGCAACACCGAAACTATTCTTCAATAATCCGGTTTCACGATTACTCATTTCAGCACCGTTTCCAATGCGGCAAATGCAGCTTTATCGGCACTTCTGCCGGGATAAAAGGTCAGTTCCGGAATTTCCCTGCCGACAGTGCGGAGTTTTTCCTGGATTTTTTCCAGTAAATTTTCACTTAAATAGTTTCCGCCGGAAGCATCGAAGCTCACCCGGAAACGGGAGGTGTCAAAGGGCATCGCCGCAGCATACGATGAAAGCAATTCCAAAGCTCCGGGTTCATGCGGGTGAAAATCAACAAGCGTCCGGATCGGGAAAAGCAGTGAATCACGGAATTTCAGAAACTTTACCGGCTGCGATGAAATAAATCCGGGTATCCGCAATTCAAGCACTGCGGTCAGACGATGCTCAAACATGATACCATAGCAACACCGTAAAACCTCACTAACTTTATCCGCATAAAGACCATCATTCATCACGGTTTCCCAATCAACGGTCATGGTTATTTCACGGATTCCGATACGGGCATATTCTTCGCAATTCCGGGCAAACAGACGGTAAAACTCCATCATCACCCCTCTGCCGGAACCGATCAAAGCTCCGAAAGTACGGGCTTCACTGCGGGTACTGACCCGTAAAAGACGTTTTTTCCATCCGGCAGGTACAACAAATCCCGGAGTCCGGAAACAACTTGATGAAATTTCCAGAAATCCGGCTTTTTTCAAATCCGGCAATTCAGACAACTGCCGCAATGATGAAACCGTTATGCCGTAATTTATTTTCACAAAAATCCCGCTTCCGCTAAAGTTTCCATCGTGATACCGGGAGAACTTTTTTCTTCCGGCAGTGACATCATCCGCAAAATATATCTGCCGACTACATCAAATTCAAGATTGACCAACGTGCCGGGAACTCTCTCATGCAGTGCTGTTTCTGCAAGCGTCACCGGTATCAACCGCACCGAAAATGAATCTACTCCGGCATCGACAACTGTCAACGATACGCCATCTATGGCAATGCCGCCTTTTTCTACGACCAATCTGGCACACTCAGGATCAAGGGCAACTTCCAGAATAAAATCTCCATCACTCTGCCTGCGGCACTGCAATACCTCTGCCGCCATATCCACATGCCCCTGCACGATATGACCGCCGAGACGGTCACCAAGACGCAAGGCACGCTCCAGATTCACCACGGAATTTACCGGAAGTATGCCAAGATTTGTACGTTTCAAGCTTTCTTCAAGTGTATGGAAAGTCAAATTGCCGCCGGCAGCGGATTCCAATGTCAGACAACAACCATTGACCGCAATACTTTCCCCGTAAACCGGATCGGAAATCTGAAAATCCGGTTTGATCACCAGTTTCCCGCCGCCGCGGGAAACGATTCTGCCCATACCCTGAACGATTCCGGTAAACATCTTAAATCTCCCGCAAATATCCGTTAATGATTATATCATTGCCGCAGGTGAAAGTTTTCACACGGCTCAATTCCAATGCCTGACACATCTTTTCCGGATTTTCTCCGCCCAGCACCGTAATACTCTCTCTGCCGCCTAAAAGTTTGGGGGCTACATGAAACTCCACAAAGTCCACTGCTCCGGCTTTGACCGCTGCCGCTGCCAATTCGCCGCCGCCCTCGATCAGAAGTGCGGTCACACCCTGCTTTCCAAGCTCAAGCAAATACTTATCCCACGCTTTTGCATCAGGAAGAGCCACGACCTCTGCTCTGCCATCGGGGAAATACTCCTCTAAATCAGATTCTTTCAACGTTGAGGAAACAATTATCCGGCGGGGCTGATTTTCAAAATTTTCCGGTTCCCTCACCGTCAACTGCGGATGATCCACCCGCAACGTATTACCGCCGACCATGATCGCATCAGCCAAACGCCGGTATGACTGCACCCGGCGGCGTGCTTCAACACCTGTCACCCAGCGGGAATCCCCATTGTAACAGGCTATTTTGCCATCCAGAGTCATCGCCATTTTCAAAATGACTAATGGTTTTCCGCTGGTTATCCAACGGAAAAAATGACTGTTCAACTCCCAGCACGCACTGTTTTCCACGCCGCAATCAACAGTGATTCCGTGACTTTCCAGAATCTCCTGTGCCCTGCCCGCATGTTTGGGGTTGGGATCCATTGAACCGATCACCACCCGGCTGATCCCGGATGCGATGATCGCTTCAGTACACGGCGGAGTCCTGCCGTAAGTCGAACACGGTTCAAGGGTCACATAGATCGTTGCACCACTGGTATCGTATCCGTGATTACGGGCATCGGCAAGTGCATTTATTTCAGCATGGGCTTCTCCCGCTTTGCGGTGAAAACCTCTGCCGATAACTTCGCCATTTTTAACAATAACAGCACCGACCATCGGATTCGGATTGGTCAATCCCCATCCCATCCGTGCCAGTGCCAATGCTTCAATCATGTATTCGGAATCGCTTTTCATGCGTTCTCCACTGCAAAAAGTGCTTCAGCATAAAATTCCGGATCAAAATCCTGCAAATCTTCCGGAGCTTCACCGAAACCGGCAAAAAATGTCGGCAGTTGAAACTCTTCATGCAGTGCCACAGCCATTCCGCCTCTGCCGGTGCCGTCAAGTTTGGTCAGAACCAATCCGGTCACTCCGGCGATTTTCCCGAATTCCCGTGCCTGACTGATAACATTTGAACCAAGTGAAGCATCGACCGTGAGCCACACTTCATGGGGGGCACCGGGCAGAACTTTACCTATGGAACGGCGGATTTTACTCAATTCCGCCATCAGATCCTGCTGATTCTGCTGACGGCCTGCGGTGTCGATCAACAATATATCCGCCTGACGGGATTTTGCTGCCATCGTTGCATCAAATGCAACACTCGCCGGATCTGCTCCATGTTTGGAAGAAACCACCTGACAGGAGGTTCTTTCACCCCAAAGCTGCAGCTGCTCCACAGCGGCGGCACGGAAAGTATCACATGCTCCGAGGATAACTTTTTTACCTTCACTTTTCCATTTCGCAGCAAGTTTGCCGATGGTGGTGGTTTTTCCGCTTCCGTTTACTCCCACCATCAGGATCACCAGCGGTTCACCTGCCGGAGCTGAAGCGATCTCACGCATCCCCTGCCGGAGTATCGACTGAACTTCATCTTTCGCTTCTGCAATCAAATCAGCATCAGTGGCGATCTTGCCTCTTTCATAACGGTCACGGATGCGGTCAACAACTTTTTTTGCCGCACCGGGACCGAAATCAGCGGCGATCAGCATCGCTTCCAGATCATCAAAACTGGATACACCATGACTTTTGACGCCGGAAAATACTCCGCCGACCACCCGTGCCAGTTTGGTGGCACTTTTTTCCAAACCACGTTTGAATATGGAAAATATCGACATATCAGTTTCCGTTTTCAGTTGTGGAATTTTTTATGGAATTCAATACACCGTTGATGAAGTTTCCCGCTTCCGCTCCGGAAAAATCCCGGGCAATGCCGACGGCTTCATCAATACTCACCACTGCAGGCACTTCGGAAAAACTCAACATTTCCGCCACCGCCACCCGCATAATATTACGGTCAACGCCGGAAAGACGGTCAATTTCCCAATTCCGGCAGTGATCGGCAATCAACTTATCAATTTTTTCCTGTTCACATGCCACGGCTTCGTAAAGCCGCACTGCATAATCTTTTGCCCGGCGGATATTACGGTTGTCTTCCAATGCAAATTCCTCTTGCACCGACTCAAGAAAAATATCAAATTCTGCGGCTCCGGGGATCTCCTTTTTGCTTTCGCAGGCAAAAAGGAACTCCATCGCCAACTCCCGACCCAATCTTTTGGAATGGGAGGGAACTTGTTCTTCATTTGCAATATTATGCATTTTTTATCGCCCGTGACAAATTGACCATTTCAATAGCCGCCAATGCCGCATCAACACCTTTATTACCGGCTTTCACTCCGCTGCGGTTGATCGCCTGCTCAAGATTATCAGCAGTGATCATACCGTAAGTAACCGGAATGCCGGACTCCAATCCCAGCTGTGCCAGACCTTTGGCAACTTCGGAATTGATGTAGGATGCATGCGGGGTATCCCCCTGAATCACCACACCCAAAGCAACAATAGCATCAAATTCTTTGCGGTCAAGCATCTTTTTGACCGCAAACGGGATCTCGTAGGATCCCGGCACATACGCCACGGACACATTTTCAGCACTGCCGCCATGACGGACTATCGCATCAATCGCACCGGAAAGCAGACGGCTTACCAGAAAATCATTGAATCTGGCACAGACGATACCGATTTTGATACCTTCGGCACACAAAGCTCCTTCAAAAATCTTTCCTGCATTCTTATCCATGATAAAATCCTTTCTTTTATCGCAATTCAACTTTCAATTCCGCAGCCAGACGGGTACGGATCTTTTCCATCGCCGCATTGACTTCATTATCGGTCAATGTACGCTCCTGATTACGGAAACTCAAGCTGTAAGCCATACTCTTTTTATTCTGCTTTTTCAAATCTTCACCGACGAAAATATCGAAAAGACGCACTGATTCAAAGTTGGCAGCCTTACACTTGCGGATAAAGTCAATGACTTCTCCATTCGTCAGCGTTTCCGGAGCAACAAACGCAATGTCGCGGGTGGTTCCGGGGAATTGTGCCAGAGCTTTGCAGCTCTTTTTCACTCTGCCGGCAGCTCCGATCAAAGCGGCAACTTCAATCTGGGCAAAAAACACCGGAGCGGAACTCCGCCATGATGACGCATGACGCGGATTCAATTCACCGAACATACCGGCAACTTTGCCCTCAAGCTGAAGGATCAATGCGTGACCGTCACGGAAACGTCCGTCTGATTCAGACGGAATGACAAAACGGTAATTGGTCACTGCCAGTTTTTCCAGCAATGTTTCAACCACGCCTTTGATGTCGTAGAAATCACACAGAGCTTCACCCTCAGCGGAGAAAAGTTCCGGATGGCGTTTGCCGGTCATCAGAATCAGCAGTTCGTTGCGTTCTTCAGGGAATTTCGCCGGATTTTTGCAGAATGCCTTATCCAGTTCAAAAAGCCGCAGATCGCGGTTGCCGCGGGCAATATTTCGACCGACCGTCCCCAGCATCTCACCCAGCAATCCCGGACGCATCCAGCCGTTATCCGGAGATAGCGGGTTTGACAACTCAATAAGATCGCTTTTCTCAAAACGGCTGTCTGCCAACGCAGAAGCAGATCCGACAATGCTGTAATGCACGCACTCATCAAAGCCCATGCCGATAACCAGATCACGCACCATTTTCAACGGAGCATAGGCATCTTCGCTATCCGGATGACAAACTTTTCCTGCAACCGGAATCATCGGAATCTTATCCAGACCGTCGATCCGGGCGACCTCTTCTGCCAAATCTGCTTCACGGGTCAAATCTAGACGGAAAAGCGGAGCTGTTACCACGCATGAATCATCTGTGATATTTTCAACTTTCAAATGAAGTTTCTGCAGAATATCCACGATCCGCTCATCCGTTACCGTCGTACCGATCAGTTTGCGGATATTTTCAAACCGGCAGTTGATCACCGGTTCTGCCGGACGGGGAGCAGATACTTCCATCGCCGCACTGCCGATTTCACCACCGGCAGTGGCAAGGATCAGCTGGCAGGCACGGATCAATGCCAATTCTGCCATGTCAAAATCAACTCCACGCTCATAACGGTAACTTGCATCGGTGGAAATGCCCAGATTCCGGCTTTCACTGCGGATGAATGAGGATTTAAAAACCGCACTTTCCAACAGTATTTCAGTGGTCTTTTCCGTAACTCCGGAGTTTTCACCACCCATGATTCCCGCCAGAGCCATCGGCTTTTCAGCGTCGGCAATGACAAAATTATTTTCGTTCAACTCAATTACTTTGCCGTCAAGCAGTGTGATCTTCTCTCCTGCTTTTGCATTACGGGCAACTACCCGGTTGCCGGCAAGCGTATTGCGGTCAAAGGCATGAAGCGGCTGGCCAAGTTCCAGCATCACGAAGTTCGTCACGTCAACAACATTATTGATGGCACGCAGACCGACACTTTCCAGACGTTCTTTCAACCAATCCGGAGACGGTCCGACTTTGACATTTTTAATCACTCTGCCGATATAACGGGGACAGAGTTCGGCATTTTCAACCGTTACCAGATTCGCAATCTGCGTATCACATGCCGGGATCGAAATTTCCGGCAGCTGTGCCGGAGTTGAAAGCAGACAGGACACATCCCTTGCCACACCCCACATGGAAAGACAATCCGGACGGTTCGGCGTGATCTCCAACTCGATTCTGGTATCGCCGGGGAAAAGACGGGTCAGAGGTACGCCCAATTCCGTTTCCGCCGGAAAAATCATCAGACCGTCATTATTATCGGAAATGCCCAGCTCTTCTTCGCTGCACATCATGCCGTTGGATTCAACACCGCGGAGTTTGGATTTTTTAATTTTGAAATCACCTTCAGCAGTGTGGAAAACCGTACCGATCTTTGCCAGCGGCACAATACAGCCGGCATCACAATTCGGTGCCCCGCAGACAATCTGCAATTCTTCACTGCCGTCAGTAACTTTGCAAACCGACAGATGATCACTGCCCGGATGTGCTTCACGGGAAAGAATTTTCGCAGTAACCACGCCTTCAGGGATGGTGGAATTCTTTTCGATCTTTTCCACCTCGATACCCGCCATGGTCAATTTGTCACACAAATAGGCATCATCGCAATCAAGTTTAACGTAATCACTGAGCCATTTTCTTGAAATATCCATTTAACACACCTCAAAATTGTTCCAGAAAACGGACATCATTATCGTAAAGGAAACGCAGATCCGGAATCCGGTAACGGAGCATCGCCAGACGCTCCAAGCCCAGACCGAAAGCATAACCGCTCCAAACTTCCGGATCATAACCGACGTTTTTCAACACATTGGGATCGACCATTCCGGCTCCGGCGATTTCGATATATCCGGAGTTTTTACAAACATTGCACCCTTTGCCGCCGCAAACCACGCAACTGAAGTCATACTCCACACTCGGCTCGGTAAAGGGGAAAAAGTGCGGACGCAAACGGATATTCACATCCTTGCCGAACATTTCCCAGGCAAAATTCTGCAAAACACTTTTCAAATCCGCCATCGAAACATTTTTATCAATATACAATCCCTCGATCTGGTGGAAATTCATCCCATGTGTGGCATCCGGTGTATCGCGGCGGAAAACTCTGCCCGGAGCAACAATCCGTACCGGCGGTTCGTGGGTTTCCATGACCCGGATCTGCACCGGACTGGTCTGGGAACGCAGAATCCTGCCGTCAGGGAAATAAAACGTATCTTTAGGATCACGTGACGGGTGATCATCCGGCGTATTCAACGCATCAAAATTGTGGTAAATATCTTCGATTTCCGGACCGTCAACGGCAACAAATCCCATTCTACGGAAAACTGAAACACATTCATCAGCAAGCTGGGTGATCGGATGACGATGACCAGGTGAATTTTTTCTGCCCGGTAAAGTCAAGTCTATAGCATCTTTATCCGCTTTCTTTCCGGCTCCGCCAAGACGTGCCAATGCTTCATCCAACGCCGCCTGGATGCGGGTTCTGCCGGTATTGAAAGCTGAACCGGTGGCTTTGCGTTCTTCAGGAGGTACGCTCCCCATCTTCTTGGATAATTCCGGGAACAATCCGTTACGGCCCAGATACTCGATCCGCAACGCTTCCAATGCTCCGGCATCTGCCGCTGCAGCAGCTTTCACTTCCGCATCTGCCGCCGCCCGATTGACCGCTTCGATAATTTCATTCATAATTATTTTCCTCTGCAATCCCGCCGGATAACTCTTTTAGACACTCCGGCAAAAAAACAAAAAACAGCTTGAAAGTGGTGAAAAAAGTCACCATTTCCAAGCTGTGATCTTGTTAAACCAACCTCAGGCCTGGGTGACTTTCTCCACCAGAGCCTTAAACTCGGCCGGGGCACTGACCGCGAGATCTGCAAGGACTTTGCGGTTCAGACCGATATTGGCCTTTTTCAGACCGTTCATAAAGGTGCTGTAGTTGACATTCAACGCACGGCAGGCGGCGTTGATACGCACGATCCACAGCTGACGGTACTGCTGCTTCTTCTGTTTACGACCTTTGTAAGAGTGTACCAACGCTTTATCCACTGCATCATAGGCAGTACGGATATTTCTGCTGGAGTTACCGTAGAAACCTTTAGCACGGGCAAGCACCATTTTACGGCGTTTGCGTGAGGGAACAGCACAAGTAGTTCTGGACATTTTTCGTCTCCTTATTCAGAAATTAAAGACCATACGGCAGTGAAACCTGGATACGGCGTTTCTCGGCGTGAGAAACGGCACCATCCTGACGGAGACGACGACGACGTTTGGCATTTTTGCTGCTCATGAGGTGACGGGCACCCGCCTTGTTGTGGCGGAACTTACCGGTGCCGGTCTGTTTCAGACGCTTTGCGGCACACTTTCTGGTTTTCAGTTTCGGCATTGTTTACATCCTTTATTTTTGATGTTTTTCACCGGCAGGGTCAATGCTTTACCCTCTTCCGGTGCGGATCCATTTCTGAATCCTGTTACTCAATCCTGCTTATGCAGGGTACTACCTTAATTTTTCGGTGCAAAATTCACCGAGATATTTCTGCCGAGCAATTTCGGCTTGCCATCAGCTTCAGCATACTCTTTGAGAGCTTCGGAAACTTTTTCCATCAACTCAAAAGCCATATCCTGATGAGCCATCTCTCTGCCCCGCAGAGCCAAAGTGACCTTCAAGCGGAACTTCTTATCAAGAAAGTCGATCGCTTTATTCAGTTTCGTCTCATAATCGTGCTGATCGATATTGATATGAAACTTGATCTCTTTGATCTTCTGAGCCGCAGTATTCTTGCGCTGAGCCTTGAGATTTTTCTTCTGCTCGTAGCACAGCTTGCCGAAGTTCATGATCCTGACGACCGGCGGATTGGATGTATCGGAAACCAATACCAGATCTTCACCGGCTTCCACTGCCAATTCCTTGGCACGGATATAAGGAACTACCCCCAGCTGACTCCCGTCGGAACCGATCAAACGAACCTGATCCAACTGGATGCTGCGATCATTGGGTTTCAACAACTTGGCGATAAGAATACCCTCCTCTCAAAAAAAATCTGCTTCTTATAATTTTTTATACGCCGAAACACCCATAATCAACTCGATTGCGGGTGCTTCTTATATAATATATTACCAAATTACCTTATTGTCAACTTCTGCACGCATTTTTTCGACAAGATTATCAATACTCATCTCACCGATCTCGCCTTCATTGCGGTTGCGGACTGCCAAAGTACGGTTTTCAGCCTCTTTTTCTCCCAACACCAGCAGATACGGCACACGTTCGGAACGGGCATTGCGGATTTTAGCTCCCAAGCCCGCTGCCTGCGTGTCTATGCCGACACGGAAACCTTTGCTGCGCAGTTCACTCTGGAACTCTTTGGCAAGTGCCAGCTGCTTATCGGAAACCGGCAGAATCCTCGCCTGTTCAGGAGCAAGCCACATCGGGAACGCTCCGGCATAATGCTCAACCAGAATTCCGAAGAAACGCTCCAGTGAACCGAGTAACGCACGGTGTACCATAAACGGACGGTGCTTTTTGCCATCTTCACCGATATAGGTCATATCGAAACGTTCCGGCAGATTAAAGTCGAACTGGATCGTGGTAGTCTGCCATTCACGGCCGATGGCATCACGCAGTTTCAGGTCGATTTTGGGACCGTAGAAAGCTCCGCCGCCCTCATCCACATCACAATCCAGATTGCATTTGGCTACTGCTTTACGCAGAGAGTCGATTGCTTTTTCCCAGCGTTCCGGTTCACCGACCGCCTTTTCCGGACGGGTGGAAAGATACGCTTTGATATCTGTAAATCCGAATGCCCGGTTGATCGCCAGACTGAAACGGAGAACTTCCGCGATCTCATCTTCAATAGATTCCGGAGTACAGATGATGTGAGAGTCATCCTGAGTAAATCCGCGAACACGCATCAAACCATGCAGTGAACCGGATTTCTCATAGCGGTAAACCGTTCCCAATTCCGCCCAGCGCAGCGGCAATTCACGGTAGCTGCGGAGTTTGGAACGGTAAACTTCAATATGGAACGGACAATTCATCGGCTTCACATAGTAATCTTTTTCATCAATCTCCATCGCCGAATACATACCTTCACGGTAGAAATTCAGGTGTCCGCTGGTCTCCCAGAGATTGCTCTGACCGATATGCGGGGTATAGAGAAGCTCATAACCGTTTTTATAGTGTTCATCTTTCCAGAACGTTTCCATCAGATGACGCACCAATGCACCTTTCGGATGCCACAAAACCAATCCGGGACCGACACAATCGGAAAAACCGAAAAGATCAAGTTCAGTACCGAGTTTGCGATGATCACGTTTCGCGGCTTCTTCCAGCTGACGCAAATAGGTCTGCAACTCTTCCTGCGTGGCGAATGCAGTACCGTAAATACGCTGCAGCATCGGATTCTTTTCATCACCACGGAAATAACTGCCGGCGATACCGGTCAACTTAATTGCACCGATCTGACCGGAATGCTCCACATGGGGACCGCGGCAGAGATCCAGATAATCTCCGGTACGGTAGAAGCTGATCGCTTCGCCTTCTTCAATATCCGCAAGCCGTTCAAGTTTATAGTCCTGACCGGCAAGCAGCTCTTTTGCCTCTTCACGGCTGCACTCAAAACGTTCAAAGGGGAGCTTTCTGCCGATGATCTTTTTCATCACCTTTTCGATCTCTTTAAGATCTTCACTGACCAGACGATGCTCCATATCAAAATCGTAATAAAAACCATTATCCGTCGCCGGTCCGATATCAAAACGTGCATCCGGATAAAGCTGTTTCACCGCCGCCGCCATCACATGTGCCGCACTGTGACGGATCGTAGCCAAATCAAAGTTACTCATATTACTTATCTCCAAAATATTTTACAGTTTTTCTATAATATATACCTTGCTGTTGGATTTCTCAAGTTTTTTAACCGCTTTTTACAACTTTTCTTCATTTTCAATACTTTTTTTGACAGATAATAATAAAAAACGGACTTTTACAGACGAAAACAGCAATGAATTATCCTCAAAAGTGCAGCTCAATAATCCGCCGCTTGACCACGTCCGGGCAAGCACCCGGCAGCAGAAGTTTTTTTAAACCACCTTCAGCTCAAGTGTCATGCAATAAATCGCATGACTTCGCTTACGGCTGGTGGTGTCGGCTTTTTGCCGACTTAAACGCTTCGCTGATATTTCGCCGCTTTTGGCGGCGACAAGCGTTCCGCCGCTTGACCACGTCCGGGTAAGCACCCGGCGGCAGAAGTTTTTTCTTAAAAATCCAGCATTCCCTGAACCGGGGTATCCGGCAACAATTCATATACCGGACGGAAACTTTTCCGGTGAACCGGAGACGGACCGTATTTTTTCAACGCTTCAAGATGTTCCGCCGTTCCATAACCTTTATGTTTGGCAAAACCATACTGCGGATACACCTCATCCAATTTCATCATTTCACGGTCACGAGTCACTTTGGCAATGATACTCGCCGCCGCTATACTGGCACACTTCGCATCGCCTTTGATTATATTTTTCGACGGCAGCAGAAACTGAACCGGCAATCCGTCAACCAGAACAAAATCAGCTTCCTGCAAACCGGCAACCGCACGTCGCATCGCCTCGTGGGTGGCACGCAGAATATTCAACCGGTCGATCTCCTCCGGTGTCGCCGATGCCACTGATATACAGATCCCGGGAACAGCATAAAGTTCATCGAAAAGTTCATCCCTTTCGCCCTCTTTCAACTGTTTTGAATCAAATACACCGGGCAATTCATTTACATCCGCAGGCAGAATCACCGCCGCCGCCGTGACCGGCCCGGCAAGCGGCCCCCTGCCCGCCTCATCAACTCCGGCAACAAAAGAAAAACCCTCCTGCCGAAGCTGACGCTCCGGGAGGAGGAGTTCATCGTCCTGTTTCAGGACAGCTCTATGCTGTACCATGATACTGTGACAAATAAAGAGTTGATCACTTCGTGCGAAGTTCTTTGACGCGGGCGGCTTTACCGACTTTGTCACGCAGATAGTAAAGTTTGGCACGACGGACCAGACCGCGACGGATGACTTCGATACCGGCGATACGGGGGCTGTTGATCGGGAACACGCGTTCCACACCCTGACCGGCCTGCACACGGCGGACAGTGAAGGTCTCTTCGATACCGCTGCCGCGACGGGCAATAACTGTTCCCTGGAAGTACTGGATACGCTCGGTATCGCCTTCGATAATCTTCACAGCAATTTTGATGGTATCGCCGATATTGAATTGATAATCGGCTTTCGCCTCTGCTTTACGGATAGTGTCAACTATGTTCATTTTTTTACCTCTTTATTTAGCTCTGAAATCAGATACTTTTCCCATAAATCCGGTCGCCGCTGACGGGTTATCTTTTCCGCCTCACGCTTCCGGAACTCAGCTACTTTGCCGTGATCGCCGCTTAACAGCAGCTCCGGCACCTTCAACCCCCGGAACTCCGGAGGACGCGTGTACTGCGGGTATTCCAAAAGTCCCATACTGTGGGACTCTTCCACCGCAGATTCCCCATCCCCCAACACGCCTGGCAGTAAACGTATTACTGCATCAGCTATCGCCATCGCAGCGATATTGCCGTTGGAAAGAACAAAATCCCCGATGGAAATCTCCCGGTCTACGACCAGGTCGATCACCCGTTGATCCACGCCTTCATAATGACCGGCAATCAGGATCAGATGTTCCTCTTTTGCCAGTTCTCTTGCCAGCTGCTGGTTCATCACTTCACCTCTCGGAGAAGTCAATATCACCTTGCATCCGGCATCTTTAACCGACTCGACCGCCCGGGTCAGCACATCGGGAACCATAAGCATTCCCGGTCCGCCGCCATAGGGCTTCTCATCGACAGTGCCGCGGGCATCGGTTGCAAAATTTCTCACATCGACAGCATTTACTGAAATCACTCCTTTTTTTGCAGCACGCCCGATGATACTCTCACCGAGCGGCCCGGGGAATAATTCCGGAAAAAGTGTCAGTATGTCAATCCGCATGAATGACCGCTTCACCTTTGCTCAATAAAAACGTTCAATCCATCACGTCGACAGAAACACGCTTGCGCTGTCTGCCGGCGGCTCCGCTGACCAGTGAACGGATAGCCATGATGGTTTTACCGCGTTTGCCAACGATCTTTCCGATATCTTCCTTGCTGCAGCGGATCTGAATGGTCGCACCCTCACCGTTTTCCACAGTGGTAAGTTTGACTGCTTCAGGATTGTCAACCAGTGATTTGACCACATAATCAACAAAAGACTCCAAATCCTGCAGAGATCCGGTCGCTCCGGATGCCGCAGGGGCAGCTTTGGCACCGCCAAAAAGGAAGCCGAACAACTTCTTAAACATCGGAACTACCCCAATTATGCCTCAGCAGGTGCTTCAGCGGCTTCGGCAGCGGCGGCTTCAGCGGCGGCTTTGGCTTCCGCCTCGGCAGCAGCTTTTGCCTCTGCTTCTGCAGCAGCTTTGGCTTTAGCTTTTTTGGAGATATTCGCAGGACGGACACGATCTTTCAGCACAACACCACCACGGGCACGCTCGATCACATCTTTGGCGGTTTCGGAAACTTCTGCTCCGACGCTCATCCAGTAATCGGCACGGGCGACATTGACCTTCTCTTCTTTAGTGCGGGGATTGTAAAAACCCAACTCTTCGATCGCTTTGCCATCACGGCTGGAACGCTGATCCATCACCACGACCCGGAAGCAGACAGCGTTACGGGTTCCGGTACGTTTCAATCTGATTCTTACCATAAGAACTCTTGATTACCTCTTTTTATAATTCGTTTCTTCACGTTTACACTTCCACGTTCACCCTTGCACAAAACCGAACAGCTACGTTTCAGAAAGCGGTCAGATTCACCTCTTTCATCAGTATTGCACATGGTGACGAACCGACAGGCCCAGAGGATCGCGGCCATAGGTTCATGCCCTATTGCATCTGTAAAAGTCTTATAATATACTTGTCAAACCCCGATTATGCAAATTTTTTCTTGATAAAACACCGTTTTTTTTACCGTTTTTCTCTTTTCCTGAACTCCGGCATAAAAAAACTCTCCCGGTCTCATCACCGGAAGAGTCTTTCACCCGATACTTAAATCAGAAACGTTTTTCACGGAAAGTACGGGGTTCACGGGGACGGGCCTCATTCACGACCGCTTTGCGTCCGCCGATATCATTGCCGTTGAGGGCCTCGATCGCCTTGCGTGCCTCTTCATCATTGGCCATTTCTACAAAACCGAAGCCTTTTGCTCTGCCGGTTTCACGGTCATTCACGATTCTGGCGGCAGAAACTTCGCCGAAGCTTGCAAAAATTTCGCGCAGATCGTCCGGAGTGGTGCTGTACGGCAGATTGCCGACGTAGATATTCATTCCTAAAACTATCCTTTCCTTGGATTACCGCATCGCCGGAACCGTTCCGGAAAAGTGCAATTCCATTTGTAAGTTATTTATAATTATATGAAAAAATCTTTCAATGTCAATAGCAAAACAAAAAATTTTTGAATTTTTTTCAAAAAAAGTTGATTTAAATGGGAAAAAGTGGTAAATTATCCGGGAAAAAGGAACTCTTCAAATGAAAATAAATTCAAAAACCAATGCTCTGCGTCTGGCGGAAAGTGCCGGTTTGCTCTTTACTGCTTATGAATACGATACTTCCGACGGCAGAATTGATGCCATTGCCATTTCCGAAAAAATCGGACGCCCGCAGGAAGAGGTTTTCAAAACTCTCGTCACTCAGGCTCCCGGACATGAATACTTTGTTTTCATCGTACCCGCAGCAAATGAACTCGATCTGAAAAAAGCCGCAAAAGCTGCTGCCAGAAAAAGTATCGAAATGATCCCGATGAAAGAATTGCTCCCGCTGACCGGATATGTGCATGGGGGATGTTCACCCCTGGGTATGAAAAAACTTTTTCCGACCTTTATTGATGAAAGTGCCATCCTTTTTGATACGATATGTGTTTCCGGCGGCAGGATCGGGCTGAATATCGCCGTGAATCCGGAAAAACTTGCAGAAGTTATCAATGCTGAATTTGCCGATATAACAAAATAGGTGATCTTTATGGAAAAAATCTCATTCAACAACACAAATTTCGATGCCGGTACAATGGAAATTGCCGGAGTAAAAATCATGCTGATCAATGCGAAAAACGGTTCTCTCGGCTGTGCCTATCTCAATCTCGCCGCGGCAGAGAAATTCAATCACGCTCTGGCGATCGTAAGCGGGGTAGCTTCATACGAAGATATGTTCAATGCGGAAGTCAAAAGCGTTTCCAATGCCGCTGCCGCTATGGGTGTGACCGTGGGCATGAATGGTTTTGAAGCCCTCAAAATGATGGATAAATAATTTTACCGTTTTTTGCGGACCGGAGAACGGCGTTTTTTCAACACATGGATCTGTTCACGTCTTTCCGCCAGACCGCGGTTGACTTCGATCGGAGTTCCATCCGGAGCTTTGCCGGTGTAATACATCGCACATCCCATCGTCATCGGCAGCGGAATATAATCCTGAACCTGCTGCAGACTCCAGTGATGTTTGTTGAGAAAATCATCGACGGTTTTCATCTCTTTTGAAGTGCATCCGGGGAAGTTGGAAATAAAAAGCGGGATCAAATACTGTTCCAAGCCGCACTCTTTACTGATACGTTCAAACTCACGCATGAATTCATAGAACTCTTCCGGAGTGCCTTTACGCATGAGCCGCATAACTTCCGGATGCAGATGCTCCGGAGCAACTTTCATGTGTCCGGAAACATGGTGGGCGATAAGTTCGTAAAGCAACTCTTTCTGACGCAGGCAGAGATCCAGCCGGATTCCGGAATTGATATACAAGTGGCGGATTTTCGGCATTTTACGCAGCATTCGCAATAAATGCACCAATGCCTGGCCATCACATTTGTACGATGGACACGGTTTCGGGAATAAACAACTCACCCGGTGACATTTGCGGCATTTTTCCGTATCATAGCTGCTGCCGAAAATATTCCCTGCCGCTCCGCCGACATCGGAGATCGTTCCCCGGAATTCCGGACGGCTTGAAATATATTCAGCTTCCTTGATTATGGATTTTTCGCTCCGGCTCATCACCGTGCGTCCCTGATGGGCAACCAAACCGCAGAATGCACACCCGCCCGGACAACCTCTCACAGCCTGGATCGAATCTGCGATCGCATCAAATGCCGGTATTCTGCCTTTATATTTCGGATGCGGTTTACGGGCATACGGCAACTCATGCACCGCGTCAAGTTCAACACTATTCAACGGTTCTGCCGGAGGTTCAATGACCAGCAAACGGTCACCATACTGCTGGATAAGTCCGGAAGCACTGTAATAATTCATATTGGCTTCGACCATTTTGGTTTCGACCATCAACGCATCTTTATTTTGAAGGATTTCCTCATAACTTGGCAATTCCACATAGCCGCTGCGGTCAAACTCAAGTGCCGCTTTTTTGCCCAGCAGACGTGCTGTTCCGCGGATACCATCCAGCGGCAAACCGTCACGCATCCGGTCAAATGCTTCCGGAGTCGGTCTTTCACCCATGCCGTAAACCATTATATCACACTTGGTGTCAAGCAGCATCGAAGGACGGATCTTATCCTGCCAGTAATCGTAATGAGCAACCCGCCGCAAACTTGCTTCCAGACCGCCGGTCAGAACCGGTTTGCCGGGAAATGCCTGACGGGCAAGCTGGGCATAAACCACCAGTGCGTGCGGCGGACGGTTGCCGGTCAAACCATTTTCACTGAACATATCATCCCGCCGCATCCGTCTGCCGGCAGTATAAATGTTGACCATGGAATCCATATTGCCGCTGGTTACTCCAATACCCAATTTCGGAGTTCCCATAACTTTCAGACTTTCCGGATTTTTCCAATCCGGCTGGGCGATTATTCCCACCCGGTACCCCCTGCTCTCAAGCAGACGGCCGATTATCGCCGCCCCGAAAGAAGGGTGATCTACATAACAATCTCCGGTAATGATCAATATATCCAACTCTGACCAGTTGAGTTTTTCCATCTCTTTGGCACTGGTCGGCAAAAACGGTGCAGCTTTGTATGATGCCATGATATTCACCGGTCAGGGAAGCAATCCGGCAGCAGGAATCGTCCGGGGAGCTGTCGGAAATTTATTGCCGATCACTTTACACGGTATCGGAGTATCATACCCGAAACGGGCATCGGAAAGATTGCTTTTCAAAACCGCATTGACCGTGCCGGATGCCGGAATAAGTTTGGCATCGACGACAAAAACCATCTGCATCACTCCTGTACCGTGAATATCGCCGGGAAAATATTCATAACGGTTGTTGCGGTAAAGAGCAATACAACGCCACGGAGTACCCTGAATATCCAGAGAATAATCAAAAATACTCAACTCCCGCATATCATCAAGTTTAACTGAAATCACCGCATACGCCCGATCCGGAGGCAGATCAGGAAACGCCAGAGGCGGAAGATTGGCGATATTCAATTTGGCTTTGGTGACTTCCGCCGCCACGATCACTCCGGAACGGTAATGCTTTATTCCGGCAGCAGCAGTGATCGTCAGAAACAATACCGGCAACAACAATAACAATGATATTTTCCGCATAAAATTTCTCCTGTCGTTAATTATTCACTCTATACAGGCTATACTATAATATTCAATTCCCGTAAATTCAACTCAGAGACAGAAGTTTTTCCCGCAAATCTTCAGCTCCGGCAAATTGGATCGCATTCCAACCGTATTCACATGCAGCTTCAACCAACTCAAGCCGGTCATCCACATAGAGATCCGGAACGCCATAAAGTTTTTCAAATCTTCCCAGCATCGCCGAAGATGGTTTCCACGCTCCGGTTTCAAAACTGAAAACACCTCCGGCAAAATTCCGGCAAAGTTCCGGAGCCAATCTTTTTGTCTCTGCCAGATGGGTCAATGAAATGTCTGAAAAAAACACCGGCTTGACTCCCATCGACGGATATTCAAGAGCTAATTCCGTCATTCCGGGAACCGGTTCGACTAAAATACTCCGGAAAGCATCCAATATCTCTTTTTCAGTAAATTTTCCATCAAATGCGATCACGCTCCGGTGCAAAAACTCATTTTCATCAGGGATGATTCCCCACTCATAGTCCCGCATGATTTCCCGGCACTTTTCCGGAACTTCACTGCTCCCCAGGTTCTTTGCAAAATTTCCGGGGGCAATACGGATACAGACATTGCCGATATCCGATGCCAGCACGATTTCTTTCATTATTTCATCCCCGGTTTCAATTCAGTTGAAATTTTTCATAATATACCATCATATACACACAAAAGCAAGCTTGCATTTTATGCCATTATATAGTATGTTAGATATTGAATATATTTTAAATCCATAGAGGAAATAAATTATGAATATCAAGGAAAATATTCTCTCAACGATCGGGAAAACCCCGCTCGTAAAAATCAATAAACTGAATGACTCCCCGGCACAACTGCTTGCCAAAGTCGAATTTTTCAACCCCGGCGGTTCAGCCAAAGACCGGGTCGGTGCGGCAATGATCGATGATGCGGTAAAAAAGGGGCTGCTCGCTCCCGGAGGTGTGATCATTGAACCGACCAGCGGCAACACCGGTATCGGTCTGGCAATCACCGCTGCCGTCAAAGGTTTTCACCTGATCCTGACCATGCCGGAAACCATGAGTATCGAACGCCGCAAACTTGCTGCCGCTTTCGGTGCCGAAATCGTGCTTACCGACGGCAATGCCGGTATGGCAGGAGCTATCGCCAAAGCTGAAGAACTGCACGCTCAAATCCCCAACTCATTTATCCCGCAGCAGTTTGCCAATCCCGCCAATGCCCGGATTCATTATGAGACCACCGCAGTGGAATTGTGGGAAGATACCGATGGTAAAATTGATGCTTTCGTTTCCGGTGTCGGAACCGGCGGTACCCTGACCGGAAACGGCAGGTTTCTCAAAGAGAAAAATCCGGAAATCAAAATTTTCGCCGTCGAACCGGATACCAGTGCCGTACTTTCCGGAAAACCCGCCGGAGCCCATCTGCTTCAGGGCATCGGAGCCGGATTCATTCCCAAAGTGCTGGATACCTCGGTAATTGATGAAGTTATCACCGTCGATGCGGAAAATGCCGGAAAAACCGCCCGGGATGCCGCCATTAATGAAGGTCTGCTGATCGGTATTTCCGGCGGAGCAGCTCTCTATGCAGCTCTGCAAATCGCCAAACGGCAGGAATTTGCCGGTAAAACCATCGCCGTATTGCTTCCCGATACCGGTGAACGTTATCTTTCCACCTGGCTTTTTGATTGATCACAAGGAGAACCCTATCATGGATATTATTCAGGAAATCCTCAAACTGAAAAAAGAACGCAACGCCGTTATCATGGCTCACAATTACACTTTGGGTGAAGTGCAGGATATTGCCGATTACTGCGGAGATTCCCTTGAACTGGCACGGATCGCAGCGGAATGCAAAGCGGAAGTGATCGTTTTGTGCGGAGTCCGTTTTATGGCGGAAACAGCCAAGATCCTTTCTCCGGAAGCAATTGTACTGCATCCGGCTGTTGATTCCGGTTGTCCGATGGCGGATATGGCTGATCCGGAAGAAGTTAAAAATTTCCGTGCCGCCAATCCCGACACTCTGCTCATCGCTTATGTCAATACCACTGCCGCAACCAAAAGTGAAGTGGATATATGCTGTACCAGCGGCAATGCCGAAAAGATCGTTTCCGCACTGCCAGCCGGTCAGAAAGTGATGTTCCTGCCAGATGCCAATCTCGGCGGCAATCTGGTAAAAAAACTTTCCCGTCCGATGGAGTTGTGGCACGGATGCTGCCCCATACATGACCGGATAACTCCGGAAGATATCGAAAAAGCCCGCAAAGCCCATCCCCAAGCGGTCATCATGGTCCATCCGGAGTGCAAAGTGGAAGTGACCGCACTCGCTGATCACGCTTTAAGCACCGGGGCGATGCTCAAATTTGTCAGAGAAAGTGACGCTTCTGAATTCGTTGCCGGCACGGAAATCGGAATTCTCCACCGGATGAAAAAAGAAAATCCGGATAAAAAATTCTATCCGCTTGACTGCAATCCGGTCTGTGAAGATATGAAAAAAATTACTCTGGAAAAAATCGCCGCTGTGCTGCGTGACCTTTCCGGAAAAGTGGAATTGTCTGCCGAAATCATTGAAAAAGCGAAACGTCCCATCGAAAAGATGCTGGAATTATCCAAATGATCCTTTTCTTTTCGCTTTCCGTTTTTCTTGTTATCGTTTTCTGCGGTATCGTGCCGCAGAAAATGGCGTTGAAGTGGAAAATCACCGCCGGAATCATTTCTGCGGTGATCTCTTTCAAATTTTATATTTTCTCATTTGCCAGCGGCAAACTTTTTGCCGCCCCGCAATGGCCCTCATGGATATTGCTTATATTCACCTGGCTTTATGCTTCACTCATTTTTTCAGCTCTCTTTTTACTGATTTTACAACTTTTTTCAGCGATTGCCAAACTTATTGCAAAATCCAGCAAAAAAACACTCCCGCGCTTCTTTCACGAACCGGTCTGGAAGTTGACCGCTTTCATTCCGGCTGTATTTCTGGTCTCTTACGGGATGTACGGCGGATTGAAGCTGCCGGATGTGGTAAAACACGAAATTTACCACCCTGCACTGCCACCGGAAGCTGACGGATTTTCGGTCGCTTTTCTCACCGATATCCATGCCGATCCATTTACTAAACGGGAAAAAATCAGCAGAATCGTGGATTTGACCAATTCCCTGAAAGCTGATATTATTGTCATCACCGGAGATTTTGTCGATGGTAAAACCAATCTGCGGGGCAGAGATCTGGAAGTATTGAAAAACCTCTCTGCTCCATGCGGTGTTTTCGGAGTTCCCGGAAATCATGAATATTATTCCGGATATTCCGACTGGATGGCATTTTTAGATAAATGCGGCGTAAAAATGCTGACCAATTCCCATATTCTGACCGCAAAAAATAAAATCACTCTCGCAGGAGTGACCGATCCGGCAGCTGCCAGAATGAAAGAAGATAAGCCGGATATTGATAAAGCTCTTGCCGGTTCTCCGGCAGATAACTTCCGTATCCTGCTTGCTCATCAGCCGAAACTGGCTGACAAAGCCGCTGCTGCCGGAATCCATCTGCAATTATCCGGTCATACTCACGGCGGCATGATATACGGGATGGATCGTCTGGTGGCTCTTTTCAACCGGGGATTGGTCTCCGGTTTCTACGACATCGGCAAAATGAAACTTTTTATTTCCAACGGAACCGGCATCTGGAACGGATTTCCTCTGCGGCTCGGTCGTCCGTCGGAAATCGTTTTGATCACTCTCAAGAAAGTTCCGGCTGAAAACTGAAAATCACTCTGTGCTATTTCCCTGTTTCCGGCAAAATTCATCCGCAAGAATCTGCAATGCCGCCAAATCCAGTTTTCCGCTGCCCAGAGTGGGAATAGTCTCTGTGTAAATAAAGTTTTCCGGTTTGGGTATCCACAGATTCGGTATTCCGTTATTACGCAAATTCTTTATGATGGACTCCGGAGCTATCAATTTTTTATCAGAATAAAAAACGATCAACTTTTCCCCTTTTTCCGGATCACTGCCACCGCAAACAGCGATGATCCGGTCATCAGGTTTGATCAGATTGTTGATTTCACGCTCGACCAATTCGTGGGGAACCATCTCTCCGGCAATCTTTGAAAAACGGGAAAGCCTGCCGGTAAGCGTAATAAATCCATTCCGGCTCATCCTTGCCATATCGCCGGTAACATACCAGTTATCACGGATCACCTCTTTGGTCTTTTCCTCCTCACCCAGATAACCTTTCATCACCGTCGGCCCGGTTACGATCAGCAGACCGTCGGTGTCTTCCGGCATCAATTCAAAGGTCGATGGATCGACAACTTTGGCACAAATCCCGATCAACGGCGGTCCGATACTGCCAGGTACTACCACATGAGAACCAAGTTTGCTCACTGAATCAGAAAGATTTATGGAAACTACCGGACTCAATTCGGTACATCCATAGCCCTCGGTAATGACTATACCGGTCATATTGCGGAACTTTTCCGCCACATCCGGACGGAGTTTTTCCGCCCCCGTGATCACGATCCGCAGTGATTCAAAATCTTCCGGCACACAGCGGCGCATATATATCTGCAAAAATCCCGGTGTCGCACATAAGACGGTAAGTTTTTCAACCCGCATCGCCTCGCCCACTCCGGCAGCATCCAACGCACTGGGGATCAGCACCGTCTTTGTGCCGGTAACGATCGGCATCCAGAAACATACCGCCATGCCGAATGAGTGAAATAACGGCAGATTGCCTACTACACTGTCGCTCTTTTTCCAGCTCAATGAATTGCTTATGGAAAGCACATCAGAGATTATATTGTGATGGGTCAGCATGATACCTTTGGGAATTCCGGTAGAACCGCTGGAAAAGATCACCGTTCCGACCTTTTCCACATCATTCCAGCTTCCCGGTGCCATCTGACGCACGATCTCATTGGCAGGAAGTACCAGAAGCGAAATAAAATACCTTATCCGGCTTATCCACGGTGCCGGATCCCGATTTATATCCTCAATAAATACCATCTGCGGCAAAATACGGATATTAAGTTTTTCTACAAATTTCCGGGTGGTCAATATATGACGTAATCCGGCTTTCTTTATGGCAATTTCCATCGCTTCAGATGATGCAGTATAATTCAATACTGCCGGAGTCCGGTCACATAACTGGATCGCCAGCATCGACATTGCCGATTCAATGGAATTCGGCAGCATGATCCCGACATATTCCTCACCCTTTTCAAGAATATTTTTACGGATAAAACGGCTTAAAAGCGAAATTTTCCACAAGAGCAGAAAATTATTCGGTCTTTTCCACTTTCCTCCATCACATTCCATGATCAGTGAACCGGTCATATTCTTTTTCACATGACGGACAAAACGGGTATGCAGCGGATAAGCATCCCGGTCAACAATCAACTCCGTTTCCGCTGCCAATTCCGACATGATTATACGCATTTCATACGCATTCGATTCCGGAGCTATCGGTTTCCCGATCGTTACCGATGCCGGATGACGCTTACGGCCGGGGAGCTGAAGTTTGAATTTACCGGCATTACTGCAGGAAAATATACTGCCCCAGGTCATCCCGATACGCATGGGAATTACCGGAATATCCTGCTCCGGAGGAACCAGATTCCCCACGCCGTTACGGAAGGTGGACATTGTACCGTTACGGGTTATATCATCTTCCGGAAAAACGCAGATCAATTCGCCGTTTTTCAAGAGCTGATGAGTATCCTCGATCAATTTACGCAGCTTTTTCGGACGGCGGCTGGGAACTTCCAGAAAACCTACGGATTTATAAAGATAATGCAATAACGGCTGGCGGAAATAGTGTTCATGCATCATAAAACGTATCGGACGGCTGGTCGTCGCAGAAATAAAGAGCATATCCACAAATGATGCTCTGTTGGCAACGATCAGTGCCGGACCGGTCTCCGGTAATCTTTCACTATGAAAAATACGCAGCCGGTAAAAAAATGCCAGCAGTATCCGCATCAGCATCCGCAAAAGAAATTGCGGCATCAGAAAGAATATCGTCAATGCAAGCACGGTGGTAAAAAGGTAAAAACCAAACATCACCGCTGAAATACTGATGTTGCAAAAATATATCAGGAATGTCCCTCCGATCGCCAGCAGTATGCCAATGGAAAACCACAGATAGTACCAGCTGAAATATGCCGGAGCAAGATTCTTTTTAATAAAGTAACACTGATAACTCTGCAGCGGAACCAGTATGCTTCCGGCAGAAAATCCGAAAAGAAATAACAACAGCCCCAATATCCACATTGCCATTTCTCCATCAGCGAAAAATGGCAGTACTCCGATCCCCAGAGTACTCAATGCCATCAGCAATACTCCGCCGGGAACCAGACCGATCTCAATATTTCCCCGCGACCGTCTGCCTGACCACAAAACTCCGCAGGCGGCCCCTAACACCGGTATGCCCATACAGAAATATTGATGAACCAGACTTTCATCACTTTGAAACTGTTGCGTGAAATAATGAATGACCATTGAAGATATCAGTACCACCGAGGCAAAAATATAACACTCCCCGATACCGGTAAAGACCAACTCCCAGTAACGCTGCAGTTTTTTCAATCCCGCAGGCGGCGAAAGCGGAAACGGTTCTTGGTAAAATGCACTCGTTTCCGGTGCATAAACCGGCGAAAGGGAAAATGATGAAATCAATCCGCAAAATGCAACCGGCAATGTAACAACGATACCGTAAAAAAGCGGTATTTCCTGAAATACCAATGCCGCCGCAGTGAATGTACCCGACGCAATGGCGATAAATGTACCGCACTCCACCGCCGCAGCGAAACGTGCCATCATCGGTAATTTAACCATCTCTGCAGCATAGGTTTTCAATGCAGGACGGCAGATCGAATACGACAATCCCATCAGCACCGCAACCGCAAAAAGCGGAATATAACCGGTCTTGACGGTGAATAACGAGAAAATTACCGCCAGAAGTGCAACTGCGATTTCCGCAAGTTTGCAGTAGACGATCACTCCTCTTGAAGAAAATTTGCCGAGAAAATATTTGGTCAATGCACTGCTGAAAAGCCACGGCAGAGCATACATCGCTGCAACCATCAATACATTGTATGACTGGCGGGAAAGCACCGGAGTTTCCCGGAAAAAACATATCGCAGTAAGCGTACAGAAATATACCGGATTAAAAACACTGAAAAAATTTATCCAGAAAACATTGAAACAATCTTTTGAATTGTCGGCAAGTTTTTTCATCGGCGACACTCCATTTTACACAAAAATATCATCTTTTGTCACCTTCATAATATACATCGGCAAATTATCTTTTTCAAGATTGCCCTCTCTTTTCTGCCGCAGATACAAAAAAAAAGGAGTGCTGCAAATTTCACAGCACTCCGGAGATGAACAACCGGTTTTTCAGAATTTAACTTCCACAAACTTTCCGGCATACTGTTCCAAATCGATCTTGCCGTCGGCAGGCAGATCAACTTCACTGCCGTCGACCGGATTATATACTTTGGCAGAGGTATATTTTACCGGAATGGTCAATTTGGTACTCTGATTGCTCTTGACACTGTTGAGCAATACGAGGAAAAGACCTTTATCGTTTTTGTAATAGCTGACTTTCACTTTGTCATTGCTGCTTTTGATACCGTCTTTATTTGCTTTCCAATAAGCGTGGAAAGTGGCTTTTTCCAGACCGAAACCATTGATCTTATCCAAACATGCCATCTTGACCTTTTCATTGATAAAGCTCGGATAAAGCATGTTTTTGTGAATGAATGCCATCGTCACATTGTGGGCGGCAAGCACCGGCGAATTGATCTTATCCGCCTGACGGTACTGCGGCAGGAACATGCGGTCAGGGCCCATATTCACGGCGTTTTCATAACGGAACTCATTCAGAGTCAGGAAGTCAAGCACATAATCATTCTGCATGCACTGTGCCCGGTACTGTTCACCCATAAGAGCCACATCGGTAAAGGGCATGGAAGTACATCCCTGCTGAGCTCCCATGTGAGTAATGGTAAAGAAATCTTTGTCAGCAGCTTTACCGGTGAGGTAAACACGTTCGTGGAACTTTCTGACTTCAAAAGTCGGGTGCATGCTGATACCGTTTTTAGAGTAAAGATCTGAACCGTAGCAGTCATAATAGAAACCATCCCATTTGAACTTTTTGAGATATTCCTGCATCATCAAACAGTAAAGATCATGCCACAATTCAGCACGCGGATCACATTTACGCATTTTGGCATTTTTCTCTTTTTTCCACCCTCTGAGATTGTAGTAACGGGCAGGATAACCAGTCCATTCTTTTTCAAAGTAACGGAATTCCGGCATGAAGTCGGTGATGTAGAAAGGAATCTGGTAAAGGGTCATCACACCGCCGGCAGGAATATTGCTCAACTGGGTTTGAGTCAGTTTATCATCACGACTTGCAGGCAGACCGCAGTATGCCATTGCTTTCATACTGCTCATCATATTGAAGTTATTATATTTTTTACCGGCACGGAAACGGAGTTTTTTCCAGTTCTCACCATCCGGACGGGTCGGATACGGGCAGATGGCAAATTCAAATTTGAAAGGAGTTCCATCTTTGATCTGCAGCGGGGCATTGACCAGATTCATTTTGAAGTCACCGGCAAGTGTTGCGGAAGTGACTACACTATCAAAATCGTTTCCGGCGGGATAAAGCTGCGGAGCGTACCAGATCAGACCGCGATCGACAGAACCGAAGATCACTTCGTGGTAACGGTGTTTGGTAGTGTACTTTTTCACTGTCGTCAAGTCGACCGCACCGACATTTGACCAGCTCGCATCGGCACGGTGGATGAATTCCACCTCATTGAGAGCATAATCAACACTGCACTGGTCGATTCTTGCCGCTTTGCCGTCAAACTCCAGAGCGTAACGGATAAATCCGATATAGTCAATGGTCATTGAAAGTTTACCGCTCCAGCTTTTTCCTTTGACCGGAACCACCGCAGAGGTTCTGGTTTTTCCGTATTTCCATGCAATTTTTCCGGCAGCTTCCACAGCTTTGCCGTTAACAGTGACGACAACCGGCTTTTTCAAAAGTTTATTGCCGTCTTTATCGGTAATTTGAGCGATTCCAAGAGCAGGAGTGAACTCAAATTTGCCATTCCAGGATTGCACTGTATTGCCGTTGAGAGTCAGATCTTTCCACGGAGCCGGAGCAGCACCGTCATCGGCAATAATACCGATACCGTTGTTTGCCCAGTAAGGTTTCTTGTAGATACCGTATCTGCGGAAATCAGTACTCATCACTTTTCCGGATTTCAGATGCACATCAGCTTTGATGAAATATACGCCGTCAGCGAATTCTTCGACACTGAGTGTCAAAGGTTTATTGGTTTTATCGTCGATGGTTTTGACCACTTTGTCTGCACTGTCTTTGATGGTATAAACGGTTTTTACCACGGAATCAGAAGCAAGATCACCGAGTACCGGACAGGCAATATACATAAGTTTCTTTGCCGTGTCAAATTCCTGACGCATTTCCGGTCCGACCGCACCTTCCTCAAACTTCAACTGGTCGATACAGATTTCCGCATCTTTGGGAAAGTGACGCATATTGAACCAGATATCAATCTTTTCTGCTTTGGCGGGAGTGGTAAAGTCAAAAACCAATTCCGCCCACTCTCCTTTGGTGTACCAGACGCTTTTGCGGGGCTGACCGATAACTTTACCTTTACCGTCGTAACAGGTGAACATGAAAAGTTTGATACCACTGGAAAAATGTTTGGTCGTTTTGATCCAGCAGCTGAAACGGTAATTGCGGTCGCCGTCAACGGTGATATTTTCTATTTTGAAAGGATACTGCATTTTGCCGCCGTCACCGTTGATCTGAAGAAATGATTCACCGGCTTTGGCTTTTTTCCACTCCATGACTACTTTGGCACTTTTGCCGAGAATGTAGTGCTCAAAATGCTGCTGTCCGAGGAAACGCCAATCATCAAAAATCGTATCCAGTTTGCGGGCATTGAAAAAGTTTTTCTCACCCTCAAGACATGCCCAGCGAAGGTTGTCGATAATCGCATATTCACTGGCAGGCACGTTGATGAAACGGATGACCATTTCACCGTAAGCGGCACCTTCCGGAGCAACAGCTTTGATCTGACGGTGTTTCCATTCGCCATTGGTATTGACGATCCGGAAATATTTTGTCAATTTCGGGTCGATCTGTTTTTTTTCATTACCAAAATTGACCATGACCATCATCGAAGTAAATTTCGGTGAGGTCTGATAAGCAAAACTCATTCCATACTCTTTGCCCGGTTCAACTTTGAAACCGTAACTGTAACCGTACTGTGCAGTTTTGCCGTTACCGGTGATCTTCAATGCACCAAGACCATCCTGACCGGCATTTTTGATCAATTCCGCACCGGTACGCAGTTTTCCATTGACCGGTTGACCGTCAAAAAGTTCAAACATTCCCGCCGAAGCTGATGCTCCGATGCCCAGTGCCAGCAGCAGTGCCGGCAAAAGTTTTTTTCTCAACATCTTGTCTTTCTCCTTTATTTGGTTTTATTTACAAGTATCGTACGAATTTTTTCCATACATTTTTCACTCAATCCCAGCTCTTTCAGATAGAAAACAGCTTTTTCCGACATATTTTTTCCCGGTTTGCTGCTGATCATATCCAGAAAAGGTTTCATCTCTTTGGTATTCCGGTTGCGGTATCCGAAAAACGTGGTATACTCATAATCAAGAAGCAGATCTTTATCACTCATACCGAGGATCGCTTCCAGAAAGAAAATCAACGTACCGGTTCTATCCGCACCGCCGTCACAGTGAACATAAACCGGATAAAAATCAGGATCCGCAAATTTTTTCAGCAATTCGACCGTTTTTTTCTGGATCGCAGGTTTCTGCAGACCGATCATATAGCCCTGATATGATTCTGCAACCACATTCACTCCGTATTTTTTCAAAATAAACGGATTTTTGTGCGGACCGCGCAAATCCAATTCGCTTTTGAGTTTAAGATCTTTGACAAGAATATCAATACCTTCGGCAGTTGCTTTCCACGGTTCACGGTCGATTCTGGTACCGCGGTAGACCATGCCCTGTTTCACTCTGCCGCCGGGAACTTCCCAATTGCCGATATCACGGAAGTTCCCTGCCCCCGGCACCCGTATCCAGCGGGGTGGAAGATCAGAGGTCTTGAAAGTAAAAACATCGGAAACGATTTTTTTACCATTGACTTCCCCCGTGACCCGCCAATAGTAGGTCGTTGAAAGCAGTAAATTATCAACGATCACCATATTGACATCGGTAATGATCTTTTTCGCATCGGCAAAATTTTTATCTGTTGCCAATTCAACCACATATTTCCGGGGAGCTGCTCCGGAAAAATACCACTTCAAAGGCACTTGCACCGGACTGGTGGCATACTCCATCAGCTGACGTTTGTAAAGGGCTGTATCCGCCTTGTCATTACTTGGAAAAAGAATATGGAAATTGCGGCGTAATTCGATTTTTCCCGAATTATTTGCGGAAATATTTTCAAATTGACCGCCGCTGACAGCTGACACTGACAAAAAAGCACAAGTGATTAAGAACTTTCTCAAAATAAAATCCTCCTGTGATACTGCTGTAAAGTATTCGTTTTCGGCATCAATATTTTTTATCAAGCCACCAGAGACGCATCTTAGCGTTATTAATTGTCGAGTTGTTTACAGCCAAATAACCTTCTGTACGAACCGAACCGTCAATCATCGTAACATTGCCATTACTGCGGGGTACATAATATTTAAACATATCAACAGTAGACGTGGGGGGAGCAGCAGCTCCGAGCGGTGCACCATGTGCACAATTTATATTATAGTAAATTGCAGAATACAGAGGATTGTTCGTCGGCGTATGGTAGACACGGCGGTCATAAACACATCCCATTTCCGAAAAAGCTCCTGTATTGGAAGGCTCTTTTGCCTCATTCACTTTATGACCGGGACCGGAAAAGCCGAACTTTTCGGCCGGCTGGGCAAGTACACCATTATAGGTATAGTTTGAACCGGTTATATCTGTGGCAACAGAAGCATCTGTCAACTTCACTTTCGTTGCACCCGGGCAGACAAAGAAACCAAAATCCTGAATATAGTTATAAAGCTGGTAATGCCAAATCCGGTTTTTCCAGTTTCCATCATATGCTTTAAAACCGTTTTCCCAGTAGGTAATACCACCGATATCGTAACGATTCAAATTTCCATTTCCGCCGCCATAAGCTGCATCAGAGGAATCGGAACTGGTACTGTTGGGAAAATAACCATCATAATCACCGATATAAATATTCATCGCAGAACCGAGCTGTTTCATATTGGAAGAACAGCTGGATTTTCTTCCGGCTTCTCTGGCACTGTTTAGGGCAGGAAGCAGGATCGCCGCCAGGATGGCAATAATCGCAATGACGACAAGAAGCTCAATAAGAGTAAAGGCAGACGCCTTTACTCTCCAGATGGAGAGTAACTGTTTTTTCATCGGAACAACCTTTCTTTGTTTAAGGAACAACATGTTGATAACAAAATTTCCAAAACTTCCATAATATACGGCACAATGCAGAATTTGTCAAACCACAGGGAAATAAAAAAACATCTCTCCCCTGTACCAGATTAATATAACCCATATTTTTCTTGCAGTAAATAGACAAAAAGGAAAAAAAATAGATTTTTTGATCATTTTACATGTTTTTTACAGACAGTTGCTGATCAAAATAAATTTCAGCAAACTCTTTGCAATCCAAAATGATCATCCAATGCCTATTTCTGCAGAAATGATCAAATCGGATATGATTTTTTAAAAATCTTTGTTTGAAATCACAAAAAAACGTGATAACTTAAGACAGTGACTCACCGCTAATCATAATAATTTAAGGAGAAAAATTATGAAGCGTATCAAAGTAGGTATCATCGGTCAGGGCCGCAGCGGCCGTAATATCCACCGTCATCTTTTTGAATGCTGCCCGGCATTACAGGAGCGTTTTGATGTCGTCGCCGTCGCCGACCCCATCGCAGAACGCCGTGCCAATACCAACGCCGGAGCTAATCCGGATTGCAAACACTATGCCGATTACAAAGAACTTCTGCAGGATAAAAATATCGAGCTGATCGTAAATGCCAGCCGCAGCCACAAACATGTGGATATTTCCATCGAAGCCATGGAAGCAGGTTTCAATGTGATTTGCGAAAAACCGCTTGCAAAATGTGTCAGCGAAGTCGACCGCGCCCTCGAAGCCCAGAAAAGAACCGGCAAATTTTTCGCCGTCTTCCAGCAGGCTCGTTTCCGCCCGCTCTATACCAAAATGTGCGATGTCATCAAATCCGGTGTTCTCGGTGAGATCGCCATGGTCAAAGTCGCCTACAACGGTTTCGGCCGCCGCTGGGATTGGCAGACAATTCAGGGTCTTAACGGCGGTGAATTGCTCAATACTGCACCACATCCGCTGGATCAGATCGTCGCATTGTGGGATATTTTCGGCGAAAGCGATCCCGAAGAGATCTTTTCCAAACTCGCTGTGATCAATAACCTCGGTGATGCCGAAGACTTCGTGAAAGTCGTACTCAAAGGTGCCGGTCACCCCATCATCGACCTCGAAGTTACCAAAGAATGCCTTTTCCCAGGAAAAATGTATCAGGTTTTCGGTGCCAACGGTTCTCTCGTTGCCGATGGCAATACCATTGAATGGAAATATTACATCCCCGCCGATACCCCTGCCAGAGAAGCCCGCATCGCGACCATGGAAGATGAAGGCCGCCTGCCACAGTACTGCTGGGAAAAACTCGACTTCTACAGCGAAAAAATCGACCTTCCCGAAGCTGCAAACTCCTTCGACGACTGGGGCACGCGTTACTACCTCAATATCTATGATGCAATCACCAATGGTGCCCCGCTGACCGTGAAACTTTCACAAGTCCGCCGTCAGATCGCCATCATCGAAGAGTGTCACCGTCAGAACCCGATGAAAAAAACCATTGACGTACCCGCCGGAACTTTCTGACCGGTAAAGAAATACTCCGATGGACTATTTCAAGGACATTGATTTCGTTGTCTTCGGCTCAAACCGCAAAAATACCAACGTTGCCAGAGAACGGGTTTTCGACGGTTATTACGGTTTGCAGTTTGTCCGCAGCGGAGAAATTCTGGTTCGCTGTGAGGATGAAGATGAGTGGCAGGCTTCCGGTCCGCTGGTGTTTTTCACCTCGCCGGATAAGGCTTTCACCTATTATTCGCCTCACGGCAGCCGGGATCACATTTTCGTATGTTTCCGGGGAAAAAGAGTTGACCGTTATCTGAAAAGCGGTCTGCTCCCGGATACCTGCGGTAAAAAATTTCCCATTACCGATGTCGAAAATTTTTCCGATACCATGGATATGCTGCTGCGGATGCTCCGGCGGCGGTCGGCAACTTCTTTTGGAGAAGCCGTTCTGCTGCTTGAAAAAGCCATGCTGCTCGCCGCCAATCAGCCGCCACCGAGAAAAGCGGGGGTTTTCAACCGGGATCTCATCCGTGATCTTGCCGAAAAAATCGCTGAACACCCGGAACTGCAATGGGATTTCAGACACGAGGCACAGGTTTTCAAACTCTCGGAAATCCATTTACGCCGTTTATTCATCATGGAAACCGGCATGTCGCCGCACCAATACGTGCTGCATCACCGGATCAGTTTCGCGTCTGCTCTGCTGCAATCTACCGATATGCGGATAAAAGAGATCGCCTGGGAATGCGGTTTCGGCGGCGAATTTTACTTTTCACGGCAATTTGCCAAAACCATGAATCTTTCACCATCTGAATTCAGAAAAAAAATTCTGCGTTCAAAGCATAAGGAATAGGAAATATCCCGAATTTTATAAAGTTAACATACAGGTCGTTTTTGTACGTCAGGATGCAATACCGGTCTGCTCCATCCGGTGGATGGATTGCGGAGCAAGGTCGCTGGTAAATCAAGGCGGGGGAGCAGGAGTGTACGACTGTACTCGACTGCGAAAACGTCCGATGATTTGCCAAGAGATTGACCGCAAGACACCACCGCAGGTATGATCGGGATTTTCATAGTAAAAATAAGGAATAATAAAAAATGTCAGAACAAATCAAAGTCGCCATCATCGGTCTGGATACCAGCCATGCCGTTGCTTTCCCCCAGTTGATGCAGGATCCGGCAACCCCTGCTGAACAGCGTGTCGAAAAACTCAAAGCCGTCACCTGTCTCCGGTTTGAAACCCCGTTTCAGGGCAAAGCCGGTCTGGATAAACGTCAGGAATATCTGGAATCCATCGGCGTAAAAGTTACCGAAAATTTCGATGAAGCCGTCGCCGACTGCGATGCGATCCTCATCGAAATCAATGACCCTTCGCTCCATCTGGAATATTTTGAAAAATGTGCCCCCCTCGGCAAACCCATTTTCCTCGACAAACCTTTTGCCGACAATCTGGAAAATATGAAGAAAATCATCGAGCTGGCAAAGAAATACAATGTCCGCTATTTCACCAGTTCCAGTTTGCGTTTTGATGCCGACTTCACCGCCGGTCTGGCAGAAAAAATCACCCCGGAAAAAGTTCTCATCTGGGGTCCGGTCGGTACTCCGCCCGCCGGTAATGATGTCATCTGGTACGGATGCCACGCCTTTGAAATGCTCCAGACCGCCATGGGCAGAGGGGCAAAATCAGTACTCGGCGTGAAAGATCAGGCGGGTTATGTTTTCCACATTTCCTATGATGACGGCAGACGTGCATCGGTAGAATTGTCGGAAAATTCTCCTTTCGGTGCTTTGATCCGTGACGGCAAAAACAACTGCACCACGGTAAAAGTTACCGGCACGATCCCCTTCTATTTCATGCTGCTCAAAGAAATCGCCAAATTCTTTGACGGTTCAATGCCGGTGGAACTGACCGACTCCATCGAAGTTATGGCAATGCTTGAAGCCGCCGCAAAATCCATCGAATCAGGAAAAGCCGAAGAGGTCTTCCGCTATTGAGCTGATATAATTTTGCAAACCGCATTCCACCGGACGTGGAGTGCGGTTGTTTTTTTTACATGATTTTTTAATAAAAATCTGCTTGAAAAAACAATTTTTGCAGTGTATACTATATATTAGTAAATATAGTAATTCATTTTTACCGGTTGAGTCAGCTCATGGAAGAGTGGTTGAAAAAAATTTCAGAAATCAGCTCAAGCAAAGATTCCAGCGGATTACCGCTTTATCAGCGGTTGATCGAAAGCATCTCTCAGATGATCGCCGATGGCAGAATGCCCGATGCCATGCGGCTGCCGCCGGATACCATCATGGCAGCTCAACTCGGAATCAGCCACATCACCTGGGCAAAAGTGCTTAATGAATTGCGGAAACGTGGCGTCGTGGAAAGAAGCCGTCAACGGGGAACATTTATCCGCAAACCCCGGCGTTCCAGAAATCAGGATACCGACGGAAAAAATACCGTTGCCGTTTTCATGGATACCATTACCCCATATAATATAAATATAGATTATATGGGAACAATGTTCTCCGAATTAAGTGCAGCCGGTTACACCCCCGCATTCATTTCCGCCGCCGAAAACCGCAATATCCAGTATGAACAGGTCATTTCCGCCATGCAGAATCCGGAATATCGCGGAGGAATCATCTGGTCTATCCTCGATGAAGCACAAATAAATTCGGTGATTGAAAAACGTCCTTTTGACTGGCCGTTGATTTTTACCAATGCCGACCACGCTCCGGAAAATCCGCTGAAACATGATCTTGTCTGTTACGACGGTCAGACAGGTATAAATAAGGAAGTAAAAAAATTTCTCCGTTCCGGAGGCAAGAAAATAATTTTCATCGTTCATGAAATCCACCTTTTCTGGCCCGGGTTGAGCAAAATCGAAAGTATCCAGAAAATTTTTGCCCAAGCCGGTATCCCTCCGGAAAATCTGGAAATAATCCGCTGTAAAGATGCGATTGCAAATCCGGAAAAATTACTGAACCGTAACGATGATTCCCTGCTCATACTCGCAGCTCCTCTGGAAATCAGACTTATAACTCAAGCTCTGAAAAATCGCCAGCTGCCGGTTGAAAATTTAATGCCGGCTCTGGCTTTTACTGCCACCGGGCAGGATGATGAAGCGATCTGGGAACTACCTTCATACACTTTTGACGCATCGGAACTGGTTCGTCAGAGTATCCGTTGCCTCATGCGGCGGCTTCAGGAACCATCCGCAGAGTATCACCGGATTATGATTCAGGGCAAGCTGACAAAGGGGAAAAATACATTATGATTTCAAGCAATTTTTTCTTTTATCAGCTTGATTTATCACGATGGCATGCTATTTTATACAAGCCACTGGGTTAATAAGAAAAAATGGTAAAATATTTATTCTAAACATAAACCAGGAGATTATTATGAAAAAAATCCTTTGTGCCGGTCAAATCGGTTGCGGCAAATTTGCAAATTACCAGGATCTGCCCAACCTTACCGCCCATGAAAACGTTAATTTGAAGTGGGTTTGCGATGTGAATATCGAAAACGCAAAAGCTGCTGCGAAAAAATTCAATGTTCCCTGCACTACCGCTGATTACATGGATATTATCAACGATCCGGAAGTGGACTTTATCAAAATCGCCACCACCCATGAAGTTCATCAGCCGATAATTGAAGCTGCCGCCAAAGCCGGAAAACATATTTTTTGCGAAAAACCGATGGCGATGCACAATGAAGAAGCATACAAAATCATCCGGGCTGTACGCAGAGGTAATATAAAAATCTGCGTCGACCTCAACCGCCGTATGAGTCCGGCAATGCAGGCTCTCAAAGCAAAGTTTCTCAGCCATGCCGCCAATCCGGTTCATAATCCGTGGCAGTATGTGGAAAAAGTCCGGGAACCGCTTCCGGAAGAAAATCTCCCGCATCTCAATATCCGTATTCAGGATGAGTCATCTTCTTACGGTCTGGGACACCTCGATCCCCTTTCCGGAGGTGGAGAAATAATCGGTGAATCCGTTCACTGGCTCGACCTCGCCTGTTGGCTTTTTGATGATCAGCTGCCGACGGAAATCACCGCATGGGGATCTTCACGCCTTTCACACGGCATCTATCTCAAATTTGACCGGGGAGCTTCCATGACTCTGGATTTCAGCTGTTCAGGAACCTTTGACTATCCCAAAGAAATCTTTGAATTGACCCATAACGCCGCCCTTTTCCGTTCTCTCTTTTTTGTGGAAAACAACTACTACGGCATGCCGGAAAATCAGCCGGAAACCTTCAAGCTCCAGCATGATCCCCTGCCGCAGATCGGCGACGGTTTCAACGCCTATAATGAAAAATATTTCGCTCATGTGGCACGCTCTACCAACGCAAAAGAACTGGAAACAACCACTCCGCTGATGGTCGACAAAGGTCATCGTGCCATGCTTGATGGATTTGTCAAGGCAATCATCAATGATACACCTTCTCCATGTGATGAGATGGCGGGATTCCGTTCCACGTTCCTTGCACAGCTCGCCATTGAGTCGATCCGCAAACGGCAGACCATCCCGGTTTGCATTGAAGATATCACTCCCTGCATACAGTAAGGAAAATTTCTATGGATAAATATGTCGGATTTGGTATTATCGGTGCCGGAATGATCGCAGAAATGCACGCGGCGGCACTGCAAAGTGTTGATAACTGCAAATTGATCGGTATTTATGATCCGGTAATTGCCGCCGCCGAAAGCAGAGCGGCTCAATTCAACTGCAAAGTCTATCAAACTCTGGAAGATATGCTCGCCGATCCGGAAATCGGTGCGGTGACCATCGCTACACCGTCAGGACTGCATGGAAAACTCTGCATTGCTGCCGCAAAGGCAGGAAAACATATTTTCTGTGAAAAACCGCTGGAAATCACTGTTGAAAAAGTCGATGAAGTACTCAAAGCATGTGAAAAGCATAATGTGCTTATCTCACCGGTATTCCAATCCCGTTTTTCCAAACCGGTACAAATTGTCAAAAAAGCCATGGAACAGGGACGTTTCGGAAAAATGCTTCTGGCAAGTATTCAAATGCACTGGTTCAGAGAAGAAAGTTACTACAAAAATTCCAATTGGCGCGGCACCTGGGCAATGGATGGCGGCGGAGCTTTGATGAATCAGGCAATACACATGATCGATCTGCTGATCCATCTCAACGGAGCCCCCGCTGAAGTTTTCGCTTTCGCCGGAACAATGACTCACGATATCGAAGTCGAAGATACCCTTTGTGCCGCAATCAAATTCCGCAACGGTTCATTCGGGACGATCGAAGTAAGCACTTCATGTGCCCCCGGTTTTCCCCGCCGTCTGGAATTGGCCGGCAGTAACGGCAGTATCGCTTTTGAAGAAAATACTCTCACCCGCTGGTCATTTATCGAAAAACTTCCGGAAGATGAGGAAATCATGAAACTGCTTGCTGCTTCAAGTGACACTGCAGGCGGCGGTTCATCCCCCGGCAATATCAATAAAGCCGGTCATGCAGCCCAGCTCAAAGATCTTGCAGAAGCGATCCTTACCGGCAAAGAACTTTTCCTCAATGGTCACGAGGGACGCCGGGCAGTGGAATTGATTTGCGGCATCTACGAATCTGCCAAAAGCGGTAAACCTTATTTTTTTAAGGAAGAGGCAAAATGAATGTTTCATTCATCCCGGTAAAATTGCGGCTTCCCCTCAAATTCGGAGCGGAAGTAATTGATTCGCTGAAAGTCGTACATGTGGAGTTTCCCGCTTACGGAGCTGTCGGCAGAGGAGAAACACCGCTTTCGGCAGCGTGGGCATGGCCCGGAAATGAAAGTTTTTCATTCCGGGAAAATATGATGTCGGAATTCTGCTGCTTTGCCGCAGAATATTTTCCGGAACCGGAAAGTGACCCGATGACTGAATCCTATATTTTCCTCACAGAAAAACTGGAAGTTCTGCTGGAAGAATTCAACCGGAAAAACAGTTGTTCGATGCCGCTTCTTGCTGCGTTGATCTGCGTTTCTGCTATTGATATTGCCATGCATGATGCTTGGGGATTGGCTCATCAAATGCCGACTTACAAAATGTATAACCGGAACTTTATGGCACACGATCTGGCATGGTTCTATAAAGATGAGAAGTTTGCCGGACTCTATCCGGAAGATTTCTTTGTCAAATCCATTCCCGATGCCCTGCCCGTCTGGCACCTTGTCGGAGGTAAAGATCTGCTCACCGATGCGGAACTTACCGGCAATGAACCTGATGACGGTTTCCCGGTAACGCTTGAAAAATGGATCGAACGGGATGGGTTATTCTGCCTGAAAATCAAACTTACCGGAAAAGATGCCGCATGGGATTATCAGCGGATGGTCAATGTGGGCGAAATCGCTCTCAAACATAACTGCAAAGCTCTTTCACCGGATTTCAACTGTCTGGTGACGGATCCGGAGTATGTAAATGAGATCCTTGACAAACTCAAAGCGGAACATCCGGATATTTTCAATCTGCTCCTCTATGTGGAACAGCCTTTTCCGTATGATCTGGAAAGCAACCGGATCGATGTCCACTCCTGTTCCGCACGCAAGCCGCTTTTCATGGATGAAAGTGCCCATGACTGGAAACTGGTCAGACTCGGCAATCAGCTCGGATGGAACGGTGTGGCTTTGAAAGTGTGCAAAACCCAGACCGGAGCATTGCTTTCGGCATGCTGGGCAAAACAGCACAATATGCAGCTTATGGTTCAGGATCTGACCAATCCCATGCTCGCCACGGTACCGCATATCCTGCTGGCGGCACATGTCGGTACGATTATGGGGGTGGAATGCAATGCTCCGCAATTCTGTCCTTCAGCTTCTCTGCCGGATGAAAAAATCCGTCCGGGAGTTTATGAAAGACGTAATGGATATGTTTATACAACCAAATTAAAAGGAAATGGTTTAGGGTATTAAAAATGGAAATCAAAAAAGTAGCTTTTATCGGTCTGCGTCACGGTCATATCGTCTCTCTTTATCAGCGGATCAAAAATGATCCCCGTTTTGAAATCGTTGCAGTGTGTGAAGAGGATGCCAATGCCGCTGCAGAAGCCGCTACCAACTGGAAAATCGAAGCATCTTACACCTCTTTTGAAACAATGCTCAATGAAGTTGAGTTCGATATTCTCGCGGTCGGAGATTATTACGGAATCCGCGGTCAGCGGATCATTTCCGGTCTGAAAAAAGGCAAACATATCATCGGCGACAAACCGCTTTGCACCAGCTTGCAGGAACTTGATCAGATCCGTGAACTTGCTGCAAAATCCGGTCTCAAAATCGGTGAAATGCTCGATTTCCGCGATTATCCCCCGGTCAGAGCGGCAAAAGAGTTGATCGATTCAGGTGCCCTCGGCGAGATCCATGCCATCAATTTCGGCGGTCAGCATCCGCTGAACTACGGTACCCGCCCCTGGTGGTATTTTGAAGCCGGAAAACATGGCGGTACCATCAATGATATCGCCATCCACGGTCTGGATGTGGCTGAATACCTTACCGGAAACGCAATCACTGAATTGACCGCTGCCCGCACCTGGAATGCTTTTGCAGATAAAGAACCGCATTTCAACGATTCCGCACAGGCGATGTTTGTTCTTGCCAACGGCTGCGGATGTACTGCGGATGTATCCTATGCTGCTCCGGTAAAATTCGCTTTTGATTCACCTTTCTACTGGCGGTTTACCATCTGGGGCAAAAACGGCATCGCCGAATTCTGTGCCAGAGATAAAGCTGTGCATTTCTACGACAACAATTCCGGAGAAATCAGGACGATTCCGCCGATCAGCAAATCCCTCAGCGATTATCTGAATATTTTCGTCAATGAAATTGATGGAAAAACAGAAGCTCTGGGAAGTGAACACCTGCTCAATGTGACTGAAAAAGCATTGAAACTGCAGGCCATGGCTGATAAAGCATAATCATTTCTGCCAAAAGCAAACAGCCTGAAACCGATTGACGGTTTCAGGCTGTTTTTCTTACAACTCATTCACATCAGAAATGGTAAGCCGGGAAATTGAAAATTATTTCTTTCTTCTTCAGAATAAAATACTTTCATCAAAAACAACCCATTGCCGGGAGCTGTTTCAGGTGCGGCTGTGCGGTCTTTGGCTTCCAGAATCCTCGTTACATCATCCGGAGTTGCCACCCCTGCCCCGACAGCTTCGATCATCCCCATCAGACAACGGATCATTTTATATAAAAACCCATTGCCGACAAATGTTATACAGCAGAATTGACCGATTTCATGCACCTCGATCCGGTAAATCGTGCGGACAGCATCATCTATTTCACGCCTTTCTACTACAAAACTGGAATAATCGTGCGTTCCCACCAGACGTTCAGCGGCAAGTTTGATGCGTTCCACATCCACTTTTCGCCACGGGTGCCATGCGTAACGACCGACAAACGGGGAATCTTCACCCAGATTCAATACGTAAGTATATGCCTTACCGAATGTATCATAACGGGCATGAAAGGATAACGGTACTTCCTTTATCGTATGGATCTTTATATCCGGCGGCAGACGGCGGTTCAATGCTTTAAAAACCCTTTCCATAGTGATCGCCGGTTGTTCCGGAACCAGAAAACTCGCCGCAAAATTCTGGGCATGCACTCCGGCATCAGTACGGCTGCTGCCAATTAAATGGATCGGCTGCTTGTCATACATTTTGGTCAGATGTTCCTGAATGACCTGCTGCACCGCCAAACAGTGCGGCTGGATCTGCCATCCGCTGTAATTGCCGCCGTCAAAAGCGATTTCCATCAAATACCGTTTTGCCGGCACAAACGGTGTCGGTTCAATACCCATTTTGCCTCTCACGCCCTTTTCAGCTTCAAAGAACAGATATTTTCCACCGTTTCCATGAAACTCACCGTCGGAATTCCGGCAAATTCATCACTTTCCTCACGGGTTTTATCGGTGCGAAAATACATATCTTCCTCACCTTCAAACATCTCAAGTTGACGGAACTCCCCGCTTTTGCCATCGGAAGCCAGATTCAAAACAAATACTCCCTCGTCCGGAAAATTCTGAACCAGATCATCCTTGCTGATTATATCCATGACCGCTTCATTGGCATCGGCAAAATAAACCTGTATCCTCTCGGCGATACCATTGATCATATCAACTCCGGTGACCAGTACGGCTCCGGATTCAAGAAGTTCTTTCGCCTTTTCCGGCAACTGACTTTTTTTCATCTCATATTCTCCAGATAAATAATCATCTTTTTCACAGCAATTCAGCGGCAATATCATTCCAGTAAATCAATCCGCCGGGATATAATTTAATGCTTTCCGGCCGGATTTGCAAGCACCCCGGATATTTTAACGCTGTTTTTTCTGCCATCATCAAACGTTTTTCCCACGGATCGGAGCCGGAAAGTGCTTCCCACTTTTTTCTGCTCCAACCATCAACTGTACGCAGATTTACCGCAAATATCTCATTCAAACGATCCGGATGCTCCAAGTGATCTTTTTCCGGTGGTGTTCCTGCCAGCCACTCATCCAGAGATTCCACTTGAATATGCCGGTCAACTCCGTCAAAATCTGCCGCGGACGGCCCATAACCACGAAGCAAACCTCCTGCCCATACATTCAGATTGTGACGGCACTCCGAACCACGACTGGCATAATTGGATACTTCATAACGGGAAATCCCATAAGCGGATAACACCTTTTCCGCCAATTCATACATCGCCAATTCCCGTTCATCATCTTCGGCGAACTCCATCCCCATCAATGCAGCACGTTCCGGAGTCAGCGAGTAGCAGGATATATGATCAGCTCCGCTTTCAGCTGCCAGATGAAGGTCGTTTTCCCACTGTTTGATATTTTCATCCGGCAATGAATAGATCAAGTCGCAATTCCAATGCCGGAATTCTGCTTCACGGATCATCAACAATGCTCTCTGCAAAGCTTCATCACTGCATTTTCTGCCTATTTTCTGACGCAAACCGCCATCAAAACTCTGCACTCCCAAACTTATCCGGGTAAAAAATTCACGCAGTAAAACGACCTTTTCAAAAGTGAGTGTTTCCGGATTGGCTTCAATGGAAATTTCTGCATCATCTGCAAAAGTGAATTTTTCTTCCAGAATCGAAATCAATCTTTCCAGTTGACTGCAATCCAATAAAGTCGGAGTTCCACCACCGATATAAAGCGTGGATAACTTTTCCGGAACCATCACCTTTTCCAGTGCTGCCAAATAACTGTCGATTTTTCCGGAAGACGCTCCGGTTTCAGAATAAAAGGCACAATAGCCGCATTTGGAAAAACAAAACGGTATATGGATATAACAATTCACTTTGCCAGAGCCGCCAATGCCGTATTTACCATGAATTCAATACCCGGCTTGAGCACCTTTTCCGGCGGCAGAAACTTCACATTATGCAAAGGCGGCTGATCATCCCCTGCTCCCAGACGGACAAAAACACCATCCGGGCTATTCAGCAGAAAACATGAGAAATCTTCGGAACTCATCGCCGGAGCTGAAAGTACTTCAACACCCAAACCCGCTTTTTCCGCAACTTCAAGTGCCACTTTAACTCCGGAGGCCGGATTGATCACCGCCGGATAATCACCTTTGAATTGGATTTCACATTTTACCCGGTGCAGTGCTGCAACAGAATGGCAAATATCATTCAATGCCACTGCCAATTCTTCTGCAGTTTCATTATCCAGACTCCGCAGCGTGCCGCCGAAAGTACAACTTTCCGGAATCACATTATCCATTTTGCCGCCATTGAAATTGCAAATACTCAAAACCGCCGGTTTCTGCACATCGATCCGGTTCGTGACCACATACTGCAATTCATTGACAGCTGCGGCTGCGGCAAGAATCGGATTGCGGGATAAGTGCGGCAGACTGCCGTGACCGCCTTTACCGGTAAACTCAACAGTATAATGCAGACAACTGCTTGCCATACACCCTTCACGCAAAGCAATTTTACCGACAGCCAATCCCGGTTCCACATGAAGTGCCGCACAGAAATCCGTTTTAACTTCAGCATCCAACGCTCCGGCGGAAATCAAATCCCGTGCCATCGCCTTGCCTTCTTCACCGGGTTGGAAAACCAGACGGATAGAACCGGAAAACTCATTACGTCTTTCCGCCAGAACTTTGGCTGCACCCCAGAGGATCGCGGTATGGACATCGTGTCCGCAAGCATGCATGAAACCGGGATTTTGCGATGCAAAATCCACCCCGGTCTCCTCCGTCAATGCCAATGCATCAATATCGGCACGCAGCGTAACATTCTTTCCCTTGCCGGCACCGTCAATAAAAGCCACGGTATCCGTTTGAAGAAACGTATCAAGTATCCGTACTCCGGAAATTTCCGCCAACTTTTTCCGGATCGCGGCACAGGTTTCAAATTCCCTGCCCGCGATTTCCGGGATCCGGTGCAACTCTTTGCGGAAAGCACTTGCTTCTGCAAGCAATGCGTCTGATATATCCGTCATTTTTTCAGCACCCCTGACGGTAAACGATCTTGCCATCAACCACAGTAAGGTTGATCTGACCGCGGACTTTCATACCGTCAAACGGAGTATTGCGGGATCTTGAATGGAATTTTTCCTTATCAACCACATATTCAGCTTCCGGATCAAAAACCGTGATATCTGCAGCTTTACCGATCGACAGATCATAATTTTCCATTCCCAGCACTTCCGCCGGACCGACAGTCATTTTGGCAATCAACTGGGGAATGGATATGATTCCGGGAACGACCAACTGCGTAAAACAGACCGGCAATGCCGTTTCCAAACCGATAATACCGAAAGGTGCATGGTCAAATTCCACCAGTTTGGCAGTTTCTGTATGCGGAGCGTGATCGGTGGCAATCACCGTAATCGTGCCGTCTGCCACACCCTCGATCAATGCCTGACGGTCATCCTCAGAACGCAGCGGCGGATTCATTTTATAATTGGTATCAAATTTTTTGACACATTCATCGGTCAATGTCAGGTGATGCGGTGTCGCTTCGCCGGTAACCGGGATCCCTTTGGCTCTGGCACGGCGGATCATATCCACACTTTCACGGGTACTGACATGCTGCATGTGGATCTTCCAGCCGATCTCGCGGGCAAAAATGATATTGCGGGCAATAATCAACTCTTCAGAGGCTTTGGATATACCATTCATCCCCAGCAGCACTGACCATTTCCCTTCATTCATCACACCGCCTGCGGCAAGCGTGGTTTCTTCACAGTGATCCATGATGGGCAAACCGAAACTTTTGGCATATTCGACCACATGACGCATCAAACCGTGATCCTGAATACATTTGCCGTCATCACTCAATGCCACGACTCCGGCTTTTTTAAGTGAACCGATGCCAGCCATCTCTTCGCCCTTGCCGCCTTTGGTCATATTACCGCAGGGCAGCACTTTTACGACCGCCTGTTCGGCGGCAATACTGTGCAGATATTCGATAGCTCCGGCAGTATCCGCTGCCGGATTGGTGTTGGGCATGGCAACGATCGAAGTGAATCCGCCCGCCGCCGCCGCCATCGAACCGGTGGCAATCGTTTCCGCAGTGGTATTCCCCGGCTGACGCAGATGCACATGAACATCTATAAATCCCGGTGACAATACTTTACCGGTAAGATCGATCACTTCCGGAGCTTTCAATTCTGATACATCGACAATGACCCCGTTGGCAATTCCCAGATCACCAACTTTATCAATATTACGAGCCGGATCAATTATCCGTGCATTTTTCAACAACAATTCACTCATTTCCGGCACCCCGCAACTAAAAACAACACCGCCATACGCACTGCAAGTCCATTGGTGACCTGCTCAAGAATAACCGAATTCGGTCCATCTGCCACTTCACCAGCCAACTCAACATCACGGTTGATTGGTCCGGGATGCATGATCAACACATCCGGACGCATCCAATCCATCGTCGCCGATTTAACGCCGAAATGCGAGGAATATTCTCCGATCCCCGGGAAAAATCCATTATTCTGACGCTCATGCTGGATACGCAACAAATTCACCACATCAGCATCTTTGACCGCATCCTTGAGATTGTGACAGACTTTGACCCCGATCTCTTCAAATTCACGGGGAACCAAAGTTGACGGCCCGGCAACAGTAACATTCGCACCGAGTTTCAGCAATCCCCAGATATTGCTCCGTGCCACCCGGCTGTGGAGAATATCACCGATGATCGACACATTCAAACCTTTGAAACCCCCCTTCTTTTCCCGGATGGTAAAAAGATCAAGCAACCCCTGCGTCGGGTGTTCATGAGCACCGTCTCCGGCATTGATAACACCGCATTTCAACCGGTCGGCAATAAAATTCTGGGCACCGGTGGCACTGTGACGCATGACCACCAGATCCACCTGAAGTGCTTCTATATTCTTTACCGTATCCAGAAGCGTTTCCCCCTTGAGCAGACTGCTCGCCTGTGCCTGCATATTGACGATATCAGCACTCAAACGCTGCTCGGCAAGCTCAAAGGAAACCCGGGTGCGGGTACTCGGTTCCACAAAGAAATTCACCACCGTCATTCCCCGCAATGCCGGAACTTTTTTCACCCGGCGTTCGGAAACTTTTTTGAACTCTGCCGCCGTGTCAAGGATAAAAGTTATTTCCTCCGCACTCAAGTCATACAACCCGAGCAAATCTTTTCTTTTCCACTGCATGATAGTATCCCGTTTTATATTTTCAGTATTACCATTTTACATCATATATGCCAACTTCCATATCAGACACAGATTCAAAATTCACCAGAACTTTGCGTTCAGCAGGAAGCGATACATCAAAACCGACAAAATCTGCACGGATGGGAAACTCCGGTTCACCCCGGTCAACCAACACCGCCAGACGGATCAATCCCGGTCTGCCGTAGTCAGTCAACGCATCCAGTGCCGCCCGGATGGTTCGTCCGGAAGAAAGTACATCATCAACCAGAATGATTTCACGTTCATTCACATCAAACGGGATCACCGTTTCATGGATCCTCGGCAGCATATTACGGGTGCCGATATCATCACGGTACATGGTGATATCCAGCATTCCGAAATCGGTATGCATACCTTTGGCGGCAAGTTCCTCATGGAGCAGACGTGCCAACGGCACCCCCAGCTGATGGATACCCACCAGTGCGATTTCCCGGTCAGACGATGCAAAGTGAGCAGCGATCTTATCTGCAAGATCGTGAACCGCCGCCATCATCTCATCGGCATTGAAAAGTTTCACATAAGAGGTCATACTTTTTCTCCGCTGATTTTATTATCTATTCTCTTTCCATAATATAACGTATCAAATACTCCGGTGCAAGATGCCGAAATAATTTTTCTTTTTATTTTTCCACCTTCGGCACAACCGTCAGTTCCACCCCCGCTGCATTTCGGAAATAAGCCGAAATACGCTCATTGAATTCTTTACAGCTGATCACCGCAAGCCTTTCCGCACGGGTAAGCATATCCAATGGATCTCTGCCGTAATATGAATCCATCGCCGCCGTGCGGAGCAGAGATTCCGGAGAATCCAGATTCTTTTTTGCATCAAATATCACACACGCACGGGCCGATTCAAATTCACATTCACTCAAACCGGATTCTCCCAGACGGCGGATCTCATCATTGAGCAGCTCCATCACCTTTTCTTCAGCTCCGGCAGCAGTCATCGCATAAAATGCCACCGTACCGGGATGGAAGCCGGCAGAAAAATTCATTCCCACAGCATAACTCAAGGCATGTTCTTCCCGGACTGTTTTAAACAACGTCGAAGCCAATCCGTTTTCAGCTTGATGCAATATCTCAAAAAGTTCCAGCGAATCATCGCCGTTTTCTGCACTTGCCAATCCCGGCAGCATCCGCAAAACCACGGTCTGCTCTCTTTCAAGAACAATTTTATCCTGAATCACCTTTTCCGGAAACAGCGGTTTTTCCGGCAATTCAAAACTTTTTCCGTCAGACGCCAGTGCCGTGTCGATCAATGCCGCGAATTTTTCAGCTTCACTGCGACTGCAATCGCCGCCGAAACCATAGACAGCACGACCGCTTTTACAGCTGTCGAAAAACTCTTTCAATTCATCCTTTGTGATTCCGGATAAGTTTTCAATATTACCGCAGCGGGACGAAGCGTATGGATGTTTGCCGTAGAGCAGCTTCACCGCCCGGTCCCCGGCTGATTTGACCGGATTGTATTGACGCTCCGAAATCATCTCCTGCAAACGTTCTTTTTCCCGGTTGATAACTTTTTCATCCAATCCCGGTTCCGCAAGCATGGTACAAATCAGATTGACCGCTTTTGCCATCCTGCGGCGGGGGGCGGTAAACTCAAGCGTCAGAGAGTTCGCCCCGGCACTCACATCCAACTCAACTCCGGCTGCATCCAATTCCCTCAAAAACGAATTTTCATCATACTTGCCGCCTCCGGAAGGCAGAACCTGTGCCAGAAGCCGTGTGATACCGGCTTTCTTTTCCGGTTCAAAAATCGCTCCTCCGGGAAGCACCATGAAGAAACTGCACAACGGCAGCTGATCATCCGGAGCAAAAATCACCTGATTTGACTTTGGACTTTTCCATATATTCAAACGGTCAGACTTTTTCTTTTTACTATTTTCCGCATGCGGCTTGCGATTGTGCTGGTGTATATGCACCCAGTGCTGCTGATCGAGAAACTCCGCCGCTGCCGGAATGACATCATCTATTGTCGTTGAACGAAGTTTTTCCAGAAATTTATCCCCGGCATCCGGGGTATTATCATAAAACATTCCCCCGGCGATCTCTCCGGCGATATAAACAATATCACGCAAATCCCGCAGATGGTCGGCGTACTGCTGACCTTTTTCCCTTTCCAGATGTGCCGCCTGAATCTTTCCGGCAGCAGCTTTTTCCAATTCACGGGATAATGCGGACTGCAATTTTTTCATTTTCCCCGGTTCAGCTTTGGCACTGATACCGGCAAGTGAAATATCTCCCAGCGAATAACAGAAACTTCTCAAACCTACTGCCAATGGATCATTCAAGACCACTTCACGGTTTAAAATGGAACCGTCACCGGAACCAAGCACACCGAAAAGCAGCTCAAGTGCCGGAAGTTTGGCTGAACCGAAACCGGGAATACGCACTCCCCAGAAAACTCTTTCCAACGGATCGGAATAAATCAATTCACTTTTACGCAAAGATGCAGGAAGATTTTCCTGCGGAATCAACTCTTCCTCAAGAAATGATTGTTTCCAATCACCGAAATAATCCTGAGAAATTTTGAAAAACTCTGAAGCAGAAATATCTCCAACCGCCACCACCACGCAACGCCCCGGAGTGTAACGGCGGGTGTAATAATCAACCATCATATCACGGGTGACTTGGGAAATCAACTCTTTATAACCGATCACCGGAATCCTTACCGGGTGTTTTATAAACATTGTCCGCAGAAACTTTTCATGCAAAAGCCTGCCGATATCATCATGGCCTCTTTCACACTCCCGCAGGATAACCTCTTTTTCCGCAGCGAAACGCTCTTCCGGAAACTCCGGAAAACGCACCATTGCTGAAAGCATCTTTATCCCTTTGTGCCAACTGCCGCATGGCAGCTGCATCCGGTAACAGGTGCGGTCATAGCTGGTATAAGCATTCAGATCCCCCCCCAACGCATTTACCTCGTCAGCAACAGACCGTCCGGGAAAGCCGGCACATCCCTGAAACGCCATGTGTTCAAGGAAATGGGATAATCCGCAACCGAGATACTCTTTTTCGTGCATGCTGCCGGTGGCAATATGCACCTGCAATTCAACAGATACCCCCGGCTTATGAAAACAACAGAGCCGGATACCATTATCCAACTCTGTTACTGCTGTATTACTTAAAAAACCCATCTATTCCTCTAATTTATAAAAGGAAGAATGTCACTTTTACGCCGAACCGACCGGATGACCGGAACCGCCTGGAAAAGATTTTTTCCCGTTTGAAACTCTTCCGGAGAATCATCTTCCGATGCCCGGAGCAATCCCACACTGATCAGAAGGTAAACAACTTTTCCGGCATCATCCTCCTTGTGCATCCCCCAGCTGGATAAAACCGACCGGGCAACAGCTCCGAATTTCTCTTCCGCAAAAAGCCGGATACCATCAAGCAATTCCGCCGCCGAAACGTGACGGTGCTTTTCCAGACGGGCTACCGTAAATGCCACCGCTTCGGAAATAAAGTAATACGCATCTGCCGGGAAACGCGGTTCCCGGGCAAGAAGCAATGATACTTTACGGTCAAAATCTGATTCCATGAAATTTCACTCCGTCAGAAGGCACGCATCTGCCGCTGATTTTTAACTTTCGGCTCTTCCAGAGCAAGCACATACCATGTATCACCGAAACCGGCGTTGCTGTAATGCTTCACTTTGCCATTGACCAGACGGTCGATATTTTCAAGCAATATCTGATTATCGCTGGTCTTTGCCGCATTGCGGAGTGCTTCCAATGCCTGTGCCTGATCATCCTGTCTGATCTTTATCCACGCATAAACAGAAGCGATAAATGCACCGTTTTCACCCTTGAAACGACGGCATTTGAGTTTGTAGAATTTATCCAGTTTTGCATCATCCTTTTTATACATGCGGGCAAGTTTGATCGCCAGACTCTGGGGATCAAAAAGTATCGATTTTGGCAGCAATTCATCAACTTTGGCATATTCACGAAGCTGATAGTAAAGCTGTACTTTCATCGTATTGATCTGTCTGACCAGCATAATATTCCACAGATAAAACTTTTTGAAGCCATCAAGTTCAGCCAATGATTTGCGGATGGCATCAAACTGGATCTTTTCCAGCATCTGCCGGGCGGCATTGACGCTTGAGGGCGGACGGCGGTTGAAAAGCTCCAGCTGACGGTTCACCTTATTCTGAGCATCCTGCATGATATTCTGGATGACCATCTGACGCTTCATGACAAAATAACGCAGAATCAGACTCAAAAGCAGATAAGCAACCAGAAATGCCACAAGACCGCAGGTGATACCCCAACCGGTTCCCCATGCTTCTTTTGAATAGTATCCACTGACACAGCCAACTGCTATAACAATAATCAATCCCAACATATTTTCACCTCGATCTATAAAAATTTCAACGTTTCCGCTTACGCTGTTTGGCGCGCTCTTTTTTCGCCATTTTGGCAAGTTTTTTCTTATGCTCCTGAGCTTTGCGGCTGATAACAGCAGGGGCCCCGATGATCCCGCCCCCCGGTGAGAACTCCGGCATAACACCGGTCGCCGCCATTTTTCCAAGCATACCGCCGGGCCGCATCATTTTACGCATCAATTCAAATTGTTTGACAAAACTGCTCACCGCTTCCGTCGGCAATCCGCAGCCGCGGGCGATACGTTTGCGGCGGGAAAAGTCGATCAGATCCGGATTGGCACGCTCTTCAAGAGTCATGGAATAAACCATTGCTTCCATACGGGCAAACTGACCTTTATCCACTCCGGAAAGAGCATTACTGATCTGCTTGCCGCCTGGCAGGAAACGCAATATGCCTTCCATACCGCCCAGTTTACTGATCTGGCGCAGCTGGGAAAGGAAATCATTGTAATCAAATTTATTTTTCTTCAGTTTTTCCTGAAGTTTCCGGGCATCTTCCTCATCGATTTCTGCGGCAGCTTTTTCCACCAGTGAAACCACATCTCCCATACCGAGAATACGTCCTGCCATACGGTCGGGATGGAAAACTTCCAGTGCATCCATCTTTTCACCGAAACCGGCGAATTTTACCGGCACTCCGGTCACTTTGCGGATGGAAAGTGCCGCACCGCCGCGGGCATCACCGTCAAGTTTGGTAAGGATGAAACCGGTAAGTTCCAATGCCTTATGAAAGTGTTCGGCAACAGAGACCGCTTCCTGACCAAGTGCAGCATCGGCAACCAGCAATATTTCATCCGGATTGACCGATTGACGGATGCGGATAAGTTCCTGCACCATCGTTTCATCAATCTGCAGACGACCGGCGGTATCGATGATCACACAATCATAATTTTCTCTTTTAGCTACAGCCAGAGCATCATAAGCAATCGCCGCCACATTGACACTGGTTCTTTCCACATGAACCGGCACTTTGATCTCTCTGCCGAGTGTTTCCAACTGGTCGATTGCCGCCGGACGGTAAACGTCTCCGGCAACCAGCAGCACTTTTTTCCCGTCACGGCGGAGTTTCAGTGCAAGTTTTCCGGCAGTGGTTGTCTTACCGCTGCCGTGAAGACCCACCAGCATAATCACCGACGGACGTTTGGAAAGATCCAACTCTCCGGAATCTCCGCCTAGCAACTCAACCAGCTGATCGTGAACGATCCGCACGATCTGCTGCCCGGGAGTCACACTTTTCAAAACTTCCTGACCGATACAGGAATCTTTTACCGCATTGATGAATTCATCGGCAATTGCCGCATTCACGTCTGCTTCAAGCAGTGCCAGACGGATATCACGCATCGCTTCTGCGATGTTGGATTCCGAAAGGCGGCTCTCCCCACGGAGTTTCTTGAAAATTCCGTGAAGTTTGTCACTCAAAGAATCAAACATTTTCGTTTTCCTTATTTTACTTTCCTTTACTAAAACATAATATCATCTCTTAATATACTTTATCCATTTGATTCCGTCAAGAGCTTTTTCAATTAATTTGCATCAATTCAAAAAAAAAGACTTGACAAATGCTCTTTTACAGCGTATTTTCTCTGATGTGATGAAAAAATTACGGAGGATGGTTTTTTATGGATGCACCAAACAACTCTCAAATCATTTTTGCACTGCTTCTGACTCTCGGTGCCGGTCTTGCCACCGGTGTCGGCAGCTGCATCGCTTTTTTCTTCAACCGTGCCAATAAAAAATTCCTCTCTTTCGCCCTCGGCTTTTCCGGCGGAGTGATGATCTATATCTCTTTTGCTGAACTTCTTACCGAATCACGGCTCGGATTGATTTCCCTTTACGGAGAACGCAACGGGGCTTTTTCCGCCATCGCTGCATTCTTTACCGGTATCGCTATTGCCATGCTTATCGACCGGCTCATCCCCGATGGCGGCAATCCCCATGAGGTGCGTACCGTCGAAGAGATGGATTCACCGAAACACCATGACCGCCTCTTCCGCAGCGGAATGCTTTTTGCTCTCGCTCTGGCGATACACAACTTCCCCGAAGGAATGGCAGTATTCATCTCGTCCCTCGCCAACCCGGAAACCGGTTTTTCCATAGCTTTTGCCATTGCCATACACAACATCCCCGAAGGAATAACCGTATCTGTGCCGATCTATCATGCCACCGGCAGCCGTAAAAAAGCCCTGCTCCTATCCACTTTATCCGGTTTGGCTGAACCGCTTGGAGCATTGACGGCATGGCTCATTTTTGCTCCATTCCTCTCACAAACTCTTCTGATGCTGATCTTCGCCGGAGTCGCCGGAATAATGGTTTTCATCACCTTTGATGAATTACTTCCCCTAGCCGAAGAATACGGAGAACATCACACCTCGATCCTCGGCTTGATCTCCGGAATGTTGATAATGGCAGTTTCATTGATAATCTGATTTTTACAGCATAAGGATTTTGTGTTATGAATAAATTTGCAGCTTTGCTCGGTGCAGGAATAATTTTCACCGGATGCACCGCTGTTTCCACTCCGGATTTTCAGGAATTTTCCGCACATTTCACCGGAGAAAGAACTGAGTTGTATCACAATAAAAGCAAATGGGATTTTGAAAAATTTCTCACTGCCGAAATTGCAGAAAATCCGGATATGGAGTGTGCCGATTTAGTCAAATTCTGCTGTCAGGCGGCATTCGGTATCGAAAAATTTTCCGATGATTGCCGGGAAAAATTTTTCAAAGATTTCAATACCGCAAAAGCAGACAAAAAATCCGGCATGATCCGGGTCACTTCACCGGATACCGCCAGAGTGAATATCGCTGCGTGGAAAGCTGCCGGTCTGCCGCCGGAATGGCTGCTGCGGATGAGCGTGGCAGAGTCAGAATTTGATGACAGTACTGAAAAAATGGATGAATACGTCAACACCGCCGTCAAACTTATTACCGGCAGCAAGCTGAAATTTTCCGCCGATGAATTCAGAAAAATGGCAGCCCGATGCCTTCGTGCCGATCACAAACATCTGGATCACAGCGATGTTTACCGGCAGAAAAATCCACCTTACCGTTTGATCAGCACCCGTTATTTTCATACAATTCCGGTATTGAAAGCCGCTGCTAAAATCATCGGAAATCATTCTCCGAAAATCATCGCTATCGACGGTCGCTCCGCATCCGGAAAAACCACCCTCGCCAATCAGCTTAAAATCATTCTTGATGCGGGAATAATCCATATGGATGATTTCTTCCTGCCGCCATCACTGCGTACAAAAATGCGTTACGAGGAAGCCGGAGGCAATATCCACTACGAAAGATTCAAAGAAGAAGTACTGCCAAATCTGAAAAAAAGTACCGCTTTTTCTTATCGGATTTTCGATTGCAAAAAACTCAATTTCAACGGCAACCGCATGATCTGGGCAAATTCCCGCTGGCGTATCGTCGAAGGAGCTTACAGCCATCATCTTAATTTCGGCAACTACGCAGATCTGAAAGTTTTTTACGACATTTCACCTGATGAACAGATCCGCCGTATCTCCAAACGCAACGGCATCAAAGCCGCACAAACCTTTCAGAAAAAATGGATACCGCTGGAAGAAAAATATATCAGAACTTTTTCCATTGACAAAAATGCCGATCTCATTATCCGGTAACGGATACGATAACTTTCAAGAACTTTCGGAACAACCTGACGTAAATAAAAAAAGCTGCCGCGTAACATCGGTCTTGGCGGCAGCCCGGAAAAATGTCTATAACTCAATCCAGTTCGTTCTGGTGAGCAACCAGTTTATCTGCTCCGTAAATACGGCGGAGTTTCGGTTTTTCGATCTTGCCGGTCGGATTGCGGGGAACTTCGGCGAAAATCACCTTCCTCGGCCGCTGATAACGGGGAAGTGCCGCACAAAATTCGTTGAACTTATCCTCACTTAACTCATAACCCGGTTTCACTTCAACGATCGCCGCGGCAATCTCACCCAGACGGGGATCGGGCAAACCGATTACCGCCACGTCTTTAACAGCTTCATGACGGCGGATAAAATCCTCGATCTGAACCGGATAAAGATTTTCTCCACCGGTGATGATCACATCTTTTTTACGGTCGACCAGATAGATAAATCCATCTTCCGACTCCCGTGCCATATCTCCGGTAAAAAGCCAGCCGTCAGCAGAAAGCACTTCCGCAGTTGCCTTCTCATCTTTGTAATAACAACGCATAACGCCGTCACCACGCACTGCCAATTCGCCGACTTCACCGCGTTTTACGCTGTTGCGGTTCTCATCTACGATACGGGTTTCCCATTTGTATCCGGCAACACCGATCGCTCCCACATGGTCAATATTTTCCATTCCCAGATGCACCGCACCGGGACCGATGGATTCACTGAGACCGTAATTGGTATCGTACTGGTGATCGGGAAAATGCTCTTTCCATCTCTTTATCAGACTCGGCGGTACCGGCTGAGCCCCGATATGCATCACACGCCACTGCTTTAATTCATACTGATTCAAATCGATTTCGCCCCGGTCAATGGCATCGAGAATATCCTGTGCCCACGGCACCAGAAGCCAGACGATGGTACACTTTTCCTGCGAAACGGCATTGATGATCCACTCCGGTTTGATACCGCGCAGAAGCACCGCCTTGCCACCTGCCAGAAAACTGCCGAACCAGTGCATTTTTGCCCCGGTATGGTAAAGCGGAGGAATACAGAGAAAAATATCTTCCGCAGTCTGCTGATGATGTTTCTGCTCTACGATACATGCATGCATCAAACTGCGGTGACGGTGGACTATCGCTTTGGGAAAACCGGTCGTGCCGCTGGAAAAATATATCGCTGCATCATCTTCATCATCAATCGCCACCGCCGGAGCTTTATTGGAACAATACGCCATAAGCGTACTGTAAGATTCTGCAAAAGAAGGACAATCCTCGCCGACATAAATAAAACTTTTTATCCGGACCAGACGGTCACACACATCTTCAACCCTGCCGGTAAATTCCGGTCCGAAAATCAGATAATCCGCATCCGCCAGATCCAGACAGTAACGGATATCCTCTGCGGTATAACGGAAATTCATCGGCACTGCCATCGCTCCGCTTTTGAGAATTCCGAAGTAGATCGGCAGCCACTCAAGGCAATTCATCAGCAGAATAGCTACTTTATCACCTTTGCGGATACCACGGCTGAGCAGATAGTTCGCCAGACGGTTAGCTTTACGGTCAAATTCCCCCCAGGTCAATTCAGAACGGAATGAGTTGCTGTGACCGGGTTCGATCAGAGCATAGTCACGCCATGAGGTGCGGCGTTTTTCCAATTCCTGCGGATTGATCTCTATCAATGCAGTTTCGCTGCCCTTTTCCAGAGCATTGCGGGCCAGAATGTCGGTAATCGGCATATTTGTATTCCTCAAGAGTTTTTATTTACGTTTTCCGGATAATATATCATCTTTCAGTCATTAATGCAAGCGGTACAACTTGTATTTTTAACTACATGGTGCTATATTATGCAAATGTATTTTATTTTAACCGGAAAGTATAACAGGAATCTAACAGGAGAAATTTTATGTTCAGTGCTTCCGACCTTAAAAAAGGCTTGAAAATCGAGATCGACGGTTCACCGTGGCTCATTACCGAGTTTGAATTCTGCAAACCCGGCAAAGGAACCGCCCTCTACCGCTGCCGTATGAAAAACATGATCACCGGTGCCGGTATGGAAAAAACTTACCGCCCGACTGACAAAATCGATGAACCGGATATCGAAGAACGCGAGCTTTACTACTCCTACAACGATGGTCACAATTACGTTTTCAGCGATCCTGTGACCTACGAAGAAATGGCTATCGCTCCGGAAGTCCTCGGCGACAAAGCCTACTTCCTCATCGAAGAAAGCCTCTGCAACTTCATCCTTTTCAACGGTGAACCCATCGACATCACCCTGCCGACATTCATCGAAAAAGAGATCGTCGAAACTGAACCGGGCGTCCGCGGCGATACCGCTACCAACGTTACCAAACCGGCAAAAATCGACAACGGTTACGAAATCCAGGTTCCGATCTTCATCAATCAGGGCGATATCGTCAAAATCGATACCCGTACCGGAACCTATGCGGAACGTGTCAGCAAAAAGAACTGACATCCGGCATTTTTGATACCGATTATAGACTCCGGATTTTCCGGAGTCTTTTTATTTTCAGACGGGGGAATGGATCATGCTCAACTCATGGTGGCTGCCGACGATCGCATCAGCAGCAGTGATGGGATTTTACGACATTTGCAAAAAACATTCGGTAAAAGACAACTCCGTAATGCCGGCTCTTTTTCTGGCAACTTCATGCGGAACGCTCTTTTTTCTGCTGCTCATGGCGGCAAGAGGGGAACTGGTTGCGGCTTTATCCTGTTCATTGCCGCATTTTATGCTGATTTTACTCAAATCTCTCATCGTCAGTTCAAGCTGGATATGTGTTTACTATGCGTTGCGGGAAATGCCGATTTCCCTGGCAGCTCCCATCCGTTCAACATCCCCTCTGTGGACTATGACCGGCGGAATCCTCATTTTCAAAGAGATACCGACCTTGTGGCAGGCAGTGGGAATGGCAGCGATCCTGACCGGATACATGCTTATTTCCATGCTCGGAAAAAAAGAGGGGTTTTCATGGAAAAGCAAAGGCATGCGTCTGATAATCCTTGGAACTGTACTTGGTGCAGCTTCAGCGATTTACGACAAATTTCTGCTCAACACCATGCAGCTTGACCGGCAGAGTCTGCAGCTTTACTTTTCTATCGATCTGGTTTTCCTGCTCGGTGCAGCATGGGCGATCCGTCAGCTTTTCGGTCACCACCATCCGTTTGTCTGGAAATGGAGCATTCCTGCCACCGGAATTCTGCTCATCATTTCTGATTACACCTACTTTTTTGCAGTCAGTCAGGCGGATGCACCGATTTCCATGATCTCTCTGGTACGCCGGTGCAGCTGCGTGGTCAGCTTCTTTGTCGGAGCATGGATATTTCACGACAAAAATCTGAAATCCAAAAGCTGGGTGCTTTTACTGCTGCTCGCCGGTGTCGCTCTGCTCGCCCTGGCACACTGATTATCAACTATTCTTGCTTTTTGCACTTGATAAAATCACAAAGAGAATGTATATTCTCTTGTGACAAGTTTTTCAAGCAGATCCGTGTGGAGGTTTTATGGCACAAAATTTAAAATATTCTGCGAATTTCAAACGCAATTATCTGGTTTTATTTGCGTTTGTACTTTTTACGCTGATGATCATCGCAGAATTGCTTCTGGCATTGAGTATTCCCCGTTTTGTTCAGCGGGAAAACGCTTATGCCCGGGAGATCCGCAAACGGGAAATGTTTCTGCTTTTCGACAGTTCCCGCAACATCTGCCGGGACATCAAGGAAGATTCTGAAAATATCAAGCTGGAAAAACGGCTGGTTTCCGATACCCTCGACCATCTCGCCATTTATCTGCGGCGTGAAGCCGACCGGCTCACCCCGGAAGATGTCAATGCCCTTGCCCCGCTGATAACGGAACTTTACAAAATCGCTTCCAGATTGAAAGAAGGCAAAGCATTTTCGCAGGAAAATCAGCTGAATTCAGAAACTTATCTGGCTTCTCTGCTCAAAAAATACGATAATCCTTCAAGGAAATAAATTTATGAAACAAATATACCGTGATACTGTTGAAAAATTTTCCGATATCAGGATCGCTGTGGTCGGAGATTTGATGCTCGATGTTTACCTCTGGGGAGATGTTCACCGGATCTCTCCTGAAGCTCCGGTACCGGTGGTAAATATCCGCAAACGTACCTCCTGCCCGGGCGGTGCAGCCAACGTAATGAGAAATATCGCCACCTGCGGCGGTAAAGTCACCGCTTTCGGAGCTGTAGGTGATGATATTTCCGGCAAAGAACTTATGGAGAAGCTTAACGAACTTGCGGTTGAGCTGGAAGGTATTTCCACCGATCCCAACTGCCGTACCATCGAAAAATGCCGGATCATAGCCGGAGCCCAGCAGCTGCTGCGGGCTGATTTTGAAGCTCCGGCAGCATTGGATAAAGCTTTGCAGAAAAATATCTGCAGTCAGGTGATATCTCAAATCAACAACGGAAAAGTCGATGCCGTCATTTTTGATGATTATGCAAAAGGAACTCTTTCTGCAGCGATGCTCAATGAGATCATTCCGGTTGCCCGTAAAAACAATGTGATCACTATTCTTGATCCCAAGCCGAAAGCCGGCGGTGTGCCGCCGGTTAAAGGTCTTACCCTGCTCAAACCCAACCGCAGCGAAGCATTCACACTTGCCAAAATCAATGACAACGGCAAAGGTCTGCCGCCGGAAAAAGACCCCGATCTGCTGCTTGCCGCAGAAAAAATCTGTGAAGAATGGGAACCGGAATATCTGCTGATCTCTCTGGCTTCTCAAGGCATGGCTGTTTTCCAGAAAGGAAAACTTTTAAAGATCATCCCCACCATGGCACGGGAGGTTTTCGATGTTTCCGGTGCCGGTGATACCGTTGCGGCAGTATGCACCGCTGCCATGGCAACCGGATGTGACGCGGTAACTGCGGCTGAAATCGCCAATTTTGCTGCCGGTGTCGTCGTCGGAAAAATCGGCACGGCTCCGATAATGAAAGATGAATTGCTTGCCGTTTTAAGTTGATTTTACAGAAATTCAAGGAGATAAATATTATGAACAACGTCAATATCGGAAATGTCGTTATCGGCAAAGGCAATAAACTTGCTCTGCTCGGCGGTCCATGCACTGCTGAAAGTGAAGAACTCTGTCTGGAAGTTGCCGGATTCCTCAGCAAACTCTGTGCGGAACTGGATATCCAGTATATTTTTAAAGCATCATTTGATAAAGCAAACCGCTCCAGCGGAGCTTCCCGCCGCGGTCCGGGAATGAAAAAAGGTCTGGAATATCTCGCTGCAGTGAAAGAAAAATACGGTATTCCCGTCGTCACTGATATCCACGAAAGCTGTGAAGCCGCACCTGTTGCTGAAGTTGCCGATCTGCTCCAGATCCCCGCATTTCTCTGCCGCCAGACCGATCTGCTGGTTGCTGCCGGAAAAACCATGAAACCGGTCAATATCAAAAAGGGACAATTCATGGCTCCGGAAGATATGAAAGGTGCTTTGGAAAAATTCCGCTCCACCGGAAATAATCAGGTCATGCTCTGTGAAAGAGGCAGCAGTTTCGGTTATCACAATCTGGTCGTGGATATGCGTTCTTTGCAGATTATGCGTAATTTTGATGTGCCGGTGGTCTTTGATGCCACTCACAGCGTCCAGCTGCCCGGCGGTCTGGGCAATGCTTCCGGCGGTCAGAAAGAATTCGTTCTTCCTCTCGCCAGAGCCGCCGCCGCAATCGGAATCGATGCTCTTTTTACCGAAGTTCATCCCCGTCCGGCAGAAGCATGGTCGGATGGACCGAACTCGCTGGATTTTGACCAGATCCGTGAAACTCTGATTCAGGTTAAAGCGATCCATGATCTTGTCGACTGATTTTCAGAAAATCACCACTTTGATATTTGATATTGACGGCACTCTGACTGACAGCAGGGCGTTTTTCCTGCCGGATGGAAGAATGGTCAAATCTTTTGACCACCACGATATGCACTGGATGAAACTTGCTTTGAGAGCCGGCTTGAAAGTCGGAGTTCTTTCCGGAAGGGATGACCCGGCAAATGAAAATCTGGTCAAAGAGTTGAATCTCTCTTTTGCCCTTTTGGGAGTAAAAGATAAAATTGCCGGATTTGAGGAAATCCTGCAAAAAAATCAACTCACTGCAGATGAATGCTGCTATATGGGCGATGATGTAGTCGATATGCCGGTCATCCGCAGAGCTGGTATCGGTGTAGCAGTAGCTGATGCCGTGGAAGAACTCAATGAGGCTGCCAACATCCGTACCGCCGCCCCCGGCGGAAAAGGTGCAGCCTGTGAAATCATCCGCCGGATACTGAAAGAAAAAGGATTGTTTGATCATATTATGGAGCGTTACCGCAGATGAAAATCAAATTTTTACTTCTGATCCTGACCGGATTGACGGTGTTGACCGCCGGAGCAAAAGGGATAGAGGATATGCAGGGGCTGAACCTCAAACATATAAAAATCCCTTTTTACAGAAAAAACATTCTGGAAAGACTCATCTTTGCTGATAATGGCGAACGCAATGGCAGATTGGTCCAGTGCAACAGTGCTTTCATTGACACCCTGCTGGAAAAAATCGACATTGACAAGATCCCGGATGCCTGGCAGACTGAAATCTATCCGCTCAATGCTCCTTTGAAAAAGATGCTCGGTTTCTGGAAAAACCGTTTCAATATAAGCGAATATATCATTTTTACCCAGAAATGTTTCATTGATCAGGCCAATGAACAGGTTTTCGGGGAAAGAAAAATCTTCTTGCGTCATCCGCAATTCGATCTTGACGGAACCGGTTTCAAAGCGGATTTCAAAAACAAAGTTATCGAAGTAAATGATGATGTGTGTATCAATGTGCGTTCTGCAGAAAGTGATCCGCGTAAACTTCTCACCGGAACCCCCTTCCCCAGCCGGATCAGAAGCATCACCGCCACCGGTGACTCGCTGCGTATAGATATGAAAAACGGCGAATTGATCCTTATCGGAAATGTAAAAGTCGTCGACGGCAGAAACACCATGACCTGCGACCGGCTTACAGCTTTTCTGGAAGATAACAAACGTGAGGCTGACACCGAAAATAAAAAAAGCGACCTTCCGGAAGATGAAAAAGCTATTCTTGACGGTGTAAAACGTATTCTTGCCGACGGTAATGTGCTGCTCGTTCAGAATCCGGAAGATCCGGCAAGAGCAAAAAACGATTTGCAGACATCTCACTCGGAACATCTCGAATATGATGTTAAACGAGGTTTGATCATCCTCACCGGCAATGAACAGAAACCGACTCTGACCCGCGGAAGCGATACCCAGTTGACCGGACACCGCATCGAATTGCTCCGGCACGCCGACCGGATGTTTGTCATGCGTGATTGCCGGATCAAATCCATCGTAAGGGATGAGAAAGGTCTCATCGCCCGTACCCGCACGATTTATTCCGACCGTGCAAACTTTGACGGAAAAGATAACATTGCCAACTTTCACGGCAACGTGGTCGCAGTTGACCAGACCGGTTCACTTTACACCGACAGTTTGCGGGTTCACCTCAAAGAAGATAAGATAACTTCCAGTCAGAAACTTGATCTGCTTTTTGCTAACGGCAATGTAAAAATCAGCAACCGTTCAGAAAAAGTTACCGGCAACGGTCAAAAAAACGTATCACTCAGTACCGTCAATGCCAAACAGGTGGAATTGAATTTCCGTAACAATAAACTTGTTTTTTACAACGATGTAAAGATCCGTGACGGCAAAGCGTGTTTGGATTGCGACCGGCTGGATATTTTCCTTGCAGATAAAAAAACAGATAAAAATGCTCCTTCCGGAGCTCCGATCGCAGCGGGAATGGAAGGCAAAAATAAAACCGTTACCAAACTTATCGCCACCGGTAACGTGATCATGATCTCGGATAATAAAGATGAATTGAAAACCGATATCCTCACCCTCTTTTTCCGGGATCTGCCGCCCGGGGAAAAACCTTCACCAGGAATCATCCAGTCCGGTGGTGTACAGCTTACAAAAATCCTCTGTGACGGCAATGTGCTGGCAAAATCTTTCAATCAGCGTGACGGAAAAATCCTCACCAGAACGCTTGCTGCCGCAAACGCGAAAAGTGATCTGCTGGCGGATTACTCCGAATTTCACGGCAAAGTGACCATCATTGATGACAATACCGAGATCCACTGCCGCGATATGTATGTTTTCTCCGGTGCTTCTCCGGTAAATGAGATCATCGTTGAGAACGGAAATAAACAACCGGTCAAAAAAGAACTTTCAGAAGAAGAAGCTCTGGATGAGGATCCTTTTGAAATGGATATGGGGGAAAATTCTGCTCCGTCACGGATTGCCATATCCGATTCTCAGGATTTGAAACGGATCGTCTGCAAACGGGAAGTCGTGCTTTTAAGGCGGGATTCAAAAGGCAGACTTCAGCGTGCCGGCGGTGATCAGGCAGTTTACACCGTCGATAACAAAGAGGTTGTGATCACTGCTGAAAGACCGCGACGGCCGTGGATACGCAGTGAAGGCAGAAAGCAATTCAGCGATATTATCCGCAGTGATATCGGCAGTGAAGATCTCCGCTGTATCGGTAATATTGAGATCATGCCGGATGATGAAAATTGAATGTAATGAAAAATATTTTGCCGGAAAGCTTGTAATTTATCTTTTGCCGGTGTAAGTTATGCTGTAATACAAAATTGTAAAATCACAGGTAGTTTATGAAACGGATTCTGGTCACCGGAGGCAGCGGATTTCTCGGAAGCTGGCTCTGCGAAAAACTTTTGGAAAAAGGTAATGAAGTCATTTGTGTCGATAACTTCTATACCGGTGCAAAACGGAATATCTACCATTTGCTGGATCATCCCCGTTTTGAATTGATCCGTCATGATGTCACTTTCCCACTTTATGTGGAGTGCGATGAAATTTACAACCTCGCCTGCCCCGCCAGCCCGATTCACTATCAGCGTGACCCGGTACAGACTGTAAAAACCTGTGTCCACGGAGCGATCAATATGCTCGGTCTGGCAAAACGGGTCAATGCAAAAATCCTGCAGGCTTCAACCAGCGAGGTTTACGGTGATCCGGCGATCCACCCGCAAGTGGAGGAATATTGGGGAAATGTGAACCCTATCGGCGTGCGTTCATGCTATGACGAGGGAAAACGGTGTGCCGAAACCCTTTTCAACTGTTACCACATGCAGAATAAGACCCGGATTAAAATCATCCGTATATTCAATACTTACGGTCCGCGGATGCATCCGCACGACGGCAGAGTGGTCAGTAATTTCATTCTGCAGGCATTGCAGAATCAGGATATAACCATCTATGGCGATGGTTCCCAGACCCGCAGTTTCTGCTACCGGGATGATCTTATCGAGGGTATGATGCGTTTGATGGCAACCGGCGATGATGTTACCGGACCGGTCAATGTGGGCAATCCCGGTGAATTTACTATTCTGCAGTTGGCGGAAAATGTTATCGATCTGACCGGCTCAAGCTCAAAAATTATCCGTATGCCCCTGCCCTCGGATGACCCGAAACAGCGTAAACCGGATATTTCCAAAGCGGAAAAACTGCTCAACTGGCAGCCGACAACCCCGCTTCGGGAAGGTTTGAAAAAAACCATTCAGTATTTTGATGAACTGCTTAAAAGTGATCCGGATTTCTGCCGGGGTGATGAGTGAGCTTTATGAAACAGATTCTGGTCACCGGTGGAGCCGGTTTTATCGGATCAAATCTGACCGATGCCCTACTTGATGCCGGATATGAAGTAAGAGTGCTGGATAATTTTTCCACCGGCAAGCGGGAAAATATTGCCCATTTGACCGCCAATTCACATTTCACTCTCATTGAGGGCGATATCCGCAATATGGATGATTGTCGCCGTGCCGTTGAAAATGTGGATGCAGTTTTCCATGAAGCAGCATTGGGAAGTGTGCCGCGATCCATAAAAACTCCGGAACTTTCAACGGCGGTCAATGTCGGCGGTTTTGTCAATATGCTCACCGCCGCCAAAGATGCCGGAGTTAAACGCTTTATCTACGCTTCAAGCAGTTCGGTTTACGGGGATTGCAGTGATTCACCGAAAGTCGAAAACCGTACCGGAACTCCGTTATCGCCATACGCATTGACCAAGAGCATCAATGAGCAGTTTGCTGCCAACTTTGCTTCTATTTACGGCATGGAATGTATCGGGCTGCGTTATTTCAATGTGTTCGGCCGCCGTCAGGATCCCGATGGAGCTTATGCGGCGGTTATCCCGAAATTTTCAGCAGCTCTGCTGGCTCATACGGCTCCGGTAATCAATGGTGATGGCTCATACAGCCGGGATTTTACCTATATAGATGATGTGATCCGGGCAAATATGCTCGCACTGAAAACCACGCTGCCGGAATCTCTCAATACCGTTTACAATGTGGCATGCGGCAATGAAACCACCCTGAATGAGTTATTCAATTATCTGAAATCAGAATTATCCATTTATGATCCGGAAATTGCCGGAATCGAAGCGGTTTACGGCCCGGTACGTGCCGGAGATATTCCGCACAGCAAGGCAGATATTTCCCGTGCAGAAAAATTGCTCGGTTATCTGCCGGGATCAACCGTCAAAACCGGTCTGCAGAAAACGGCTAAATGGTATTTCGACCATCTGGCATAAAAAATATTTTTTACAGGAGAAGTTTCATCGGGATTTCCTTATAAAATTTTTACAGCATAATTTTCAGGCTATCCTCACAAAAACACCACCTTCGTAAGAATGACCTGAAGCACAACAAAGAATGATATTTTGTGCCGTGTATCATACACGGTGCATTTCTGCATTTGTATTGTTGTGTCGCCTGTGGTGGGCGTGTGGTGCATATAAATCAGGGATGCACCTCTTTTTTTTTGAGGTGTTTTCCGTAACACACGGGAATCACTGCAAAATGGCTACCGGCAAACATTTGAAAAAAGCAGATAAAGCAGACGACATTTACACTCAAATGACTGATATCGAAAATGTATTACAGCATTACCGAAGTCATTTCATAGGCAAATTCGTATACTGTAATTGCGACGATCCTTTTGAAAGCAACTTTTTCAAATATTTTTTGATCAATTTCAATTCATTCGCTCTGAAGAAACTTATTTCCACCTGCTGCAACTATTCCCCCATTTCCGGTGAAGAATTGCCCGTTTTCAACCTGGAAAGCGGAAGAAAAATCGCCTATCAAATCCTGATTTCAAAAGTTATATGCAATATCGGCGATTATGCCGAAGTTATGGGCGATGTGGGTTCGTTAATGGTCGGCAGAAGGAATAAATTGATTCCTCTCAAAGGCAATGGCGATTTCCGTTCAGATGAGTGTATCGAAACCTTGAAAAAAGCAGATATTATGGTCACTCATCCGCCTCATTCGCTTTTCCGGGAATATGTGGCTCAATTAATGGAATACAAAAAGAAATTTCTGATCATCGGCAGAAAAGAAGCTGCCGGTTATGAAGAAATTTCTTCTCTGCTTAAAGAAAACCAGATCAGTGTTTTTTCCGGATTCCAGAATGATACCGGGATTTTTTACTCGCCACGCAATAAAGGCAGAATGGTCGAAATCCCCGGAACTGTGTGGTTTACCAATCTGGAATAAACTGATAATGGTATGGTTCTAACAGTAATTGCTGCCAATGTTACGCCGCCGTCGGTATAATCGGGATTTAAACAACAATTTTTTACTCAAAAATTACGTCTGCTATATCGTAACTGTCGCAGAAAATCATACACAGCCGGTCAAAGCCGATGGCACAACCGGAACTTTCAGGCATACCTTTTTCCAGTGCTTCAAGAAAATCTGTTGCCTCCGGATATTTCAACATCCCCTGCTCAGCACGGAATTTCAACGCTTCCGCAAAGCGGCGGCGCTGCTCGGCAGCATCGGTCAATTCTCCGAAAGCATTGCCCAGCTCGATGCCTCTGATATAAAGTTCCCACCTTTCCGCGACCCGCTTATCCGCCGCACTCAAACGGGAAAGTGATGCCCTCGCCGCCGGATAATCAATCAGAAATTCCGGACAATCTTTGCCCAGAGCCGGTTCCACTTGCAACACCATCAACTCGTCAAATGAACCTTTTTCATCCGCTTCAAATGCCGATACTCCGGCATATTTACGGAAAGCTTCATCCACGGTGATAAAGTTGTGTCTGCCAAGATCCACCGGTTCGCCCTGATACTCTATCTGCGTTTTACCGAAAAGTTTTTCCGCCGCACTTGAAATCATTTTTGCAGTAAATTCCGCCAACTGACGGTAATCCCATTTTACCGCATAATACTCAAGTATGGTAAACTCTTCACGGTGTTTTCTGCCAAGTTCCTCTGCCCGGAATGCCGGACCGAATTGAAAAATCCTTTCCATTCCGGCACAAAGCATCCTCTTCATCGCCAGTTCCGGACTCGTCCGCAGAAATCCACCCTCACACGGAACCGATTCAATATACTCTTCCGGTGCCGGAGCGGGAATTTTTACCGCCGTGGCAACTTCCAAAAAATTTTCAAAATAAAACGCCTCCCGCAAAGCTCGCAGCAGTGCGGAACGCGTTTTCAGATTTTCCAGATGACTCATTGCTGCTTCAAATACGCCTCTATAAAGCGGTCGATATCTCCATCCAGCACACCGGATGTGTCACTGGTTTCAACATCTGTACGCAAATCTTTTACCATCTGATAGGGCTGCAATACATAACTGCGGATCTGACTGCCCCAGCCGTTTTCCATCTGTTCGCCGCGGAGTGCCGCTGCGGCTTCACGCCGTTTGCGTTCCTCGATCTCAAAAAGACGGGCTTTGAGCATTTTCATCGCAGTTGCACGGTTTTTATGCTGACTGCGTTCATTCTGACAGCTTACCACGATGCCGCTGGGCAAGTGGGTGATACGCACCGCTGAGTCGGTCGTATTGACGTGCTGACCGCCGGCACCGCTGGAACGGTAGGTATCCACCCGCAAATCAGCTTCATTGATCTCAATATCAATGTCATCGTCGATCTCCGGAAACACATCAACCGAACAGAAACTTGTGTGACGGCGTGCGTTACTGTCAAACGGTGAAATACGCACCAGACGATGCACACCATTTTCACCTTTGCAGTAACCATAGGCAAATTCACCCATGATATGCAGTGTCGCACTTCTGATACCCGCTTCATCACCGGGCTGATAGTCGATAAGTTCCTCTTTCCAGCCCCGTCTTTCCGCATAACGGCGGTACATGCGGAAAAGCATACTGCCCCAGTCACATGACTCCGTACCGCCGGCTCCGGCGTGGATGGTGAGATAGAAGTTATTGCGGTCAAATCTGCCGGAAAGGAAACTTACGATTTCCAGTTTATCCAGTTCACTTTCCAATGCGGGCAGCAACGCCTCTGCTTCTTCAACAAATGCTTCATCCTCGGCGGCAAATTCCAACGCTGTACCGAAATCGGAAAGAGATCCTTCCATCTTGCGGAAAGGCGTAATTATATTACGGCATGATGATACCGCAGCTATCGTCGTCTGAGCAGCTTCTTTGTCGTTCCAGAAATCCGCAGCATTCATTTTCGCTTCAAGTTCGGCAAGTTCGCTCTCTTTTTCTTCGATTTTGAGAAAGCCCTCGACCTGCTCCAGACGCTTTTTATATTCGTTTTCTTTCTGGCGTAATTCTTCGATCGTCAGCATTTTTTCACACTCTCCAATCTCCACATATCATCCAGCAAACGCTGAATCGTCCCCAGACAGGCTCCGCAAGCTCCGCCGGCTTTGCAATAATTGGTGATCTCTTCCGCACGGTGCAGATCATTTTCCTTTGCCACACGCAAAATTTTCAGATCAGTGACTCCGAAACATTTGCAGATCAGTTTGCCGTCGTGATCATCAAGTTTTTCAAAAGGATTGGGTTCACCTTTGTAATCTGCGATCGCCGCCTGCAACGCTTCCATACCCATTACCGAACAGTGCATTTTCGCTTCCGGCAACTCGCCGAGAAGTTTGACAATATCCTGATTCGTCACCGCCGCCGCCTCTTCCAGAGTCATTCCCTTGATCAACTCCGTAAGTGCCGAACTTGAGGCGATCGCACTGGCACAGCCGAATGTTTTGAATTTCACATCGGCAATTTTGCCATCATCATCAAGTTTGAAAGTCAATTTCAATGCATCACCGCAGGCGGCATTACCGACCTGACCGGTACCGTCGGGATTTTCAACTTCTCCCACATTGCGGGGATTCATAAAGTGGTCAATTACTTTATCTGTATAGTTCCACATGGTTTACCGCCCTTTCAAAATTCAAATTTTGCAAGTTCAACTTTGACTTTATCAGCAATGATTCCTGCGGCTTCGTCAAGTTTGAATCTCACACTGTCACGGCATGCCCGGGTACGGAATTCCGCTTCATTTTCCGCCAGCGTCTTGGGAGAAATCACCAGACGCAAGGGGATTCCCAGCAAGTCGGCATCACTGAACATACTGCCGGCTTTTTCACCCCGGTCATCGTAAAGTACTTCAATACCGCAGGCTTCCAATTCCGCAACCAATTTATCCGCCGCTTCACCGACTCCGGCTTTGTGCGGGTCGATCGCACAGACCTGCACCTGCCATGGGGCAATCGACATCGGCCAGACCGGACCATAATCATCATGCGAAAACTCGATCACCGAAGCCATCGCCCTGCCTACTCCGATTCCGTAACAGCCCATGATCATCGGATGGGTTTTGCCGTCTTTATCCAGATAGGTGCAGTTCATAGATTCGGAATATTTCGTGCCAAGCTGGAAAATATTACCGACTTCGATTCCACGGAGCATCTGCAGCGGTTCCCCTGAACCGGGTGACGGATCGCCTTCACGCACCGTGGCAATGTCGGCAACGGTGTATTCCACACCTGCCAGATCGCGTTCAGCATTGAAGTTGAGATAGTGGTAACCCGGTTCATTGGCTCCAACCACCAGATTCGATGATTCAAATGCGGAACGGTCAACGATGATCTTCGCCTTTTTGCCCTTGAGATTGAGCGGACTGGCATAGCCCGGAACTGCTCCCGCTGCCAGAATTGATTCATCATCGGCAAATTTCAATTCAGAAACCAGTGCCGTATTGGCAAGTTTGCTCTCATTTACTTCAAAATCGCCACGGATAAGAGCGAAAATCAATTCGCCGGTACGGGCATCCTGATAGAAGACCGCTTTGCCGGTATTTTCAGCAGATACTTTCAAAAATCCGGCAACTTCCTCAATGGTCTTGCAATCCGGAGTGGCAACTTTTTCCAGTTCTTTCGCCTCTTCTTTCACAAACTTCCAATCCGCTACCGCAATTTCACGGTTGGCACGGTATTTGCGGTCGGGTGAAACGAAAATCGTATCCTCTCCGCAATCGGAGATCGCCATGAATTCATGGGAAACTTTACCGCCCATCATGCCGCTGTTGGATTCAATACTCAACACATTATCCAGACCGATACGGCGGAAAATCCGCTCATACGCTTCATGAGCCCGCATATAGTACGCCTCAAGATCCGCCTGATCTGTGTGGAAACTGTAGGCGTCTTTCATCGTGAATTCACGGGTACGGATCAATCCGGCACGGGGACGGGCCTCATCACGGTATTTGGTCTGGATCTGATAGACCATCACCGGAAGCTGTTTATAACTGTTGACCTCGGTGCGGATCAATGCGGTAACACACTCCTCATGGGTCATCGCCAGCAGCATCGGTTTATCATTGCGGTCGGAAAAACGGAGCAATTCTGCTCCCACTGATTCGTAACGGCCGGATTCCTGCCACAATGCAGCCGGAAGTACGACCGGCATCAGAATTTCCTGACCGTCGATACGATCCATCTCTTCACGGATGATATTTTCAATTTTGGCAACGATCCTTTTGCCTGCAGGAAGCAGGGAATATATACCCGCTGATACCGGACGGATATAGCCGCCTCTCATCAGAAATTGATGGCTCACTGTCTTTGCATCTTTGGGAACTTCACGCAAGCGGCGACCCGCAAGTTTACTCATTTTCATAATTCAAAAAATCCTATATGTTGTTAAACAAAAACATCCATGTATATAATATAATACATGGATGCTCTTTATACAACAGAGAAAGTGTAATTTTCCGCTTTTACTACAGATATTTTATCCCCCTGCCGCCCCATTGATGAAACTCAACGGCAGAATCAGTATATCACCTGCCAATTGAAATGGTGCCGCCAGACCGAGAACGATATTTTCCACCCCTTTTCCGAAATATCCGAAAGGTGCCCCCAGCGTTGCCTGCAGAAGACCGAACGGCAGCAGCAGGATATTGGCACAATCTTTGCCGATCTCATAGAGCTGAGCCCCGCCGCTGTGCAATGCACTTATGGCATAAGGCGATGCCATTTTTGCCGCCTCCAGTGCCAATGGGGCAAGCACCACCATTGTAACCGGTTCAGCTTTGGCTTTAAAGGGAATACATATTCCGCAAAATATTATTACAATCAGCAGCAGATTTTTCACAGGAAGTTCCACTCCATATAACGTACATTCTGCTCTTCCGGTCCGGAAACTTCAAAACCGGCGTAAGAGAAAATCAATTTGCGGAAAGGACGCGGCTTATCCGTCGGTGATGAAATTTCCACCGTATATGCCCCGCTTTCGACTGTACTGAATTTACTTTTTAATTTGGCAAGAAGTTCTTCATCCAGAGTATCGCTCAAAAGTTCCTGATCCTTTTTCCAGCGGTCAAGAGAATCCATCACCGTATCCAGCTCATCTTCAGACAGATCACACTGAAGTTCGATCATCTCTCTCGTTGCCGTAAAAAGTCCGGGAGTGCCGCTTAATGAACTCGTATTCTCCGGAGGAATCAACCGGATACTGCTCAACCTGCCATTGCCATCCAGAGGAAACAATTCCGTAAATCCCTCAATATACAGCAGCTCTTCACGGTACTGCATCGTTCCATTGCGGGGCAGCGGCTTTTTCATCTGATCTTCATAATCTGTCGCTTCCTGACCGTACTCTTTTATATCGTCATCCGCATCCAGATAATCACCCAGACGGTGGGAAACCTGATTGACCAGATCCACCAGATCATCGCCCGCATCATCCTGATTGGTGATCGAATTCAATACACTCTGATAACCGGAATTGCTCATATCCCATCCTTTGACCGCATCATGTACGGTAAAACTGACCGTTTCACCATAATATTCCATGGTATGTTTCACCCCGTCTGCCATGTAACGGTCATGCTCAAAGGTGGTATAATCAACTTCACCGGGCTTATCGTTGGGATTCAAATTCCGGTCTGCAGCCATCAGAAATTGGATCCTGTTGGCAACGCCCTCGGCTACCAGCATCGACCGCTGCAATTCCACATGAGCCGCTATCCCGAATGTGCCGCTCTGGGAAAGTGCCAGCGTCGCCGCAGTCAGAATTCCGGCAGTGAATATCAGACACAATACCGAAATCAATGCGGCATGATGACGGATGATTTTTCTATTTCTTTTCATTGTCTTCCGCCCCTTCCGCCGCCGCGATTACCTCCACCGCCGCCGCCACGGTAACTTCTTCCGGATGAACGGCTGGAACCGGTATTCACTGAACTGCTGCGGTTACTGCCGGCATTGACCTGATTTCCATCATCAGCACTGCTGTTATTTTCCGGCTTCGGACGATAACCGAAGGTACTGTTTTTAGATACTCCGGCAACCCGGCGGAGCCACTGCTCCTGCGTGCAGTCGGTAAACTCTATTTTCATCAATACCGCCAAAGGCAGAACGCTGTTTTCCTCTTCTCTGAATTCTTCAAGGAAGTCCACGGCCTCATCATTTTCTGTGGATTTTTCAGCATAATTAAAGGTCACCTGCAACACATTTTCTGCGAGTACTTCACGGGTCATCGGCATACTTTCATCCCCTTCCTCAAGCCACGGCAAACGGGGATACGGAGAGTATTCGGCAATCAGTTTCTCATCTTCCACAAATACCCGCACAAAAATCAACGCTCCGGGACGATCCCCGTAACTGCGGCGTAACGTGGTAAAAAATATCCGGTTTTCTTCTCCGTCAAAAAGCAGACGGCTCTTGCCCTCCTCATCCTTCCAGTTGAATGGAACCATGTTGCGGATATGGGTATCCATCAGATTGTCGATCGCCATCAGCATTTTCAGGCGGTTGGTGACCCGTAAAGATCTCTCATACCCATTGTAAAATGCCGCACCGGAAACACCGACGATTCCGGCAATAACGATCAATATCGCAATGGAAACAACCAGCTCGATGAGCGTAAAATTATAACGTTTCACTTTCCGCCTCCGATATTGAATAATCAAAGCGGTCAATGATCACTTTCAATCTCTCGGAACGATCCGAAGCTTTGATAAGTTTCACCGTCCATTTTTTCAGCGGGATCTGATTTTCCTGACCGGTGAATTCTTCCGGTATTTCCTCTACTTCATCCACTGAACAATCTATCAGATAGTCACTGTAAGGGAATACGTCATCCGGTACACTCAAATCTGATTCCGTACCGGTGAGCAGAATATATTCCGCCCCCTGCGTCAGCATGTGCATCTCACGCCATCTTTCCTCCGCCACACTTATCCGGCTCTGGGAATGGGTCAGCAAACGCAGCATCCCCGCCAGCGAAAGCGACAGGATCATCATGGAAATAACCACTTCAATAAGTGTAAATTTCATCTTTTTTCCACTCCCATTCCATCGCCATCACTGCGTATAAGTTGACCATTGAAAAACGATATATCAAAAAACACCGCCAGATTTTCAACCCTTATACCCGGACGGTTGATGCAGCTTGCCCCGCCGGATGGATAAAAACGGAAAACCGGGATGAATTCCTCTTCCATACCGCCGTCTTCAGCTGCTTCAACAGTGAAAATTTCCACATCATCGCCGAATGAAAAACGCTGGATTTGAGAACTTTCAGGAATATCTTCCTCCAGTTCCTCTTTTTCCTCATCGGTAAAATCGACGTGGGCAGCCAGTATTTTGCGATCCGGATAAAAATGCACCACATAATCCCTGCCGCTTTCAGCACACAGAAACCGCACCCTCGCCAGAAATGCTTCCAATTCCAGTGATGTGCGGTTCAATTTTACCGAAGGCGATTCTCCACGCAGCGATGCTGCCGCAATACCGGTGATCAGCATGATGATCACCAGCACTACGATTATTTCAACCAGTGTGAATGCACTTTTACGAACCATTTAAATTATTTCAGTTCTCTTTTTCTGAAAATCATTCCCAACTGGAAATATCCGCATTTTCACCTTCGCCGCCGATCTCGCCATCGGCACCATAGCTGATGACTTCAAAAGGACGGTTGTCTTCACCCGGACAACGGTAAATATAATCATTGCCCCACGGATCTTTGGGAAGTGATCCCTGCAGATAAGGTCCTCTCCACGTTTCCAGATCGTCGATATTCTCAACCAATGCCTGAAGTCCGGATTCCTCACTGGGGAAATCTTTATTGTCGGTCTTGTAACCGGTCAACGCATCTGAAAGCAGTTTGACCTGGGATTTGGCAGCACCGATATTCGCATTGCTGATGTAATTGAGATACATCGGCGTGGCAATGGATGCCAATGTGACCAGAATCACGATAACAATAACAACTTCAATGAGGGTAAAACGTCTTTTCTGCAACTTTTTCATATTTTTTGACCTCCACTTACAGAATTTATTTCCATCATAGCAATAAATATCGCCACGACAACCCCTAATACTATCACCGCCAGCAAAATAATTACCAGCGGTTCAAAAAGACTCAATGCCCTTTTGATCTTCTGCCGGGTATCCGCTTCCAGATTACCGGCTATATTATCCAGCATTTCGCCAACCTGACCGGATTCTTCACCGACCCGCAGCATACTTGCGGTACTGCGGGGAACAAACTGATTATCTTTCAGCGTGGCGGAAAGCTTTTCTCCGCTTTTCAATCTCCGGTCAACTCCGTCAAATCCGGCGGCGATCACCGGGTTGGATACCACCCTGCCCGCGATCCGCACCGTCTTGATGATTTCCACATGATTGCCGATAAGAATCGCCAGTGTACGCAGATAACGGCAGATTTCAAGATCGATCATGATCCTGCCGGCTACCGGAATTTTGATCAGAAAGCCGCCGACTCTTCTTTTCCACTCAACAGCTCCAAGCTGGTGTTTGAAAAAATACCATCCGCCAATACACAACAGCGGCAATGACCACCACAACCACTTGAATACTCCGCCGATGGAATTCAAAATCCGCATGGAATTCGGCAGTTCCCGCCCCATATCGGCAAAAATCTTGGAAAAATGCGGTACAAACACGGTAAACAGCACCACCGATACCACCAGAACCACTGCAAAAATCACGATCGGATAAATGGAACTGGAAACGATAAAGTTTTTCAACTCCCGGCTTTCCTGCATAAATTTATACAATTCACTGGTAACTTCCGGCAGACAGCCGGTCTCTTCTCCGCTTTCAATCAGATTCGCATAGTAATCCGGAAAAAGTGAACCGTAGGAACGCACCATTTCTGAAAACTTTTTTCCTTCATGCAAGCCCTGACGCAGAGAATTTACAAAATCTTTCTGCATCGCTTCGGTCGAACCTTCACTGATGATCCCCAACGCCTGCTCCAACTGGATATTGGCGGTCAATAACGGCGTAAGCTGACGGGTGAATTCAAAAACATCCGGCTTCTTTCCACGCCACAAACTTTTGCTGTTTGCATCATCTATACCCAGAAAACGTACCGGTATCATCCCCCGGCGGCGAAGTTTCGCCAGAGATTCTTTCTCGTTATCTGCCTCGATAACGATCTCTTCCGGTGATTTTCCCGGATGGGTGGCAATGTATTTGTAAAGTGCCATCTGTCACAACTCCGCTGTGGAACGGTTCAACTCTTCCTGAGTCGTCACTCCGGCAGCAACTTTCGCCGCACCATCTTCAGCCAACGTTATCATTCCATGACTGACTGCGATCTTTTCCAGTTCGCCGCTGGAGGCATTGCGGTTGACGGCATTACGGATCTCATCATCAAGAATCAGCAATTCAAAAATACCGCTGCGGCCTTTGAATCCGGTACCATTGCATTTGCGGCACTTGACCGCCTGCTTCTCGCCTTTGCAGACCGGGCAGATCTTACGCACCAGACGCTGCGAAAGCACCCCAAAAAGGGCACTGGAAACCAGAAAGTTTTCCAATCCCATATCCAGAAGACGGGTGACGGCTCCGACGGCATCGTTGGTGTGAAGTGTACTCAACACAAGGTGTCCGGTCAAAGCTGCATTGATCGCAATATCCGCAGTTTCCCGGTCACGGATCTCTCCGACCAGAATAATATCCGGATCCTGACGCACAATGGAACGCAATCCGGCGGCAAATGTTACTCCAACTTTGGGATTTACCTGCACCTGACACAATCCCGGAGTGCGGTACTCGACCGGATCCTCAATAGTAATGATCTTTTTACGCGAATCATTCAACTGACTGATCACACTGTAAAGCGTAGTGGTCTTACCGCTGCCGGTTGGGCCTACGACCAGAATGATACCGTGGGGAATACGGATGAGTCTTTCAAACTGTTTCAGATGTGCTTCTGACATGCCAAGCTGGGCAAGATCGAAACTGACACTCTCTTTATTCAAAAGACGCAGCACGATACTTTCTCCGGTGAGAATGGGAATGGTGCTGATACGCATATCAAGCTGCATCCTGCCCAGAGAAACATTCGTTCTGCCATCCTGCGGCAGCCGGCTCTCGGCAATATTCAGACCGCCAAGCAGTTTGATTCTGGATGCGATCGCGGGAAACTGATTCAGCGGTACTGAAATTATTTCCGTCAGCACACCATCGACACGGCAACGCACCGATACGGCATCTTCGCCCGGTTCGATATGAATATCGCTGGCTCCCAATTCCAATGCCCGGGTGAATATATCATTGACCAGACGGACGATCCGGGCTTCTCCGGCAAGAGTACGCAAAGTATTTTCATCTTCCTCGGACTCTTTTTCTTCCGCCTCATCTTCCTCATTCTGCAACTTGCTCAAAAGTCTTTCAAGGAACGGACGGCGGACAAAACGTACCGCCACATCACAATTCCACATCCTTTTCAACTGGAATGAAATTTCTCCCAGCGTATAAGGTGATGCCACCAGCAGTGTTGCCAATTCACCATCAAATTCAAGTACGATACAATCATGGGCATTGAAAAACGCCAGAGAAAACTCCTCCTGCATTTCCGGCAGCACGATCTCATCTTCTTCCAATACCGGCACGTCAAACGCCCTGGAATAAAGTTCGACCAGAGCCGCTTCCGTGATCCTGCCTTCCTGAATCAGTTTTCTTTCTGCGGTCTTGCCGGGAATACCGGCAAAATCAGGAAAACGACGGCATATTTCAGCATCTATGCGTGCCAATGCACCATTGAGATCAAATTTTGCACTACTCACAGCCAGAAATCCTTATCCTGAAACAGTACTCCGCGTTTCGTTTCCGCATCTTTGCGGTCACCCAGACGGGAATCGTAATCATTCAATGCTTTTACCGCATCATTGTAACGTTTGATCAATGCATCGACTTCACTGTGTTCATTGACGATATATCCGGTGATCAGCACCAGCACCTCGGTTCGTTCAACAGAAGCATTGGTCGAACCCAGCAAACGTTTGAGGAAAGGTATTTTATTGATGATCGGCAATGAATCAAGCGAATCATTGGAACGCTCCTGGATCAAACCGCCAAGCACCATCGTCTGACCATTGGCAATAGTCATGCTGGTCTCAATCTCACGCTTGGTGATAACCGGTGATTTGATCTCCGGAGTGATGATATTGGCAGTCGCCTGTGACATCGTTTGAATAATATCCAGTGAAATCAGATTGGTACTGGTCACATAAGGCGTGACCGTCAGACCGACACCGGTATCTTTATATTCCAATGAATCGGATACACCGCCGTCGGTACTGGAAAGTGTTCCGGAAATTGTCGGTACGGATTGACCGACATTGATCTTTGCTTCAGTATGGCTGGAAACCAGAAGCTGCGGACTGGAAATAACTTTGACCTGACCATTGCCCGCCTGGGCACGGATGTAGCCGAATTGTTTACGGGGATCATTCTTATCTCCAATAGCCAGAGAAAATCCATCCTGACGGTCACTTCCGGCACGGAAGCCCGAAACACCGTCATTACCGGTGACAAAAGGAGTCAGCTGATTTGCAGCAGAGGCATTATTGCTGTAATTCGTGCCGAATAACGCTCCGGTATTACCATGACTTGCCACTCCGGAAAATTCCAGACCGAACTGGGTCGATTCCGTCAGAGTCACTTCCACCATCAATACCTGCAGAAGAACCTGTGCCGGAACGACATCCAGCTTATCCAGCAACGCCTTTACCGAAGCATAAGTCCGTGGAGTACAACGCAGAACCAGACGGTTCAACACCCCATCGGCAAAAACCCGGATCGCGGTGCCGAAAATCTTTGAATCCTGATCGGTCTGGATATTCGTTCCCACATTGACTGCATCAGAACGGCTCGCCGCACGACTATTCACCCGGGCCGGATTACGGGTCACCGGTGAATTGATCGTTTCGATCTTCGTTCTGCCGGTAGTCGCATCTGTGGTAAGTGAAGTACCCTGGGTTTCAAACACCACCGCCAACGCTCTTGCCAGATGGGCAGCTTTATTGTGACGCACTTTGTAGACAAATACATTTTCCTGATCATCACTGCCGGCGGTATCCAGAAGCTGTACCCACTCCGTAACCAGATTAATCGCTTCCTGTGTGGCAGCAGAGACCACCAAGAGACGCATGCGGTCAAGTCCAACGATCTGCACCGCACCGGGTGCCACACTGCGGTCTGTAGTCTTGTAAATATTCAACCCCAATACCGGAAGAATTTCCTGAAGTTCATTCGCCACTTTATTGGGCAATACATTATTACAGGGAATAACTTTGCGGGGCCAGCCGTTTTTGCCGCTGGTATCCAGATATTCGATGATCTGGCGTACTTTAGGCATATTTTCAGGAGAATCACACACCATCACCGCATTGGGACGGGATAACTCAACACAGGTCGCATTGGAACCGACAAAAGATCTTACCTGACGGATGACCTCGTTTGCCGTGGCATTATGCAGCTGACGGTAATATATATCAGCGGTGTTTCCGGTTTTGGCATCGGGCTGCTGGGCAAGACGCCAACGGGGCATTATCCGCAGAAGTGAACCATCGACTTTGACTCCGGCTCCGCTGATGGAAAGCATCCGGTCAAAGGTGTTCCACAATTCACGGCGGGTCATTTTACTATTAAGATTCAAAGTAACGGTGCTATTCAACGAACTGTCAGCAGAAAAATTGAATTCAAGAAGATCTCCGAAAGCGGAAAGCACATCCAGAAGCGGAGCACTGTTGAATACCAGCGAAACATCAAGTTTTTCATCGGCATTAAGTGCAATCAAGTCTTCATAAAAAGGTGGTTTTTCCGCTGATAATTCAGCGACAGAAACTTCCGGTGCCGCCGCCACGCCAAGTTTTTTCATCGCTTCAGGAGAGATCACCGGTTTGTTTTTCTTATCCGGAGAAACCTTCTCTTCTTCCAGTGTCTCTTTCTTATCTACGATCTTTTCTCTTTCATCTTTACGCAGAAATGAAAAACGGTCAACTGCTTTATCATCCTTTTTTGCTTCTTCATTAGTCGCACACGACGCCAGAAGCAACATCGCCAATACTCCGGCTGTTCCCCGCCAGATCCCGGATTTTTTGATCATACCCATTATCTTTTCTCCCGTTTATATTATATACGTTATATGTATTCTGTTTCTGCTTTTATTCAACGCCGGTTACGGTTACCCTGCGGGGCACTGTTGCGGCTGTTACGCTGAATTTCACGCATCGTGCTGATCATCTGCGACTGCATATACATCTGAGCCTGCTGAAATTGCTGCGTCGCATTGAGCCGCTGCGGCCGCTGATTGACAACTGCACGGTTTTTGGAAGGATCCTGAAGCTCAAGCTCAAGTTTGTCATTACCTCTTTCAAGCACCACCCGGCTGCGGCTGACTTCGGTAAGCACATAACCGCTATTCATCGTTTCCCCCAAACGCACATACTGCTGAACCGGACCGTTATTACGCCGGTTCGACATCTGACTCCACTGGGTGAATCTGCCGCCGGAATTGCCCCGCATATTGGCACTCATACGCATCGCCTGTGCCAGATAAGGATTGAATTGCCGCTGACGGGTATTGGTCTTGATGATCGCAGCTTTGCCGTCGATCACACCGACCAGAGTCATCTCGCTTCTACCCACTCTTGAAAATGCCAGCGGACTGCGGATCTGATTGAAAACATCTTTCTCCACGATCTTTGCCGCGGCATCTTCCGGAGAAAGCAGCTTTACCGCCGGAACTTCTTCATTTTCAATTGAGGATTTCTTATCGTTTTTATCCGGATTTTTACGGGAACCGCTCTGGGATGCGGAAACTTTCTTTACCGTTTTATCTGCTTTTTTGTTATAGGTCATATTGCCGGAAACGATGATGATCACCGCCGCCGCCAGAATCAGATTGAATGCGATCAAGGCTTTTTTCATTTTTCCGCCCCCTTGTTTTCCAATGCCGGAAGATTTGCGGGAACCTCTTCAGCGACCGGATGCGGAAGCTGAACCGGTTCTCTGGTTATATTCAAATCTTTGGCACTGTATTTTCCCTCGTAGACCAGAACCCGGAGCGTACCGCTGAAATTCAATCTCGTAACCGGAAGATTATTCAACTGTGCTGCTAAATTGGCACTGCCGGCTCCGGTCTGACGGCGGAAACGGTTATCAGGTCTCAAATCCAATCTCCGCCACGCCAGCTGCGGCTGAATCTTTGCCAATCCGGCAAGAAAACGTATCAAATCTGCCAATTCCCCGGCTCCCTGAATATCTATATCCGCATAAATGAATTCCGGATTTATTCTGCCGACTCTGACCGAACCGATAGTGGAAAGTTTGAAATCAAGTTTCTCTGAAATCTCACTGATTTTACGGCGTAATGCGGTTTCCACACTTCCATCTATTGAAGTCAACCACGCCTTTGCCGCCAGATTCCGGTAACGTTTACGCACTTCCCGTGCCTCGCTATCCTCACGACGGACTTTTTCGTACTCTTTGGAAACTTTTTCAAACTCTTTCCGGGCATTGGCAATCTTTTTCTTATCCGGCAGATCACCCAGCCATGCCGAACCGAAACGGATCAGCAGCACACCCCACACAATAACCAGTATTCCGCAACAGAGCAACAACTGTCCCTTTTTGGAAGATGATAATTCTTTGAGATTCATTTCAACACCTTTGCATCATAAGGGATCAACTTCAAATTTATAGTAGCCACGGCACTGTCACCGGTCTGCCGCTGCTGCAGCGAACCGACTTTCCAATATTTCAACGGCTGGATCAATGCCGGCAGATCAAGTTGGGAATTTTCACACTGCATGACAATATCGATATCTGTTTCATTCCACCGGATACTGGATACCAGCACATCTTTAGGCAATGTATCAGACAAAAGTGCAAATTCGGCAACTGCATCGGGTTCACCGACTTCCATACCCACCAGACGTGCCATCTCTTTAAGCTCTTTGGAGTTGCGTTTGACTGAACGTTTCAATTCAGTTGTCCGCTGTTTCAGCCGTTTGGTCTCCGATGTTATATGACGGTACTCCCGGATACTTTCACCATAGGTCAGGCTGAACCTCCATACAAGGGATCCTAACAGAGCAAGAAGCAGTATCACCGCCGTAATTATGTGACTGCGGTAACGCACCGGACGTACATTATCCGGCAGCACACGAAATGATTCCGGTGATTCACGCAATGAACCTGCCAACAGAACTTTTGCCGCCAGCAAAAGCAATATATACTCCCTTACATTAAACTCTTCCCGACGGGGCAGCACGAACAATTTACGCAAATGTTTACGCCAGAACTCCACATTTTCATCGCAGATCTCTTTTTCCGGCATCGGCATCCAGGAATCTTTCACATAACCGAAATCCGCATCCATTTCCGGAAGGTAAATGGTGTCGGAGTCAACATCAAGTGCCATAAACGGATGAATGAATTCATCAGCAAAAACACCTGCTTTACGCATGGATTCAGCAAATTTATTCAACGGATTTTCAGGGAAAAGTGCCGCATTGACCCAAACAGCATCAGTTTCACCCTCAACTTTACCGGAAGGAGAAAATTGCAATGAACTTTTTTCAGGAACTTTTAAAAGCCGACGGCTCAATTCAAATTCAACTGCCCCCCGCTGGGCTTTACTATCCATATCCGCAGAAATAAAACGGAAAAATGCCGCTCCGGGAATCCTGCCGGTTACAGCACAATACTCTGATTTGCCAAGTGTACGAAACACTTTTTTCCACGCCGCAGAGGGATTTTCCGGATCAATATTTTCAGATATAAAAACCGTCAGCCGGAAAGATTTGCCCTTACGCTGGAATTTACCGCCGCGGATAACATTTTCTTCCGCTGAAATTATCGTAAAACAACGGCCGAAGTGAAGTTTTTTCCAGAATTTATTCACTTTTCCGCACCCTTATCCTCTTGGATTATTTTCAGCAGCAATTCCTTTGCCTTTCCGGCATCCTTGCTGCGTAATTCGTAATACTCTTTCATCTTTTCCGGATATTTTTTGCGGAGTGCCGCCATATCCGGACGGTTGAAACTTCTGCCGGAAACCGGTGCCGCAGGCTGATTACCGCCCATGCGGCGGGATGAGCCGTCACGCATGCCGCCGAAAAAATCGCCACCGGATTTTTTCATCAGTTCCCTTAACTCACGAAATCCTTCACGGGGGGAACTTTTCATTTTTTTAACTGCCGCCGAAAATTCAGCAGGATGCTCCTTCTGGATCTTACGGTAAATATTATCCATTGATTCAGGAAGCTCCACAGATGCCTTTTTTGCCAATTCTGCGAGTTTGGATTCGTACTCCACCCGGAGTTTATCTATTTCAGCATATTCTGCCGGAAATTTTTCAGCGATTTCAGTTTCAACAAAAACCCGGTTCCGCATCATCATATTTCCATTGCCGCTACGGCGGTTTCCGCTGCGGCTGCCGCGATCAAAACCTCTTCTGCCGCCTTCAAATCCATTATTTTCAGCAGCAAAACAGATCACACCAAGAAAAAGCACAGATAAACAAAAAGCTTTTTTCATAAGAATCCCTCTCACATCCACAATCAATCAAAATGAATAAAAAAATACCTCTCCGTCCTTTTAACGCAAAAAAAGCTCTTTTATTTCAACAAATAACAAAAATACCGAAAAAAAGTACTCTTATATCAAATTTGGCGGCTCTGGTACTGATTGGTATAACGGTCAATATAATTTTCATCTTCCGCCATCAGCTCAAGAGTACGAAGAAAATTCACTGCCGATTCCGGCCAATTTACCACATCCAGAGTATTTTTCCCCAAAAGCATACCATGCATCCCCCAATAATCAAGCATCAATTCACACGGTCTGCCAGCTGCCGCCATCGCCTGAGCGAATTCCATACTGTTTTGGTAAGATACTGCCTGATCACAAACTGTATGCATCAGAAATGCCGGAGGCGTGGATGATGAAACATTTTCTGCCAGTGAATATTTTTTCATATCTCCACTGAAATCCTCTCCCAGCAGATTCTTCGCCGTACCGGTGTGGCTCCACGGTGCAAATACCAGCACCCCGTAACAGAGAATCATCGCAAACGGCAGATGCGTGTACTCTTTCACATCTTCGCCGCAAAGATCATTCAATTCATCACATAATATTCCCAGAGAACCTGCCAGATGAGCCCCGGCGGAAAATCCGCAGACCGAGACTCTTTTTTCATCAACTTTCCACATTTCCGCATTTTTGCGGATCATTTTCATCGCCCGCATCGCATCCAGCTGCGGTTTGGGCCAGCGGTTTGGAGCAGTACGGTAATCAAGAATGAATGCATGAAAACCCAACTCATTGAATTTCATACCGATGGGCGAGCCTTCGGTGGATTCGCAGACACAACCGTAGCCGCCGCCGGGAATGACCAGTACCGCCGGTCTTTTCTCATTTCCCGCACAGAGCATGGGGGTTATCGAAGGACGGTTCACCGCCGTTTTTACTGATTCATCCTGCCACAGATAAAATTCCGGCAACTTCTCACTTGCCCGATTCATAATTCACATACCGCCTTTATTTTCATATTTTTCAAGTTTTTCAGGAAAATCCGGAGTCACATTCAAAAGACGCAAGACCCGGCTCATCGTTTTCCGGAATACCGGAGCTGCCACATTGCCGCCGCCATGACGGCTGCCGCTGACTCCGTCAAAAGTAACTACCATAACCAATTCCGGATGACGGGCGGGAACAAATCCGCAGAATGTCGCCCGGTAATGAGTCCCGTAATAATTTTTGCGGCGTACCGGATCCCATGAAAGTTTCTGACTGGTTCCGGTCTTTCCGGCAACTTCATACCCCTCTATCGCCGCCTGTTTTCCGGTTCCATCTTTGGCAGTGACCGATACAAGCATATCAACCACCGCTGCCGCAGTTGCCGGATTGTCGAGAACCCTGACCATTTTCTGATAAGGATATTCTGCAAACTCACCACTGCCTGCTTTGCGGCAGCGGTCAAGCAGACGCAATGCAGGCATCATGCCGCCATTTGCCAATGCACAGTAACCTCGGGCAAGCTGCAGTGCGGTCACCTGAATCGCATAACCGATCGGGGCCCGGGTCACGGTCACTTTATCCTGGAAGGGATAACGGGGCAGTTTGCCGGATGATTCAGAGGCAAAGGGCAATTCGGTTTTTGTACCGAATTTGAATGTTTTAAGCATTTGATAGACTTTTTCATCGCCCATCATCAAAGCCACTTTTGCGGTACCTATATTGCTCGATTTTTTCAGAATACCGCCGGGAGTCATTTCTCCATACCCCCGAAAGTCACTCAAACGGTGTCCCCCATAGTACCAGTCACGGGATGATCCGCAATCAATGACCGTTTCCGGAGTTATCACACCGTAGTCAAGAGCTTTGGCAATGGTAAAAGGCTTCATCACGGATCCCGGTTCATAGGCATTAACGGCAATCTTATTGCTCAAACTGGCATTGGTAAGTGTTTCAATATCACCCGGATCGAAGTTCGGACGCTGACTCATCGCCAGAATATTGCCGGTACGGGGATCGACGATCACCGCATAAATAGATTCCGCCGGGAACTCCTGTGCCGCAGCATCCAGTTCCTCTTCAAGAATCGACTGGATCGGTTCCTTGACCGTCAAGTATACATCATCGCCATCATACCCCTCGGCAAGTACCCGGCTTTCTCCGTAGGAAAGCGTGGAACCGCCTCTGGCACGCTGATATACCTCCCTGCCCGGTTCCGAACGGAGCTGTTCACCGATTGTCCTTTCCAGACCGCCAAGCTCTGAATTTATATCTTTGCCGGTATTGGCATAACCTATGACATTTGCCAGCATCCTGCCTTTGGGATAATGACGGGCAAAAACATTTTCAAAACGGAATCCGCCCAGATGCAGGTCTGCATTTTTCATTGCCTCTTTAAATTTTGCCACCATCGCCGGATCTGCCGATTTTTCGACTACATAATGCTGATTTTTGCGGGTGATGACTTTGCCTTCTTTGTCGATAAGCGGCTGATTCCTGCTGTCTTTGCAGACAACTACCGGTTCAAGTGCCTGATAAAATTCATGAAATTTTCCACCAAAACAACGGGCCAGCAATGCGGCTACTTTTCTGCGGCGCTGTTCCCGGCGATGGGGAACTTTTTCCCGGACTCCCGGTTTCAGTGATTTTTCCATGTGAGCAAACGGCTCGATCACTACGGAATACGGTGAACATGTAACATAAATTTTGGGAAGGTTGCCAACCAGCAGATTGCCATCTACATCGTAGATTTTGCCGCGCTGCTTTATCTCTACTTTACGGGCAGTATAGCCCCGCCGTGCCTTTTTCAACAACTCAGCATGACGGACAATCTGAACCTGATAAAAACGGTAACCGAGGGCTCCGGCAAGAAGCAGACAAACTGCCGACAATACCAGAATCCGGATCTTTACCTGCGACAGACGGGAATTCATCGCAGTTCAACTCCGTTATCTATGATCTGCCGCACCGGTGCGGCGAATATCCATGGCAACTTCACGCCGGGGAACGACCGGAAAACGCAGCCGGGCAAGCTGATCATTGCTGTAAACCCGCATAACTTGCTGCTGATCATAACGTATCGGCTCCAAAGGAAGACGGAAACGGGCAATCTGTTGAGAAATGAAACGGCGGGAACTGCAGCGGGCATAACGGCCTTTCAGACCTTCAATGTCACGGTCAAGAGAAGCGATCCGGTCATCTACTTTGCGGATTTCCGCCGACGCAGAATTTATTTCCTGATCAAGTTTGATATACATGTGAAAAAATGCTCCGATAACCAGAATGAACAATGCCGCCTGCACAACACTGGCAACCAGATTGCAAATTGCCGCCTTGCCCGCATCTTTAGGTATGCTGCTCTGACGGCGAATGCTTTTCCTTGCACTTTCCCCGCCGGGTTGAATATTCATTCCCCCTGTTTCTCCGCTGTAAATTCTTCCCATTTTATCCCCGCCGTAATTAAATTTTTTCTGCCGCACGCAACTTTGCACAGGCACTGCGGCTATTCATTTCAATTTCTTCCTTCCCTGCCGTCACCGCATGACGTGTCACCAGACGCAGCTGTGCCTCATGGCCGCAGCAGCAAACCGGCAATCCCGGCGGACACACACATTGTGTACTTTCCTGCCGGAAATAATTTTTTACGATACGGTCCTCAAGTGAGTGAAAACTTATCACTGCAACCCTGCCGCCGGGAACCAGCATCCCGACCGCCGATCTCAAACCGGTATCCAACTGTTTCAATTCATCATTCACTGCGATTCTGACCGCCTGAAAAACCAGCGTCGGATGCGGCAATGTTCCCGGTTTCGCCCTGCCCAGAACCGTATCACAGAGAGCCACAAGATCTGAAGTCATGGCAAACGGCTTTTTTTCACGGATCTCTATCGCCTTTTTTGCAAGTTTCGCCGCCTGACGGATCTCACCATACTCCCGGAATACCCGGGTCATTTCCGCTTCGCTGCTCCGGTTGAGCCACCTGCCGGCAGTCAATTCAGAACGACGGTCCATACGCATATCCAGAACGGCATCATGCCGCCAGGAAAATCCCCGCTCCGGCAAATCCAGCTGCGGCGACGATACTCCTATATCTAAAAGCACCCCATCGACCTGATCCCAACCGCTTTCTACTGCGATCGCAGCCAGATCAGCATAACAGCCTCTTTCAAGTTTCACCCGGTTTCCGGCAAATGACAAACGTTTTGCCGCCGCACTCAAAGCCATATCATCACGATCAATTCCCAGCAATTCCAATTTGCTGTAACGCTCCAGTAAAAGCGAACTGTGACCTCCGCCGCCAACGGTTCCGTCGATCAGACGAACGGGACGATCCTCCGGAAATGTCAAATATTCCAGCACCGCATCTTTGAGTACCGGAATATGATGGAACTGATTATCCGCACTCATTTCCCGAATACTCCCCCCAGCAGACCGCCAAGAGCTTCAAGCCCGTCATTGCCGTCACTGACTTCCTGTATCGCATCAAAATACTCTTCCGGATTATCCGGTTGAGTCCAGTTTTCAGGAGCACAGATCCGGATATGACTGAAAGCACCGATCAATTTCAAATTCTTTTTAACTCCGATGGAATCAAGCTGTTCCCGCTTCAACGCCATTCGCCCCTGCTTATCACAGCGGCAACGGCTGGAAACCGACCCCAAATACGCCAGAGCCTTCTGCATTTTCGGATTTGCAATCGCCAGCTTACCCGCTTTGGCAGTAAACTCCATCATCGTTGCCAACGGCAGCAAAAGCAATGCATTGTCTCTGGCAGGGATCATCACCAATTCCGTTTCCTGATCCTTATTCCGCCAGTCGCTGGGCAGAGAAACACGCCCCTGTGCATCCAGCACATGGTCGTAATTCCCGACATAAAATGCCGGAAAAAGATTTGCCACACTTTGACTCTGCATCCCTATTTGCTCCTATTTACACCTTTTCGTACCTATTATACCACATTTTCATCAATTTATCAACTGCTTTTTTCTTTTTTTTTCAAATTTTTTTGATTTTTTCCGGATTTTATCAAAAAAATGCTGTTTTTGTGGAAATTCCATCAAATGTGGTGTATATTAATCAGATTACAACGTATACAGATTTTCAACCACTTAAAGGAGGATTAAAAGTCATGAAAATTCTGGTCGTCAATGCAGGCAGCAGCTCAATGAAATTCACGCTGTATGAAATGGAGAATGAAACCGTTCTCGCCAAAGGTGTTTTTGAGCGTCTCGGCAGCAGCAACCCCAATCTGGTTTACAAACGTCCCGATGGTTTCCAGCTTTCACAGGAAATTCCGGTCGCTGATCATGTCGGAGCATTCACCGAAATCTGCAAAAAACTGGTCGATCCCGAATGCGGCGTTATCAAATCCCTTTCCGAAATCGGTGCGGTCGGTCATCGCGTGCTTCATGGCGGCGAAGAGATCACCCTGCCCATGCAGGTCGATGAAAACGTCAAAGCGATCATCCGCAAATGTTTCCCTCTCGGTCCCCTGCACAACCCCGCCAACCTCGCTGGTATCGAAGCTTGTGAAAAAGCTATCCCTGGCGTTCCCAACGTGGCAGTTTTCGATACCCAGTTCCACCAGACAATGCCGCCTGAAGCGTATCTTTACCCGATTCCTTACGAATACTATAAGGAACACGGCATCCGCAAATACGGTTTCCACGGAACCAGCCACCACTATGTGACCCTTGCCACCGCTGAATTTCTCGGCAAAAAGGTCGAAGATACCAACATCATCACCTGCCATCTGGGCAACGGCTGCAGCATGGCGGCGATCAAAAATGGCAAAGCCGTCGATACCACCATGGGTCTGACCCCGCTTGAAGGTCTGATGATGGGAACCCGTTCAGGAGATATGGACCCCGCCGCAGTCATCCGCATGATCGAACTGGGATCAACTCCGCGCGACATTGACAACATTCTCAACAAAAAATCAGGTCTCTTCGGCGTCGGCGGTATCGGTACTGGCGATATGCGCGATATGGAAGCCGCCGCAGAAGCTGGCAACGAACGCGCCGCACTGGCGATCAAGATGTTTGTCCGCCGCATTGTCAAATACATCGGCAGCTACTTCCTGATGGTCGGCAACACTGATGCTATCGTCTTCACTGGCGGTATCGGTGAATTTTCAGTTTCCACCCGTAAAAAGATTCTGGAACAGCTCGGTCCTATCGGTATCAAACTGGATGAAGAAGCGAACAAAG
>JAZRGW010000007.1:0-69637 GCA_045644425.1 Victivallaceae bacterium | reverse complement strand
ATTTCTGCTGCCATGAAACACATTTTCCTTGGGGTGTGGTCCAGTTTGTGGTCCACTTCAAGGCAGAAAAAAAGCAAGAAAAATCAGTGTAAGGAATTGAAATAAAGGTGTTTAAAAAAGAATGGTCGGGGTGAGAGGATTCGAACCTCCGGCCTCTGCGTCCCGAACGCAGCGCTCTAGCCAGACTGAGCCACACCCCGACTTATCGGTCAAACTCCGGTCAATATTCCGGGTTTGTTCACATAATATATCATACTTTTCGGCATTTGCAAGCTTAATAAAGTAAAATATTACACTTTTTTCAACTTCCTTATGAAAATTTCCGGTCGGTAAAAGTCTCGAAATACTTGATTTTATATTATCCGAAGGGTATCTTATATGAAAAACAACAACTGCATACACAGGAATTTTTACCATGGAAAAATGGCTTATCGGTTTTGATATCGGTGGTACAAAGTGTGCCGCCATTTTAGGCAAAGTGGAGGACGGCAACTTTTTTATCGCTCAAAAATCGGTGTTCCCCACTAAAAACTTTCCCGATCCGGTTGATTGTATTGAAAACTTTTCAACCGAAATCAATAAAATCCTTGCCGCGTTCCCGGATGTTCAACCGGAAGCGATCGGCATCAGCTGCGGTGGTCCGCTGGACAGCAAAAAAGGAGTCATTCTTTCCCCGCCGAATCTGCCCGGATGGGATGAGGTGCATATCTGCGAAATCCTCGAAGAAAAATTTCACCTGCCGGTAAAACTCTGCAACGATGCCGATGCCTGTGCGTTGGCTGAATGGAAGTTCGGTGCCGGACGGGGTGCGGAAAATATGGCGTTTCTCACTTTCGGAACCGGTCTCGGTGCCGGTTTGATCCTCAATGGCAGACTTTACAGCGGCAGCTGCGGTATGGCAGGCGAATGCGGACATATCCGTCTTGATGATTCCGGTCCGGTCGGCTACGGTAAAGCCGGTTCTTTTGAAGGTTTCTGTTCCGGGGGCGGGATCGCCCAGCTCGGCAAACTCCATGCAGAAAAACATCTGCCTCTGCCCTGGTGCAAAACCATTGACGATCTGGAAAATATCACCGCAAAATCCATTGCCGAAGCTGCTGCTGCCGGTGATCCGGATGCGATCGCGGTTTATGCAGAATCCGGCCGCCGTCTCGGTTACGGATTATCCATACTCATTGATTTGCTGAATCTGGAAAAAATCGTTATCGGCAGTGTTTTTGCCCGCAGTGAAAATCTTCTGCGTCCAGCGATGGAAAAGGTTATCAATGCAGAAACTCTGCCGCAAAGCCGCGAAATCTGCAAAATCCTGCCCGCAGAACTCGGCGAAAATATCGGCGATATTGCCGCTTTGAGTGTGGCACTGCTCTGAATTCAGTTTTTACGGATACTTTCTCTTTCAATAAGATTCATCGGTACCCGGATTTCAGTTCCGGGTGTTTTCCCTTCTATTTCACCGATAAGCATATCGACCGCAGCCTGTGCCAATGCTTTAAAATCCTGTGACAGTGCGGTTATCGGTGGAGAAAAAACCGTATTCAACTCCTCTATTTCCATACCGAGCAGAGATATATCTTCCGGGATGCGGATACCTTTTTCCAGCATTGCCAAACCGAGAGTAAATGCGTATGTTTCACTGCCGCAGAAAACCCCGTCGGCTCCGGATCTCAGAATTTCCGGCAATACCCCCGGCACTTCTGCCGATCTTACCGAAGAGTGCATGGTTTCAAAATCTTCTCCATTTTCCAGACAGAACTTTTTGAATTCCTGCAATCTTTCATTTTCAATGGGATTCTTTTCCACATCAGCTCCGACAAAAAATATTTTGCGGCAGCCGTGTGATTTCAAATAGTCCAGAGCCATCCGGAAACCGCCTTTATCAGAGGCGACAAGTGAAATATTTTCCGGCACACTGAATGCTGAATTCAAGGCAACCACCGGGATCGGATTCTCTTTAGGAAGTTGAAGTACTTCCCCTTCCCGCCAGACCATGGATATTACACCGTCAAACATGTGGTCATTCAAAACAGCAATATCCTTTTCCGGAATCAGATGCACCCGGTATCCCCGGCTGTGCAAAATCTCTTCAAGCCGGGGAAGCATGTGGGAAAGATAACCTCTGAAATTGAAATGCGGAACCACCACCGCAATATTGCAGCAGGAGTGTTCCGGGAGCATATACCCCAGTTTATTGGCACAGGCAATGACCTTTCTGCGGGTATTCACTGCCACATTGCTACTGCCGGATAAAGCCCGGAAAACTGTTGCCGGAGCTAATCCTAAAGTACGGGCAATTTTGCGGATACTGGTTTTAGGCATATTCTTTTCCTTGTTTTTACTTAAAATAACACCCGTTTATAATATTTACAAGAAAAGTGTTTCATAAGTTTCATTAAAAAAAATTGGTAAATCATATAATTTGGTGTTATCTTATATAATTGTACGTATTTTATCTATTAATGTTATATAATAAATTTTTACTGAAAGGTCAATCTCATGGCAAAATTTTTACCGGGATTCTCTGAATTTTCCGTCGGTGTTAACTACTGGGCATCACACGCCGGAACCAAAATGTGGAGCAAATTCTCTGCAGATGAAGTCGATGCTGACTTTGCAGCACTGCATGATGCCGGAGTCAACACCGTGCGTATTTTCCCTCTCTGGTCGGATTTCCAGCCGATCATGGAGATCGCTGAATGCGGCAACTGGTACCGGGAACTCGGATTCCTTGACGGCTCCCCGCTTCCGGCAACCGGTCTCAAAAGTTACGGTCTTGATCCGGTGATGATTGAAAGATTCCGGATCGTCGCCGATCTGGCAGTCAAACATGAACTCAAACTGGTTGTGGGATTGCTCACCGGATGGATGTCAGGCGGAATGTTTGTCCCCCCTGCCCTCTCCGGAAAAAATCTTATTGAAGATTTCAAAGCCGTCCGTATTGCCAATATGTTTCTTCAGGGCTTTATACCTGCAGTTAAAGATCACCCCGCCATCGCGGCATGGGAACCTGGAAATGAGTGCAACTGCTTATCTTACAGCAATGCAGATTGTGCATGGAACTGGCTCAATATGGTCACATCGACCATCCGTCTTGCCGACCCGACCAGACCGGTCTATTCAGGTATGCATGGCGGCAAAACCTCACTCCACAAATCATACGATTTGATGACTCAAGGTAAACTCTGTGATGCATTGACCACCCATCCCTATCCGGCATTCACTCCGCACTGCGGCAAAAGTGCCCTCAACAATATTCCGGCGATCTATCACGCCACCGCCGAAACGATTTTCTACCGCGGTGTTTCCGGAAAACCGGCATTCATTGAGGAGATCGGTGCTTTCGGTCCGAGCTATCTTTCAGAGGAACGCACGGAAAAATATCTCTATACCCAGCTTTACTCCGCTCTTGTGCATGATCTCGGATCGGTTCTGTGGTGGTGCGGATTCACCTTTGACCGCTGTGCCAATGAAGTGCCCTACCGCTGGGGTGCAATGGAGCGTGAACTCGGTGCGATCAAATCCGACCGTACACTTGACGGTGCCGCCAAAGCAATGAAAAAATTCAAAGCAGAAAAAGCAGCTCTTCCGGAATTTTCATCCCGTGAAGTCGATGCAGTCGCGGTTCTTTCAACGATGGATGATGTGTGGAAAGCCGCTTACGGCTCATTCATTTTGAGTAAACAGGCCGGTTTTGAAATCGAATTCTGCAATATTGCTTCTGTCGATGCCCTGCCGGAAAGCAAATTCTATATCGTGCCGTCAGTGACAGGTTATGAGGTGATGGATGTTCACAAATACCATCTGCTTCTGGATGCCGCCAGAAACGGTGCAACGGTGGTATTTACTGCCGACAGCGGATATCTGCAGCCCTTTGATGCCCACTTCGGAGCAACGGTCGATTACCGCACCGAAGAACCGGAAACCACTACATTCACTCTCGACGGCAAAACTTTTTCTACCGATCAGAAAATCACCCGCCGCATGAAAGCTGTCGACTGCGAAGTTCTCGCTTCGGATACTGAAGGATTCCCGGTGATCCTGAAAAAAGATTACGGCAAAGGCAAACTGATCTATGTGAATTCTGCATTGGAAAACAATGCCCTGCTTCCCGGCAATGAACTTTATCTGGTTTACCGTAAGCTTGCCGCCATCGCCGGTCTGGAACTTCCGGAAAAATCTCCGGAAATCGGGATCACCCGCCACAAAACTGCCGATGGTAAAGTTTTGAAATTTTACATCAACTACTCTGAAAACGATGTTGACGGTATGCCCGGCAACAGTGTCAAATATGAGATCCAGTAACAACTAACAAAAGGAATCTTGTGCTATGAAAACATTTTCACTTTCCCAACGGAAAGTGAAGCCCATGGGCTTCACTTTGATCGAACTTCTGGTTGTGATCGCCATCATCGCGATCCTCGCAGCGATCCTGCTGCCGGCACTCAACAGTGCAAGAGAGCGGGGCAGAAGTACCGCCTGTCTCAACAATCTCTCTCAGCTCGGCAAAGCCGCAACCATGTATGGAGCAGATAATGAAGATTGGTTCCTCCATGGTGCTTACGCTATTGAACACACCATTGAAAGAAATGGTCATGCCCGTCTTGCGACCTACATGGGTGGTCCGTCATACGAAGAGTTGAAAGCAATGACGGCTGCGAACAAGGTAAAATCAACTCCTGAATCGTTTTTCTGCCCGTCACGGGTAATTGCCGCCGGTCACTACAAAACTTTGTATGCCTATGCAATGGCAGGAAATGTGAACAGCAACTTCACACTGCCGTTATTCAAAGCGACATCTTACAAAATCAATGACACAACATTTTCAGTCCGACCGTCCCCTTCCCAGTTTGTACTGGCAGCTGATACAAGTTTCGGAACTTATGGAACTGAAACCACATGTCTGATGAATGGTGACAAAAAATACGGGGAACCGTCTGCTATTCATAATGGAAAGGTCAACGTTGTCTGTGTCGCCGGTAATGCCGCCGGAGTTGATCCTAAAGAATTCAAAAATGCCGGTAACAGCACCAAATATTTTTACCCTCTCGGCAAAGAACCTTACGCTCTTATTTTCACTAAATATTATGACAAAAATGGTTCTTACTTGGATATCTGAAGTTGGAGTAAATTTATCATGAAAAAAATAATTTTGTTGTCAATCCTAACAGTTCTTTGCGGTTACACTGGTGCCGCTGAAGTCTGGGAAAATGATCTGCCTGCCGCCCTTGATATGTATTCTGCCGGATGGGTCGCAGAAAAACCGATCATCGAAGAAGATGCCTACGCTTTTACTTCTAAAAGCGGTACGGCAATAATCATCCGTAAAAATGTGAATTTTTCCGCAGAAAATGATTCTCTTTCTCTTCTGGTGAAAGCTCCGGTGGAAAGCAGAGCCATCCAGTGCTATTTCACAACTGATACCGATCCCAAATTTGATGAAAAGAAAAAAATTTCCATCTATTACACCGGAAAAGAAAAATGGCAGACTGTGAATGTAAAATGTTCCAAAAACAAGCACTGGAAAGGTCAAATCACCGGACTCCGTCTGGATTTCAGTTCTCCGGCAGGGAAAAAATTCTACTTCAAAGAAGCAAAATTTTCCGGCAAATCTGATCTGCCTGCCCAGTGGAACTTCGCTGATCCGGGGGCAAAAGCATGGGATTGGCGTGCTGCGTTGAGTACTCCGGCTAAAATCGCCGATGGTGCAATGCGGCTTGACTTCACCAAAAATTACAGCATGGCCCCCGAAATCCCGGTTTATCTGGATTGCAAAAAATATACCATGCTGACCATCCGGCTCAAAGCAAGCAAACCCGGCAAAGTCGGCGGCGTGATCTATTTCAAGACCGAAGCTGATCCGAAACTTTCAGAGAAGCAGAAAGTTATTTTCAACTTTAATGCCGGTACAGAATATCAGGAGTTCCGGATACCAGTCGGCAGATATTCCAGCTGGAAAGGTGTGGTCACTGCGATCCGCATGGATCTTTCCGTCGCTTCAGCTCCCTGCACACTGGAAATCAGCGATATCATCTTTGCCGCAAATGACAACCTTGCCGGATTGAAAAATTCCGGCAAGAGTTTCGGTCCTTTCCGTAATTTTGTTCCGGGTGGAGATTTTGAATACAGTTTTCTCTGCAATTCTTCCGGCAAGGGGGAGTTGCGTATTGAGGACGCTTTCGGGAAAAACATTCTCAACACGCAGTTCCAGCTGACCAGAGGACAAAATTCAGGAAAGTTCCCCATGCCCGGAAACGGAGCAGGCGTTTTTTTCTCATTTGATACCCCGGTCAGCGGATTTTATATCCATCAGCTCCCGCAGGCAAAACAGGATAACTGGAGTGCCTCATGGATCGCCGATGAGCTGAATTTCAAACTCAGAGGTCATCAATATTTCCAGAAAGAAATCGTTCTTTCCGATACTCCGCTTGACTGCCGTTTCCAGGGTACTGCCGATGACCGGCTCGATCTTTATATCAACGGCCAGAAAGTTATCCTGCCGGAAAATACCTGGCAGAAGCCGCGTTCCGCAGATGTAACAAACTTTTTCCGCAAAGGCAGTAACCTCATCGCTTTTCATCTGGAAAACAACGGTGAAGCAAGCGGTCTGCTCGCCAATTTTGCCATCCTGACCGCCGACGGCAAAATCACAAAAGTCGATACAGACAGCTCTTTCCGCAACATCCGCAATCCGAAAGAAGATTGGAAAGAGCGGATTTATTCTCTGAATGAAACATTTGCCCCCAAAGTTATCGGTCCTTACGATGTGCCGCCCTGGGGCAACTGGTGTCTGATGCCCTACGAAATTTTCGCTGAACGTGACCAGTTTTCCGCAAAAAATGTTACCATCGCCCCCATCAAAGGCGGGGTGCAGATCGAAGCGGAATTGACCGCCGAAATGCTCCGTAAACCCCTCAATAAGATCACTGCCCGTGCCGTTGCCGCCAATGTGGTCATCGCCGAAGAAGATATCATCCTGCCCCGCACCGTCAATAAAGGCGATACGGTCAAAATCAAACAGAACCTTTTTGCCGGAAAACTTCTCAAAGACAATTATTCATTGCAGCTTTCCGGAAGTGATACTCATACCATCACTGAAAAGAATTTGGATTTCACCGTTACCGAAAATCCCGATTTCCGCCCCAATATCACTTCAGAAATCCGCCAGACCGCCTGCGGTCCGGTGATCTATATCGACGGAAAAGCCTTTGATGATATGATCTTTACCGGTGCGATACTTGAACGGATGAAAGAACATTACGATGTGGGGTACCGCTTTTTCATGGTCGGCATCGGTATCAACGTCGGCAAAGGTCTGACGACTGCGGCGTGGAAAGAAAACGGTTACGATTTCACTACCGTGACCCGTAATCTCAACAGAATAACTGCCGCTTTCCCGGAAATAAAAATGATTCTCGGCTTCGGCATTGATGCTCCTTACTGGTGGCATAAAAAATATCCCGGCGAAGCGATCTATCTGGATGGCAAAAGCACTCACGAAAATCTCGCTTCTCCTGCCTCTGAACAGTGGAAAAAAGACGGTGCCGATTTCATCCGTGCCACGATCCGCCATTTTGAAAATTCCCCCCTGCGTCACCATATCGTCGGATACCGGCTCTCTTCCATGTGTGACGGCGGCGAATGGCAGTACCCCGGAGTATGGTCAAATCCGCAGCTCCACGCTGATTTCAGTCCGGCAATGCGTAAATATTTCCGGGAATTCCTCAAGAAAAAACATGGAAATTCATACGATTCATCCAATGTAAAAGTTCCTTCCGGCAAAGATCGCCGTCTGCCGAGTGCCACCTGGTTCCGTGATCCGGCAAAAGAACAACTCGTGATCGACTACATTGAGTGTCAGAGCGACGCCGTCGCCTCCGCAGCGATCCACTTCCTCAAAGCAGCCAAAGCTGAAGCAAAAAACAAAATCGTCGGTATCTACGGAGGTTATCTGCTCTTTTACGCCGGGTTCCCGGTTCAAACTATCGGACACCTCGCATTCCGTAAAGTTTACGAATCCGGTGCCGCCGACTTTTTCTCCGGCCCCATCGACTACCATCTGCGTAAACTCGGTCTCCCCGGCGGCAATATGGCTGCTGTCAGCAGTCTGAAACTCCACGGAGCAACCTATTTTCAGGAAAACGACACCCGTACTTTTCTCAACCGTTCACCCAGCCACCGCCACGTCGATAACCTCTATGAAAGTGCGTCCGTGCTTCTGCGTGATTCCGCCATCGGTCTGGTCACCAGTACCCCGATCTACACCTGTGACCTCACCGGAAACTCCTACCGCAATCAGGGGTTGATCGAAACCGGCAAGATCCTGCTCGATGCTTTCAAGAAAGATTTTGCCCCTGCTGCTGTGCGTAAACCGGATGTAGCACTGCTCTACTCCATCGACTCCCTGCCCTATCTCATTGAAAAGAATCATGCTGTCACCAATGCCAGCAGTTATCTTCTGCGTATAAACACCGGTAAATCCGGAGCGATGACCGATGCTTATTTGCTCGAAGATATCGTTATGGATAAGTTCCCGGTGAACCAGTACAAATGTTTCGTGATCGTCAATGGCTTCTATCTCAAACCGGAAATCAGAAAAGCCATCGAAAACAAACTTTGCAAAAACGGTGCGACCGTGGTATTCACTCCCGGAGCCGGTATTTTCAAAAACAACAAAATTTCCGCAGAAGGGATGAAAGAAATTACCGGTTTTGAGTTCAGACCCACCGGTAAAAAAATGCCCTTTGCCCCGGTTGCTTCCGGCAAAAAACCTTATGTGGAAAAGGAATATCCCGATCACCGGAAAATCTATGCAAATTCAACGGAACTTACTCCTGAACTTTACCGGCAAATTTTCCAATCTTCCGGAGCCCATATCTGGATAAAGAGCAATGACGCTCTCAATACCAACGGAGTCACAGCTTTCATCCATGCCGCTTCCGCCGGAGAAAAAACGGTGTTTCTGCCCTTTGCCGCCGCCACGGTTACGGATATTATTTCCGGCAGAAATATCCCCCTTGCCGCTGATGGAAAATCATTCAAGGTCGACTTGAGAAAATATGAAACCAGACTTTACAAATTTGAGAAACGCAAATGAATAAAAGAACTTTGTGGATAAATATCGACGGTGAAGGCATCAGCTGGCTTCCCGATGAGACCGAAGCCGCACCTTTGCTGCGGAAAAGTTTTGATCTTGACCGGATTCCGGAAAAGGCTTATATCCGTTTCGCCGCACCCGGATGGGCGGAAATCACAGTCAATGGCAAAGCGATTTCCGGCGATGTGCTGGTTCCGGTTGTCACCCAGCTGGATAAACACACCGGCGTCTGCGAATACGATGTGACATCTTTGCTTAAAACAGGCAGTAACGCAATCGCTGCCGAACTCGGCAACGGCTTGTACAATGCCTCAACTAAACAGGATTGGAACTTCAATAAAGCCACATGGCGGAATTATCCGCGGCTCTTTCTGGAACTTTATGCCGATGATGAAAAAATCATCCAAACCGATGAGAGCTGGAAAGGTACTCACGGAGCGATCGTCTCCACTCAGTTGCGCTGCGGAGAAATTTTTGATGCCAACCGGGTGATCAAAGATTGGAATCTGCCGGAGTTTGATGATTCCTCATGGAAAAATGCCCGGATCGTGACTCCTCCTGCCGGTACACTTATCCGGGAAACTGCCCCCCAGTGCCGGATTATAAAGGAAATTCCGGTGAAAAGCGTGAACAAAATCGCAGAAAACAGTTTCATCTATGATTTCGGTCAGAATCTTACCGGAGTATGCCGCATCACTTTCACCGGAAAAGCCGGAGCAAAAGCAACGATGCTCTACAGTGAATTGCTCGCCGAAAATGGTGATGTGAACCGGAGCAATATCGATTGCTATATCCACGATGGCGATGTCGCCCAGAAAGATACCTATATCCACGGAAATACCGACCCTTTTGTCTGGCAGCCGAAATTCGTTTATCACGGTTTCCGGTATCTGAAAATCGTTTTTGAGGGAGAATTGGCGGTCTCTGAAATCTGTGCCTTTTATATTGCCAGCGGTTTTGAGGCAAATGGCGAAGTGACAATTTCCCATCCGGTCGCTGCCAAACTCCACGACTGTACCATCAACAGTTACCTCGGCAATTTTACCGGAATTCCCACCGATTGCCCTCACCGTGAGAAAAACGGCTGGACCGGCGATGCCCAATTGGCATGTCAAACCGGTTTATGGTCATTTGATTCAGCAGAAAATTATCTGCATTTTGTCAGAATTCTTGCCGATTCCCAGAGACCCTCTGGTCAGCTGCCGGGAATCGCCCCCTGTGCCGGATGGGGATTCAACTGGGGCAACGGTCCGGTCTGGGATGCGGCTCTTTTTGAAATACCTTATCAGGTGTGGAAATTCACCGGAAATATCAAAGCGGTCACAGAATTTTATCCGAATATGAAGTCCTATGTGGAATTCTGTCTGAATACCCGGAGCGGAAACATCATTGATTTCGGTCTGGGTGACTGGTGTCACTGGGATCAGAAACGGATGGTGGATATAAAAGTGACTTCTACGGCTTACTTCTATTATATCCTCAATATCACCGAAGAAGTTTCCCGTTTTGCCTCTCCGGAAGATACCGCATATCTCAACCGGGTGAAAAATGAAGTCAAAACAGCGTTTATCAAAAATTTCCGCAATCCGGACGGCACTTATGCAAAAGATGAGTGGACGGCGAATGCCTGTGCCATATTCTTCGGCTTTGATGATTCTCCGGAATTGGTCAAACATCTGGTCAAACAAGTCCGGGATAATGAACACAAAGCCGATTTCGGTATCGTCGGGGCGAAAATCGTGCCCAGAGTGCTTGCAGATCACGGCTACGCACAGGATGCTTTCAAACTTTATACCCAGACGCAATTCCCCGGCTGGGGCAACTGGATCGAAAGAGGTGCAACCACCCTCTGGGAAAATTGGAGCGGTTCCGGTTCCCAATTCCATATCATGTATGGTGACTTTACTGCGTGGAACTTTGAGTATCTCGCCGGAATCAAGCTGCTTTCCCCCGGATTCAGCAAAATCGCTCTCGCTCCGGAAGATATTCCGGATGCCGGTGATTTCAAAATTTCCTACCGCACTCCATACGGTAAAATAACCGTTGAAAAGTCCGGAACTTCCTGCCGTTATCACATCCCCGAAGGCATTGATGCAGCAGTCAAGTTCCCTGCCGGATGGGAAACTGAAGCATTTTAAGAGGTAAAGCATGGGCAGCTGGAAAAAAGGTGCTTTGCATTTTCATACCATCTGGTCCGATGGCAAAGCTCTGCCGGAAGCGGCACTTCACATCTGGAAAGATGAATTGAATTATGATTTTGTCTGCATGACCGAACATAATATTTTTCCGGATGAAGCTCTCTGGTTTCCGCTTGCCCCGCACTCAAAAATCGACTGCTGGCCGCCGGAATTTGATATTCAGGATCTGGAATTTTCACAGAAAACCGCCGGAGATAAAATTAATACCAAAATGATCGGCATCCGGAAGTTTGTCCGGTTGAAAAGTTTTGATGAATTGAAAAAAGAGTGGGAAATCCCCGGAAAGTTTCTGCTCCTGCCCGGTTGTGAAAATACCGCTTGCCACTTTACGGATAATGAACACCCCTATACAGAGTTTCATCTCAATCTGATTAATTCCCGGCAGACCGTTACTCCGGCTGAATATGGTTCCACTCCGGATAAAACTTTCAGACGCAATGTGCTGAAATCTTTTGAGGCAATGAAAAATGATTCCGACACTTCATTGCTCATGCTCAATCATCCATTCTGGCGTTACTGGGATGTCGATCCCCGCTGGGTAATTGATAATCCGGAAATCGATCTTCTGGAAATCTGCAATAATACCCGTGCGGTTGAAGTCGGCACAAATAAAGCGGTCAATACGCCCGAAAAATTCTGGGATTTCGTCCTCGCCCACCGGATAAGCCGGGGAGAAAAGCCGGTTTTTGCCACGGCAACCGATGATTCGCATTGCTATACTCCGGATAAAATCCACGGTATGTGCGGCTGCAATCACGGTTGGGTCATGGTTAATCAGTCGGGGGAAATGAGTGCGGAAAAAATCGTTGCCGCCCTTAAAAACGGGGATTTTTACGCTTCATGCGGTGCGGAATTTGAGTCGATCGGTTTTGACCGCACTTCCCGCACATTGAGTGTAAAAGCCAATGCTGCTGCCGGAAAAAATCACCTTATCAGATTTTTTGTTACCAAAAAGGATTTCTCCCGGGAACTTGAGGTTTTTGAATATCAGGATAAACAACCTAAATTCAACCGTTCCATACCGCTCATTGATGATTCATTCGGAATATGTGTCAAAGAAATTTCCGGAACATCCGGAAGTTACACTATGAGTGACGACGACCTTTATGTGCGGGCAGAACTCATTCTCTGCTCCTGCCCCGGAGAATTGCACGACACCTTCTACCCGGAAAATCTCAAAGCGTGGACCCAACCTTTTTACTGAAAGATAAATTTATGAATAAAGCAATCATTTTTGACCTTGACGGCACTTTGATAAATTCCATCGGCGGTATAGCATATTCAGTCAATCTCACCCGCAAATTTTACTCCCTGCCGCCGCAACCGGATAAACTGATCGAAAGTTTTATCGGCAACGGAATAAGAAAACTTATGGAGCGTTCACTTGCCCGTGACGAAAATTCTACTGTTGCCCTCGATGATGCTGTAAAAACTATGAGCGAGCTTTACGCTGAAAATCCGCTGGCTGAAACCTTTCTTTACCCCGGAGTGAAAGAGACTCTTGTCACTCTCGCTCAAAACAACTGGCACCTTGCTGTCGTAACCAATAAGCCGCAGAACGCAAGTGAAAAAATCCTGCAGGGTCTGGGGATCAGAGAACTTTTTGATGAAAATATCGGCGGCGGCGGAAATTTCCCTCTGAAACCGGAACCCGATGCCCTCTATTACCTCATGGAAAAATACCATATCGATCCGGAATATTGTTTCGTTGCCGGAGATAACTACACCGATCTGGATTTTGCTGCCAACGGTAATGTAAAAAGTATATTCTGCACCTGGGGTTTCGGTCATCCCGGTTCAGCTCCGGCAACTTTTACAATAAACAGTTTTCCGGAAATTTTAACCGTCGTTTCAGACAACTGATATTATGACCAGAATCATCTGTTTTCTGCTTACATGTTTCTCCGCTGCAATACTCTATGGAAAAGAGTATCATGTTTCTTTCGCCGAAGGCAAATGGAACCCCGGCGATTTCCAGATCGTAAAAGCTCCGAGAAATATGACCACGGGAGCAATACAGCAAAATAAAGATCACATTGCCAATAAAGTGCCAGCAGGAATGAGTGCAAATGAACTTCTGACCAGTAAAGAAACATACTGTTCACTGGTCTGCAAAAAGAAGTTTCATGGAAATATAACTGTTTCAAGCAAAATGAGTTTCGACCACCGGATGGCTCCTTTGATCGTTATCGCTCCGGAATTGGGCAAAAGTGCAGATGGCAAATATCCGGAATTCCGTGAACATTTTGAAATCGTGCTTTACGATCAGGGAATAAATCTCTGGCATCATCAATATAAAAACGGCAGACAAGTCTGGTACAAACTGGCTTATCTGGCAAGCAAATTTTATCCCGGAAAAGTTTACGATTTGAGTGTATCGCTCAATCATACAGCCAAAGGAACACAAATGGTGATCCGCTGTGACGGCAAAGAATTCGGCTGCACCCTGCCCGCCGGATCCAGTGCCGACGGATATTTTGCCGGAATCACCGGATGTGAAGGCATCAACCGCTTTTACGATTTCAAAGTCACCCAGAAACTTCACAAAAAGTAAAAAATCCCAGGAAAATTCGTATCAATGCCGCAATAAAAAAGATATTATGAGAGACACAAAAGATCCCTCATAATATCTCACTGAACTTTTTTTATTTTTTAACCCGGATCGTTCCGGCTCTGCCGTGGGCATCAAGCATTTCCATCGCTCCGAAACGGGCAATGATGTCAGCATCACGTTTAAGTGCCTGTTCAGAATATTTCACCAGACTTGTACGGCGGAAGAAACTTGCCGTTTCCAGACCGTTGAATTTTTTCGCACTGCCGGCAGTCGGCAATACATGGGAAGGTCCGGCACAGAAATCTCCGCAGGATTCCGGTGTCCACTTGCCGAGGAATATTGCTCCGGCAGCAGTGATCATACGGGCTACCCGCTCCGGATTTTCAGTCTGTATCTCAAGATGTTCCGGAGCATAACTGCTGGCAATCTGTGCAGCGATCTCTTCATTGGGAACTTCGATGAGAAAGACTCCTTTTGCCAAAACCCGGTCGATCGTTTCCTGACGTTTCAAGGTATCACGCTGACGCATTACTGCTGCTTCAACTTTACCGATCATGGCACGGTCGGTAGAAACCAATACCGCCTGTTCCAGACCGCTGCCGTGTTCAGCCTGACTGAGCAAATCAGCCGCCACGAATTCCGGATCAGCACTTTTGTCGGCGATCACCAGAATTTCCGAAGGTCCGGCAACCAGATCGATACCGACTTCACCGTAAAGCAGTTTTTTCGCTGCCGTCACATAGGCATTGCCCGGACCGCAGATCTTTTCAACTTTGCTGATCGACTCCGTTCCCAATGCCAATGCCGCCACGCCGTAAACTCCACCCAGACGCCAGATTTCAGTGACTCCGGCTTGAAGCATAGCATACATCACCGCCGGATGGGTATTCCCCGGAGGCGTAATGGCAACAATCTCTTTAACTCCGGCTGCACTGGCAATACCGGCAGTGTGTAAAACTGTGGAAACCAACGGAGCTGTACCGCCGGGAATATAGACCCCGACTCTTTCCATCGGAGTAAATTTTTCACCGACTTTCACACCGCTGCGGACTCCCATCATCCAATTGCGGGGTTTGGTAAGTTTCGCAAATTGCTGGATTTGGGCAAGAGCCCTGCGGATAGCCAATTTATCGCCCTGCGGCAATTTTGAAGCGATCCGGCGTGCCTCATCCAGAGGCATTTTGAACTCTGCCGGAGTCATTTTAACCCGGTCAAATTTTTCTGCGAATTCCGCAACAGCAACATCACCGTCTTTGCGGATGGCTTCGATCATCTTTTTTGCAGCTTCTTCAGCTTCCGGGGGAAATGCCGGACGCTCATAGAGTGCCTGCATCGCCTTTTCAAAGCCCGTTTTTCCGTAAACCAATTTCTGCATAACTCTTAATTCCTCACAACTCAAAAATTTCGTTGTCGATCAAACGGGTCGTGCCGAAAAATGCCGCCGCCGCCACGATCACCTGCGAACTTTTTTCCGTGGGATATTCCATGGTTCTGCAGTCAAGAATATCCACGTAATCAACTCTGCCGCCGGAAGCAGTGATCACCTCTTTTGCTCTTTCCAAAGCGGCATCCATTGAATTCCGGTCGGCAACGATCTCGGTTTTCGCCGCCAGAAGCGACTGGTGTATCGATAACGCTCTGGCACGCTCATCGGCAGAAAGATAACGGTTTCTGGAACTCAATGCCAGACCGTCGGCATCACGAACCAACGGTGCCGGAATGATCTCTATGGGAAAATCAAGATCCCTGACCATTTTCTGAATCACAAAACACTGCTGGGCATCTTTCAAACCGAATACCGCATAATCCGGTTGTGCCAAAAGGAAAAGTTTGGCAACTACCGTGGTCACTCCGCGGTAAAAAGTCGGACGGCTTCTGCCGCAAAGCGGCTTGGATAAACGCACTTCCTCAACCCATACCGAAGCATCTTCATCATACATTTCACCCGGTTCCGGAGCGAATATCACATCGGCACCGTGGTCAATGCACTTTGATACATCCCCGTCAAAATCACGGGGATAACGGTCAAAATCCTCATTCGGAGCAAACTGGGTGGGATTCACGAAGATCGAAACCGCCACCACATCCGCCTTTTTACGGGCGATGTCGATAAGCGACATGTGACCATCGTGCAGAAATCCCATGGTCGGAACCAGTGCAATGCTCTTGCCGCTTTTTTTCAATTCCAGCGTATAATCCTGAAACTCACGCCGCGTTTTGAAAATTTTCATTTTTCAGCTCAGCACTCCACCAGCCAGTTGTGAGTATCGGGGAATTCAGCATACTGGATCCCGGTCATGCGGTCATAAAGTTTTTTCAGAGCCGGTCCGATCTCAGTCCAGCCGTAATCAATGGTCTTTTCACCATAAACGATTTTGCCGACCGGAGTGACCACCACGGCAGTACCGCAGGCAGCAACTTCAGCAAAATCGGCAAGTTCATCCACATGCACTTTGCGGCGTTCCACAGGCATACCCAGATCTGCAGCAACGGTCAGCAGAGAATCATTGGTCACTGAAGGTAGAATCGAATCAGAGAGCGTGGTAACATATTTGCCGTCTTTGGTAATGGCAAGGAAGTTGCTGGTACTGAATTCGTCAACGTAAGTGTGAGTACCCGGATCGAGAAAAAGCACGATCGGGAAGTGCTGCTCTTTAGCTTTTTTGCTGGAAAGCAGACTGGCGGCGTAGTTTCCGGCAGCCTTGATATGTCCGGTACCTTTGGGAGCTGCACGGTCAAAATCGACGGAAATCATCGCATCAACCGGTTTGATACCGTCTTTATAGTAGGGACCGACCGGCATAACCATAATGACCAATTCGTACTCAGCAGAAGCATTGACACCGATCTGCGGGGAAGTACCGAACATCACCGGACGGATGTAGAGAGATCCGCCGGTACCATAAGGCGGCACAAAGTCGATATTGTCACGCACAACCTTCTGAACCGCCTCAACGAAACGATCCTCAGGAAATTCCGGCATCACCAGCTGACGGGCGGAAGAATTCAGACGTTTGGCATTGGCATAGGGACGGAAAACCCGCACTTTGCCGTCTTTGCCACAGAATGCTTTCATTCCTTCAAAGATCGCCTGACCGTAATGAAGCACGTTGGCAGCAACGGAAATGGAAATATCATAATCTCCGGTAAGTCTGCCCTCATCCCACTGACCATTGGCATAGTGAAAGCGGATGTTGCTGCGGGTCGGCATAAATTCAAACTTTAATTTGTCCCATTGAATGTTCTGCATTTTTTCCTCCTTGAACTCAAAAAAGGGCGTTTTACAAAGCGAATTGTTGTAATCTTTTAAATATAACTCCAAACTTCCTCTAAATCAAGTAACACAGACATATAAAATTAATGTAAAAAAAAGCCGTTTTTTTGAAAATCAGGATGGATTTTTTTATTTTTGTATGTTATATTGTATAACGAATGAAATTTATTTGAACTTCAACTGAAAAAATTAAGGAGAAAAACATGTTGAAAACTCTCAATGTCCTTTTTGCAGCAGCAATACTTTTCGCCGTTACCGGATGTCCTTCGGTCGGCATTGATGAAGACACCACCAGTCCGGTTCCCGTAGCCGACCCTGATCCGACCGGCTTCAATGCCGCCGGCGGTGACGGATACGGTATTCAGAGTGATCTGGGTAATGGTGCCGGTCAGGGTCCCTGGGTCGAACCCGGTGCTATCGACAAATCCGGTGCCGGTGCCGATGCCGACGGTTGGGTCCCCGTTGATCCGCAGGGTCGTCTCGGTATGCCGACCATATATTTTGCCTATGACTCCGATGTGCTGGTTCCCAGTGAAACCGCCAATCTGGATAAAATCGCTGCTTATCTGCAGAAAAATCCTTCTCTGGGATTGGTCATCGAAGGTCACTGCGACAACCGTGGTACCGATGAGTACAACCGTGCTCTCGGCGAACGCCGTGCCAATGCCATCCGGGCTTATCTTGCCGGAAAAGGCGTACCCGATACCAGCATGAAAACCATGAGCTTCGGCAAAGACAAACCCGCCGTCGACGGTTCCGGCGAGAGTATCTGGCGGCAGAACCGTCGCGGCGTGCCTGTTCCGATGCGTATGCCCGGACGCTGAATAAGCATTTTACCGGATCCCGCCACGGAACTTGCCGCAACGGGATCCGTTTTTGTTTGTGATATAAATTTTTAATAGAAAGATTTTTGAACCATGAGCAAGATAAAATCAAATCATGTATTCACTTCTGAATCGGTTTCAGAAGGACATCCGGATAAAGTTTGTGACCGGATATCTGATGCTATACTCGATGCCTGTTTGATGCAGGACCCCCAGAGCCGGGTCGCCTGCGAATCACTGACGACCACCAATCTGGTCGTCATTTCCGGTGAAATCACCACCAACGCACAGGTCAATTGGCAGCAGATCGCACTGGATGCCGTTAAAGACATCGGTTACAATCAGGCAGGAATCGGCTTTTCCGCCGAAGATGCAAAAGTAATGGTGGCGATCCACAAGCAGTCTGAAGATATCAGCATGGGCGTCAGCCGTGCCGATCAGGGTGCTGGTGATCAGGGAATGATGTTCGGCTATGCCAGTAACGAAACTCCGGAATTGATGCCGGCTACGATCATCTATGCTCACAAGATCGTGCAGGAATTTGCCCGTTTGCGGAAAAGTGATCCGGAAGTGGCAAAAATGCTCCGCCCGGATGCCAAAAGTCAGGTTTCCATCCGTTACGAAAACGGCAAACCGGCGGCAGTGGAGTCCATAGTTGTTTCCCATCAGCACGCTCCGGAAATGGAAACGGCCTATCTGGAAAAACTGGTCAAAGAGGTGGTTAAAAAAGTTATCCCGGCTGAATTGCTCAGCGATGATATAACCTACTTTGTCAACCCGACCGGCAGATTTGAGATCGGCGGCCCTCACGGCGACACCGGTCTTACCGGCAGAAAGATCATCGTCGATACCTACGGCGGTGTCGGTTCTCATGGCGGCGGAGCTTTTTCCGGCAAAGACCCCTCAAAGGTCGACCGTTCTGCAGCATACTTCTGCCGTTACATCGCAAAAAATCTCGTTGCGGCAAAGCTGGCGGATAAATGTGAGATCCAGGTCGCTTACGCCATCGGCGTTGCCCAGCCGTTGAGTATCAATGTGGATACCTATGGTACCGGCAAACTTGCTTCCGATGCCGATCTGGAAAAAGTGGTTCGCAAAGTGTTTGATCTGCGTCCTGCCAAAATCGTGGAAGCTCTCGGTTTGAAACATCCCGGAAACGGATGGTGCTATGCCGATACCGCCGCCTACGGTCACTTCGGCAGAGATATTTTCCCCTGGGAAAAATGCGATAAAACCGAAGCTCTGCTGCAGGCTGCAGCAGAATTTCCCGCCATCTGAAGTCTTTCGGTAATGAGCTTCAAACTTCTGGGAACAGGTTCACCGCTGGTGGATTATTCACTGGAAATTTCCGATGCTGCTCTGGCAGAAACCGTGCCGGACGGCAAAGGATGTACCCGCAATATTTCCCATCAGGAAAGAGATGTTATTCTGTGCCGGGGCAACAACATCTGCCGTTCCCCCGGCGGCAGTGCCGCCAATACCATCCGGGCTTTCTCCCGGCTCGGCGGTACTGCTTCTCTTTTCGGAAAAACCGGCAATGATGAAGACGGTGACTTTTTCCGTTCGCAGCTGTTGACCGCCGGAGCAGATGATTCTCTTTTACTGCAGACAGATTTTTCCGGAACCGGTTACTGTTTGAGTCTGATAACACCGGATGCCGAACGTACCATGCTTTCCAATCTCGGTGCATCGCTTGATATTGCAGTTGCAGATGTTGAAAAAGTTCCTTTCGGCAATTTCGATTTTCTGCTTATGGAAGGCTATCTTGCCTGTGAATTGTGGAGTATACCGTTGTTAAAAAAGGCAAAAGCATCCGGGATACCGGTAGCTCTCGACCTTAATAATTTTGAACTTGTCCGGAAAAAAAGGGACTATTTCAATTTTCTGGTCGATAATTATGTCGATATGCTCTTTGCCAATGAAGAAGAAATCAAAGCTCTGCTCGATATCAGAACTTTTGATGGCATTGATAATAAACTTCATCTGCCGCAGGCGGTCATCAAACTTGGCAGAGAAGGTTCTTTACTGGTTACTCCGTCATCGGGCGAAGTGATAAAAACAGCCGCCGTACCGGTAGTAAATGTCAAAGACACCACCGGGGCTGGAGATTTTTATGCTGCCGGATTCTTTTACGGTATGAGCAAAAATCTTTCCGGAGAAAAATGCTGCCGCCTCGGAGCTTTGTGTGCTGCTGCGGTCATCAGCATTACCGGAACTGAATTGAATGATAATGAATGGGATTTGTTAAAAAACAACATCAATAATGAGGTAAATTCATGAGTTACAAAGTCAGAGATATTTCCCTTGCGGATTTCGGCAGAAAAGAGCTCAACATCGCCGAACATGAAATGCCGGGGTTAATGGCAACCAGAAAAAAATACGGTCCGGAAAAACCATTGAAAGGGGTGAAAATTTCCGGCAGTCTGCACATGACGATCCAGACCGCTGTTCTGATCGAAACCCTCGCTGAACTCGGTGCCGATATCCGCTGGGCAAGCTGCAATATTTTTTCCACTCAGGATCATGCCGCCGCCGCCATCGCCAAAGCCGGAATCCCCGTTTTCGCGTGGAAAGGTGAAACCCTTGAAGAATACTGGGAATGCACCCTCGCCGCCCTTACCTGGGACGATGGAAGCGGTCCGGATCAGATCGTGGATGACGGCGGCGATGCCACACTGCTCATCCACCGGGGCGTTGCCGCAGAAAAAAATCCGGCTATCCTCGATGAACCGACTGATGTGGAAGAACTCAAGATCATCAATGCCCTGCTCAAACGGGAATTGAAAGAACATCCCGGCAGATGGACAAAAATCGCTGCCAATATCAAAGGTGTTTCCGAAGAAACCACTACCGGAGTACACCGCCTTGAACAGATGGTCAAACGGGGTGAACTGCTTTTCCCCGCAGTCAATGTCAACGACTCAGTGACCAAAAGCAAGTTCGATAATATTTACGGCTGCCGTCACAGCCTGACCGACGGCATCAAACGTGCTCTGGATGTGATGCTTTCAGGAAAAACCGTTATGGTATGCGGTTACGGCGATGTGGGTAAAGGTTGTGCCGAAGCTATGCGTAATGAAAGAGCAAGAGTGCTGGTCAGCGAAGTCGACCCGATCTGTGCCCTGCAGGCTTGCATGGCAGGTTTTCAGGTCTGCACTGTGGAAGATGCCCTTCCCCAGGCTGATGTTTATGTAACCTGCACCGGTAACTGTCACATCATCACCATCGATCAGATGAGCAAGATGAAAGATCAGGCTATCGTCTGCAATATCGGTCACTTTGATAATGAGATCGAAGTTGCCGAACTGGAAAATTATCCCGGTATCAAAAAGACGGTCATCAAGGATAGCTCCTGCCCGGTTAGTGCATATACATTCCCCGACGGTCACACCATATATCTGCTTGCCGAAGGAAGACTGGTGAATCTCGGCTGTGCCACCGGACATCCCTCGTTTGTCATGTCAAACAGTTTCACCAATCAGGTGCTTGCCCAGATCGACATCGCCCGCAATCCGGATCGTCCGGTCGATCTCTATCTGATCGATAAAAAACTGGATGAGGAAGTCGCCAGACTGCATCTGGATAAACTCGGAGCCAAACTCACCACTCTCACGCAGGCACAGGCTGACTATATCGGCGTTTCTGTGAATGGACCGTTCAAAAACGATACCTACCGGTACTGACCGGAAATTTGTTTTCAGACCTCTGCGGGAAAACGCAGGGGTCTTTTTTTCATTCACTCACATCTTTGTATTCTCTTTTGACTGTTCATTTTCCGGCAAAAAGAGCCAAGATGACTTGCAATTTTGGTAAAACTGTGTTATATTTTCCAAAATATATTGTTTGCAACGAATTGATTTGTGTAGAATAGTTATGCCTGAAACGCCGGAAGTTATTTACGATCAGCAATCGATCAAAACCCTTTCCGCACTGGAACATATCCGGATGCGGCCGGGTATGTATATCGGGCGTCTGGGCGATGGTGCCCATCCGGAAGACGGCATCTACATTCTCCTGAAAGAGATCATCGACAACTCCATCGACGAATTTATCATGGGGTGCGGCAGAAAGATCGAAATCAATGTCGATCAGGAATCCGGCAAAGCCTCGATCCGGGATTACGGCAGAGGTATACCGCTGGAAAAAATGGTCGATTGCGTATCTTTGATGAATACCGGCGGCAAATATGACAGCGACGCTTTTCAATACTCTATCGGTATGAATGGGGTGGGAACCAAAGCTGCCAATGCACTATCCAGTTACTTCAAAGTCCGCTCCATCCGCGATGGAAAATTCCGGGAAGCGGAGTTCGCCAAAGGGGAACTGGTCAGCGACAATTACGGTGAAACCGATGAACGCAACGGTACTGCAGTGGAATTCATCCCCGATGAAGAAAAGTTTCCCAATTACAAATTCAAAATGGACTACGTTGAAAAACGTATCTGGCGTTATGCATATTTGAATAGCGGTTTATCGCTTCACCTCAACGGAGAACGTTATTATTCTGCAAACGGTCTGCGGGATCTGCTGGAAACAGAAACCGTCGATGACCGGCTTTATGATGTGATCTTTTTCCGCTCCAAGCAGATCGAATTTTCCCTCACTCACAGCGACAACCGGTACGGGGAAACCTGTTACTCTTTTGTCAATGGTCAGTATACCAGCGACGGCGGAACTCATTTGTCGGCATTCAAAGAGGGTGTTCTCAAAGGGATCAATGAATATTCCGGCAAAAGTTTCAAAGCCGATGCAATCCGCGACGGTATGATCGGAGCAGTAGCAGTCAAGGTCAAAAATCCGATTTTTGAATCCCAGACCAAAAACAAACTCGGCAATACCGATGTCCGCGGTCCGATCGTCGCCGCCGTCAGTGCCGCAGTTGCCGATTATCTGCATAAACACAAGGATATTGCTGAAACAGTTGTTGAAAAAGTCATCCACAATGAGCAGATGCATAAACAGATTCAGGATGTAAAAAAGAAGTCCCGTGAAGCTTCCCAGAAGACCCGATTGCGTATTCCCAAACTCAAAGACTGCAAATTTCATGTGGGCGATAAGTGGCCGAGAAAAGTTGAACAGAAAGAGACCATGATCTTCCTTACAGAGGGAGAGTCTGCTGCCGGTTCTCTTGAGAAAAAACGGGATGTGGATTGTCAGGCTATTTTTGCCTTGCGCGGCAAACCGAAAAATGCTTTCGGTGAAACGATCGAAATGATCTATAAAAATGAGGAACTCACTTTCCTCATGCAGGCTCTCGGAGTGGAAGATTCCACCGACAATCTGCGTTACGATAAAATCATTCTCGCAACCGACGCCGACGTTGACGGTCTGCATATCCGCAATCTGCTGCTGACCTTTTTCCTCTCATTTTTCAGTGAATTGGTCATTTCCGGGCATCTCTACGTTTTGGAAACACCGCTTTTCCGGGTAAAAAAAGGTAAAGATATTTACTATTGCTACAACGATGCCGAAAGAGATAAAGCCGCAGCCGCTCTGGGCAAGTGTGAAATCACCCGTTTCAAAGGTCTCGGTGAGATTTCACCGGATGATTTCGGCGAATTCATCGGGGAAAATATGCGACTTTCACCGGTAACTCTCGATAATATGCACGGAGTCAATGATGTCTTGAAGTTCTACATGGGCGATAATACTCCGGAACGAAAAGAGTATATCATGAATAATCTGGAGGTCGTTGATTATGAGTGACGAAATCAAAGACCCGCAAATCGTGCCGGAAGAAGAATTGAATACCGAAGAACCGAATATCGAGGAAAACGATTCGGCTGTGCTTGCAAAACAAAAACAGGGAACCAACGATTATTTCCGCAAAATGATCGACCGCAACTTTCTGGATTATGCCAGTTATGTCATCGGTTCCCGTGCCATCCCCGATGTGGGTGACGGTTTGAAACCGGTTCAGCGGCGTATCCTCTGGGCTCTTTATCAGGTCTATGACGGCCGCACCCAGAAAGTAGCCAATATCGTCGGTAATACCATGCACTATCACCCCCACGGGGATGCTTCCATCGGGGATGCGCTGGTGGTACTTGCCAATAAGGGCGGCGTGATTGAAAACAGTTACCGTGACCGGAAAAGCGGTCAGGAAAAAACTGAATATCTGAATATCCCTTATTTCATCATGAAGCAGGGCAACTTCGGCAACATCCTTACCGGAAGTCCGGCAGCAGCCAGCCGTTATACCGAGTGCGGTTTGACCAAACTTGCCTATGAAACGATGTTCAATAACGACATCACCCCCTTTGTTCCCAATTACGATGGACGCAAAGAGGAACCGGTGGTACTGCCCGCCAAAGTGCCAAGTCTGCTGATGCTCGGCAGTGACGGTATCGCAGTGGGAATGTCCACCTGCGTTCTGCCGCACAACTTCAATGAACTTATCGATGCCGAAATCGCTGTGCTGCGCGGTCAGAGTTTCCAGCTCTATCCCGACTTCCAGCAGGGAGCGTTGATGGATGTAAGAGAGTACGATGACGGCAACGGCAGGATCATCCTGCGGGCAAAAATCGATATTGAGGGCCGTGATTTGATCATCCGGGAAATTCCGGCGACCTGCACCTCGGAATCACTTGTCAACTCCATCGAAAAAGCCGCCGAAAAAAATAAGATCCGTATCTCAAGTGTGGATGATTTTACCACCGATCATGTGGAAATCAGGATCACACCCACCAGAGGATACACCCCGGAACAGACTTTGCAGGGGTTGTATATGTATACAGATTGCTCCATTTCCATATCTTCCCGTATCGTGGTCATCTGCGACCGCAAACCGGTACAGATGAGCGTGAGCGAAGTTCTCAAACGCAACGTGGAAAAACTGGTCGGTTATCTCAAGCAGGAACTGGAAATCGATCTGGAAAAACAGAATGAACTCCGGCATGCCAAAACTCTGGCTCAGCTTTTCTTTGAAAACCGTATCTACAAAAAAATCGAAGAGTGCCGCAGTCAGGAAGAGGAATATAAAGAAGTACATGACGGATTAAAACCTTTCCGCGATCAGCTCATGCGGGATGTGACCGATGAAGATATTGATAAACTGCTGGCACTGCCGGTACGCCGTATTGCCAGATTCGATATTGAGAAAAACCAGCAGGAATTGCGGGAAATCGCTGAAAAAATCAAGAAGATCCGCCACAAACTTTCACACCTTATTGATTACACCGTGGATGTGCTTACGGAAATCAAAAAGAAATACGGTGCAAATTTCCCCCGCCGTACCGAAATCGAAAATATCGAGCAGATCGACCGCAAAGCCGCTGCTTTGAACAATATCAAAGTCGGCTGGGAAAGAAAAACCGGTTACGTCGGCACTGCCGTTAAAAGCGATGATGTGATCGTCTGCAATGAATATGACCGTCTGCTGTGCGTAGAAAAAAGCGGTGCTTACAAAGTTATCCCCATGGTCACCGGTAAACTTTTCATCGGCAAACTTTACGATTTCCGCAAATACGATGCGGAAACCCAATTCGGTATCATCTACAAAGAGACCAAAAGCGGCAAATATTACGGCAAACGTTCAGCTATCGGCGGATTTATTCTGGAAAAAGAGTACACGCTCTGTCCGCCGGGATGCAAACTGGAACTTTTCACTCCCCGTGCCGATGCCATTTATCTCTGGAGTGAAGAAGATGCCAAAGGCAAAATCACCACCAGAGAGATAAATCTGATGGAGTTCCCGGTCAGATCCCCCAAAGCCAGAGGATTCCTCATCGGCAGTAAAACGATGACCAAAGTGACCCACAGCCGCTATCTGACCGAAGAGGAGATCGCCGCCATGACCGTCCCGGATGAGCCGGATGATGAGATCATGGAAGACGATGTAAGTGATATTCCGGATGATATTCCTGCGGTTGAAGAAGAAACGGAAAAAAACGGTAATGAGGAAAAAATACCGATCCCATCCGGCATATTGCAGATCGTCGCCGCCGCAAAGGAATCAGCAAAAAAAGCATTCCTGGTGCCGGTGGAAAAAATTGAAGAAAAAACCGTTGTAAAAGATGATACGCCGGAAACTATTACTCCGGAAGAAAATGTGACGGAAAATATTGCCGCTGAAACCACTGTAAAATCAGAAAAAACGGAAATAACGGAAAATGCAGCGGAGAATAATGTGACTGAAACTCCAGAACCGGAAGAAGAAAATATTCCGGAAGAGATTACGGCTGAATCTGCCGCAGAAGAAGTTGAAGAAAACGCAGCAGGTGAAACTGAAATAATTCCGGAAGAAATGGAAACAGCAGCTCCCCGGGCTGAAGAAACCGTTGGCGAAGAAACGGAAGCTATTGAGGATGAACCGCTGCCGGTTGCAGAAAACGAAGCAGGGTCTATTGATACGGCAAATGCAAAAGAGGAAAAGTGGGAACTTTCCGGAGAACCTGATGACACCCCCCGTAAACGTCGCAACCGGATGAATGCTCCAACCAAAACTCCTCCGGCAGAAGATGATGATCTGGGTATAATACAGCCGGAATTCGGTTTCTGACAACAGTAAAGCAATAAGGAAATAAAATGGCTTTTTCCAAAGATAAAATTTCCTGGCTCGCTTATGATCCGGCTGCATCCGCCTACGCATTGATCGTGCGTACCGTGGTAGCTCCGGTCTTTCTGGAACATTTTGCCAGAAATATTCTCACTGATTCACAGATAACTTCCCGTTGGAGTCTGGCTGCCAGTGCTGCCGGGATCGTTGCCGGGATCATCACCGTTTTCAGCGGTCCGGTCGTCGATGCCCGCAGAAAAAAGGTTCAGATGGTGGCATTATTCACCTCTCTCGGAGTACTTTCCTGTCTGGCATATCTGATCCCCGCATTGCAGACGCCCGGATCTATCATCGCCATCAGTTTTTGCGGAATAATGAGTTTCATGGCATCCAACAGCTTCTACGATTCCCTGCTTATCAGCATCACCACCCCTGCTGAACGTGACCGTTTTTCATCGCTCGGTTACGCTCTCGGTTATGCCGGCGGGTTATGTTCATTTCTGCTCTGCATGGGATTATCATCTCTTTCACGGAATATTGAAACATTTTTCTATGGCTCATTCATTATCGCTGCTTTGTGGTGGGGATGCGGTTCGCTGCCGCTTTTATGCAATGTCAAAGAACCTCCCGCCGGAAAACAAATCTCAAAAATTAAAATAAAAGAAACGGTGAACTTCATTTTTTCACAGAAAAATATCCTGCTCTTTCTTATCGCCTACTTTCTTTACATCGATGGAGTCGGAACTATTCTGCTTGCGGCTACTCCGCTTGCAGCCGGTCTGGGTATTTCGACCAATATGATCATCCTGACCATACTGCTTTTGCAGTTGATCGGATTGCCGGCGACCTTGATTTACGGCAAACTCGCAGAAAAATTCTCGGCAAAGAACATGATCAAGACTGCCATTATTATTTACATCACCATAGCAATCGTGGTTACGGCAATGTCGTTATGCAGCGATATAAAAATCAAACAGACACTCTTTTTCCTCACCGCTTTTTTAGTCGGTACTTCTCAAGGCGGTATCCAATCCTTGAGCCGTTCTGTTTTCAGCAAAATCATTCCGCATGAAAGATCCGCTGAACTTTTTTCCGTATACAATATTTTCGGAAAATTCACCACCATCGTCGGCCCGGTGCTGATCGCCATTGCCACATTTTTCTGGGATAAAGCCGAATTGGGTATCTCCATGCTGCTGCTGCCATTCATCCTCGGATTTATTCTGCTTTCCAAAGTCAAGGTGCCGGAAAATTGATCATCTCTTATATACTGAAAAGAATTCTGCTGGCGATTTTTACATTGCTGGTGATCCTGTTGGTCAGTTATACCCTGCTCCGGCTCGCACCGGGCGATCCGACGAAAAGCGATATGCTTTCCGGTGAATCCGGAACCATCAACCAGCGTGACGGTGTGGCACGGGAAAATCTCGCATTGAAACAGGAACTCAATCTGGATAAACCGATCCTTGTCGGCTTCGTCCTCTGGCTCAAAGATGTATGTCACGGAAATTTCGGCAGATCTGCCAGTGTCGATCCCGGAAAAGATGTTCTGCAGCTCATAGGAGAAAGAGCCGGATTGACCATTAAGCTCAATTTATGGGCGATATTGATAACCTATTTACTGGCGATACCGATCGGTGTCTTTTCCGCAGCAAAAGCCGGTTCTGCCGCTGACCGGACAGCGGAAATAATCCTTTTTATCCTCTATTCCCTGCCGGTGATGTGGGTGGGATTGCTGCTGCAGTCATTGCTCTGTGAAGGCGGCAGATTCCCGATCCTGCCCCTTTCCGGAGCGGAACCGGATAATGCCATAACTCTTTCTCTTCCGGAATATTTTGCCGCAGAATTCCGCCATCTGCTTTTACCGGTTCTCTGCATGGCTTACGGCGGACTTGCCGGTTTATCACGGTATACCCGCAACAGTGTTCTGCAGAATATCCACTCCGATTATATCCGTACCGCCAGAGCTAAAGGAGCTTCTGCCAATGCCGTTCTCTGGAAACACGCTTTCCCCAACGCTCTGATCACCATGATCACCCTGCTCAGCGGAATACTGCCCTCTCTTATTTCCGGCAGTATTATTGTGGAATATATTTTCAATCTGCCCGGCATGGGAACTCTTTCTCTTCTGTCACTTTCCAGCCGTGATTACCCGCTGCAGATGGCTCTTTTCGCCATTACCGGAGCATTGACTCTGACCGGAATTCTGATCAGTGACCTGCTTTATATGGCTGCCGATCCGAGAATCAAGGTTGACAAATCAGCAAAGTGATGATAGATTATAGAAAAGTAAATATAAACCGGGAAAAAATTCTATGGACTTTTTAAAAAAATTCTTTATGCTCGGCATGAGCATTTCCATCATTTCTCTCTGTGCTGAAGAATCAAAGCCGATGCAGCTTTTCAAAGAGTTCCGTAATGCAGCGATCAAAAATGATTCCGCCACGGCATTGAGCATCACCGGCGGCAAACTGCTGGAAAAAATCAAAAGTTCAGGAGAGATCCCGCTTGATATGCGGATAAAATTGATCTATATCAATGCCGCATACGAAGATATCCATGTGCGTAACGCGACACCGGAAAAGGCAACCGTCTACGCATTTGCCACTGAAAACGGCAATTTGTCATGTATCGAATTCCAGATGGAAAATAATGAAAACTCCATGCTGAAAATTTCCGGCATGAATATCGGTCCCCACCTCGCCCTGCCCCATTTTGAAAAATTCCTTGCCGCGTGCAAAAGAAATGACCTTGCCCAATACCGGGATCTGATAACTCCGGAAACCGCAGAAAAATATCCGAAAGTTCCCATCAGTCTGCAGGTTCCTGCCGATGAAAAAATCACCACCGGAGCAAAAAGTGCCGACTCCACCACGTTCAATCTGGATCGCGGCGGTATCAAAGGCACAATAAAAATGAAAAAAGATGGATATTTCTGGAAAGTATCCGGAATTGATTCCATTCTGCTTGCCCCCATGCCGTCGCAGGTCGTGGAAGAACTTTGCAATGCTGCCGGTAAAGCTGCCGATGCGGAAAGTTTGAAAAAATATTTTCTTGAAAGTGCCTTTGAAACGGTCAAAGCCAAACTTTCACCGGAAAAACTTCCTGTACTTGCCGGGATAAGCTCCGTTATTTCCCAGAAATCTTCCGGAAACAGAAAATTTGATGTAACAGTAAAAGTCGCAGGAACCACCGATTCCGGAATTGTTTCATTCAAACTCGGTTTTGAAAATGACAATTGGCTGATTTCCGATTTCGATGCTGAAACCCTTGTTTACAAAAATGAAATTGCCCCCGGTGCCACGGTAACTAAATTTGCCACCGCTTTCCTGAAAGAGAAAAATACCGAAGCGGTGAAAGATCTGCTTCCGGAAGAACTGCTCAAAGAACTCGGTGAAAAATTTAAAGATGTGTCTCCGGAATTTACCGCAACGATCGAAAAAGAAGAGATCGACGGCAGAAAAGCGACTGTTACCGCCGCAGTCAGCAATATCGCTGATATCGGCAAATTGACCGTTTCAATGAAACTTGAAAACGGTAAATGGCTGATCACCGGTATCCAGACCCAACCTCCGGAAAAGAAAGCTGAAGACACCGCTGCTGCTCCGGCAGAAACACCGGCTCAATAACAAGAGATTTCAATAATCGCCGTCAATGATCTGGAAAATATTACCTTCCGGATCAGCAGCACGGTAAACTCTGCGGCCGGAAATATCAAAACCATCCTCGACCGTCACACCGTTGTTTTTCAGATGTTCAATAATTTTTCCACCATCTTCCGGAACGAGTGAAAAACGGCACGCTCCGGAGGCATGTTCCAAATAAGGCATTCCGCACTTTTCCAGAACCAGTGCGGTTTTTTCATTCAGTTTGAACATCACCTGAAATGAACTATCCTGCAAAGGTTCTCCAAGCCCGAGAGTTTCACGGTAAAAATAACGGCAGATATCAATATTTTCCACCAGAATAACGATTTCACAATCCATAAAAATCCTCCAATGGGGCAAATATAAACCTTTTAATGGAAAATGTCAAGTAAAAATGAGCTTTTTTATACCTTTTTGCTTGCGAAAAATCATTTTACAGCTTAAATTATATGAGGTGCAGAATATTTGTTAATTTAACATAAGAGGTTTTCTATGATCAATGATCCCGCAAATTGCGTATACCGCAATCCGTTGACCGACCGTTACGCCGGTAAAGAGATGAGTTTTATCTGGTCCCCCCAGCACAAACACGCCACCTGGCGTAAACTCTGGCTCACCCTCGCCAAATGTGAGAAAAATCTCGGTCTGCCCATCACCGATGAACAGATTGCCGGTCTTGAAGCCCATCAGGAAGATATTGATTTTGACAGAGTAGCAGAGTTGGAAAAAGAACTGCGTCACGATGTAATGAGCCATATCCGCGCCCTTTCCGAACTTTGTCCGGAATCAGCTCCGATCATCCACCTCGGTGCAACCAGCTGTTTTGTGACTGACAATACCGAATTGCTCCAGACCAAAGAGGCTTTCGCCGTCATCCGCGGCAAACTGCTCAAACTTATCGCCAATCTCGCCGCTTTCTGCGATGAAAACCGTGCCCTGCCCATGCTGGGTTTCACCCACTTCCAGCCCGCCCAGCTAACCACCCTCGGCAAACGTTTTGCCCTCTATCTGCAGGATTTCGTGCTGGATTTTGAACGTTTGGAAAGAGAGATGAATGATCTGCCATTCCGCAGTGTCAAAGGAACCACCGGAACCCAGGCGAGCTTCCTCGAACTTTTTGACGGTGATCACCAGAAGTGCCGTCAGCTGGAAAAAGATGTGGCGAATGCCATGGGATTTGACAAAGTTATCGCCCTTTCAGGTCAGACCTATACCAGAAAAGTGGATTACTTCGTGCTTTCCACCCTTTCCGGCATCGCCCAGAGTGCAGCAAAAATGGCAACCGATATCCGTTTGCTCGCCAGCATGAAAGAGGTCGAAGAACCTTTCGGCAAAAAACAGGTCGGTTCCAGTGCCATGGCATATAAACGCAACCCGATGCGGAGCGAAAGAGTCACCTCACTTGCCCGGTATGTGATGAACCTGCCCGGCAATGCGGCTATGACCCATGCCACCCAGTGGTTTGAGCGTACCCTCGACGATTCCGCCAACCGCCGGGTCGTGCTGCCTGAAGCATTCCTCGCTACTGACGTCATACTTTCCATCCTGATCAACGTGACCGATGGTCTGCAGGTCTGGAAAAAGGTCATCGAAAAACATATCAAAGCCGAACTGCCTTTCATGGCTACCGAAAACCTGCTGATGGAAGCGGTCAAACACGGCGGCGACCGTCAGGAACTTCACGAAGTAATCCGCGAACACTCCATGGCAGCTTCCCGCAGAGTCAAAGAAGAAGGTCTGGATAACGATCTTATCGACCGTCTGCGTAACGATCCGGCTTTTGCCGCCATCAAAGATGATTTCGATACGATCATCAATCCGTCGGCATTTATCGGCAGAGCCCCGCAGCAGGTCGAAGCATTCCTCTCAGAAGTGGTCTATCCCCTGCTCGATGCCAATAAAGATGATGTCAAAAACGGCGACAGCGTCAACGTATAATCAATTTCACATAAGGACTTTTACTTATGGCTTTCATGGATAAAAATTACCTGATCGGCAACAATGCCGGTCTGAAAATCTTCGATTCAATCAAATCCCTGCCCGTGGTCGATCCTCACAACCATGCCAATGTGAAAGAGATCGCCGACAATAACTGCTATGCCGATGCGTGGCAGCTCTTTGCCGCAACCGACCATTATGTGTGGGAAATGATGCGTAAACGGGGTGTGCCGGAAACTCTGATCACCGGTAAAGCAGCTTCCGGCAGAGAGAAGTTCCTCGCTCTTGCCAAAGTCTTTCCGGAAATCGCCGGAAACCCGGTCTATGAGTGGATCCACCTCGATCTGAAACGTTATTTCGGTATCGATGATCTCCTTTCTGAAAAAACCGGTCAGAAAATTTACGATGCAGTCAATGCCAAGCTTGCCACCGATGCCTACCGTCCGCAGGCTCTGCTCACCGGACCGTTGAATGTGGAAGTAATGAGTTCCACCGATGATCTTATCGACACGCTGGAAGATCATGCCCGTGCCAATGCTGCATTCGGCAGAACATTGCTCCGTCCCACCTGGCGGCCCGACAAGGCAATGAAGATCTTTGCCGCTGACTGGCGTCAGTATATGGATAAAGTCGCTGCCCGTTTCAATATCAAACTCAACGGTATCCGCGATCTGGTCGATGCTTTTAAAATGAGTCATGATTACTTTGCTGAACGCGGCTGCCGTGCCAGCGACCACGGACTTGAATATCCCCTTTGTGCCGATGTGGATGAAGCTGAAGCCGACCGTATTTTCCGCAAAGCGATGGCGGAAGAAAAACTTTCCGCCGAAGAAATTGACCGTTTCATGGGATATATTCTCGCCGAAGCCGCCGAACTTAACAGTCAGACCAGCTGGGTCACTCAGCTGCATCTCGGAGCTGTGCGTGACGTGCGGAAAACCCTCTTTGACAATCTCGGTCCGGATGTCGGCGGCGATATAAGCAATCACTTCCTCGATTATGCCCCCGCTCTCTGCAGCTTCCTCAACCGTTTTGATGACCGTCTCAAAGTCGTGCTTTACTGTCTGGAAGCCTCTCATCAGGGAACTCTGGCAACGATTTCCCGTGCATTCGGTGAAAAAGTCGCCCTCGGTTCAGCCTGGTGGCTGCTCGATACTCCGATCGGTATGAAACGTCAGCTGGAATACATCGGCTCTGCCGATACCCTCAGCAACTTCGCCGGTATGGTTTCCGACTCCCGTAAGCTGCTCAGCTACGGATCACGTTTTGAAATGTTCCGCAGAGTTCTCTCTGATGTGCTGGGCAGCTTCGTTGAACGCGGTCAGATGCCGGAAGAGATCGCATTTGACCTCGCCGAACGCATGGCATACAGCGGAACCAAAAAATTCTGGAATCTGTAATCAAATTTCAAATTCAACATACATAAGGAACTTCAAAAATGGCAAAAAGCGAACTTTACAAAGCCGCCGGAGTGGATATCGATTTGGCTACAACTCTGCTCGACCGGGTCAAAGCTGATCTCGGCAGTACCCGCCGTCCGGAAATGCTCACCCCCATCGGCGGATTCGGAGGACTTTTTCAAATCGATCTGACCAAATACAAAGAACCGGTCATGGTCGCCAGCATCGACGGTGTCGGTACCAAACTTATGGTCGCCGCCATGATGGAAAAATATGATACTGTCGGTATGGATATCGTCAACCACTGTATCAATGATATTTCCGTGCAGGGTGCTGAACCGGTCTACTTCCTCGACTACATCGGTATCGGCAAGCTCCGTTCACCGCTTTATGAGGAAGTTCTCGGCGGTATCGCCAAAGCCTGTAAAGCTGCAGGATGCGCTGTTCTCGGCGGTGAAACCGCTGAAATGCCCGGAATGTACGGCAATGACTTCGATCTGGTCGGTGTGATCACCGGTATCGTCGAAAAGAGCAAAATCATCACCGGCGAAAAGATCCGCCCCGGTCATGTTGCCATCGGTATCGCTTCCAATGGTCCTCACACCAACGGATTCAGCCTCGCCCGCAAAATCCTTTTCGACAGCGGCAAATATACCGCTCAGAGCTATGTGGAATCCCTCGGAGAAACCGTCGGTGAAGCTCTGCTGCATCCCCATGTCTGCTACTACCCCGCCATCCGTCAGGCGATGAATGAAGGTCTCGCCCTCGATGGTATCGCCCATATCACCGGCGGCGGTCTTTACGACAATGTACCCCGCATCCTGCCGGCAGATGTGTCGGTTAAATTCGATCCTTCCGCACTGCCTGTGCCGCCGATTTTCAAACTGATGGTCGAAGAAGGCAATGTTTCCCACACCGAGGCCTACCGGGTCTTCAATATGGGCGTGGGCATGGTCTGGTTCGTTCCCGCTGATGCAGAAGCCAGAGCTTTGGAAATCATCCGTGCCAATGGTTACACTGCCGAACATATCGGCGAAGTCGTTGCCGGAAATAAAACAGTCGAAGTGGCGGAATAATCACCGATGTTTCACATTGAGCGGTTCAAAAACTTTTTCGGGTTCCGGAATATTGCAAACCGGAACCTGAAAGAGACATTTTCTGCCATAACGGAACTGCTTCTCAACAACCGGGAAGAAGCAGGTTTAAAAATCCACCGTGAGGCATTCCTTTCACTGGTCTATCCTCTGCTCGTTCAGGATGGTAACATTCCGGAAGACCGGAAAACTGTCTTCCGCAATCTGCTGGAAGAACATTTCGACCGGCAGACCGTGGAAGATTATTTGAATACGCTCTCTACCATGACTCCCGGCAATACCGGTGATGCAGCAGCAGTCATTCTGCAAATTTCTCCGGAAAAAGCGGTAAAAACTGCTCAATTCCTGATCGTACTTGCTGTTGTACTGGGAAATTCCCCCGGAGAGATGCTTCAAATCGGCAAAATATCCCGTTCACTGGGAATGGGGCAGGAGGAATTTTCCTCATTTTTACGGAAAATCACCGAAGATGAAAAGAAAAAACAGCGTTTACGCAATTCCAGCAGAGGCATTATCGCCACGCTGGTTATTATTGCAGTTTTCATGCTGACAGCGAAATATCTGCAGTCGGTGATATTCGGTCTGCTTCTTGCCTGCATCCTGCTGCCGCTTGAAAGATTTTTTGAACGCCGTCTGACCAAACACCGGGGAATCATATTCTGGTGTTTCAAAATGGTGACTCTGCCAATCGTGCCGTTGAAAAAACTCGCTTCGACAATCACCAGAAAAATTGATACCGAACCCAGGGATAATAGTGCGGATAAACTGCAGCTGCAGAAATCTATTATCCGTCAGTCGGTAACACTTTGCTGTATCACGGTGATCCTGCTCTGTGCCGGAGTATCATTCGGTATATCAAAGCTGACCGGTCACTACATGAAAAATCTTCAAAGTTCGATCCGGGAATGGGAAAATACCCAGATCAGCACTTTGAGAAATTCTCCGGATGAAAAAGTTGCAAAATATAACTTCGCTCTGGAAAAAATCAAAGAGAATGTGGAATCCATCCCGTTTTTGAACAAAATGATGGAACATCTGCAAAAAATGATCAACAACCCGGAATTCCGGGAAAAAGTCACCGAAAATATCATCAGCAGAAGTGGCGGTATCGTCAACTTTACCGGAACTTTTATCGGAGGGATAATCTCAGTACTCTGCGATCTGCTGCTGACACTGTTTTTTGCTTTGCTTTTCCTTTTCAAATTTGCTGAATTCAACAGCTCCAATACCGAAAAACATTCCGGCAGCGAGTATATCGTGAGGATGTTTTTCAGCGGCATCTGGCTTCCCGGTGCGGATGAAAATGTCATCAAAGAGACCTGCCGGATAATCGACGGAATAATCTTCCGTTTCCGGATATGGCTCAAAGGTTATCTGACATTGATCCTTGTGGATTCTACCGTCTACACCACCTGTTTTTTCTTCCTCGGCGTACCATTCTTTTTCCCGCTGGGATTGATTGCCGGATGCGGCATCGCCCTGCCCTATCTGGGACCGGTGATATCCTGTCTGCTCACTTTGCTGGTAACGATCCTTGCCGGCAGTGCCACATTGGAAATCCTCATTGCCATTGTGATCTGTTATCTGATATACAACGGTATTATTGAACAATTCATCCTTTATCCTGCAGTTATCGGCGAATCTCTCGGTTTGAGTACTCTGGAAACGATCATCGTCGTGCTGCTCGGAGCCGTCATCGCCGGTATTCCCGGTATGATATTCGCTCTGCCGACAGCATCCATCGCCAAATATCTGATCCCGCAGATATACCGCGGTTTTTCAGTCAGTTCCGCAATTAAAAAGATCTGAATAAACAAAATGAATATATTCGGAAAAAGATTTTTATTTTTTCTCGCGGTTTTTTTATTAATTACAGCCGGCGGCTGCAAATCCCATGTTAAAATTGATAATGTAGGTTTTTCCGGCAGAAAAAGTTATGACAATATCTTTATTTTCAATGGCGGATTAAGTGCTGAAACCGTAAACGTGCTGGGAAACCATCTTTTACAGGAAAAAATGGAAAATTCTCCGGATATATTTATCCGGGAACTTGCAGATATTTATAAAAATGATCCTTCGGAAAGGATTCTCACCGCCATTATCGAAACCTCGCAGTTGATCGCTTCGACAATGCACAATGATCCGGATCAGGCCGTGAAATACAATCTGACCACTTTGATTTATACCTCAACCTATATCCGGCAGATCACCGAAAAAAAATCCCCCCGGCTTTTTGATCCGGATGTGATAATCTCTGTGAGATGTCACAACCTTGCCCTTGCAGGACTCTTTTCCTATCTCTACAACCGTAATCTGCACTGTGCCAGCGGATTTGAATTGAGTGCCGCCGGAGGGGAAAAAATCTATTTCACCGCACCGTTTTTTAAAATACCGGTAAATGTACGGCAGATAAGTTCATTTCTGCTCTGTTCGGATTACCGTCCCCGCAACCTGACCCACGACAGCCGCCGTTTCGGTCTCGGTGTACCATTGATCTGTGAATTGGAAAATGGTGCCATACCGGATACGGTCTTTGCAGAAGATCAGGTGATCCCCGCCACACTTCTGATAAAATTCGGAGCAGAAGAAAGTGATCAACAGCGGAAAAATGCATCTCTGGTTTATCTGGATTCCCGTTCGATTGATGATATTGCGATCAAAGATTTACAGCTGCCGCTGGCTCAGGACTTTTCCACACCGCTGGCATATATGGTAAGGAAACCGCAGGTATTCAACTTTCTGCAAAGAACATTCCTGATCGAAAAGACCAGCAAAGCCGAAGGTCTTTACCATCTGGAACCGCACAATGACAACCGTATTCCGGTTGTACTGGTTCACGGCCTGATGTCTGACATACGCACCTGGCTGCAGTTGATAAATACCTTGCAGAGCGATCCGGAACTGCGGAAAAATTACCGTTTTATGGGATTCTCATACTCCAGCGGCAATCCGATATTCGTTTCCGCCATGCACCTGCGGCAGGCATTGAAAAAAGAACGGGAAAAACTGGCTGCGGAAAATAGAGACCTGACTAAATTCGACCGGATGATCCTGATCGGACACTCCATGGGCGGATTGCTTTCAAGATTGATGATCTCACAATCAAGCGATGAATTACTCAGCTCTTTTGTCGGCAGACAAACTTATTACCAATCCATTGATTACAAAGATAAATCATTCCGGGAACTGATGATATTTGATCCGGTACCTTCCATCAAGCGGGTGATTTTTATCGCAGTACCGCACAAAGGCTCTGATCTTGCTCAGAGTATGATCGGTAAAATCGGTTCATCAATGATCAGGATCCCTCACTCTCTGATTGATTTCAATCTCCACTTATTCAAACAGCTGATCAACTCTCCGGATATCAACCGGGAAAAAATCATGAAGCGGTTCAATGGTATCGACAATCTCTCGCCTTCCGGCAGTGCATTGAAAATGCTCAACCGTCTTCCGATGGCAACTATTCCCTGTCACTCGATAATCGGCAATAAAAAAGCCGGCGGCATCCCCGGAGGCAGCGATGGAGTAGTATCGTATTCCAGCAGTCATCTGGATAATGCCAAAAGTGAAGTTGTGGTCAAATCAGGTCACAGTGTTCAGCAGAATCCGCTGGCGATCCAGGAAATCAAAAGAATCCTCAAACTCCATCTGCAGCAGAAGGATTGAGTTGATGCTGAAAAAATTTCTCAAAGCAGTCATTATTTTTATTCTCTTTATCACCGGCATCTGGTGCATATTTGCCGCTCCGGTCGTTCTGCATTTAAATATTCTGCTGACATCTTTGTTTTCCGCAGCGGTGATCATCCTTTTTACCGGAATTTTTTTCAACCGCAATGCGATGATTTTTCTTGGAATCATTGAATTTACTTTTTTATCATATTTCATTATGCTTACACCGCAGCAGCAATTCAAAAACATCCGTTTCATGCGGAGTTTTGCGGTCAAACCGGAAATCAATTTCCTGCCGGATGGTAAATTTGAAGTGATCAATCTGCGGGATAATCATTACCGCACCGTTGACGATTATGATGATAACTTCATCCGGCAGAGCTACGATCCCGATGCGGTTGAAACTCTGGAGATGGCGGTGATCTACTGGGATAATATGGTAATTCCCGCACACATTATTTTCAACTTCAAATTCAATGACGGTAAAGAACTTGCTGTTTCCGCAGAATCCCGTACACCGATCGGCGGCAGCCGGGAACCGTGGCATTGTCTGTGCAAACAACAGGAGTTGCTTTTTGTCCTGGGTACTCCCCGCGATCTGCTGAATCTGCGTATTGATCACCGGGGAGAGGATCTCTACCTTTTTCAACTCGATTTCCCCCCGGATAAAATCAGAATTTTTCTGGATTATGTCATCCGCAAAACAGATAAGCTTTACCGGAAACCGGAATTCTACAATCTGATAACCGCCAACTGCATAACTTCACTCATACCGGGATTGAAAAAAGCCCGACCGGACTTGAAAGGCGATCTGCGGATCTTATTCAACGGCGGATTTGCCCGGATGCTTTATGAAGAAAAAATGCTTATCCACCGTCCCGGAGAAAGCTTTGAATCGTTGAAATCCAGAAGTTTCCGTAAGGGAAAGTCGCAAGGCAAGTTGTAAAAAACAGTTTGACGGGTTATATTAATATATGTGTATGAATAAAGGTTATTGAAATTTCACAGAAAGTGACTCTTTGAATATGAAAAAAAGTTCTCCATTTCTGCATTCCCGAAGAAAATTCATCAAAAATATCCCCAATCTTCTGACTATATGCAATTCACTTTGCGGATTTGCGGCAATACTGCTCATACTTCCGATCAGTAAGTACTCATCGCTTGACAGTGCAATGGATACATTCGTTTTGTGTTCGGCACTGGTCTTCTTTGCCATGATTTTCGACGTTTTTGACGGCTTTGCCGCCAGATTGCTCAATGCGGTCAGTCTGCATGGTATACAGATGGATTCACTTTCAGATATGGTCACATTCGGTATGACTCCGGCAGTACTGGTAGCCTCTGCGGCAAAATGCCTTTTCAGTTGGGATATGAATTTGTGGCAGCACATTTACGTCTATCTTTTCTGCTCGATATATATCGGGGGAGCAGCTCTGCGGCTTGCCACCTACAATGTGAATGCCACGATGAAAACAAAAAGTTCGGAAAACTTCTCGGGATTGCCTTCACCCGGAGGTGCAGCTGCGATCTGCGTAGCCATATTTTTCATCTGGTCCAACCGGCTTTACGGTGAATGGGCAATTTCAGCAGCATGGATACTTCCGGCATATTCAGCAATTCTCGGACTTCTGATGAATAGCTCCATTCCTTATATCCATGCCGGCAAATGGTTGATGTCTATCCGCAGAAACCGGAAAAAACTGCCGCTGGTGGTATTGATGATCGCCGTGATCGTCTGTTTCCGGATAAATGGTTTGACATTCCTCACGATTGCGTACATCTTTTCCGGTCCGGTAATGCTGATCTTCGAAAGAATTTTCCGCAAAAAACAACTTCCGGAGGAATCCAAATGAATATTCTCATTACCGGCGGTGCCGGTTTCATCGGCGGTCATCTCTCTGAAGCATTGCTCAAACGGGGCGACAAAGTTATTATTGCTGATAATTTTTCCACCGGCAGCAGAAATAATATCCGCAGTGTTAAAGGCATACTCCCCGAAGTCTTTGAAATGGATGTCTCTAAAGATGTTGAATTGCTCCGGGAACTTATCAGCCGCTCGGATGCGGTTTTTCACCTCGCTGCAGCCGTCGGTGTGGAACTGGTGGTCAATGACCCCATTCATACGATCCAGACCAATATCGATGGTTCCGCCAACGTGGTTAAAATCGCATCAGAACTTGACAAACGGCTTTTTATCGCTTCGACCAGCGAAGTTTACGGCAAATCAGAACATGAATATTTTACTGAAACTGATGATCTTCTGATCGGTTCGCCCAACCACTCCCGCTGGAGCTACGCATGCAGCAAGCTTCTGGATGAATTTTATCTGATGGCCTATCATCAATCTGCCGGGCTCCGGGGTACTGTGGTACGTTTTTTCAATACCGTCGGCCCCAGGCAGACCGGAAAATACGGTATGGTCGTTCCCCGATTTGTCAATAATGCCCTGCAGAATAAACCGCTTCTGGTTTACGGAGACGGCGGTCAATCCCGCTGTTTCTGCCATGTGTTTGACGTGGTAAAGGCTCTTTTGCTGCTGCTGGATGATGACCGCAGTATCGGCGGAATATTCAATATCGGGAGTGACCGTCTGATCACCATCCGTGAACTTGCAGAACTGGTTGTAAAAAGAGTTGGCAGCTCATCCGAAATCAAAACCATCCCTTACGAAGACGCCTACAATGCCGGATTTGAAGATATGCGGCGGCGGCGGCCGTCTACAGATAAATTGAAAAATCTGGTCAATTGGAAAGTGGAACACTCTCTCGAAGAGATCATTGATGATGTAGTTGCCGAATTGACCGGAAAGAATGCGTAAAGGGTGTAAATTTTTGAGAAAATATCACCGATTTACTTGAAAAACAGGAAATCTGGTGTATATTCTTATCTTGACATGTTTTTGAACAAATTATCAACATAGAAAGTGAGATCGTAAAATGAAAAAGGATATCCATCCCGCTTACGGTGACGCAGTTGTGACCTGTGCATGCGGTGCCACTTGGACCATCAAGTCCACCCGCAAAGAATACAAAGTCGGTATCTGTGCAAAATGCCACCCCTTCTTCACCGGTAAACAGAAATTTGTCGATACCGCAGGTCGTATTGATAAATTCAACCGCCGCTACAAAAAGGCATAATCTGATTTGTAATCGCATTGGCTTGCCGGATCGCCGGCAAGCTTTTTTTTAACCGTCAAGTATGATTCCGGCAGATATAGAAAAACATATCGATAAACTCCGTTCCCGCAGTAAAGAACTGGAAACGGCTCTTTCTTCGCCGGAAATTTTTGCCGATCTGCCCAAATTCCGGAAACTCAATCAGGAGTTGAGCAAAATCAATGCTTTGACCGCTGATTTTGACCGCTGGGTAGCCAATCTCGATACTATTGAAGCTGATAAAGAATTGCTTATCAGCGAGAGTGATGCTGAAATGCGTTCACTTCTGGATGAGGAAATCAATTCGCTGCACGAAGAAAATACTATTCTTGAAGGCAAAGTGCAGCTGGCATTGCTCCCTCCCGATCCCAATGATTCCAAAAATATTATTGTCGGAATCAAACCCGCCGCCGGCGGCGATGAAGCAGCACTCTTTGCCGGAGAACTTTTCCGGGCATATCTTCACTTTGCCGAATCCCTGGATTGGAAAGTAGAAATTCTCGATCAGACCGATACCGATTTGGGAGGAGTCAAGGATGTATCCTTTTCACTTTCCGGATGCGATGTTTACAGTAAAATGAAGTTTGAAAGCGGTGTTCACCGGGTTCAGCGTGTCCCGGCGACCGAAGCCGGAGGCAGGATCCACACATCCACCGTCACCGTCGCAGTTATGCCGGAAGCCGAAGCGGTTGAGCTTGATATCAAACCGGAAGAGCTGCGGTTTGATGTGTTCCGTTCCAGCGGTCCGGGAGGTCAGTGCGTGAATACCACCGACTCTGCCGTGCGGGTAACACATATTCCCAGCGGATTATCTGTTGCCAGTCAGCAGGAAAAATCCCAGCACCGCAATAAAGAGATCGCACTGCGTATCCTCTACGCCCGTTTACTGGAACACAAACAGCAGCAGGAGCAGGAAAAACTGGCAGCTGACAAACGTTCACAAGTGGGAACCGGTGACCGCAGCGAACGTATCCGCACCTATAACTTTCCGCAGAACCGGGTAACAGATCACCGTTTCAATGTGTCATCATTTGATCTGCCCAAACTCATGCAGGGCGAGTTCGGACTCATCCTCGATCAGATTTTGAAAATCACCTGCGAGCAGCGGTTGGAAGAACTCCGGCAGGGATAAAAAGCTGCGGACTATTATCGGTGAATATTATTCCGGTACGGAACTTTTCAATTTTTCTGCAAGATCATCGAAAGATTTTTTCATATTCTTTTCACTGCCCTGAGCCCTTCTCACGCCATCCGGATCAAGAATCCGGTATTTACCCGCAGAATTTTTCTGCAGAAGCCATCCCTGATATTCCCGGATCTTGTGCCAATAGAGCATATCCGCCGGTATACGGGGAATATTATATTCATCCTGCAAAACGTCGATTTCCGCAAATCGGGGAATATTTTTCAGCATGATTCCCAATTCATCCAGATAAATATAAGCGTAATGATTGGCAAATGCAACCCGGTCACTGTGAGTAACTGCCGCTTCAAAAAAGCGGTGATCGCTGCCATGCCAACCATATAAACCAAGTGAAGTTGTACCGAAATTATCCAGCGGGAAAAGAAAAAGCAGCACCCAGTCTCCGGGATTGTAAATATTGAAACAATAAAAACGCAGTGCATCAAGGGCTCGCTCTATACGGGAATCATTTTCGGCGATCGCAGCCCCGAGCAATGCCGCAGAATGAATCTTTTTGCCCTCATCTGCAAGTTTATTGAGGATCTCTACCACGATCTTTGCACCGATGGAATGTCCAACCAGAATCAAATCCCGCCGGATAGATTCCGGCATGGCTGAAATTTCCTGAAAAAACTTTTCCATCACCTCTTCGGCATTTTTCTTGGTCACATCCCACGGCTGCCGGGAATCCCACGCTTTGACCGTGATCTTTTTCCCCGGAAATGCTTCCAGCAGGCGGCGGTTAATTCCTTCTCTTTTGGCAAAACCGACCCTCCAGCCGGGAATGAAGAAAACTTCCGCCCGAAGTGGAAGAAGAAAAATAATAACTGAAATCAAAATCACTGAACGCATACCGATCTTCCCGCAAACAGATACCTTATATTGCCGGCGATAATAACTGCTGCATAAAAAGATACTATAAGACTTTTTCCATTGATTGTCAAGCTGTAACCGTTGAAAAATCAGTAAATACGGGTTATATTATATCCCATAACCAAAATATGGAGTAAATGAAAATCGAAACGCAGCTTAAAAATGATCAGGTGTTCATTACGACACCGCAGGATTTCCATCTGCCGGAACCATTGAAAATGGATTGCGGCAGAATCCTTAAAGACGTAAATATCCGTTATGAAACCGCTGGAACTCTCAATGAAGAACGTTCCAATGCGATTCTGGTCACTCATGCCCTTTCCGGCGATGCCCATGTCTGCGGGCGTCACAGTGCCGATGACCGTAAACCCGGCTGGTGGGATGATATGATCGGCCCCGGAAAAATGGTGGATACCAATAAATATTTTGTCATCTGCTCCAATGTGATCGGCGGCTGTGCCGGTTCCACAGGACCGCAATCCATTGATCCGGATACCGGAAAACCTTACAATATGAGTTTCCCGGTAACAACTGTGGCTGATATGGTGCGTGCCCAGAAACAGCTTGTAGATCATCTCGGAATCAAAAAACTGCTGGCAGTTCTCGGCGGCTCAATGGGCGGTATGCAGGTACTGCAGTGGGCAGTGGATTATCCGGATATGATGCAGGCAGTTATCCCGATTGCCACAGCGTGCCAATTTTCCCCGCAGAATATCGCTTTTGACTGGGTCGCCAGAGAAGCGATCAAAGCTGACCCCAACTGGAACGGGGGAAACTATACCGAAGATAATGTGCCTGCCCGCGGTCTTGCTGCCGCCAGAATGCTTGCTCACATAACTTATCTTTCCGAAGAATCAATGAGCAAGAAATTCGGCCGTTCACTTCAGGATAAATCAGAATCCTACGATTACGATTTTGACTTTGATTTCGCTGTCGAAAGTTATCTGCAGTACCAGGGAAAACGTTTTGTTGAGCGTTTCGATGCCAACAGCTACTTTTACATTACCCGTGCCACGGATTACTTCGATCTGACCGCTTCAACCGGCGGAGATCTCAATAAAGCTCTGGAAAAGGTCAAAGCTGCCTTTCTGGTGGTTTCATTTTCCAGTGACTGGCTCTTTCCCACCAGTCAGTCAAAGCGGATCGTCGATGCCCTGCTGCAAAACCGCAAAGAAGTTTCTTTCTGTGAAGTAAAATCCGGTTACGGCCATGATGCATTTTTGCTGGAAGTCGACACCCTCGGCCGTATGGTAAGAGATTTCCTCCATTATCAGCAGGAGGTGTATTATGTCTGACAAACGCAATTTTGATGCTGACCGCCGCAGAGATCTTGAGATCATTGCCGGATTGGTTGCTCCCGGCAGCAGAGTGCTGGATCTGGGCTGCGGTGACGGAATATTTCTCCGTCAGCTCAAAAAAGAAAAAAATGCCTCGGTTCTTGGCGTGGAAATCGATCAGGATTCAATCGTCCGCTGTGTGGGCAATGGAGTTCCGGTAATTCAGGGGGATTTGAATGATGATCTGGATTATCTGCCGGAAAATTCTTTTGATCTGGCTGTGCTCAGTCACACTCTGCAGGAGACCAGACGTCCGGATAAACTGCTTGAACAGATCGTGCGTATAAGCAAAACCGCCGCTGTCAGCGTGATAAATTTCGGTCACTGGCGGTGCCGTCTGCAGGTGGCTTTCACCGGAAAAATGCCCCGCAGTTCCCAGATGCCTTTCCAGTGGTTCGACACTCCTAATATCCACTTCTGCACTTTGCAGGATTTCCGGGAGTTGTGTGCCTCGCTGGGAATAAAAATCGTTGCGGAATATCCCGTTTCCGGACGTTATCCGCGTCTGACCAAACGTTATCCCAACCTTTTTGCTATCGGTTGCGTATTCGTGCTTTCCCGATAAAAAAAGGTAAAAAACACCCCGACTCTCCATTATCCGGAAAGTCGGGATTTTTTGTTTTCAGGATCTGTTAATTCAGATACTCTTCCAGAGCATCTACAGTACGGTCAACGGCTCCGCGGTGACAATCTATTGCCGCAAATGCACGGGAACCGAATTCACGACACAATTCAGGTGAAGCGATGAGCTTTTTCAATACTCCGGGAAGTTCGGCATCACTGCAGCAGAGTACCGCATTCTGTTCTTTTAATATCTGCAATATATAACGGAAATTACGCAGCTCACAACCGGTAACGACCGGTTTGCTCAAAAGTGCCGGTTCAATCAGATTATGCCCCTCATCATGCCCGGAAAAACTTTTGCCCATAATCACAATATCCGCACAATTCATCAGCGGTATCATCTCTCCGGTGGTGTCTGCAAGCAGGATTTCCACATTATTTTCCGGAAATTCACCGGCACTGCGGCGGGTATAACTCAATGATTTTGATTCCAGCATGGCGGCGACATCATCACCTCTTTCAGCATGACGGGGAACCAGAACCATTTTCAATGCCGGAAAACTATTTTTCAGTTCGCAGAAAGTTTCAGTCAGCAAATCCTCTTCCCCGGGATGGGTACTCGCTCCCAGAACAATGATATTTTCCGGATCGGAACCGAAATATCCATGCAAAATATTTTCTTCCGGCAGCACCGGAAGCTGCTGGTCAAATTTCATATTACCACCGACTTTCACATTCGCCTGCGGTGAAACAGAAAGAAATCTTTCCATATCAACCACGCTCTGGGTGAAAATCTGCGAAAACTTTTTCAACAGTGACCCGAAAAACAATTTTCCCCAGCGGCGATAACCTTTGGCAGAACGATCCGACATGCGGGCATTGACCAGCATCACCGGAATCTCTTTTTTCGCAGCCAGTGTAATCAGATTCGGCCAGATCTCGGTTTCAAATATCACCAGTGCCGCCGGTTTCATCAGACGCAACGCCCTGCGCACCATCCACGGAAAATCTATCGGGCAGAAGATCACTGCCGTATTTTCAGGACAACGGCTGCGGGCAATATCCTGACCGGTAGTCGTCGTGGTGGAAAGAATAAATCTGCGTTCCGGAAAACGCTGCAGATAACGGCGGATAAGTGACAATGCAACGACCGTTTCACCGACACTTACAGCATGGATCCAAATCGCACCGCGGAAACTTTTCAATTCCGCTTTGCGTTCACCATAACGGGCGAAACGTTCACCGAATGTACTTTTCCAACCGCCGCGACGCCGGTACTTCAAAATCAATTCCGGCAGGTAAAATAAAAACCCCAGCGGCAGAAAAAGATTATATATTAATCTACCCATAATTTTTCTCAATCCATCAAAAATGCAGAACCGAACAGTTTCCCGGTTTCCTTTTTTCAAATCATCGTCAATTCTGGAACCAGTTTACGAATCAATTTCTGCGAAAGTTCAATAACCTCAACGGAATTATCGCACTCCAACGCCGCTCTGACCAATTCCACACACTCTGCCATTGAAAGTGTACGGATCAACTTTTTCACCAGCGGCATCGCTCCGGGCGACATACTCAATTCATTAACTCCCAAACCGATCAGGAAGGGGATCATCGTCAAATCTTCCGCAGTCTGACCGCAGACCGAAACCGGAATATTCTGTTTGACCGCCTCTTCAACAGTATATTTGATCAATCGCAATACCGCAGGATGCCCCGGACGGTAAAGATGGGCAACCCGCTCGTTTGTCCGGTCTGCAGCGATCGTATACTGGATCAAATCATTCGTTCCGATACTGAAAAAATCTGCTTCACGGGCAAAACGGTCGGCACTCATCGCCGCCGCCGGTGTTTCGATCATAACCCCCAGCGGAATATTTTCTGCATAGGGAATACCCTTTGCAGAAAGTTCATTTTTCAAACCGGCAATAATGTTTTTGGTCTCGACAAACTCATCCATACAGCTGATCATCGGCAGCATGATCTGCATATTGCCGTAAACTCCCGCACGCATCAATGCCCGCAACTGGGTATCGAAAAGATCCCGCCTCTCACGCAGACAGAGACGGATACCACGCAACCCCAGAAACGGATTCTGCTCCACAGAACGGGTGATACCGCTGTTAAGTTTATCACCGCCGATATCCAGAGTACGGATCGTCACCGGATCATTACCGGCAGAAATCATCAGCTTTTTATAAATTTCAAACTGTTCATCCTCATCCGGCAGATGGGAACCATCCATAAAAATAAATTCCGTGCGGAATAATCCGATACCGCTGGCTCCATGCTGACGGATATCGGCATAATTTTCCTCGGCTTCCACATTGGCAACGATCTCCACGGAAAAACCATCTGTTGTGACCGCCCGCAAATCACTTTCACCCTGAAGCTGGCTGTATATTTTTGCGGCTTCACGGCTTTTCAACCGGTACGCCTCTTCGGTACCGGCATCCGGATTAACGATCACTTTACCGCTGAAACCGTCTACGATCAATTTATCCGCAACTGTCAGAGAATCCAGCAACTCCCGGGGAACACCAACTACCGCAGGCAAATTCAATGACCTTGCCAATATTGCAGTATGACTGGTGGCACTGCCGGTTTCGACCGCAAATCCGAGAACTTTTTCCCGGTTCAATCCCACGGTTTCAGATGGCGTAAGCGTGGAAGCGATCACGATGCGGGGTTCGTCGTAGCTCATACGCAGCTGCTCGGCATTGCTCAAATTGGCACTTATCCTGCCGCCGACATCACGGATATCCAGCGACCTTTCCTGAAAATAAACATCCTGAACTGCGGCAAATGCATCGGAAAATTTATCCATCGCCATTCCGACAGCAGATTCAGCATTGACCAATTCTTCCGAAATCACTCTTTCCACTTCCGCAGTAAGAGTTTTATCCTCAACCAGCATCAAATGGGCATCAAATATAGCGGCATCGTTATTCTGAAGTTTGGCACAAAGTTTTTCCCGGAGTTCATTGAGCTGTTTCCTGGTCTCAGCCAGAGCATCATGGAAACGCTTCAACTCAAACGGAACCGCTTCCGGAGAAATGGGAACCGCTTTTGCCGCCTTGACTCCGCCATGCATAAGCATAACTCTGCCGACGGCAATACCGGAGGCAACCGGAGTGGCTTGAACTGTGCAGCTTTGTACTCGCATAAATCGGTATTCTTCCGGGTCAGTTTTCGTCAAATTTACGATTGAAATAATCTGCCACAGCATCCAGTGCTGCAGAAGCATCCTCACCACAGGCGGAAAGTTCCAGCACTGTATCTTTAGTTGCTGCCAGCATCAGCATCGCCAACACGCTGCGGCAATCAGCTTCACCGCTTCTGCCGTTGGTGTGACGCAGTTTCAACTCTGATTGAAAACGGTTTGCAATATGAACCAACTGTGCTGCCGGACGGGCATGAAGACCCATTTCATTACCAACTGCCACAGTCCTGGAAATCGCCGTTTTGACCGTCATCTTTCTGCTCCTGAATCTTTGCCGTATTTCAAGCGGCAGGCATATCAAAAAAACAAACCGGAATCCCGGTTTGAAACACTCCTGACCAAAGCTCTTCCGGAACGACCGGAAACTTAACAACTCCTTAATATATCACCAAAAGCCGTTTTTTTCAAACCATATCAGCTTGAGTTCAAACATTTTCCGTTTATATTTGATTACAGAGCGGCAAAACAGACCGCTTTTGCAAAAAGAGGAGAAAAGATAATGAAAAAGTTTTACCTGATCGGAATCACTTCTGCAATTGCTGCTGCTGCAGCCTGGCTGCTGTTATTCATTCCGGAGTCGACCGCCCAGAATATCAACAGTCAGGATTTCACACCCAGCCGCTACGTCGTCATCGCTTCTGATATAAATGTTCTTTCACCGCAAATGGGAAGTAACGGAAAAATCCAGAGCGTCATGCTCAAAATGGATACCGTGACCGGCAAAGCATGGATTTTACAGGTGCATGTGATGGGCGGCAATGAGCCTAAAGTGAGAAGTTCCTTCTGGCACGAGGTCAATATGACCAAAAAATAAAGCTGACGGATCCGGTGAAATTTGATTTTACCTTTCCCTTGATGTATATTATAAAACAAACTTTTGGGAGAGGTAATCTATGCAATCATGGTATATTTTCGGTTTCGGTCTGCTTGTAAAGCTTTTTTTGCTTCTGACCCCGTTTTTCGTTCTGTCTGTATTCGTTTCTTCATGTGATGGAATGGAACACGAATCCCGGAAAAAACTTGCCATGCGCACCGGTTTTGCGGTAATTTGTGCCTGCGTGGTGCTTTATCTTTTCGGAGAAGCAATTTTCAACTGTCTGGGCATTTCCCTCAATGCCTTCCGGATCGGTGCCGGATTGGTATTGATGCTCAATGGTATTGATATGGTACGCAGTGAACTGCCGAAAAACCGTCAGATCAGTGAATCAGGCGATCCTTCTGTTGTGCCGCTTGCCATTCCAACTACCGTCGGTCCGGGAACCATAGGTACTCTGCTGGTTATGGGTGCATCATGTGCTGAACGTGCAGCTCAAGCAGGTTTTTCCAGATGGATATTCCTTATCATCGAATTGTGTGCGGTGATCCTTTCCGGTGCCGGAGTAAGTGTGATGCTCTACTTTTCAGAAACACTCAACCGCATTTTCAAAGATAAAGGCGTGCGTATTTTAAGCAAATTGACCGGTATGTATATCGTCGCTCTTGCCGCACAAATCATCTTTGACGGTGTACGGGGATTCCTCAATATCCAGTAACTTCACTTTTTTGCGAAGTGGATCAGACGGGCGATATTTGCCCCCATACGCAAAAGATTTTTCCGGGTTCCGGCGATCGCTTCATCCAGAGAAATTGCTCCGGGAGAAATGCTGAAACAACCGCAGAAAACTTTTTCCAACGCCGCAGTATCTCCACGCAACGCTCCGGAAACCAGAACTGTCGGGACTCCGTACTCTGCCGCTTTTTCTGCCACCCTGGAACAAAGTTTCCCGCAAACAGTCTGTTCATCACTGCATCCTTCGCCGGTGATCACGATATCTGCATCTTTGACAACCGACTCAAATCCGCTGTATTCCATTACCAGATCAGCCCCGGAAACCAATTTCCCGTGCAGAATTTCCCGCAAGGCAAATCCCAAACCTCCGGCGGCTCCGTCTCCGGAAGAACTTCCGCAACTGCCGAATAATTCCGCCCAGTGTGCAAGATTTTCATCCAGACTATGCACCATTTCCTCTGTCGCCCCTTTCTGAGGACCGAAAACTGCAGCCGAACCGTTTTTACCGCACAACTCATTGGTCACGTCACATGCCACTTTGATCCGGCATTCAGACAAACGGGGATCAAGTTTGGATTTTTCCACCCGGCAAATATGCCGCAAATCGCCGCCGCCACAACCATCGGGAAGCATCTTATTACGGACGTCATAATACTCCATTCCCAAAGCCTGAAGCATCCCGGATCCGCCATCAACAGTGGCACTGCCGCCGATACCGATAACAAAATCCCGGCAGCCGCGGTCAAGCAGAGCTTTTATCATCACTCCGACTCCGTAAGTCGTCGCTGCAAGCGGATTCAATTCACTGCGTTTCAATCTTTCGATACCGTTGGCTTCGGCACTTTCCAATATGGCGGTATCCCCCAGCATCACTGCTTTGGTTTCCACCGGACGCATCAAAGCATCATACGCAGGGATCCGGATAACCTTTCCTCCGCAAGCGGCAGCAAGTGCCCCTGCCATCCCCTCTCCTCCATCGGAAAGCGGCACCGGAGATAATTCATCATCCGGAAAAACTGAACGCCATCCCTCCGCCAGAGCCTGAGCAACCGCTTCAGCCCGCAAAGCTCCTTTGTATGAATCCGGAGCAATAACAACTTTCATAAAGTCACCTTCTCCCCCGGATCAATCCAATTGAATATCAAAAGGTGAAGCCGGAAATCCGGCTCCGTTGAAAAGCACCACCGCCGGACAATTCGACCACGCATAACGCACCCGGCACACTTCCCCGCTCATTTCCGATGATGAAAGCAGCAATACATTATTATCTTCATCTATTTCCATTTTGTCCGCAGTGTAAAAAACTCCGTCTGCTCCGGCAAGCAGGAATGATTTATCCTCACCTTTAAGTTGGAGTTTTTCATTGTATTTGAAAAATATTTTCACACCATTGCCGCAAGTTTCTGCTTTCTCAACTTCCGGACCGGACGGGATGATCTCTTCGTATCCGTAAACATTGTGCAAAGCACACATCGCCAGACGCTTACCTACATCAAGTTTATTTTCCGGATGAATGTCATTTTCGTCACCGGCATCCACCGCCGAAATCATCCAGGTATCCGGATCATTATTTGCGATCAAACGCTGTGCCTCACGCAATTCCGCCCAGGCATCAGCTTCTGAAGTCGTATTGAATCCGGCAAGCTGAACCATGATAAACGGCATCTGCGGATTACGCAGACGCAAACGCCAGTCATCAATCAATGCCGGCATGATTTCGCGGTATGCTCTGGCTTCTTCTATGGTATGGGCATTGGATTCGCCCTGATACCAGATAACTCCCCGCAACGCCATCGGCAGCAGCGGATTGATCATGCCGTTGAACATCATCGTCGGAGTGGATGTCGGAGTACGCAAGCCATATTTGGCAGCAGGTAAAGCGGGAAATTTAACCACTCCCCAGTCATATTCTGCTTTGGCTTTCCAGATCGAACCCAGTTCAAGAAATTCACCGGTCGTATTGTTCGCTAAAAACCATTTACCGGTAACTGCTCCGTCATAGGCAAAAGAGTATGCCCGTATCGCCACGACCGCTTTGCCTGCCTTAACGACTCCTGCCGGAACCGGATAACAGCGGGGGGTATTGTAATGACATGTTTCAAACCCCTTGCCGATACGACCGACTTCAACACCATTGACATAGGATATATCCTGCTTATCCACCTCTCCACCATAGAGCGTGATTTCACAATTTTCCCATGAAGCAGGAATATCAACAGTGCTGCGGAGCCATACTATGCCGTTTCCGGCAATATTCTGCCGTATCCAACTGCCGCCGACGATCATATCCTGCCACGATGAGTCATCAAACTCCACATCTGCATAACCCATGCCGACTCCGGTATTGCCGGGATCTGCGTGAACATCAGGATTATTCTCGTATGCAGCAGTACCACTGCCATCCCACGGAGCTTCAAGCTGACAGAGTTTCTGCATCTCAGCCGCCGCCTGACGGGTTTCAGGACACGCCCACAATGCTTCCATACTCATCCATGTTTCAGCCATAGTACCACCCCATGAAGCATCTATGATGCCAATGGGAATATCAAGCTGATACTGCAATCCCAAACCGAACCATGCCGCAACCGCCGAAGCATTGCTGCTGTGGAATTTATCCATATTCACCCATGAACCGGCACAATGATCCTCCTTGACGATACTGGCTCTTTCTGCAACTGTAAAGATTCTGAACTCGTCCGGATTCATCACCATTTCATTGAATTGACGCTCCTGGATCCTGCCCAGGGTCTTATCCGCAGGTACGTCACAATTGACCCGCCAATCACTGCCGAGTTTGTATGCCATATTGGATTGTCCGGATGCCAGCCATACTTCACCAACCAGAATATCGCTGATCGTAACCTTTTCCTCATCATTACCGGCGACCTGCACAGTCAATTCCAATCCCCTGCCCGCTTCATGCGGAGGCAGATAACAAATAAAATACCCGTCAGCGGAAGAAACCGTCTGAATTTTTACACCGTCAAAAAAAGCTTGTACTTTCTTTTCCGGCAGAGTTCTTCCCCACACCGGGATATCCATATCACGCTGAAAAACAGCACCTTTCTGAAAAATCGAACCAAGTATCATAATCTTATTCCCCACTTATTTCTGAATGCTTTTAAGATATTCTGTTTTTGAACCGAGAACCACTGAGCAGTTGTTGGTCAATATCGTATCTATTCCTATTCCGTAGAAGTAAATCGCCGACGGATAATTATCGCAGTAAAAAAGATTGCAGATAATATTATTTTCTTTGGCTTTGCGGATCATTTCCTGATTCATATACGGCAGGAAAAACTGAACTTTCTGGCACTTGTATTCGATCGCTCTATCCACGATATGCCATGGATCCGGATACGCTCCCATACAGCGGTTGATCTCCGGTGCGACACGCAATGCCGATTCCATCACCCCGTATGCCCCCATGAAATAGGTGTGGCGATCCTGATCATATTTCCGCAAAAGTGCCACGATCTGCTGCATCAATTCATCCGGATAAGCACCGCTTTCATTGTCGCCGACACTTTTCAAATGCAGATTGAATACCGCATGACCGGCAAATTTGCTCAATACTTCTTCAAATGAAGCTATTCTCACTCCGGCGAACTTCTTATCCACATTCAGACCGAAATCCAGTTTTTTCAATTCAGCAAAAGTGTGATTTTCCAGCAAGCCCTTTCCATTGGAAACTCTTTCCAGCACCGGATCATGCCCGATCACCGGAACTCCGTCACTGGTAAAACGCACATCCATTTCGATTTCATCCGCCCCCATCGCCACCGCCGCACCGAAAGCGGCAAGGGTATTTTCCGGCATCGCCGATGACCAGCCCCGGTGGGCACATACCCGGGGATAAGACATGGAATCATCATCTTCAACGATCATACTGCCGCAGGGACGGTAACTCCACGGAGTTCTGCCGTTTTCGATGAATTGATCGTTGCGTATCTGTGCTCCGCCGAAAGCGTTGCTCCGCATATATTTGTAATGCACATCCCCTATTTCGTACTGCAGTGAACCGGTACGGCTATCCATCCGGGCAAGGATTTTACCATCCGGAGATGCCACCAGACTCATGCCGCCCAAAGTTGAATCCTGCCCCATGGAAACTGATGAACGCAAAACAAAGCTGTTGCAGTTGAATGCCAGATTTTTATTCAGCATTTCCAGAATATCCTGTCTTTCGCCCCGCTGAAACGAAGAAACCAGCACCACATCCGGCTTGAGATGGGAAAGATGGGCAATATATTCTGTAAAATATGTATCGTAACAGATCAGAAAACCGAAACGTATTCCCTCTATTTCGATGATCTGCGGAGCTTGAAAGGAACGGGTATATTCATAATCCGGTTTAACTCCTTTTTTTTCCGATCCGGGCAGATGCTGTTTATAAAACTCCCCGGCTATATTGCCTTCACGGTCATAAAGACGGGTCGTATTGCGGAAAACTCCATCGGAAACCTCATTGAGAAAACTGACTCCGACGATGGCATTGCATCTTTTTGCCGCCGATACTGCAGCTTCCAGCAGTGACGGAGTATGTTTTCTCACAAACTCCCTGCCCTCATCCAATGGAAATGCAGCAAGCATATTGGAATATTCCGGAGTCAGGATCAGATCACACTCCGCACTGCATTTATTCAATTCATCAATCAAAAATTTTACCGATTTCTCAGCATCCGCCACACGATGGGCGTAAGGCGGCTGTATCGCACAAAACTTCATAAAAACATCTCCCCTTTATAACGAGCCTTTCACTCTATAAAATACATTAACGGCAATAAAAAAACAAATTTTATCTGAAAAAAACTTGCATTTTTAAATTTCATATACTATATTTCAATGTGCCGGAGCGTAATTCGCTCAAATGCATAACCGGAACCGGAAAGGAGATGACTATGGCCATTTTAACAATCGCCCGGGAAATGGGAGCCATCATCAGCGGAGAAGAATTGACCCTTTGCAATGCCCTCAAACTGAGCTGTATCAGCAAAGCAACTCTGGCTCAACGTTTCGCTGACCTCGGGATCGCTCAGGATTTTCTGAATAAATTCGATGAATGCAAACCCGGTATCGTCGGCTGCATCAACAACTCCGCCGGTTACTACTGGGAAACTCTGCGTACAGTAGTCATGCAGGAATTGCTCAATGACAATATCGCCATTTTCGGCAGAGGAGGAAACTTCATGCTTTCCGGATTGATCGACTTTTTCAGCATCCGCCTGATCGCTCCGGAAGATTTCCGCATCCACAATGTGGCTTCTGCCAACAGTATCAGTGAATCCGAAACCCTGAAACTGATCCGGCAGAGCGATAATGCAAGAGAGAAATTCTGCAATTATTACTACGGAAAAAGCTGGAGTGATCCCCGCAATTACGATCTGGTCATCAATACGGCAACGATAACGTTGGATGAATTGCCGCAAATAATTGCACCGTTTCTCAAAGATACCGTAACTCCGGAAAATAAGCTCCATCTGCAGCTTCTGATCCAGACCCAGATCATCAAACATACCCTTTATGCCGTACCGGAACTTCAGTTGCGGTATCCGGATATTTTCTGCGATGAAAACGGCATTGTTACCCTCAAAGGCAATGTGCCATCTTCAGCTGCCGCCAGACGTGCCATTGAGGTCGTACAGAAAATTGACGGAGTTACTGCGGTAAAAAATGAGTTGAGCGTGACACTTAACGATATACCATACCGGCTGCCGCCATTTATGCACTGAACTGAATGGAAAACAAAAAACGGAAAAACGGAATGATATTGTTTTTATCAATCCGTTTTCTCCGTACCGTTTGCAGTAAATTTTTTTTATTCTTTATCGACCCGCTTTTCCGGGAATGCGGTCAAGCCGGAAGGTGCGGCGTAACGTTCCATGCGGTTGCCCATGGAGTTCCAGCAGCGGAGCTTGAGATCATGTTTGCCGGGGATCAACGGGAAACGGTAGGGTGCAAAGGCACACTTTGAACTGCTTTTTCCGTCGATGAGCAATTCCGCAGTTCCACAGAATCCGGGCAATTCCAGAAACTCTCCTGCTTCGGCACAATCGCTGCCCAGATCGTAGGTCACTTCACCTGAATAGAAAAGCTGCCCCTGTTTTTCCCAGCCGGAATCCATTTTCAAATGAGTCCGTCTGCCGGCAAGGGTGTATTCTGCCGATTCCGGAGCATAGATCCGGAGCATATAGGTATTTTTTACCGGTTCAGCAAAATCGCCAGATGTTTCCAGAGAAAGATCAAATTCACCGTCAAGCCATGCCGGAGTGTCGAATCTGGCACTTTCAGCCAGAACTATACGGTGTTTTCCCGGCTGAATATCCAGTTTGCAGGAATAATACGCATCATCAAATATCTTTGTTTCCGCAAATCCGGAAAGAGATTTTCCATCAAATTCAACTGACTTTCCGGCATAACGGGGAATATTCAAACTCAAAACAAGAGATTCTTCAGCATCGAATTCCAGCTCTTTTTCAAAGGGGATCACATTCGCCGAGGCAAACTCCGCTTTCACCGCATGATCAAAAGTTTTCACCACTTTACTCTCTTTCCGGCTGCGGTAGGACTCCAGCGGACCGCCGAAAACAGCGATTTCACCCGGAGCGATTTCCACATCATATTTTCTGCCGTTGAATTCCACAATGCCGGCAAGGGTTTCGTCACTCCAGATATTGGCAGAAAGAATATATTTTTCACCGTCAACTTCACGGGGCATCCAGGCAACTTCACCGCCGCTGAAGGATGCTCTCGGTGCCGGCAGTTCCGGCAATTCATCTGCGAACGGGTCGATCACCACCGGGAACTTATCTGCCTGATCTGCCGGAATTATCACATAACCGATCGCCTGACGGTTCAATTTGTCACAGATCTCAAAGAATTTTTTGCTCTCTTTGCCGAGCCACACTTTATGCGTCGGTTCAATAACTGCCACATCGGCAAGGTATTTCCCGGCTGATACCGCCTGGCACCACTTTGCCAGACGGTCATTGAATTCACGCACTCCGGCACGCATCGTACCGTGAATAAATTCCGGCGGAGCAAAGAATTTAGCCCAGTCAAAGAACCGGTAATGCACCGCATGCGGAACAATGAAACATACCCCCTGGATCACCTGCCATGCGGCGATCCGGCTGAGCATATTGTAATTCGTTCCCCAGTTGGTCGCAGCAAACATTTCGCACATTGCCCCCGGAGCATTTTTCAAATACGCCGCACTGCCAGCCAGTTTTGCCCGGATATCCATCGACGTATCATTGAATGCCGGATGATCCAGCTGCTCTTCTCCGCTGCCCAGAGAGACTTTCGGGAAAAACAATCTGGAATCATAGTGAGTTCCGCCGTCAAGCACCTCAATTTCATGGTCAGTGCCGGGGAAATCGGAATTTGCAAGCAATGTCAGAGGTTCTCCCTCACTGAATGCCGAAGATCTGGCACAATTTTCCACATTCAACGGACCGGTATCAGATGTATGGAAAGTATATTTCACATTGTGTGCCTTGCACCACGCATAATTATTGGCGAACCACTGCTGATAAAGTTCGCCGGAAAACCGCCAGTAATCAGAGACCACCTGCGGGTCACTTTCTGTGAAAAGTTCTTTCAATTTTCCTGCAATATCGTAACCGAAACGCTTCTGGAAATCTCCGGCAAAATTCCTGCTCCACGGATAGTAACGCTCTCCGCCGAGCTTGCGGCTGTTGGCAGAGTTGATTCTGCGGTTGTCGGCATCCGAGAAAAATCCGGTGATACCTTTGCCGAAATATTTGCCGAGACGTTTGTAATACTCCTCGTAAACAAAATGAATAAAAAGTCTGGAACTTTCCGGTTCCTCAAATGCCGGAAACGCCCAGTCGGTCTCTTCTGTGATCAATTTGCCTTCCGGATTCGGACGCAGACGGTACTGCTTCAACTCCGGAGCCACTTCTGCGATCCTGCCTGCTGCATCACCCGGCGGATAGTTGAATCCGTCATTCACCCAGAATTCCAGCCCCAGATCAAGACAATTAATGATGAACTTTTCTGAAACTTCAAACCAGAAATCCGACAAATACTCTTTTTCAGAAAAGCCGGTAGGCGGCTTATTGAAAAAAACTATTCCGCCGAAACCGCACTCTTTGACCTCAAGCAAAGCAGCTCTGATCGCCTCATCACTGTATTCCGCAGGATCGGATGTTGTCAAAAAATAAAACGGTTTGGGACGGCAGCTGTCAAGAGTCGGCAACATTTTTTTATTCCTTTATTTTTTTGAAATTGTTTACCATCTAATGTAATATCTCATAAATAAAATTGCAATAAAAAAATAATTTTTCTTTCTGAAAAAATGTACTATTGGTATAAATATTGCCGGATAATCAAAAATTCTTTTTATCCGGCAGATAACAGACCTTTACAGACGGAAACGGATCGATCAAATACAGGATCGATCCGTTTCCGCTGAAATGCCGTTGTAACAGGCAAGCGGCGACAAGCGTTCCGCCGCTTGACCACGTCTCCGTGCAACGGAGAGCGGGATTTTTTGTTTTTTTTATGTGCCGGGTCAGGAATTTTCCATCATCTGCCGATGCAGACGTTTCAATGCCTGATTCTGGATCTGACGCACCCTCTCACTGGTACAATTCAAAATACCTCCGACATCTTCCAGCGTCATAACCGGCGAACCATCCATTCCGAATCGCAGTTTCAACACCTGCTTTTCTTTGGCAGGCAAACCATCAAGCAGTTCCAGAAGCTGTTCGATATCCTCCAGTTTGATCAACTCCTGATCCGGAGAACTATTATCCTCTTCTGCAAAAAAATCCAGTAATTCCACTCCGTCAGAATCATCGGAACCGACCAATTCATTCAACGATTGCATATCCACCTGACGGGTATCACGCAATCTCTCTATGGTCGCCATGGATAACCGGGCATCCGACGCCACCTCCTCATTGGTCGGTTCACGCCCCAATTCCAAACTCAATTTGCGTACCGAACGCTTTATCCGGCGGGAATTCAACTGAGTCCCGACCGGAACCCGGATCGTAAGCGTCTGCTCCGCAAGTGCCTGACGGATCGCCTGCTTGATCCAGCATGCACTGTAAGTACTGAATTTCGCCCCAAGATCCGGCTTGAAACGGTGTGCCGCAATGACCAGCCCCCGGTTCCCTTCGGAAACCAGATCGTCCCACGGCAAACCCCGGCCGAGAAAATCGTTGGCGATCTTCAATACCAGCCTCATGTTGTCACGGATCAGTGAATCCGCCTCAAGATTGCGACGATTCTCCTCTTTTTCCATCGTCACTTTCCTCTCTTCATTTGTGAAAAAAAAGGGGAAGTACTCTCCCGAAGCCTCCCCCTCTTTTTCCGGATTTTATACGTGGTCAAGCGTCTTTTTATAATTGCTCAACAACGCATCCAACTCAAGTGTGCAACCGGCTCCTCTTCCGGTTACCTTGAGATACTTATCTGCGGTGACTTTACCGATGGCGGCAAAAGGTACACCCTCAAAACACGCTTCAAATGCCGCACGTTTTTTCTCCGGAACCGTGGCAATGAAACGGCTGTTGGATTCAGAGAACCATGCTTCAAGTGCAGTACAGTTTTCACACGGGATCTTATCCAGATCAATTTCCATACCCAGACGACCCGCCATCGCACTCTTGACCAGAGCGATACCGATACCACCCAGTGCCGGAGTGATCAGAGAATTGACCAATTCCGCTTTGGTTGCGGCACTCACCCGGTTGCAGATATCAATAGATTTATCCGCATCCACTTTCGGCACATTATTGCCGGTAAATCCAAGCATATTGAAGTACTCTGAACCACCCAGTTCCGGTTTGGTCAAACCGATCACATAAACGGTGTCTCCGGCTTGTTTGGCATCGAATGATACCGCTTTTGAAACATCATCCAACCGGGAAATCACACTGAAAAGCAGTGAGGGCGGAATGGATATTTTGCGTCCGCCGCGGGTGGAGTCATTTTTCATGGAGTCCTTACCGGAAATACACGGAACCAGATATTTTCTGGTGTAATCGTAAATCGCCTGATTGGCACGCACCAGCTGGGCAAGTTTGTATTCGCCATCGGGAGTCTTTTCACTCTTGACCGGGTCGGGCCAGCAGAAGTTATCCAGACCGGCGATCATTTTCAGATCACCGCCGACTGCGATCACCCGGCGGACTGCCAGATCAATACAGCTCGCTGCCATATGGTAGGTGTCAATGTCACTGTAACGGGGCAGAATCGCCGAAGCCAGAATCACTCCGTCTTTGCTCAGAGGTTCTACCATCGTAACTGTTGCATCTGCCGCCACATCACGGCCTTTGCCGCCAAAGGGTTTCAAAACACTCAACCCTTTGACCTCATGATCATACTGACGGGCTTTGTATTCATCGGAACAGATATTCAATGCTCCGATCAAATCCATCGTATCGGCTGCCAGATCGCGTTTGCTCAATTCCGGTTCGGGGAATTCCGGAGATTTCCAGGTGGCTTTCAAATGCATTTTCGGCAGACCGTCATGCATGAACTCAATATCGATATACGCCACAGTTTTGCCGTTGTAAAGCATGTGGAATTTGCCGTTATCGGTAAATTCACCCAGCACGCTCACTTCCACGTCACGCTCTTCGGCAAGTTTTTTGAATTCGTCGATCTTTTCCGGAGGAACCGCAAAACTCATACGTTCCTGTGCTTCGGAAACCAGAATTTCCCACGGCTGCATACCGGCATACTTCAACGGAGCTTTCGCCAGATCCATCCGGCAGCCGTTGCATTCATCAGCCATTTCACCGACGCTTGAGGATAATCCGCCGGCACCGTTGTCGGTAATGAAACGGTACAATCCGCGGTCACGGGCTTCCATGATAAAGTCGGAAAGTTTTTTCTGGGTGATCGGGTCGCCGATCTGCACTGCCTGAACCGGTGAATCCTTGTGAAGCTCTTCACTGCTGAAAGTAGCTCCGTGGATACCGTCTTTACCGATTCTGCCACCACCCATTACGATCAGATCGCCCGGCTCGATCCGTTTGGAACTGCCCGGTACTCCATTGACTTTCTTGGGAAGTTTGCCGACGGTACCGCAGTAGACCAGCGGTTTACCGATATAGCGGTCATCGAAATATTCCCAGCCGTTTCCGTAAGGAATACCGCTCTGGTTGCCGCCGTCAATAACGCCTTTATGCACACCGTCACGCAGACGGCGGGGATGGAGCAGACCTTCAGGCACATTGCTCTCATCGGTAAAAGGCGATCCGAGGCAGTAACCCCACACATTGATCAGCAATTCAGCCCCCTGACCGGTTCCCATCGGGTCACGGTTCACACCGACGATACCGGTCATGGCACCGCCGTAAGGATCAAGGGCTGAAGGACTGTTGTGGGTTTCGACTTTGTATGCAATATCGCATTTTTCATTGAAGTCGATCACACCGGCATTATCTTTAAAGACAGAAACCAGCCAGTCAACTTTACCGGCGATCTCTTTGGTACTGTCTTTAATAAAGGTCTTGTAACAGGAATCAATGGTCTCTTTTTCACCGGTTTCGCTGTTTTCATAATCAATTTCAGCACTGAAAATTTTGTGTTTGCAGTGTTCGCTCCAGGTCTGGGCAAGCACTTCCATTTCCACATCAGTCGGGTTGGAATCCAGGCCGAATTCCTCACGGCCGGTAGCGGTGCGGAAGTAATTCTGAATGGATTTCATCTCTTCCAGACTCAAAGCCAGAATACCTTTTTTACTGATTTCAACCAGCTCATCATCAGAAACTTCCAAATTATACTTGCGGACTTCCACTTTATCAGAAGCATTCATATACGGCAGGTTTTCCGGCACATTTTCGCTGTCTTTACCATCAAGCACCAATGCACTCTGAATAAGTTCATTGGCAAGCAGTTTGAATCCGATGGTCTCAGCATCCGCTTTGGTGATTTTACCGGAAATCAGATATTCGGTGGAAGAGAAAACATACTCATCTTCACGGAGTTTTCTGCCGAGAATATCCGCAGCAGCGGTACGGAAAGTGCGGCTGACGTTGTCGGTCACGCCGGGTTTGAATCCGACCCGGATCAGATAATCACACGCCTTTGCCGGAACAAAATTTTCGGATTTGGCACTGTCAGTTCTCCATGACTGCAGCACCGGGTTGAAAAGCAGTGCTGCAATTTTTTCAGCATCGGCATCACTGCAATCTGCCACCAGAGTAAATACATCACGGGTGTAAACATCATCAAGTTTGATTCCGCAGACAGCATCTGCCTGCCGTACCAAAGCTTCACCGCGGGGATCACGCCACACCGGCAGCGGAGCAAGTTCAATCCGGTAATTTTTCATCAGAAAAAGACCTCATGTTGGGGGTTGATATTTTTACAGAAAATTTTTCAAATGCCAATTCACACCGCCGGATAACCGACTGGTAGGAACTCCGGTACCGTGCCAGATTTTCCTCACTGAAATTCTTTACCGCATACTGGCGGTAACGGAATATCCGGGCATGTATCCGGTCAAAATAATCACACAGCTGCTCAAAAAGATTGGATTCGACTATCGACATCCGGATATTGATTTTGTCAGTGCAATCATCCGTGAATTCATTGCCGGCATCATCGGCATAGAATGCCGCAGCCTGATGCATACGGTTTTTCAAGGCAAAAAATTCATCCAGAGAAGCGGCTAGTTTCGCAAGGATACCAATGTGCATCGCCAGACGCTGTTCGCGGGATACCGTATCCTGATTATTGAACATACCGCTGATACGGAACGTATTGCGGTCTGCCGCCGCAAATAATCCATTCAAATAAGTATAAGCAGTTTCAGTCGGAGCTTTGCCGTTGCGTACAGCATCAAGCAACACTTCCGCAACATCCAGAACTGCATCGCGTCTGCCCATCATCGGAGCAAGATTGATCCGCACCAATGCCCCGGCACGACGCCGCAAAGGAGCAGACGCCGCAACCGCAGTACCGCTGATGGTCTGCAATGCTTCATGCAATGGTACGGATTGACTTTCCAATTGCCCGCTATTCCTTATATCATAATCTTATAAAACGACAATACCCGCCCCGTTATTCCCGGGGCGGGAAAATGCAATTTCAGCCTTCAAAAGAGAAGCTGAAAGCCTTGCTGGCATTGACCGCTTCGCGAATCTTTTCGACCAGCATTTCAGGAACTTCAATATTGGTAGTGATCACGCTCAGAGAACGGCCGTTTTTCGGATTCTGGGGAGCGCGGATATCCACAATATTGATATTCTTTTCTCCGAGAATTCCGGCAATTCTGCCGATCACACCCGGCTCATCGGCATATTCCACAAAAAGGTGGTTGCCTTCAGGATTGAAATAAAGTTTATCAAAGTCATCCAGACGGGAGATCATCGGATTATTTTCGGTGATCGTACCGCGGGAACCGGCTTTGAAAATACCGTCTCCGGTACCGACGAAAAGATCAATGGTCATCGCTTCGCCATACTGTTTGGAGTTATCAACCATGCGGTTGACCACTTCAACACCGGCATCGGCGAGGAATTGTTCGGCTTCTTTCGGTCCCTGCTCAACGGCGAAATCTTTGGCGATCGCTGCCACGATCGGGGGCAGCAGCCATTTGGCATAATCAGCAAGTTTGCCATAGAAGCTGGTCTCGATACGGGTGGGATTGTTATTTTCACCCAGATAAGCACGGGTAAGAGAAGTCAGTACATAAGCAAGTTTCTGGAATCCGGCATCCAGACCGTCGGGCAGAGCTTTATTGACCACGCAGTTGGTGATTCCCTGCTCGAAGTAGGCGATGGTCTGCTCGGCGGCACGTTTGGCAGCGTTGAAGTTCGCTTCAAAGGTGTTTGCTCCGAGGTGGGGCATCATAATATCTGCCACATCAGCCACGCTCTTTTCACCGGCGGCATCTTTGGGATAAACGTCGTTGCAGTAGATGATCTTTTTCTCGGCTTTGACCGCACGCAGATCTTCTTCATTGATGATTCCGGCACGGGCACAGTTGACCAGCATGGCTCCGGGTTTCATCATCTCAAAAAGACGGCGGTTGATCATGCCGCGGGTCTCTTCATTTTCCGGAATATGCAGAGTAATGCAGTCTGCTTCAGCAAAAATACGGTCAACTGAACAGGATTCCACACCGATCTCTTCGGCACGGGCGGGGGAGATCATCGGGTCATAACCGAGAAACTTGATCTCAAAACCGCTGAGGCGTTTGACCACCAGCTGACCGATGTGACCGAGACCGAGAATACCGACGGTTTTGCCGGTAAGTTCGTGCCCCATGAATTTGCTCTTTTCCCAGAGACCGGCACGGGTGGAGGCATCAGCAGGAAGCAGATGACGGTAAGCGGCAAGCATCAGAGAAACCACCTCTTCTGCCACGGCATTGCTGTTGGCTCCGGGGGTATTCATCACATCCACACCGCGTTTGCGGGCGTATTTGGTATCAATGGTGTTGTAACCGGCACCGGCACGGACGACCAGTTTCAATTTCGACAGAGCATCAATGATCTCTTTGGTAACTTTTTCACTGCGGACGATCAATACTTCCGCATCGGAATTTTTGGCAACCTGCTCCTCAATGGGGCTGGCGGCATCCAGAATTACTTCATAACCTTTCTGCGTGAGCATATCGGCGGCGAATTTGTCCAGTTTGGTCGGAATAAGTACCTTGTGCATTCTCATTGTCCCTTTTTCTCTTTTGAATCAACATAATGCTGTTTCATAATATAATATACAAGTGTGATTTTTGCAAGCATAAAAACTTGATTTATCTATCATCACTGTTTATATTATACCGGAAAACTATTCAGAAAGGATTTTTTTATGGTCAAAAGAAACGATCTGGTCGATTTTCTGGATTCAACTCTCGATCTGCCGGGATTCAGAAACGATGTATCAAATAACGGTCTGCAAGTTGAAGGCAGTGACAATATTGAAAGGATCCTTTTCGGCGTGGATGCCTGTCAGGAACTTTTTGATACCGCAATAGAAACCAATGCCCGATTCATCTTTGTTCACCACGGCATAAGCTGGGGCGGCGGCTTGAAAAGATTCACCGGCATCAATGCAAAACGGTTGTCTTCACTTTTCAACAACGGTATTTCTCTCTACGCAGCTCATTTACCGCTGGATGCCCATCCGGTCTATGGTAATAACGCAGTTCTTGCCGACATGACCGGATTGCTGGAAAGAAAACCTTTTTTTGAATACAGCGGTGTAAATATCGGTTTTTCCGGAATTCTCCCCACCCCCGGCACTCTCAACGAGATCGCCTCTGTTTTCGCTGAAAATCTGGAAGTCGATCCCATTTTGCGGGGCGATGCGGAAAAAATCATAAAATCCGCTGCCATCGTTTCCGGAGGCGGCGGGCAGGATGCCGTTTTCGCCGCCAAAGATGCCGGATGCGATCTGCTCATCACCGGTGAAATGGAGCATGTGATGCACCATACCGCCCTTGAACTGGGTGTTTCCATCATCGCTCTGGGCCATTACGCCAGTGAGACCACCGGTCCTCTTGCCATGCAGAAGCTCATCGGCGAAACCTTTGATGTGGAAACCCTTTTTGCTGAAATTCCCACCGGATTGTAAGGATTTATCACATGGCAGCGAACTCTTATTCATGCACCATCACCGATCTGGAAGCAGCCGCTTTGAAAAATCTGCTTGAAGCCAGAGGATGGGAATTTACCACCCTGCCCTATGCCCGTTACAAAGCGATCGGAAATCAGGTCAATGTGGTCGCTTATGAAAGCGGTAAACTGGTCGTTCAGGGCAAAGGTACTGAAGAATTCATCCTTTTCACCCTTGAACCGGAAATACTTCACACATTCACCTATCAGGAAGAAAAAGCCAATGCTTTCGATCCGGCAGAGCTTACCATGCATGGCGGCATCGACGAAAGCGGCAAAGGTGACTTTTTCGGTCCTTTAGTCATCGCCGGGGTGGTCGTTACTCCGGAAACTGCCCCTAAACTGCGGGAACTCGGAGTATGCGACTCCAAAAAAATCACTTCCAGCGAAAAAATCATCAAACTTGCCAACGGCATCCGGCAGATCGCTGCCGGAAGTTTTTCCACGGTAACTCTGCTTCCGGAAACTTACAACCGCCTCTACTCATCCATCGGCAATCTCAACCGGATGCTCGCATGGGGACACGCCAGAGTCATCGAAAACCTGCTCGATCTGCAGCCGGCATGCCCCCGGATGCTCTCGGATAAATTCGGCAATGAAAACCTGATCCGCAACGCCCTAATGGAAAAAGGCAGGCAGATAAAAATGGAACAGATGGTTCGTGCTGAAAGTGACGTCGCCGTCGCCGCTGCCAGTATCCTTGCCCGGGCGGGATTTCTTGACGGAATGAAAAAAATTTCTGAAATTGCCGGTCGTGAACTGCCCAAAGGTGCCGGTCCCGGAGTCAAAATTACCGCTGCGGAAATTTTCGCTTCACAGGGTGCGGAAATTTTCCGCAAAATTGCCAAACTCCACTTTAAAACGTGGAACGAAATTTCTCAATCTGGATAAGTTATGGAACTGCTTTCACCTGCCGGAAATCTGGAAACTGCTTTAGCCGCATTTGATGGCGGTGCCGATGCCGTATATTGCGGTCTGGGCCGTTTCAATGCCCGCGAAAGAGCAGAAAACTTCACACCTGACACCTTCGGAAAACTTCTGGAATTTGCCCGGTGCAATGATAAAAAAATTTACCTCACGCTCAATACCCTCGTCTGGGAAAAGGAGTTGGGAATGCTTTTTGAGCAACTGCTTTTTCTCGAAAAATTTCCTCCCGATGCATTGATCGTACAGGATCCCGGAATAGTCGGAATCGTCCGTAAATATTTCCCGCAGCTGCCGCTTCATGCTTCGACCCAGATGGGGATCCATAACTCTGCCGGAGTAAAAATTGCTGAAAAGCTCAACTTTAAGCGGGTAATTCTGGAAAGGCAGATCACTCTGGATGAATTGCGGCAGATCGCCCGCAGTACCACGTTGGAACTGGAAGTTTTTCTGCACGGTTCACTCTGCTGCTCACTTTCCGGCAGATGTCTGCTTTCCAATCATCTTTACGGTGAAAGCGGAAACCGGGGAAGATGCAAACAGCCCTGCCGCCGTGCCTTTTCCGGGAAAGCAGGCAATGACCTGCGTATCCTTTCTCCCGCCGATCTTGCAGGAAACTCCATCCTGGATGAACTTGACAAACTCAAAATCGCTTCACTGAAAATCGAAGGCCGTCTGCGTACTCCGGATTATATCTGGAAAACCGCCCGTGCCTACCGGATACTGCTGGATAATCCCGGCGATCACGATGCGGTAAAAGAGGCGGAAAACCTTTTCCGCACCGTTCCCGGCAGAAGAAACAGTACCGGATTTTATTTTTCCAAAGAGTGGAAAAACCTGATCTCCCCTGCCCTCAGCGGTACTTTCGGCGAATGTGCCGCCACGGTAAAAAAAGTTATCCGGGCGGGCATGATGGTCAAAGTGCTTACCTCTCTGCACCTCGGCGACCGGTTGCGGGTAATGCCGGTCAATGGCGGAGAAGGTGAAAGTTTCACCCTTGCTGCTCTGGAAAACAACCGTAAAGAAAAACTCATCCGGGGCAGAAGCGGGGAAACGCTCTTTATCCCCGGTTCCTTCCACGCTGCCTCCGGTTATGAGATCCGCCGCATCGGTGAAAACGGTTTCGACTTTTCCCGCCGGAGTGCCGCTTTGCCGCCCTACCGCCGCAGATTGGAAATGAAAATTTTTGCCTCTCCTGAAAAATGGCAGGCGGAAATCCACGGCATCAACGCCGTCTGGGAAGAAAAAACCGCTTTTGCTCCGGCAGAAAAAGTACCTTTGACCGAAGAAACTCTGCAGACTGTTTTTGCCGAAGCTCTGCCGGATGGATTCTATGCCGGTAAAATCGATATTGAACTTCAGGGTAATTTTTTCGTCCCTGCCGGAATTCTGAAATCTCTGCGGCGGAACTGCTGGGAATTTTTCACCCCGCATCTTGCACAGAAAGATTTTTTTGCCGGACAAACTGAAAAAATGGAAGATTTTTACGCGGAAACCAATCCGGCGGAAATCTCTGTAAAAAGTTCTTCACCGCTGCCGGAAAATTGTTTTATAATCCCCCCTTTCATCCCGGAAAATCAGCTGCATGAGGTGAAAAATAAAATTTCCGCAGCATACCGTGCCGGATGCAGGGATTTTGCCGCCACCGGCTGGCACGCATTTGAACTGCTTGAAAATCTGAAAGATAATGTTACCATCCACGCAGTTTATCCATTTCATATTTCCAACAGTTTTGCCGTAAAACTGGCAAACTCTCTAGGAGCAAACACTATTTCCATCACTCCGGAATGCGAGTCGGAATCTGCGGAATTGCTGAAAAATATTTCCCCTTTACCGGTAAAAAATAATACCGCCCCCATCCCCCTGCTCGTCAGCCGTCTGCCGCTGACAAAAGGCGTATGGCTTCTGGATGAAAAGCGGAAATTCTGGATCGAGCACCGGGATAAAATGGCATACTTATATGCCCATGAGTCTTTTGAAGTTTCCGGCTAAAATCAACTCAAATTCAGCTTTGGTCAGATTTTCAAAAAGCGTACCGTAAAGGTTCATTCCCACATTGCAGGTGGGCATATCGGAACCGAAAAGGATCTTTTCCGCACCGCAGATATCCACGAAGTGACGCAGAAAATTCCAGCGGAAAAGACCGGTTCCGGATATATCCATATATACGTTATCGTGTTCTGAAACAAACTGCATCCGCTCTTTTGCACCCCAGGTCTCCCCGCCCCACGGCTCGCCGGGGTGAGCAAATATTTTCACCAGTTCCGGTACTTCTCTGACCAGTGCTTCGGCTTCCGGCTTTGTCACCCAGTGAAAATTGGCGATCATTCCCTGTTTCGCCATCTCTTTCAAAATTGCGATCATACCGGGGGAATCAAAACTTCCGGTACCGAGCATATAAGGAACCAATTCACCGACCAGCTTCACTCCCTCGGCTTTCATCCGGTGCAGTTCGGCACAGGATTCTTCCACAAAACTGCCGTGAACATGAATGCCCGGAATATATTTTGGAAAACGGTCACGCAAACGCAATGCAGTACGGTTCAAATATTCGATCCATTTGAAATCTTCCGGATCACCCTTTTCTATCACACTTCCGGCATAAAGATCTACTCCGGCACGACTCATCTGGGCATCAAACTCATCCATGCTCTTTTCTGCCGAATAAGCCCCGATCCGCTGGGAAACCGATTCAAACGGATGCACATGCATATCTATTATTTCAAAATCTTCCGGTTTGAACATTTCCATAATTCCTTTATTTGAAGCAAAAATAAAAAAGGGCTGTTGCAAAACCTGTGTGTTTTTGCAGGGGTGCTAACGCCGCCCCCTGCACCCCTGGCGCCCGCGCGTGCGGGATTTTGTACTGGCAAGTGATATGCGTGTGTTGTGGTGGTTCGACTCATGTGTCGCAAAGTTTCACCCTCTGCCGCCTTTTCTGGCGACAGGAGGGATGAAATTTGCTCCACGAGTGCCACTCTGGGGAAGAAATTCCCCAGACCCCTCGCGGCGGCGTGCAACGCTCGCCGCAA
>JAZRGW010000006.1:0-20572 GCA_045644425.1 Victivallaceae bacterium | reverse complement strand
AAAAGTTGCTGTGCCGAACAGCATTGATGGATCATACCAGTTCAAAAATTCATCAGGTGAGGGTGACTATTACTATGACCCGATGCTTGGCGGAAAAGAAGGTATGAAAAAAGAAATTCAAAAATGCAAAGAAATGGGAACAAATGTTGTTCTGTACACCTGTTCCCGAGTGGTCGGTGATGACTCCTATGTGGCGAAAAAACATCCGGAATGGGCGTTCTTTTCTGCTCCCGGCAAAGCCAACCGCAGCTGGGGATGCTTCAATGTCTGTACTGCCGTTGAGAAATGGCAGGATCTTTATGCTGAAGCGAATGCCCGCATTGTCCGAGATCTGCCTGTTTCGGGCGTATATCTTGATACAACCGCGGAAATTTTGCGTTGTTTCAATACCAGACACTCTCATCCCCGTAATCCCGCAGACAGCATAAAAAGTATGTTGAAAAAAGTGCGTGACAAGGTAAAAGCGATAGATCCCGGTACCGTTATTATGACCGAGTATATCGGTTCAGAGGCATTCGGAATGTATATTGATGCCTGCTGGGTGCAGACTTTTGCCCATCCGTATGCCCATGCATTCAATAACTATGATTTGGATTTTGCCCGTTTTGTTTATCCCAAAGTCAAGTATGCTGAATGGGGAATGAGTCCGAAAACATTCAATATCGATTCCAGACGTGCATTTTTCAACGGCATCGGCGCTATGAGAGGTGATTTGAAAGCAGATCAGAAAGAGCGTTTTGCCATATTGACCAATGCACAGAAAGAGGTTTATGATGCCCTTGCTTCTGAAAATCCGGAACCTTTTGTGCCGGTTTTGACAGATAAAGTATTTGCGAACTTTTTCCCCGGTAAAAAGCAGACTGTCTGGACATACTATAATAAAGCCGGTGTTTTGAAAAATGCTCCGCTTCTTGCTGTTGCAGCACAGTACAAAAATAAACGTTTTGTTGAATTGGTTTCTGACCGGGAAATCCCGGTTGAAGATGGAAAAATATCCTTGGATATGGGGGAATGGGAAGTCGGAATGGTTGCCGCTTTTGATCCTCTGCTCAAAATAGATGATGCCGGAAATCAGTTGCAGATTTCATGCGGCAGCAATATTTCTGACGGAACCCGGATCGTTTATATTGATGGCGGCAAAAAAGACAGTAAAAATAATTTCAGAGAAATCAAACTTGCCGGAGGCAAAGGCAGCATTGCAAAATCTGCTCTTGCCAAAGGCAGATTGATCATAAAATTGTACAACAATAATTTGTTGCAGGATGAGACTATCCTGAATATCAATTGATCAGAAAGGAGATAAAAAAATGATCAGTAACAATGGTTTCCGGCATGCCGGAGTGAAACATGGTTTCACTCTTATCGAACTCCTCGTCGTAATCGCGATCATCGCTATTCTGGCGGCAATTCTGCTTCCGGCTTTGAATAGTGCAAGAGAGCGCGGCAGAGTTGCAAGTTGTATCAATAATTTGAAACAATTGGGTACATCTCTGACAACTTATGCAGACAGTAACGATGGTATTTATGTCAATGGTTACAGCAGTACACCCTACCGTTGGTTTGTTTACATTGGTACCGGTTTGAGTGCAGATATATTCAAGTGTCCTTCATCCACTGTTGATCCCATCAATGACCGTTTGTTTGATCAGACTGTTACCGGATATGCTGATAAATATCCCGGTTCTTACGGAATCAATCCGTTGGTCGGAGCAACTGAAGCGGGGTGGGTTACCAAAGATTATGCGATGCGTAATCAGAGCTCGGTGAAAAATCCGACTCAGACTCCGGCATTTATTGAAGTTCACCGGACAGACAAAGTTCTGCCGCATGTCACTTTTGACACCAAAGGTCAGGATTATTCAATTTCCACCCGCCACAATGAAAATGTTAATATTACCTGGATCGATGGTCATGTGGCTCCTATGACCCTGAATCAGATGATTGCTGAATCATCTGCATTGGGAAGTACCGATCCGGTGTATCTGTGGTTGCGCGGCTTGCGTAAATAATAAAAAAATATAAAAAAGGTAAATTATGAAAAGTTTCCGGTATACCGGAGTGAAACAGGGTTTCACTCTTATTGAACTCCTCGTTGTTATTGCAATTATTGCGATTCTGGCGGCAATTTTGCTTCCCGCACTCAATTCCGCCCGTGAACGCGGTCGATCCGCCAGCTGTATCAACAATCAGAAACAGTTCGCATTGGCAATGACCATGTATGCCGCTGATAATGACGGCAGACTGCCCGCTTCCCGAAATGTTAATGATTTCCGGGTTCCGGGTTATTGGAATATCCAGCTCTATGATTATGTCGGAAAAGATTCGTCAATCTATGTCTGTCCTTCTTATGACGGTAAAGTTTTTGATAATGCGTCATCAAACTTCAAAGTGGTCAACGGCGGAAAAGAAGAACTTTATTCAGGCAGTTATGGCAGCAATGGCAGAATGACATCTCCCAATGATACCAATCCTGCTCATACCGTTGTTCAGCTGCTGGATAATCCCAAAGGCACTGTTCCTCTGATCTTTTGCATAACCGGACCGGCGATTTCTATTCAGCCCCACCGTATGCTGGTTGACCCCACCCATGCTGAAGGACATTTTTCCTATGCCCGCCGCCACTCCAACGGCGGTACGATCGCTTTCAGCGATGGCAGAGCCGAAGCGGTGAGTTTTACCGAATTGCAGGCACGTGCGATGCGGTCAAAGAGCAATGCGGGTTCTGCTATTCCTGCTGACTGGGGCGACGGTCTGGCTTATATGCTCGGTTACTGATCGGATTTTTACATTTTTGTAATACGGGCGTGGTTAAAATCTTTTTCCACGCTTGTATTATGCAAAAAAGGTTTGTTTTATGTGTAAATACTTTATTGCAATAATGATGCTTTTCAGCATCGTATCGTCTGTTTTTGCGGCTGATGGAATCGGGTGGGTCGATAATTTTGATGAATTAAGCCCGATCCGCTGGAAACAGATTCCCAAAATCGCTTCTATCGGTATAAAAGATACCTTGAGTGCCGCAAACCGGGTTATGCTGCTGTCTCCTGCCCGCGGACAGCAATATCTGCTCAGTGCTGAAAAATTCGAACAAGGAGACATGGAAGTTATTTTTTCCGCCCGTTATCCTAAATCGGGAAATAATTTCTATTACATCGGTTTTCATGCCAATCAGCCGTGGCTGAAATCTGTCTGCTGGGTATTGATCCATAATGAGGTTGTCAATATCAGTGTGAAAACGGTTGACGGAGTCAGATTGCATAAAAAGATCGGAGAGATCCGCAATGGTGTTTACAACCGGTTGAAAATTTCCCAGAGTACAGGGAAACTTATGGTTGAATTCAATGGAAAAAAATTCCAATTTGATGATCCGGCATTGATTTCCAGCGAACCGATGCATGCATTTATCGGAGCTAATACCGGAAATGCAAAAACTCCTGCTGAATTGAAAGTTGATTACATGAAAGTTTCCGGCGGAGCGGTCCCGTCCCGTTTGGTTGCAAGAAAACTTTCACCTTCTGAATCTTCAATCACCGCCAAAGTCGGCAAAAAACTTGAATTGAAAGGGGAAGAATCTTCTTTTGCAATTAAACTTGATGGCGGTTTGCACTGGGGAGAAATTTTTCATAATGGAAAACCGGTCAGTGATCCATCAGTATTTGTGCCGGTCTTTGCAATTTCCATTGATGGCAATGTATCGTATTCAAATGAATTGGATTTGGAGCGTATTGAAAAAAACGCATCTGATTTCAAAATTTTTCTCAAAGAAAAATCTTCTGAAATAGAACTTTGTCTTGCGGGAAAACTTGTCCGCAAAAATGGTGTGCAGCTTAATTTATCTGCAGTAAACCAATCGGGAAAGAAACGTAAAGTTCAGTTGATTTTCCCTTTTACCGCTTCTTTGACTGCTCCGGGTGAAGAAGAGGATACGCAATACTTTTTTCCGTGGCGAAGCGGACTTATGGGAAAAGTCACAGCTGATTTTTCGACAGAATATGGCGGCTTGGGGTGGATGCAGCTGCAATTTGCTTTCAATGAAAAGCAAAAAAACGGTTTGATGTTTTATCCTCTGGATACAAACGGTAAATTCAAGGGATTGCGGATGCTGCGGCAAAAAAATGGAGAAGTGAAAATCCACCATATGGAATCGGTAAACCGCATGGATTATCCTACGGTTGATATGCTGGAAAAACAATCCGGTCTGGTTCTGATGCAGTATTACCGCAGCCGTCAGCTCGCTCCGGGAGAAAAAACAGCCAGTTGTGATATCCTTATGGCGACGTTTGACGGTAATTGGAAGACCCCTTTGCGTGAATATTCTGCATTTATGCGGAAATCCATGAAAAAAAATGATGTTCCGCGCTGGTTCCGTGATACTTTTACCTGGCTGAATGCTCATCCGCCTTTTTATTACGACAAAGAAGCCGGACGTTACTGTATGGCAGAAAAACTTGCAGGAGGAGAACATTCCGCACAGCTGGCATTCTGGGATGATTATGTGGAAATTCCCAAGAGTACTCCTGCCAGTCAGTTGGCAAGATATCAACCGGGGGATTTTCTGGTGAACCGCAGCCGCGGCGGGGATGAAAAATTCAAAGCAGAAATTTCCAGAGTTCAGAAACGCGATACCCGTATGACCCTTTATATCGACCATCGCTTCTGCTGGAAAGAGACCAATACCGCCAAACGCTTCGGTAAAGCATGGGGTACCATGAATCAGCTCGGCAACTATAATGGATATGTCAGCAGTGATGATTTGTATCTTATGTGCTTTTATGATGCGGATAAATGGGTGAAGTATATGAGTGACACCTGTTTCCGGCTGGTGGATACACTCGGATTGGATGGTATTTATCTGGATGAGCTTGGAATCGCTTTTCCGTGTTACAATCCCGGTCATGATCATGTAAAAAAAGGTGAATTTCCCACCAGTCCGCAGGATTTGGGCAGAGCGATAGCCCAAGTGCGTCAGGCAATGAAAAAAGCGAATCCTGAAGCGGCTTTGATGACCGAACATGCCGGCAGTGATTATCTGACCCAGTTTTTTGACGGCAGCTGGGATCAAACTTTTATTATAAGATTTGATTTTGCTGAAAAATATTTTGATGACCGCCGTTTGAATATATTCCGTTTTTATTTTCCGGATTTCAAAATATCTGCATGGGGAGCCAGTTTCCGTCATGCAAAAAGAAATTTATTCAACGGTATCGGAATGGATATGGGAGGAGCTGCAAATAAAGATGAACAGCGGCTTTATGCTCACTCGATGAAAGAAAACGGTGATGCGTTTTCTGCATCTGATCCGGAACCGGCAATTCCTGTGTCAGGGAAAAATTTACTTGGCAACCGTTTCGCACGTTTGCCAAAAGTGATATACACACTTTACAATACCGGTAATGAGAAAGTCAGTGGTTTTATTCCTGAAAAGTTCGCTGCAAATCAGGGGCATTATGTTGAATTGCTCAAGGATGAAGTTGTTACGGTGAATGATTCCGGTTATCCGCAGATCACACTTGCAGCTGATTCAGTAGCTTTGCTGGGGTATTTCCCGACACTGCTTGCCGTTTCCGGCAATGAAAAAGAGGGATTCAAGTTTACTTTTGATCCGGCAAAAGGTGATGAAATTGTCATTTGTGAAAATAAAGATGATGAATTTTTTCATGCTCCGCGGGGAAAAAGTGTCAGTTTGAAAAACTTGAAAGGGCAGGGGGAATACCGCTTGAAAAACCACAACAGCAGGAAAGTTATTTTCAAATTGAAAAAGGATGGGTATCTGGTCGATCAGGTGGTAATCAACCGCTGAAACCATTGAATTATTCAAACTTTTTGCCGGTTTGATTTTGCAATCCTTAACGGATTTTTCCGGAGATTTACGGACGGAAACAAAATATCGTTTTCTCTGTAAATCTCCGTTTTTTATCTGCAATCATCAATAGAGTTTTATCAGAAAATAAAGCATTGCATTTTGCTATACTTTTTTTACTTCCGGATAATTTGCTTTTTTGCATGCAAAAGGATATATTAGTATAGAGTTTTCGAACGGAATTGAAGAAAGATAAAAATTTTGAAAAGTTTGTCATTCAAATATTTTCTTGCGGCATTGCTGATCCCGTTTTTCGGACACTTTATCGGCGTATTGACCGATCATCCGTGGTGTGAAATATTTTTTCATCCACTGGTAATGCTTTTTACTGTTCCGGCAGTTACATTCAGCTTTTGGGTGGTGTGTTTTTCTTTCAGAAAGGATGAATGCCATTACCCTTTGATTGTTTTTGTTGTATTGAATAGTGCCGGATTGATTTTCTTTCCACCGGATTCTTTGATGGTGGTCGGATGGTTTTTTATTCCGTTTTACAGTGCGGCGGCAACATTGATTATTTTTCTGCCGTATCTTATTGCAAATTTTATCAGGAAAAATAAACAAGAGGAGTAAATTATGGAATTCTGGATCGTAAATGGTATGGTCAATGATGCGGTTTCTGAAAAGCCGCAGAGAGTTGATATTCTTATCAGTGATGGTAAAATCGCTGAAATCGGCACTTATTCCGGCGGCGAAAAAATTGATGTGAATGGTTTGCAGATTTTTCCCGGTCTGGTCGAGGCACACTGTCATTTGGGATTACACGGCAGCGGCAACGGATATGCCGGAGCTGACTATAATGAAAAAAATGATTGCATCACCCCGGAATTGAGTGCCATTGACGGAATCAACCCCTTTGATCCTACTTTGCATAACGCTCTGGCAGGCGGCGTCACCTGTGCCGGAACCGGTCCGGGAAGCTCCAATGTGCTTGGCGGTACTTTTACTGCTATAAAAACTTACGGAAAAAGAGTCGATGATATGGTGGTCAAAAAAGTGGTCGCCATGAAGTGTGCATTCGGTGAAAATCCGAAAAATTTCTATCAGACTAAAGCGGTCACATCCCGCATGACTACAGCAGCCAAGCTGCGGGAAGCTCTTTTTAAAGCCAGAGAATATATGGAAAAAATTGATGCCGCCGGTGATGATTTGAGCAAAAGACCGGATTTCAATTTCCGTCTGCATTCTCTTATTCCGGTACTGCGACGCGAAATCCCTTTAAAAGCTCACGCTCATCAGGCAAATGATATTTTTACCGCTATCCGTATTGCCGGAGAGTTCAATGTGCGTCTGACTCTGGAACATTGCACTGAAGGACATCTCATTGCTGATGAACTTGCCAAAGAAAATATTCCCGTTGCCGTCGGCCCATCTCTGATGCACATGACCAAACCGGAAGTGATGAACCGCAGTTTTGTCACTCCGGGAATTCTGCACCGTGCCGGTTGTCAGGTTTCAATTATCACTGACTCTGCGGTCATTCCGCAGGAAAGTCTGGGATTCTGTGCCGGATTGGCGGTCAGAGCAGGTATGGATGAATTTGCCGCATTGCAGGCGATCACCATAAATCCCGCCCGTCATCTGGAAATCGCAGAGCGGGTAGGTTCGATTGAAGTCGGCAAAGATGCCGACCTGATCGTTTGTGATGGTTCGATTTTGAGCAATATGACGCAGATAAAGATGGTTTTTGTAGACGGTCAAAAAGTTATTTGACCATCAAAATCAATCATCCCAGGCGGTATTGCCGAGCAATCCATCCTGATAAAATACGGGGGTGCATCCGGCATCTTCGACCATCAGCCGGGCGGTTTCTTCCAGTTTCTGAAAGTGATCCGGCTGATAATTGGGATATTGCGGGAAAGAGTACTGCTCGTGACCGCCTGCCGAGAAAAGGTCGCATTTATTGAGATCGGCACACTCTTTGATCCGTTTAAAAAGGCGTGGGATCTGTTCAGTGGTCAGAAGATTGCAGATGATCCAGTCATGGTAGAAAAATATTCCAAGACCGTTATCGTAGATCGCTCCATGTTTTTCGAGGTAATTGATTTCCTCGGCAAATCCGTAATGGCGGGCAAGAGGTTCAGTCGGAGGCACATAGATTTCTGAACGGAACTCTTCCTGCTTTTCTTTTTCAGTCAATTCATCAAATGGCGGGGTACTCATCACCCGGTGACGCATTGATTCAGAATAGCAGCTGCATCCGGCTTTGATAAGTTCATCCGCCACTCCGGAGCTGAGGTTGTTCCAGTGCAGCACAGCCGGTACGATGAATGCGGAACTTCCGGCAAAACGTTCAACCTCACTTTTCAGCATACCGTAATCCCGCAGAAAATCTTTGCGGGATGCTTCTGCATAGGGGCGGTCGGGAAATTCACTGTAAGCGTGCAGAGAAATTTTCAACCAGTCTGAATTGTCGGTGAACTCCGATTTCCAGATATCCGGCATATCTTTGAGCAGAAATTCTTCGTGATCGTTGTGATAAAAGGTATTGAGCGTAATTTTCAAACCGTACTTATCGTGGATTTTTTTGAGGGCTTTCAGATAAAAGTGATCAAATGCCCGTGCCGGACGCTGCTTGGCAAGTTCGGTAAAAAGAAAAATATTGTCATCGATATAGAAATTGCAGCGGCGAAAAGATTTTTTATCCCAGACCACATTGAGTTTCTGGGAAAATTCTCCGTAAGAAGTAATAGTCACAGCTTCAATACAGTTGATTTTTTCAGTCAATTTCACCGGAGCATAAAAACGCAGACCATCCTGTTGAGCCTGAATACCGTTGATTTTTACCGGAGTACCGAATGTATTGAGAACTTCGACTATAATGGTCAGAGAACTATTATCTTCTTTACCGTGCCGGTAATTGACCACGGCCCCTTCACGCAAATTGGTTATTGAAATCATTGTAAAATCCAGTTCTGATTTGAGATTATCGGGGGAAAATATTATTGCCGGTGGAAACTTTGAAAGGAACACCGTTTATTTCCAAAGTGAAATCTCCGGAGGAGTTCACCGAAACAGTATTGTTTTCTGCGACCAGATCGGCAGTGATGTCGCCAAAACGGAGATTTTTCAAGCCGGTCTTTCCGGTGATATTTTCCGGAAGATTCCATTTGACCACTTTTTTGAATGCATCAATATCGTAAATGCCGATGGCAAATTCGATGAATGCCGCGGTCGGACCGATGGCACTCCAGCCGCAGAAATCTTCCCGCACGATGCGGTTGTTTTCGTCACATGAACGGGCTGGGGCATCATCGCATGGGGCGTAACACTCCCAAATGGTGTGCGGCGTATAATTTTTGTAAGTGCGGTACATATGTTCAAGCAGAGCGACAGTCGTTTTTCTGGCTGTTTGGAAAAATCCATAATTTGCACAACCTTTCAAACCGGCATACGCAGTCGGCAGCCAAACTGAACCGCGCCAGTACATGCCGTTTTCCGCATTGAAGTCTCCGTCACTGCGGGAAAGGGATACCCACGGACGGTTGCCGCCGAATTTTTCCGGATCATTCAGATGAGTTTCCATGGCTTTCGCCTGTTTTTCAGTGGCAATCCCGGAAGTGAGAGTCCAGTAAGATCCGGCAGAAAGAACTTTGCAAAGTTCACCGGTGCTGCTGCTGCGGTCGAAAAAGAATTTTTCCTCTTCATCCCAATAGTATTTACGGACGATTTCCTGTTTTTCCTCAAACCGTTTCTGCCAGACGGCAGCTTCATCATCCATTCCGAGCAGATCAAAAAGTTTCCCAATGATGTTTGCCGCCATTGCCTGCTGGCAAATCGCATCGATCCAGAGCAGATCTCTGGTCGCCGGCCGCTGCTTATCGGAAGTTTTCCCGCTTCTGCCGCGGGGGGTGTTATCCATTCCGGAAACACCGCCTTCCCAGCGGTATCCGAGGTCAGCTTTTTCCCAGTGGGTTTTCACTTTTACGCCGGGGATGACAGAACCGGCGGGGGTAGTTTCCAGAAAATCATAATGTTTTTGCAGATAACGCTTTTCCAGAAGCAGTTTTCTGATATGATCAAGATTGCCGGAAATTTTGGCATTTTCATATTCCGCCCAGGCAAAAAGCGGCGGATTGTCAGCAATGTGGATACGGATTCTTGCTTTTTCTCCGGCTTTAATGGGACCGTCGATCGGAACATTTTGAGCAATAATTTCCGGCAATTGACCATTGTCGTGAAGAACCGAGTAAAAATTCTGCAGGGATTGGTATCCCGGATAAAGTTCAGCCGGGGCGTATTTACAGTAAAGAGCCATGAAACAGGTATCCCAGATCCAGATATCGGTATCACAGAATCCCTCATCCATATACGGAGTTTGAGGCATTCCGGGAATATCTTTGACATGATCCCAGGCGAGTTCCCATGCTTTCCAGTAAAGTTCAATAAATTCCGGATGTTCATCAAAAATGGGGACCGGCAATGCTGATTTGATTTCAGAAAAAAGTTTTTTCATAGAGTTTTCTTCCTTTGAATAAATAATAAACACATCACAACAGGGAAATATAGCACGAAACTGAGTTATTACAAGCCGAAACGCTGTTGAGTTTAAAAAATTTTATTTTGCGGTATTGAAAATTATATTTAAATATGTTATATTTTTACGAGAACATTTTTTATGGGGAATTTGAAAAATTTATGGTTCAGAGAGTTGAAAAACAGATTTTTCTGCGTGATGCAGACGGCGGGATAATTCCGTTTGATACCGGTGCTTTGCAGACCCGGTTGATCGGGAGTTTTCTTGCTACCGGATTGCGGGAAGAAAGTTTTATGTCAGAGGAGATCGTTCTGGCCCTGGAATACACTCTTTTGAATTCTCCCCGAAAAGAGCCTGTATTCAGCCGCAGTGAAGTCGATGCTGCTGTGATCAGGCTTCTGGAAAGTATCGGTTTCCCTGAAGTTGCCCATGTTTTCAGGCGTAACGGCAGTGAATCACAGTTACGCATTGCGGTTGATGAAGTTACTGTGGCAGGGCTGCTGGTTTCTCATTTGGGCTGTTCTGCAGAAAGGGCGGCTCATATAGCGCAGCTGGTTTCAGAAGCATTGAAAGGATTATCCTTTTCCACTGCCACCCCATATCTGATTCTGGAACTGGCCCGCCATTATGAACGTGATCTGGCAGAGGAAGACCTGCTTAATGAGAGCGATCTTCTGCCGGGGATCCCCCAACAGACACTTACCCGTAAAGAGATTTACGATCTTCTGCCGGAAGCTCCGAAAAAACTGGTTGATGAAGGTATTCTGCGGATAAACGGCATTACCACACTTTTTCCCAGTGTGCGTTTCTTTTTCTTTATGAAACCGTTCGCCAGGGTGAGAAAATTGTCGATTCCGGTAACTGAGCTGGAAATAGAACCATTGCTCCACAATGCAGGAAATGCTCTGGAAGAGGCGAGAAAAGCAATCAGTGCCGCTCTGCGTCATCCGGGGGAACTGCCCTGCTGTCTGGCTCTGCCGGATATTTTTGATTTTCTGGAATCCTGTGCCGGAAGTACTCCGGATCAGGCGTTGGCAGCTGAACTTGCTTCGGTATTGACCGGAGCATTGGATTGTGAATTATATCATTTGGCGTTTGATTGAAAAATTTTGTTTTTTTCTGTATATTTACTGGAAATGCGGAAGAAAACGGGTTATATTACCCTAATGATAAATAATGTATGAACTTTTTTGTTTTTAAGGAGAATTGATTATGCAATTTACAGTGGATCGTCAAAAACTGCAGAAAGCATTGCAGCGGGTCAGCAATATCATCGGTTCCCGGTCAATGTTGTCGCTTTTGGGAAATGTTCTGATCAAAGCTGACAATAATGCTTTGGAATTGAGTACTACCGATTTGGAACTGCGTCTGGTGACCAGAGTCGAGGCAGAAGTTGCCGAACCCGGTATCACCACGTTGCCTGCGAAAAAGCTGGTTTCCCTTATCGGCAGTTTTTCTGCAGAGAAAGTGGAATTTGTCATCAATGAAAATGATCAGGCAAAAATCACTTGCGGAACTGCAAAATTCACACTTTTCGGTCTCGGTGCCGGAGATTTTCCCGAAGAATTGGCTTTTGAGCCGGTTCGCACCATTAACATCAAAGAGTCTGTATTCAAACGGATGATCGGTTCGATCTCTTATGCTGTAAGTGTCGATGATTCCCGTAAAGTGCTTACCGGTATTCTGTTGAGTCTGCGTGATTCAATGGTTACGATGGTTGCTACTGACGGTAAACGTATGGCGATGCAGGAAGCTGCTCCGGAATCAGCCGATGGAGAAGGCGATGCGATCATTCCTCTCAAAGCGATGGTTGAACTCCGCCGTCAGCTTGAGGGCGATGAAGTGATGACTATTGAGGTCGGTGAAAAACTTTGCCGTTTTTCCTGTGCCGGAGTGGTTCTGACCAGCAAACTTATAGAGGGAGCTTATCCCAATTACCGGCAGGTGGTTCCGGGTAAATTCGGCTGCGAAGTGGAATTGCCGGTGGCTGCTCTGCTGGCAAAAATCGAGACGGTTGCGTTGATGATCGCCAATACCAATGGTTCGATCATTCTGAATTTTGCAGAAAACCAGCTGCAGCTGCAGGCATCCTGTGCTGAAGTCGGTGATGGTTGTGATATGCTTGAAACAGTTTTTGAAGGTGAGCCGTTTGAAGTATCTTTCAATCCTGCCTATCTGGCTGATCCTCTGCGTAATACTGATGCTGACATGGTGAGATTCAAACTTAACGATCCGCTCAGTCCGGTGGCTATCGAAGCCGGCGAAGGATTCCTTTATATCATCATGCCGATCCGCAAAAAGTAACACCGTGGTTATCCGATCGATAGAATTGACCAATTTCCGCAATTTCGAGTTGCGGAAATTGGTTTTTCATACCCGGAATGTTATTTTTCTGGGAGTTAACGGTTCCGGTAAAAGCAATTTGCTTGAAAGTATCGGTTTTTCCAGTTTGCTCCGTTCTTTCAGAGGAGCAACTCCCCGTGAAATGATCCGTATCGGAGCAAAAGAATTTTCGATATGCACTGAATTGCAGGGCAGATATGCTCCGGAAAAACTTTTGATTTCAGAAACATATTCCGGAAAACGAAAACTTTTTATCAACAATGAAGCTATCCGCCGCAGCAGTGACTTTATCCGGGAGTTTCACTGTGTGATTTTTTCTCCGGAAGACCGGGAGATAACCGGCGGTACATCCGGTTGCCGCCGGAGATTTTTCGATATTCTGATTTCTGAAACCGAGCCGGAATATCTTTTGCGGCTTTCCCGCTACCACCGGGCGTTGAATCAACGTAACCGGGCATTGAAATCTGCTCCGGCAACTGCATCGGCATTTGAAGCAGAATTGGCAGAGCAGGCACCTTTTATCGCAGCCAGACGCCGTTTTTACAGCGATGAAATAGGAAAAATAGTTCAAACGCTGCTTGGTGATCGTGGAAGATTCAAAATAGTTTACCGGAGTGACACTCCGGCAAATTCAGCTGATCATCTGGAATTATTGAAATCCAAAAGAGATAGTGAATTACGGCGTCAATGCACCCTTTGCGGTCCGCAGCTTGATGAATTTGATTTGATTTTCAACGATAAACTTTTGCGTACCTATGGTTCTACCGGTCAGTTACGTCTGATTTCTTTGCTGCTGAAACTTGCGGAATTTCAGGTTGTAAGAAAGAAAAGTTCTGCCCCGGTGGTTATTCTGGCAGATGATGTTACCGGAGAACTTGATGAATATAATCTGCAGTTATTTCTGCGGAATATTTCCGATGCCGACCAATGTTTTTTTACGTTTGCAGAATTGCCGCGTTTTCAGCTTGAGGATTCGCAAACGGTCATCGTCGGAGAATTAAAGTGAAATTTTTTTCGTAACTTCGTAACGGTTCAGCGATTGCAGCTTGTAAAAAATAATTTTTTGCAGTATATTATATAATCGTCTTTTTGCTGAAACGGAGTTGGAAAAATGGGGCGTTTTTTGATCAGACTTCGCCGCAGATCGGTATTGAAGCTGCGGAATCAATGGGTGAGCCGCTGGGGATCCCGTTCCAGAATTGTGCCGATTGCTATGCTTATAGGTGTGTGTGCGGCAGTTGCAGCGGCAATTTTGCATGAGTTGGTTTCGTTGCTGGAAAAAGGCACTTCGCTGCTGCTCAAAACCGATTCTCTGTTATTGAAAATAATCTTTCTGCTTCTTCCGTTTGCCGGTATCGCATTATCTTATTTTTTTCAGCGTAATGTCGGCGGCAACCGTTATGCTAAAAGTCTGAGTCCGTTGATCCTTGCCTTGAACCGCCGGCGGACGGGGATACCTTTGCGTGATACTTTTACTCATATCATATCCAGTGCGTTATCCGTAGGTCTCGGCGGGTCTGCCGGTTTGGAAGCTCCCAGTGTGCTTACCGGAGCCGCCATCGGTTCAAATACCGCCGGATTTTTCGGTATTGACCGCCGCCAGAAAATGTTGATGATCGGCTGCGGAGCAGCAGCGGCGATTTCAGCGATATTCCAGAGTCCTATCGGCGGAGTATTATTTGCCATTGAAGTACTGCTTCCGGAATTCAGTGTAGCGGCACTGGTTCCGATGCTCATATCCAGTGCTGTGGCAATGGTTATTTCCAGAGCGTTTTTTTACCATGAACAGGTTTTGTTTGTAATAAATCCTCAGTGGCGTCTTGATGCGATACCATTTTATTTTCTCTGTGGTATATTTTGTGCTTTTGTGGGAGTTCTGGTTATCCGGAGTGTTTACTTTGTAACCGGGGTATTGAAAAAACGTCTTACAGCTCCATGGCGTCGGGTTGTTGCCGGTGGTTTGATTCTCAGTGCTGTGCTGGCGATTTTCCCGGTTCTCCGGGGGCAGGGGTACTTTTTTATTACCCGGCTTTTCCGTGGAGATACGCAAACACTTCTGAATTCATCACCGGTTCTTCTGAAAATGCCGCTTCCGTTTGCCTTGACATTGATCATTGCGGCAGCGGTATTGATTAAAGCTGCGGTTTCAGCTCTTACCGTTGAATCCGGCGGAGATGGTGGTATTTTTGCTCCGGCGATGTTTGTCGGGGCATTTTCCGGATTTGCCTTTGCCCGGATGATAAATCTTACCGGAATGGTTTCACTGCAGGAAGAAAACTTTGTAGTTATTGGAATGTGCGGGGTTTTTTCAGCCGTGTTGAGGGCACCGTTGACGGGGGTGTTTTTGATTGCAGAAGTGACATACAGTTATATTCTGCTGGTTCCGTTGATGATTGTTTCCGGTGTGTCACACGCCGTTGCCCGCTTTTTTGAACCGCATTCGATTTACCGGAAAGCTCTTGCTGAAGCGGATCTGCTTTCTGATGACCGTGATCAGGCAATGCTCCGTACCCTTTCAGTACGGGTATGTATTACTCCTGAATATACATCTTTGTCTCCGGAATTGAGCATGAAGCAACTGCGGCAGATCATCGAGGTATCGCCAAAAACTGAATTTTTTCCGGTTCTTGATGCTTCCGGGGAACTTCTCGGTATTGTCCGGTTGGAGCAGATCACTCCGGTTTTATTCGATCCCCAGTTTGCGGAAACGATGCTGGTTTTTGATCTTATGGAAAATCCAAAAATAATTCTCAATGAGGATGATGATCTTGCCCGGGCAGTGAGCCTGTTGGAAAAGAGTTCCCAGGACCATTTGCCGGTGAAAAAAGCGAACGGCAGATTTATGGGATTTGTTTCAGCTGCAGATATATTCAAACTTTATCGTGGTCTGGTCAGGGAAGCGGATTCATTCTGAGCCGGATCACGATTTGAAAATAAAATAAACAGCACCTACCATACAGAGACCGGCATAGAGGAAGTTCCACCGCAAAGGTTCGCCCATAAAAAGGATGCTGAAAGGCACAAATACACTCAATGTAATTATTTCCTGCAAAATTTTCAATTGTGCAAGAGAAAGATTTCCTGCATGACCGATACGGTTCGCAGGTACTTGAATGAGGTATTCAAAAAAAGCGATACCCCAACTTATCAAAACAGCAATGATCAATGGTTTTGAATGGAGCTTTTTCAGATGTCCGTACCATGCGTAGGTCATGAAACAGTTTGAAAGAACCAGCAGCACAACGGTTTTTACAATCACCGGATTAATTTGCATTTTTTCCTCTTCCTTTTACCAACTTGCGGCAAAATTCAACTTTTTTCTTGAATAATTCATTGTCAGGAGCATAATATAACGCCATTTCAAACATTTTCAATGCTCCGGAAAAATCTTTTTTCTGTGCCAAATGCTGACCGAGCATATCGTATGCTGACGGCAGATTACTTTTCCGTTTCAATGCTTCATTGATTAAATGAATCGCCGTATTGCGTTTTTCGGGGAAGTTGTAGAAATAGAGATGTCCCATATTCAAAAAAGCATCGTAGTGTTCCGGAGCATGGGTCATTGCATGTGTGTAGTACATGGCAGCTTTTGAAAGTTCTCCGGATTCTTCGGCGATGGAACCGAGCATATTGGCAAAACGTTCCGGTTGGATATGGTTGCGGTAAGCGATTTTTAGAAATTTTTCAGCCTTATCAAATTCTTTTTTGCGGTAGTGAGCTTCTCCAATGATTGAAGCAGCTTCATCATTACGCTCTATCCCTCCGGCAAGAGGAGGTATGATCAAAGCTCCGCCGATCACACATGGAATGATTACCGCAAGTGATTTTCTTCCCAGATGAAAGACCGCCAATGCTGCCAGAAGCATTATTGCCGGCATCATTCCCTGACGGTATCTTCCGGAAACCACGGTTAAAAGTAAACCGGCACTCAAGGATCCTGCCAATAAATAAAAATGGATATAAACAGATTCTTTTTTGCGGCAGGCAAAATATATTCCCGATAGAGAAAGCAACAGCACGGCTCCCATCATCCCGGCTCCCCAACGCTGAATCGTGGTGAGTCGGATGAGGTATTCCGTATCTGCTCCGGAAACAGGTTCCTTCGGGGAAAGAAGTTTAGCTGCTTTTCTCAGCGGCATCAATAAAAAATTTTCCGGAGCGTGACAGTAGAAGCTGCTGATTTCCTGCAAAATCAACCGATTTTCAGAGGTATTGTGTTTTGCAGATTCAGTTCGGAATTTTTTAAATTGTTTTTTCCATTCATCCGGCCGCAGATAACATCCGCCATCGGCATCCGGATTGTGACCGATCCAGAGATTGAAAAACGAATTTCCTTGAACCGGGGTGAATTTTTTATAATGGATCGACTTTATTGTAATTACGCTGAATATTATTAAAAATGCTCCGGCAGAAAGCAAAAGAAGATTTTTCCATTGTTTTTTCAGAGCGAAAAATCCGGCTTCCGCAGCAAGGAGAAAGATCATCAACCCGTGAGTAAGTACCGTGAACCCGAGGATAATTCCTGCACAGAAATAGTTGCGGGGAGCGTTTTTTTCAAAATAAATCAGCCAGAAAAATCCGGCGAGCAGGGGAACCAGCAACGATTCTGAAATCAATTCAGCCTGATGGAAAAACAGTACCGGAGTAAAAAGAGATAGGAAAAGGAAAATCGAAGCGAGTTTTATAGAGTTTGATAATTTGTGAATCAATTTTGCCAAAGCAACAAATGCCGCCCAATTCAGTAAAAGTTGAATGCACCTTACCGCAGCGATTGAAAAATTGGTGATTTTATAGCATATTGCGAGAAAAATGCTGTAAAGCGGAGCGTGGATTTCCGGATTAACGGGAAATATTACTCCATTGAGCAATTCACGGGCACGTTCGTCATATTCCTGAACATCCGGACCGATTGCGAAAGAAAAGTGAATATGGCTGCAAAACTCCCGCAAATATTCAAACCGCAACAGCAGTGCTGCTGCGGCTATTGACCAGAAAATCCACTTTTCCGGAGAAGATTTTATTCTGTCGATCAGATGTTTGATCATTTTTCAGGTGGAAAATCGAACTCGAATTCAAAAAGATCCCCGATTCTCTTGATCGCACGATCCTCGTCAATTCCCTCAACCTGAAGCGTGGCACTCGTACCTTTGGTCAAAGCCAGAGAAATCAGAGCAAGGATGCTATCCAGATCAGTGATTGTGCCGTCAGCAGTAAGCAGCTGAAAACAGTGATCGGGGAATTCTGCTTTTATCGTGGAAAGAATCACACTGGATGGACGGCAATGTATTCCGGCATTGTTGCGGATAGTTACTACACGTTCAAGCATAACCGTAATTCCCTTTTTTTTGCAGCGGTATTTCCGCCGGTAAAATATTATTCGAGAGAATCAAGATGATTGAAGTAATCATCTTCATTCATCATATCATCAAGATCAGAGGCATCGAAATCGACCATTTTGCATATCCAGCCTTTATCTTCCGGAGAATCGTTGAGCAATTCCGGCTCATCTGCGAGAGCTTCATTAACGGTTGAAATTGAACCGCTGATGGGGGCACAGAGTTCGACGGAGTAACGGTCGGTTTCCAAACTGCAAAGTTTGTCTCCGATAATAAGGTCATCGCCTTCATCCGGCAGATCAACAAAGCTGACTTCGCCATACAATTCACTGGCAAACTCGGAAATTCCGACATAAGCTGTTTCGCCGATGATTTCCACCCACTCATGATCCTCTGTATAATACTTCATTAAAACGCTCCTGTATTAATTTACCGGTCAAAAATCCGGTTCGCTGCATATTCTGTTACATAATGAAACATACATCTGCAGAAAATGCAAGTGTCTGAGCTTATTTTTTCTGTATTTTTCATCTATTTTCTCTTTTTTTGAGAAAAACGCTTGAAAAAATCATATTTTGGGGATATTTTATAAAACAGCAAACAAAATGGTGGTTGTGGCGCAGTTGGTTAGCGCGTCTGGTTGTGGCCCAGAAGGTCGCCGGTTCAAGTCCGGTCTACCACCCCATTTGAACACAGTACGACTTTATGGTGCATTTTAGTGAGAAATGTCCCACAAAGTCGTTTTTTATTTCCCGTTGATATACTGGATTTTTCAAATAAAATTCAGCTTTGAGCAGTTAACGCTTGACGGTTCGAAATTGTAACTGAGCTTCTGCGAGAGAAAAGTACTTTATTTCAAATACCGTTGGAGACATCCCTTTTAATCTTTTGTGAGGACGCATCGTATTGTAAAACTCAATGTACTCGCTTACAGTATCCTCCAACTCTTTGAGCGAGTTGTAGTAATTATGAGACAGTTCTTCCTGCTTCATTATGCTGAAGAATGACTCTGCAACTGCGTTGTCATAAGGACAGCCGGGGTTGGAAAATGATTGTTTCACTCCTAAATCACGTAGCATCTTTCTAAATTCATATGCAGTATATTGCGCCCCTTGATCACTATGAAAAATCAAGTTCTCAGGCTGTCCCCTAAAATCAAATGCTTTACAAAATGTCCTTTTTATCAATGCAGTATTATTTGGGGGTGAAATATGATAAGAAAGAACCCGGCGGGAAAAGAGATCTATTATGACACAAATTGCATAAAAATCACTGTGAACCCTGGCATATGTCACATCACTGACCCAAATTGTATTTGGAGCGGTTTGATTAAAATCTTTGAGAACCCTATTTCGACGGTAACGCTGATTGCGATTAGTTGTGTTGAAATAGCGTAATTTTGTTTTTTTACAAACAAGATTCATTTCTTTCATTAATCTTGCGATATGTTTTATACAAACTGTTTTCCCCTGTTCAATTAGTTTTATCCGGATTTTCTCTGCGCCGAAACGTTCCTTGCTTGCATCAAATATTTCTTTTATAAGCGGACGTAAAATTTCATCGTTCCGCTCATACATGGTTGGCTTTTTCGCCCTTTTCAAAAAATTATAAAATGTCGGACGTTCCACATCAAATGCCCGGCATAATGCCCGGATACTGAAGTCTTCTTTCAGCACTTCCATTTCTTTCATTTTCTCTGACAATGGTGCAGATGGCAAACAACGACTTCGATGAAGAATAGTGTTTTCTTCTTTTAACATCCGATTTTCTTCAAGCAAAGCGAATATTTCTTTTGAAGTTATGGTATCTCCTTTATACCTGCGATATTCTGTATGCAGAGAAATCCAACGATAAAGTGTACTGCGCCCGATTTGAAATTCATCACAAAGGGAGTTTATATTTTCGCCATTTTCATAACGATGCACAATATCCTTCCTTTCTTGCTCTGTAAAACGCGATTTGCGTTGTTTGGAGCAGGGACACTTTTTATCATCTGGCTGCAAAAGAGCTTGTTCTTCTCTCAACCACATACGAACGGTTTGATCACTTATTTTAAAAGTCTTACGAATTTTTCGAAAAGGCATACCATTTAAGCGCGCTGATAGGACTTCACTCTTCAATTCATCTGAATAAACTCTAACCATAATATTTTCCCATTTTTATTTTATATTAACAAATAACCTTTATCCTAATATATTGAAAAAAAGAACATTTGCAATGTTGTTTATAAAAAAGGGCTACATATTGCAGTTATTGTAATTTGGGGTACAGCTGTTATTAACTGCATCATAGTTATGCGAACAGGTCGCCAAACGGCATTTATGCAGTAAATTCATTTTCTGCAAAGAGGATTTTAACTGTTGACAAAGAGGTCAAGGGGGCGGATTTTGTCTGCCACCCCATTTTTTTGCCCGAATTTTGGGCATTAAATTTTTGCCTTTCTACTTTAGGTACAACAGTAAACATGTTGATTACAAATAAGTTGCAAGTGACTTGGTTATTGTTTTTTATTGTGAGTGAAAAAATATTGTTTTGAGGGGGATTGGCTTGGTTTTGTGT
>JAZRGW010000005.1:0-40160 GCA_045644425.1 Victivallaceae bacterium | reverse complement strand
GAAAAATTCTGCCATTAAAAAGTATTGTAAATCACAAATGCTTGATAATCAAGAAAAAGGAAGAAACAAAGGTCAGAAATTCTACACCGGCAGGATAGTGATGATCGCTATCACGACAAGCAGTTCGATCAGGGTGAAATTCACAGCATCAAATTTTTTTGACATTTTTTTCACTTTTCTTTCCTCCATTTTTTAGGGATTGACTGTGGAAAACCGATCCTGGTAATAATAAATATACTATAAAAAATTGCAAAAAGCCTTGATTTGAGTGCCAACAAGTTGTATATTAGTGCCAATTTATAAGAAAAGGAAAATTTTTATGCAATATATGGGCGAAAACGCTCTGCCCCATTGGACACATTTTTCCATTGGTATCCGCAGGATCCAGGCGGGCAGACACTCGGAATTGAATTTGCACAATCATCACTTTTCAGAGATCGTGCTGATTTTGAATTCCGGTGGAGCCATTCACTGGGCGGAGGGGAAATCCTGTGAACTTCACCGCGGCGATCTCTTGCTTCTGCATCCGGGCAGAGTGCATGGATACCAGAATAGCGGTTCACTGGAGCTGGTGAATATGCTTTATAAAGCTGACCGTCTGCCGTTGCCGCTGCTGGATGGTGCGGATATGGAGTTATTCCCATTTTTCATTTCTGCGAAATATTCAGAAATACTTGCTCCTGAAGAACCGGTATTGACGTTGACGGATGAAGAAACTGCAGAAATAGAGAAGCAGATAGAAGCTCTTAACCATGAATTGCAGGGGGAATTGCCCGGCAGAAATCTGCGTTCATTCATACTTTTCATGGGAATATTGATTTCACTTGGAAGAATGGGTAAAAGTTCGCGTAAGAAAGAGGATATGAATGAGGCTCAGACGGCATTGAGTTATTTGAATATGCACTTCAGGGAAGCAGTTTCGATTTCACATCTGGCGAAAATTTCCAATTTGAGCAAACGTTCACTTTTCCGTCACTTCCGGAGATTGACCGGTATGACACCGGTAGAGTACTGCCGCCGAAAACAGCTTGAATATGCTGCCGATATGCTTTTGAGTACCAATCTCACATTGGCAGAAATCGCAGTTGAGTGCGGATTTTGCGATTCCAATTATCTGATAAAACTTTTTTCCAGAGTTTTCGGCAAGACTCCGGGTAAATACCGGAAAGATGAAAAGCAAAAAGATCCCACGCAAAATAAAAAATAATAAATGAGGCAATTTCAAAAGTTCTCAAAAACTCTTGAAAATTCCCGTTGCGATCTGAAACAGGAGCGTTTTCATCTCATCAACGGTATCTTTTCAATCTTTTTTTGATTGACTTTTGCAATTACCTCAAATAACAAACGGGGTCGCTGCAAATTTTGCAGCGACCCCGTTTTGAATAGCTTTTCAGCCGTTGGCGATTATGCCAGACGGGCTTCGAGAGCTTCGAGCTGCTTGAGCAGTTCCTGCGGGAGACGGTCACCGAATTTGGCGTAATGTTCTTTGATCATCGCCAGTTCGTTCTTCCAGCCTTCGCCATCGACTTTGAGCAGTTCTTACAGATCGGCGGCGGAAACTTCGCCTCCCAGACCTTTGATGTCAATAGCATCGGTGGTCGGCAGGAAGCCGATAGCAGTTTCATTGGCAGCACCGGTTCCGGCACAACGGGCAAAGACCCATGCCAGCACGCGGCTGTTATCGCCAAAGCCCGGCCACATGAACTTGCCTTCGGCACTCTTGCGGAACCAGTTGACGCAGAAAATTTTCGGCAGATTGCCCTGAGCGGCACCTTTTTTGCCGATTTCCAGCCAGTGTTTGAAATAATCGCCCATGTGGTAGCCGCAGAAGGGCAGCATGGCGAAGGGGTCACGACGGACAGTACCGGCTTTCACGTCAAGAGCGGCAGCGGTAACTTCGGAACCGACGGTGGAACCGATGAAGACACCGTGTTCCCAATCTTTTGCCTGATAGACCAGCGGCAGGGTGGTCGGACGGCGTCCGCCGAAAAGGAATGCACTGATCGGCACACCGGCAGGATCTTCCCATTCCGGAGCGATCGCCGGACAGTTGGAAGCACAGGCGGTGAAACGGGCATTCGGATGGGCAGCTTTGACGGGTTTGCCATCGGCATCGACCATATCGGGGGTCCAGTCATTACCTTTCCAGTCGATCAGGTGAGCCGGAGCCGGGGTGCCGATGCCTTCCCACCACACATCACCGTCATCGGTCAGAGCGACGTTGGTAAAGATGGTATCTTTGGAGCATGAGAGCATGGCGTTGGGGTTGGATTTCATGCTGGTACCGGGGGCAACACCGAAGAAACCGGCTTCGGGGTTGATGGCACGCAGCTGACCGGCTTCATCAAACTTCATCCATGAAATATCGTCACCGATGGTCTCGACTTTCCAGCCGGGCAGGGTCGGGATGAGCATGGCGAGGTTGGTTTTTCCGCAAGCAGAGGGGAATGCACCGGTAACATATTTGCTTTCACCGGCGGAATTGGTCAGCTTCAAAATGAGCATGTGTTCAGCCAGCCAGCCTTCGTCGCGGGCCTGGACAGAAGCGATACGCAGGGCAAGACATTTTTTGCCGAGCAGAGCGTTGCCGCCGTAACCGGAACCGTAGGACCAGATTTCACGGGTTTCGGGGAAGTGGGCAATATATTTCTGATCCAACGGAGCGCAGGGCCAGATGCCATTGTCAGATTCGCCTTCGGCAAGCGGTTTGCCGACAGAGTGGACGCAGGGAACGAATTCACCATCGCCGAGAACTTCCATAACTTTGGTGCCGACGCGGGTCATCACGTGCATATTGATCACAACGTAAGCGGAGTCGGTGATTTCAATACCGATTTTGGCGATCGGGGAACCGACCGGACCCATGCTGAAGGGGATGATGTACATGGTACGGCCCTTCATACAGCCGGTGTAAAGACCGGTCATGGTCGCTTTGAGTTCTTTGGGGTCGATCCAGTTGTTGGTCGGACCGGCATCTTCTTTTTTCTCGGAAGCGATGAAGGTACGGGCCTCAACACGGGCAACGTCAGAGGGATCGGAGCGGAAAAGCAAGCTGTTGGGGCGTTTTGCAGGATTCAGGCGGATAGCCAGACCGGATTCGACCATCTCATTGCAGAGGCGGTCATATTCCTCTTTGGATCCGTCGCACCAGTAAACGGCATCGGGTTTGCAGATTTCGACCCAGCTGTTCACCCAGGCGATCAGCTTGGCGTTGTTGGTCGGAGGCTGATTGAGCATCTTTGTCATCGTCTCATCCTTTCTTTTATTATGTTGTAAAAACTATATTTTTTGATTTTACACGCGGCAGATTTACCACCTCGTGACAAAAACCGAAATTAACACTTAATATAGCACACCTCAACGGATTTTTCAACGTGCAAAAAGCGTAAAAAGAATGGATTTTTTGCCAAATGATCCGGCACTCTGCCGGCAGCATCAGCTGTGCCGGTGAAAATTTACTTTTCTCTGGCACTCCGGATAATGATTTTTGATAATACGATCAATGCAAGCACGTCGGGCGGTGCCATGAACTGATTGAAAGGTTTCAAAAGTGAATTGATTTATCCAAACACAGTCAGATCGAAAATTTATCAGATGCCGGTTCTGCCGCTGAATGCAGCGGCGATCGTTGCACTGTCAGCGTAAGAAAGATTGGCCCCGGCAGGCAGACCCAGTGCCGGACGGGTGACTTTAACCGGCAGATCTGCCAGTTTTTCAGCGAGAAAAGCGGCTGTGGCACGACCTTCCACATCCGAACTCAATGCGAGGATCACCTCTTTGGTTTCCGGTTCAGCGGCTTTTTTCAGAAGCAGGGGGATATTCAACGACGATCCGTCTTCTCCATCAAGAGGGGAGATCCTGCCGCCTAAAACCAGATAACGTCCCCGGTAATAGTTACCTTTTTCCACGGCGAAAAGCTGGGTCATGGTTTCCACCACGCAGATTTGCGAGCGATCCCGGCGGATATCGGCACAAATATCACATTTATTGCCGCCGGAAGCAATGGCACCGCATTCCGGACACCACGAAACAGTTTCCGGAAGAGATGAAATCACCGCACCGAAATCCCGCTGTCTGGCGGCATCCCAGTCAACGATCGCCAGAGCCATTCTTTCAGCCCCCCGTCTGCCGATGCCGGGAAGCTGTTTGAGGAACTCTATCAATTCTTCAAGTTTTTCCGGAAAATCCAAAATACACCTCCGTTTGAAAATAAAACATTTTATAATATATATGTAATGAAGCTCAAGTGCAAGAATAAATTTTTTCTTTGCCGGAAAAATTGTTCGTTCAATGCTTTTGATACTTGTATTTTTCCGGAATTGTGTTATATTCCTCAAATATGTAAATCAATAAGGATGTCGTAAAATGCCATTGAAAAATATTCTGATCCTGCTTGCAGTGATCGCCGTGGTGCATGTGGTGGTTATTTTTTCATTTGCCGGCGGCTGCAGCAGTAAAAAAAGTGAAGAAAAAAGTTCCGGCGATACCGTTGTGGAAACTGCAAAAGAGAGCGTGACACCTGCTCCGCAGCCGCTTCCGCCGCCACCTCCGGAAAAAAAGGCAGTTCCGGCAAAACCGTGGAATTATTCAAAAAAATTGTCATTGCCGAAAAAACTTGCTGCTCAATCGGATAAGGTACGCAGCGGTATAATTGTGGAACTCGGCAGCCGCCGGGTGTTGTGGGAAAAAAATGCCCGTAAAGCGGTGCCGGTGGCATCTCTTACCAAATTGATGACCGCTTTGCTTGTCGCTGAAGAGCTGGAAAGCAATAAAAACTTTTCGGTCAAAGATATGGTCGAAATCAGCAAAACCGCTGCCGGAACCGAGGGATATGGTTTTACTGCCGGAGAGGTGCTTACGGTCAATGATCTGATTTCAGCCATGATGATCCGCAGTACCAATGATGCAGCGGTGCAGCTGGCAGAAATGCTTGCCGGAAGCGAAGCGGAATTTGTCAAAAAAATGAATCACCGGGCGTTGGAACTGGGAATGAAAGAGGTGAAATTCAACAGTGCCAGCGGTTTACCGATGGGCAAAAAACGGGAAAATTCTATTGCCACTGCGGAAAATGTCGTGGAGTTGTGTGAAGCTCTGCTTGATTTTGAGTGTATTACCGGCGTCTGTGGAAAAAGTTCAACCAAGTTGAGCAATGGTAAAGAGATACATACTACCAACGGCTTATTGAAACATCCGACCAAAGCCCGTCCCAACTGGCGTAAAGTGCCGGGGTTGATCGGTTTTAAAACCGGTTATACCAATGCTGCCGGCTGTTGTCTGGCATTCGGAGTGGTTCGCAGCAACCGGACACTACTTGGTTGCGTGACCGGTTTCCCAAGTTCTGCTGACCGGGAAAGATTCTGCAGTGATCTGATCGAATGGGCATATAAGACGAGGTAAAAAAAGTGAAAATTTGTCATGTTATCACCCGGTTGATCGTCGGCGGTGCCCAGGAAAATACTCTGCTCACGATCAAAGGACATATCGAAAAAGGGCATGAAGTTGAACTTGCCACCGGTTTTTCACCGGGCAGGGAGGGTAAATTGCTGGAAAATGCCCAATACGGTGAATTCGCGGTCGTAGAATTTGCCGATCTGGTGCGGGAAATTTCCCTGTTGCACGATCTGAAAGCGTTTTTTGCACTGAAAAAATATTTTGAAGAAAAAAAGTTTGATGTCGTTCACACCCACAGCTCCAAAGCGGGGATCATCGGCCGTCTTGCCGCCAGAGCCGCCGGAGTTCCGGTGGTGGTGCATACGGTTCACGGTCAGGCGTTCCATCCCTACCAGAGCCGGATGAAAAATCTGCTTTTTATCTTTCTGGAGCGTTTCGCTGCCCGTTTCTGCGATAAGATATACGCAGTGGCACAGGCGATGATCGATCAGTGTGTGGCGGCAAAGGTTGCTCCGGCTGAAAAATATATGGTGGTATACAGCGGTATGGATACCGGAGCTTTCGACCGGGCAGTGAGAGATGTGGAATTGCGGAAAAAATTCGGCATTCCGGAAAATGTTTCCACGGTTGTTACCGTCGCCCGGCTTTTTGCCCAGAAGGGTTATGAATATGTTATCCCGGCGGCGGAAAAAGTTTTGCAGAGCCATCCGGATACCCACTTCCTTTTTGTTGGTGACGGACCGATGTATGATGAGCTGCAGGCGTTGCTGAAAGAAAAAAATATTCAGGATAATTTCCACTTTGCCGGACTTGTACCGCCGGATATGGTCGCTTCCTGCATCGCCCAGGCTGAATTGCTCTGGCATTTGTCGCTCCATGAGGGGCTTCCCCGTGCCGTGGTTCAGGCACTGGCAGTCGGTATTCCTGCAATCGGCTTTGCTCTTGACGGAACTCCGGAAGTGATCATCAATGGTGAAACCGGTTTTGTCACCGGGGCGGAAGATATTGAAAGTGTGGCATCTCGCACCGTTGAACTTCTGGATGATCCGGAAATGCGTCGCCGCTTCGGTCAGGCTGGCAAGGCAAAAGTATTGGAACAATTTGATTGGCACAAAATGGCGGATATTCTGGAAAAAGAGTATCTGGAATTGCTTGCTTTGAAGAACGGTAAATAATTTTACCGGCAGCATCCCCGCAGAGAAATTTCCCAGCGGTCGATGACCTCATCGCCTTTGACGATCCATAATTCATCAAAAAGATTCACGGTCGGATCACAGTGTGACACGATCAATTCCAGCCGCTCTCCGGGATAGAGGGTGATGTTTTCCGGAAAGGTCAAACGTCCGTGTTCATCACCGAAACTCCAATCATAAGTGAAATCTTTATTGACAATGTTGTTTGCAATCACCTGCGGAGGGGCTCCGGGGGTGACGTATATGGCTTTGGTTCCGGCGTCGATGGTCGCCATTCCGGGTATCCGGGAATTTATTACGCTTGAGATCATCCGCAGGGCAGGAGCAAAATTTATATTGCCGTGATCGACAGCCAGATATTCTGCATCCATCATGCAGTATGAACCGACTTGAATATCGGTCACTTCCTGGATCCGGATATCTGATTGCATGGTTCCGGTACCGGTGCCGGTGAAAATATGACATTGCGGAATGGATTTTTTTATCCGGTTGAAAACTTCTGCACCACGAGTCATCAGCCGGGTACTTTCGGCAATACGCTGATCAAAATCGTGGATATGCTGCAAATGTCCGGCGTAACACTGGATACCGTCAAGCAGTAATTCGGGGAACTGCATGATGTATTCTGCAAGTTCCGGAGCTTCATCATAGGCGACTCCCGTTCTGCCCATTTCCGGATCGACATCAATGAGCAGATGAAGCGGAGTATTTTTATCACACTGTCTGGCAAGAAGTCTGATCTGCTCCGGATTATCCACGGTGATCTGCAAGCCGGAAATTTTCCGGTTGAGTTCAGCGATTCTGGCGATTTTCCACGGTGCAGTTACCGGAGAGGTGATGAGAATATTCTGAATTCCGGCATCGGCGAGAGCTTCAGCTTCCGAAAGTTTTGCTGCACAAATTCCGGCACAGTTTCCGGCAGCAAGCTGACGGCGGGCAATTTCCGGAGATTTGTGAGTTTTGGCATGAGGACGGAGCTTTTTTCCGGCATTGGCGGCAATATCCCGCATAAGAAAAAGGTTGCGTTCAAAAAGTTCCAGATCGAGGATCAGCGATGGAGTATCAAGTTCGTGCTTCTTCATAGGTGATAAATCCCGGAATTTGGGCAAAAAAATGGCGAGAGAGACGGGACTCGAACCCGCAACATCCACCGTGACAGGGTGGCACTCTAACCAGTTGAGCTACTCCCCCGCGCCATATACTTTGTCGCGTCGCTGACTGCGTATCAATCGCTGTCAACAGTTACATAAAATACACCCTTTTGAGAAAAATACAAGCGGTTTTTCTGAAAAAAACGAAAAAAAACAGAAAAAATGGAGATTTTGGATTGCCGGATCAGAAGAATCTGGGCTTTACGCTCTATTTTTCGGTGAATCAGCAAAAAATATTTATACCCGTTCAGGGCAATATTTGCACTTTAAACGCAGAAAAAATGGTTTGCAGGTTGAAATTTCGCTGTTTCTGAACTATGTTTTATAAAGCGAGACAATTATAAGTGGAAATTCGTCCGTGATATAGTAAAGAAAGGAAAAAATATGGCTGTCGAGTTGAAAAGTGATTCCGATCGTCTGGCGTATGCTCTAGCGATGAATTTTGCAATGAGTATCCAGCAGCTGCCCGTGAAAGTTGATTTCCCGCTTTTGGGCAATGCGGTCGCTGAGTTGCTCAATGGTGGAGAATTCAAATTGAGCAATGCCGAGTACGGTGCTGAAATGCGTCGTCTGCAGCAGATGCTTCAGGAAGTTGAAAACAAGAAAAATGCCGATAGCGAAGCGATTCTGGCGGCAGAGAAGAAATTTTTTGAAGAAAACGGCAAAAAACAGGGTGTGATCACCACCAAAAGCGGTTTGCAGTATCAGATCCTGGTCGATGGTAATGGCGATAAGCCCGGTCCGCACGACACTGTTAAAGTTCATTATGAGGGCAAACTGCCCAACGGTCAGGTTTTTGATAGTTCCATCGCCCGCGGTGAGCCGATCGAGTTTCCGGTCGATGGCGTTATTTCCGGCTGGACGGAGGCACTGCAGCTGATGAAAACCGGTGCCAAATACCGTCTTTTCATTCCCTCCCGTCTGGGTTACGGAGCCCACGGTGCGGGTAATGCCATTCCGCCTCACTCCTCACTGATCTTTGAAGTGGAATTGCTGGCGGTCCGCAAGGCATAAATAACTTTTCCGGAAAACCATCCGCGACTGAATGTCTCGGGTGGTTTTTTGTTTTAAAATAATCTCTTTTTACTGTATTTTGCTGCTGATCCAAAATAATTGCAGATTTTTTTATAAAATTGCTTTATTTTTGACAAAAATGTATTATATTTATAATCAGCAGTAATTTTTTGCTTCTATATAAGAAGATTTTGACGCATTGGGAATGTTTTAGCGGCGTTTCGCAGTGCGTGGATCGGGTTTTCAATGAATCCGGCTGATGCCGGAATAAGTGATAGCGGGGTCTGCCGTGCAAAACAGGTGGAATCGGGATATGCAGAAAGCGTTTTTCTGAAAAATCCGGGTTCTGTCTGGAAAGAATTGCAGATTCCGGCAATTCTCTGCCGCAAAAGTTTGCAGGCGGTGAAACTCCCGGTCCGCCAGTGGAAAATCACCGGAGAAAATCGATGGAACTGGAACTGGTGGATATGGAAAAAAAAGCGTTGCGGCACTTTTATTCTGCCCGGCGTAATGCGTTGAGTGAGGATGCAAGGCGTGAATTTGACGCCGCCATCTGTCAGCGTATAGCTTCTATGCCCATCTTTCAATCTGCACAATTTGTGGCGGCATTCAGCCGTCTGGGTGCAGAACCTGATTTATCCGAGTTGTTTTACGGCAAAAGGGTGATCCTGCCCCGTTTCAATGCCGCTTGCGGTGTTTATGAAATGGTTGCCGTGGAAGATCTTAAGCGGGATTTGCTGCCGGGTAAATATGGAATTCCCGAACCGTTGCCGTCCCTACCGGTAATGGATCCCGGGATCCTTGCTTCCCAAGTGTTGTTTCTGGTTCCGGCGGTCGCATGTGACCGTTCCGGCGGTCGTCTCGGCAGGGGCGGCGGTTATTATGACCGTCTGCTTGCCGGGGTGAAAACTCCGCCGGTGGGGGTGATTTACTCCTGCCAGCTCTCTGAAACAGCTCTGCCCGGCACGGAACACGATGCCCCGATGGGGTGGGTCGTGACCGAAAGGGAAGTTATTGAAACAGCAGGGAATTAAAGAATCAGGAGAAAATTTTTATGATGTTGGAAATTTCGATTTCCGCAGCCGCAGCCGTGGTGCTGACTCTGGGCGTGGTGCTGGGTATCCAGCGTATCCGCCGGGATGCTGCCGGCCGCAGTGCGGAAAAGATCCGTTCCGATGCGGAGCGTGAGGCGGAGCATCTGCTCCGGGATGCCAGAGTTTCTGCCAAAGCGGAAACGATCAAAATGCGTGAAGAGTGCGAAGTTGAACTCAAAGAACGCCGTCGTGAGCAATCCAATGTGGAAAAACGTCTTGCCCAGCGGGAAGAACTTCTTGACCGCCGTGCCGATTCCATGGATGCCAAACTCAAAAATATCGAGAAGCAGGAAGCGGATATCGCACAGGTGCGTGAGCGTGTCGCCAACCGTGAGCAGGAGTTGAATAAGACTATTTCCCGGCAGATCGACGAATTGGAGCGTATCAGCGGTTATTCCCGTGAAGAAGCAAGGGAAGTGCTGCTTGAAAAACTGAAAAATGAAGTCCGCAACGAATCCGGTCTGGTTGTCCGCAACGTATTGGAAGAGGTGCGTGAACGCAGTGAAAAAGAGGCAAAAAGGATTCTTACCTACGCCATGCAGCGTTATGCTTCTGACTGTACCTATGAGCGTACCACGGCGACGATCCCGCTGCCCAGTGATGAGATGAAAGGCCGTATCATCGGTCGTGAGGGCCGCAATATCCGTGCGATTGAAAGTGCCACCGGTGTAAGCATTCTTATCGACGATACTCCGGAAGCGGTGGTGATCAGCTGTTTTGATCCGGTGCGTAAAGAGGTTGCCAGAAAATTGATGGAAAAACTCATCGGTGACGGCAGGATCCATCCGACCCGGGTCGAAGAACTGGTGAAAAAAATCACCAAAGAGCAGGAAGAGGAACTTTTTCAGGTCGGTGAAGCTGCCGTGCTGGAAACCGGTATCCCCGGAGTTTCCCCGCAGATAATGAAAATGCTCGGCAGATTGAAATACCGTTACAGTTTCTCGCAGAATGTTCTGCAGCACTCTTTGGAAACGGCGTATTTCATGGGTATCATCGCTGCTGAACTTGGTCTGGATGAGAAAAAAGCCAAACGTATCGGTCTTTTCCACGATCTTGGCAAAGCGATCGACCATGAGGTTGAAGGTCCCCATGCCCAGATCGGTGCGGATGTGCTGCGTAAATACAATGAGGCTAAAGACGTTGTGCATGCAGTTGCGGCACACCACGGCGAAATCGAACCGGAATCTCTCTATGATATTCTGATCAATATCTGCGATACGCTGAGTGCCTCCCGTCCGGGAGCCCGCAGTGAAACTACCGAACTTTATCTCAAGCGTCTGGAACAGCTTGAGAGTATCGCCCATGACTTCCCCGGCGTGGAAAGCTGTTTCGCATTGCAGGCAGGCAGAGAGATCCGCGTAGTGGTTGTGCCGGAAAAAGTCGGCGAAGGCGAAGCTCAGATGCTGGCAAAAGATATCTGTTCAAGGATCGAAAAAGAAATGACCTATCCCGGACAGATCAAAGTTACCATCATCCGCGAAACCCGTTCAGTCGAATACGCAAAATAATTCAGACTTTCCGGGTGAAAAAATGAATGATGCCAGGTGTACATACCGGGTGGATCTCGCACAGCTCAGGGAGAATTTTTCTTACCTGAAACGCTGTGCGGGAGATTGTCATGTGATGCCGGTGCTGAAATACAATGCGTATGGGATGGGATTCCGGCAGATCGGTGCTGCACTGAAAGCTGCCGGAGCCTACCGGTTCGCCGCTGCCACGCTGGATGAAGCACTCGAATTGAAAACTCTCGGTCTGGATGTGCAGATACTCGGTTTGCTTCCGGCGTGGGAGATCGCTCCGGCAGTTGCCGCAGATATAATTTGCAGTGCTGATAATCTGCAAACCGCAGAGTCGATTTCTGCAGAAGCGGTAAGACAGAATAAGAATGTACGTCTTGCAGTCAAACTTGATACCGGTATGGGCAGACTGGGTTTTCCTGCTGATAAAGCGGTTGAAATGATAAAGCGTATTGCAAAACTGCCGGGATTGATTCCGGATTCACTTTTTTCCCACTTTGCTACAGCGGCACAACCGGATATATTCTTTGCTTCGCTTCAGTTGAAAAGATTTCTGGAGGTAAAAGAGGCTCTGGATAATGCGGGAATATTTTTTGCCCATTACCATCATGCCGCAGGCGATGCCACTATGAAAATTCCGGAAGCGGTGAAAAAACCATTTAACCTTGTCCGTCCCGGCGGGAAACTTTACGGTGAAAACTTTACGGATCAGTGCCGTCAGGTAGTGGAATTCACTACTCACGTCGGCGAAGTGCGGGAGTTGAAAGCCGGTGAATCCACCGGATATTACCGGTTGTTTATTGCAAACAAACCGGTTAAAGTAGCAGTGCTTACCGCCGGATATGCTGACGGTATACCGCTGGCATTGAGCAATAAGGGCAGAGTGATAATCCGGGGTAAATATTGCCGTATCCTCGGCAGGATCTCAATGGACTATACGGTGGTCGATGTCAGCGATGTACCGGATATTTCAGTTGGTGATGAAGTTGTGCTGCTCGGCAAACGCGGCGATCTTGCGGTGACGGTGCAGGAGTGGGGGAGTCTCAAAGGAACTCACGGTCACGATATATGGTGTTCAATCGGGCACCGTGCCAAACGTGAATACGTCGGGTGAAGATGATGGAAAAAGAACTTTTGAAAAAAAGTCTGGCTGATTACCGGGCTCAAAAAGTTTCAGAACCGGTTCCGGTGAAAATACGCAGAACAAAACTCCGGGATTTTGCCAAACGTCTGGCGGCGTCAAAAATGGAAGTTTATGCCGCATTGACTGCGGATTTGAACCGCAATCCGATGGAAACACTGCTTTCCGAACTGGTTGCATTGATGGCTATAACCCGTTATCTGACAAAAAATCTTCCCCGTCTTTCCCGTCCGCGTAAACTTCCGGGAAGTATGGCGACTTTTCCGGCATCGGCAAAACTTTACCGTGAACCTTACGGCAGGGTACTGGTGATTTCCACATGGAATTATCCGTTGCTGCTTGCTCTTGAACCGGTGCTTGGAGCTTATGCCGCCGGAAACAGGGTGGTGCTGAAACTTTCCCCCCGTTCACAGCATACCAATATTTTGATGGAAAAACTGGTACGCAGCTGTTTCAGTTCCGATGAGATATTGCTTGTAAACGATGAATTGACACTTGATGAGGTATTGAGTTACCGTTATGATTATATTTTTGCTACCGGCAACAGCGATACCGGAAAGATGGTAATGCGTCATGCCGCAGAAAATCTCACCCCGTGTACGATGGAACTCGGCGGTAAAAATCCCTGTGTGGTCACTGCCAAAGCCGATTTGCGTCTCGCTGCCCGCCGGATCGTATGGGGAAAATTTTTCAATGCCGGTCAATCCTGTGCCGCACCGGATTATCTGCTGGTTGACCGGGCGGTAAAAGGAAAATTGATGAACTTCATATCTGCCGAAATACGGCGGATGTATGGAAATGATCCGTTATCCGGCGGGATCATTCCTTCGATGCCCGATGCCGGAGCTTATGAGCGGATGATGCAAATGATTTCCGGCGGCAGACTGGTTTGCGGCGGGAACCATTCGCCGCATTCGCTGACTTTTGAACCGACGGTTGTTGATCAGCTTGCCGATGATTCCCCGCTTTTTACGGAAGAGGTTTTCGGTCCGGTGCTTCCGGTCAGAGAATTTGCCGGAGATGCGGAATTGATGCAGAAACTTTCTGCCGGAGAAAGACCGCTTGCGGCATATTGTTTCGGGGCATCGGAGGAGTTGAAAAACTTTTTCCGCTACACTTACTCCTGCGGTGCGGTGATTTTCGATGATGTATTGATTCACTTCAGTAATATGCATATTCCTTTCGGCGGAGTCGGATACAGCGGTTTCGGATCGTACCACGGGGAAAGAAGTTTTACCACCTTTACCCATGAAAAACCGGTGATGAAACAGAGTCGTTTTCTGGATTTTCCGCTGCGTTATCCGCCATACAGCCGTTTTTTGCGGCGGGTGGTGGAGTTTTTCAGCCATCTGGGGTGAAGTATGGAGTGCGGCGGCAAAATACTGGTGATTTCCGGAGCGACTGCATCGGGAAAAAGTTCTTTGGCTTTTGAAGCGGCAAAGCGGATCGGCGGGGAGATAATATCCGTTGATTCCATGCAGCTTTACCGGGATCTGCCCATCGGTACCGCCCAGCCGTCGGAGGAGGAAAAAAGTATTGTTCCCCATCATCTTACCGGCATATATGAACTTGATGAAAGGTCGGAAGTTTTCCGTTTCTGCTCTGAAGCGGATGAGGCGATCAGTGAAGTCCGTAAAAAAGGAAAGATCCCGGTTTTGTGCGGAGGTACGGGGATGTATCTCAAAGCATTGCTTTATGGGCTGGATGATCTGCCGGGAGACCGTGATCTCCGCCGTGAACTGGATGAAAAATATGATTCTGATGAGGGAGAAAAAGCTCTGCATGTAAAAATGCAGGAAGTTGATCCGGAAGGTTTTGCCAGATGGAAAGATTGCCGCCGGAGATTGATCCGGGCATTGGAAGTTTATCTGCTTACCGGTAAATCCATCATCACGTTACAGCAGGGCAGGCGGCAGGTGATGCGTTATCAAACTGCTTCGTTTGTGTTGGAAAGAGAGAGCAGTGAACTTAAAGAACGCATTGCCAAACGGGCGTATGAAATGTTGAAGTCCGGCTGGATAGAGGAAGCTGAAGCGGCGATAAAAAAAGGATTGTTTTCCACTCCGACTGCCCATCAGGCACTCGGGTACAAACAGCTTGACGGATTTCTTCGCGGTGAATTCAACTTTGATGAACTGCATGAGAAAATCTGCACCGCCACCTGGCAGTATGCCCGCCGTCAACGTACCTGGTTCCGCCATCAGCATCCCGAAGCAGAAAATTTTTGCGGCGGGGTTGAAGATTTGCTTTTGCGTTTTTTGCGGCATGAAACTCCCTGACCATCACAGACATGTCACTGGAACCGTCCGTTTGTATCCGTATTTGTCCGTATCAGTCTCTTGCAAATCACCACACCCGGCTCCCCTTGTCGCGGTGCAGTGAAACGAAGACGGATCGCGGCGGCGTGCAACGCTCACCGCAACTCTTACGGTGGACTGCAATATTTTAATTTAATATCTGCTATTGCTCAAACTGAAGTTTTGAACAATGGGATTTTTATTATACCAAATTTTGCAGGATAATTTATTTTACGCTGAAAAAAGAAGGGCTATTGCCGAACTTTCAAGTTTTGCAACAGCCCCATAATGATCGATCTCTATGCGGTCACTCATCAATATTATTTTCTTTTTTGATCAATGCTGCCGCAGCGGCAAGCCCCATATAGGTTTTGAATTGCACTGCGATCGCACTGGATACAATAATCAGAGTAAACAGAATTGATCCTATTATTGCTGCAGGGCTGCCACTGATATTATTTGAGCATAAAAGGACCGCAAAGAAAAATATAAATATTGAAAAAATACAATGCCCAAGAGCATTCCCATAGAGATTTTTCGGAACTTTTTTTCCGTTCATGGTGATTTCTTTTTTCAGATCCGCTGCAATTCTGGGCAAAGTGAAAAAATTCCACAAATAACACCAGAAAGGAAGCAGCATAAGAAGGGCACTTGCAACCGGATTCTGCCGCTGTCGTTTCCTGGGTATGCTGTTGATGAATTCATAAAGCAAATATGCTTCAAGTGCAAGAGTTACTGTATAAGCACTCAAAGAGAGTGTCGCTCCGCTATTCAGTAAAATGTTGAGCAAATTTTCCAGACCTCCCCATCCGCGCAACTCTTCTCCCCATGTCCAATAGAAACAGCACGGGAATGTGAAGACAAATAAAATTGTTGCCGCCCCCATTGCATTGACATATAAATTCAATTTATCTCTGAAAAAGTTTTTATTATCATCATCATTTTGTATTTGTGTGTCTGCATTGCTTTCTTCCGGCGAATCGGCAGGTTCTTTTATTGCATTGATGCATGATTTCAGTTTGTTTTTAAGGAGATTGCCTTGTATGAAAACGAACTTTTTTACTGAAATATCCGGCGCGATCGTAAATTTTTTCTGACATTCCGGACACTCTACTTCCATTCCGACCCATTCATCCTGCACCTGTAATACGGCGTTGCAATTTGGACACTTTGTGTTGAATTCTGCCATGATCGAAATTCCTTTCACGTTGGATTGCGAATAAAAAAGAGGCACATTCCGAAGAAGTGCCCTCATCTACGCTTACGACGGCGTTTACACAAAACACGTTATCAGAATGTGCCGTGAATTAACACGGACATACCGATATATAAAAGTTTTGTGCAGTACGTCGCTTTTCTAAGGTCGTAATTCAGATGAGGACGTTTACAATCAGTTTGCCGAAATTTTTATTCAGTGATCTTTTTCTTTTTTTATACCTCAATTTTTCTTCAGGGAAAACCGATATTCCCTGATGAGTATAATTTACTCTGTAACCATTAAAAATACAAATGAGATTTATCTCGGATCATGAAAAAGTAATATAATTATCAAGATTGTCGTATTCCGGCTCTGTATTTGCGGTTTGCCGGCAATAATTCCTGCTGAATCGTTTTTTTATTTTATCAATGCGGATTTCCGGAGCTTTTTTGATTGACTTTTTTCATTACGTCTGCTACATTATATACAAGTATATATAAAGAGGTGGCTTCAAAAGCGTTTGAAACTTTTGAAGCTGTCTTGAAACAACCAAGAAATGGATTTTGAAGAGAATGAAATACGAAGCTGTTATCGGTTTGGAAGTGCATACCCAGGTGCGTTCCGCCAGCAAGATGTTCTGCTCCTGTGCCAACGAGTTCGGTGCCGAACCCAATACCAATGTCTGCCCGGTCTGCATGGGGTATCCCGGAGTGCTGCCGGTTCCCAATAAAGAAGCGATCTATGCCACGGTCAAAGCCGGACTGCTTACCGGCTGTACCATTGCCAAATTCAGCAAATTTGACCGGAAAAACTACTTTTATCCGGATATGCCGAAAAATTATCAGATCTCCCAGTACGATCTGCCTTTCTGCTCCAATGGCAAACTGCATCTTTCCGGAACCGGATTTTCCGGAGCTGAATTGCCGGATAAGGATGTCGGCATCACCCGTATCCATCTTGAAGAAGACGTTGCCAAACTCACTCACTTCCATCACGACAGCGGTGTGGACTACAACCGTGCCGGTGTGCCTTTGATGGAAATCGTCGGTGAACCTGACTTACGCAGTGCCGATGAAGCGTATGCGTATCTCTGCAGTTTGAAAGAGATCATGCGTTTCGGCGAAATCAGCGATTGCGATATGGAAAAAGGTCAGATGCGGTGCGATGTGAATATTTCACTGCGTCCGGTCGGTCAGAAAGAATTCGGTACCAAGATCGAACTGAAAAACCTGAATAGTTTCCGTGCTGTCCATCGTGCCATCGACTATGAGATCGAGCGTCAGGCGGAACTGCTTGACCGGGGAGAAGTTCTCCGGCAGGAAACACGCGGCTGGAATGATGACCGTGGCGAAAGCTATCTGATGCGTACCAAAGAATCCGCCCACGATTACCGCTATTTTCCGGAACCGGATCTGATGCCGGTGACATTCACCGATGAGGAAATTGAAGCGATTCGTGCCACACTTCCGGAACTTCCTGAAGCCAAACGCCAGCGTTTCTGCGATGAGTACGGTTTGACTGCTTATGATGCCGATGTATTGACTGCTGATAAACTGCTTGCTGCTTATTTCGATGCCGCAGCCAAACTGGTGAAAACTCCGAAACAGGCGGCAAACTGGATCATTACTTCACTTCTGGCACTCACCGGTGAAGCCGGTATCAGCGTTGCTGATTCTCCGGTCACTCCGGAAAAACTTGCCGGTTTGATCAATGCGATAGATTCCGGCAAGATCAACGGCAAAATCGCCAAAGATGTTTTTGCTGAAATGTTTGCCACCGGCAAAGATGCCGATACGGTCATCAATGAAAAAGGTTTGGCACAGGTCAGTGATTCATCCGCGATTTCCGGAGCAGTTACGCAGGTGCTTGGCGAATTTACCAAACAGCTTGAGGAATATCGTGCCGGCAACGGTAAGATCCTGCAGTTCTTTGTCGGTCAGGTGATGAAACTTACCAAAGGCAAAGCCAACCCCGGGATGGTGGTTGCGGAGTTGAAAAAACAGCTCGGGGAGTGAGCCGTGATAATTTCCGGTCCTTTCATCATACTGGATAAACGCCCTTACCGAGAATCGGCACTGCTGCTGCGTGGTGTGAGTCCGGATTACGGGCGGGTATCTTTCATACTGCATGGCGGTCAATCCATGAGCAAAAAGTCTCCGCAGGCGGATATTTTCCGGGAAGTGGAGATCGAGTTTGAGGATGACGGCAGCGGCAGGGAACTTTTTACAGCCAGAAAAGTTGAAACGGTACTGGATTTTTCCGCCATAGCCGATGATCCCCGTAACTACCGGATGGCGGGAAAAATTGCGGCGTTTCTGCTGAATAATATGCCGCCGGGCGATGTGCAGCTGCACACTTACGAAACTTTGCGGTCGGTATTGTGCAATCTTGCCGGTCTGGATGCCGGTCACGAGATGTGGAATCTGGTGCAGTGTGCCGTGGTGATCAAAAGTGCGTTTCTTTATGAAAACGGGATGCTGCCGGAAGCGTTTTCACCGGAACAGAATGAGTTTCTGGAAAATCTGGTAGCTTCCGGCGTGGATAATTGTGAATTGCCCGGTTGTCCGGAAAAATATTGGGATAAGCTGAATAACTGGCTGAATGAGTTGATAACATTTCATCAGCTGAAAAAGTAAGAGGCGTATTTATGAGAGTGATGTTGTTTGCATTGTGTACGGTTCTGTTTCTGTGTTCCTGTGCCACTTATGTTACCGGAGCAGATGGTAATTTGTATGAGGCATTGAGTGAAAGAGAGATAAACAACCTGATCAATATCAGCCGTGCCGCCTTGAATACCAATTACAAAAAACGTATGATCACCAGAAATGAGTATCGTGATGCCATGCGGATTCAGCCGACGGTAAAAATCGAGTATCGTGGTGACAAATATGGTACAGCTACGGTCATCTGGCGTACAAGCGGCCGCAAACTTGAATTCAAATACCATGATTATCTCACGGATGAAGTGATTCCAAGATGCACATTTTCAACCAGTTATATTCCGGATGAGGAAAGAAGGATACAGCCGGATCTTTCCCTGCAGGGCAGATGATAAAGGAGCAAAAAATGATTTCCGACGATAAATATATTGAATTGGCACGCACTTACGGCACTCCGCTTTTTGTTTATGATGCGGATCTGATGCTGGAGCGTTATAATGATCTTTTCCGTTTTATTCCGCATGAAAAGCTGAAAGTGCATTATGCTTTGAAAGCAAACTACAATCCGGCACTGCTGACCATGCTCAGGGATGCCGGTGCGGGGATCGATGCGGTCAGTCCCGGAGAAGTTGTATTGGCACTGGCTCTGGGATTTGCTCCGGAAAAAATCATCTATACCGCCAATAATATGACTGATGCCGAATTTGACCGGGTGATGAAAACCAATGTCACGGTGAATATCGGTTCATTATCCCGGTTGAAAAAATGTGCGGCAAACTATCCGGGGGCCCGGATCTGTCTGCGTTTCAATCCGGATGTGTGCGACGGTGATAATGCAATGACCATGACCGGCGGAGATTTGACCAAGTTCGGTATTTTGCTCACCGATGCTGATGAAGCAAAGAAAATTGCCGATTCCGGAAATCTGCATATTGTCGGTCTGCATGAACACACCGGCAGCGGTCTCCAACATGCCGAATCAGTGCTTAAAAGCATGGATAATCTGATGGCGATCGCCACAAAAGAGCGTTTCAGTGAACTGGAGTTTCTGGATTTTGGAGGTGGTTTCAAAGTTCCTTATAAAGAGGATGAAAAACGCATCGACTATGTGGATATGGGTGCAAAGATCACCGCAAAATTTGATGAATTCTGCCGTAACTACGGCAAAGAACTCGTTATGCGTTTCGAGCCGGGCAAATTCCTGAGTGCCGAATGCGGTACATTGATAATGGAAGTCAATACCATCAAACACAACCGTACCCGCACGATTGCCGGATGCAATTCCGGATTCCCCCAGCTTATCCGTCCGGTGCTTTACGGAGCATATCATCAGATCGTCAATCTGACCAATCCGGATGGAAAAGAGGAGTTGTATGATGTTTGCGGCAATATTTGCGAAACCGGCGACCGTTTCGCTGAACAGCGTGCTTTGCCGGAGATCCGTGAATATGATCTTCTGGCGGTGAAAAATGCAGGGGCATACTGTTACAGTATGGGTTCGGTTTACAATTTGCGACCCATGCCGGCAGAGGTGGTGGTTTCCGGTGGAAACGTTGCCGATTTCCGTCCGGCATTGACTGATAACGAGCTGGTGGCTCAGATTTTACGCAAGTGATTGCTTGGAAAGGGATAGATATTATGCTGCACGGAGTGCTTGATCCCCAGCCGGGAAAATTGGCATTTGCACTTTTTGACGGTGAAAAACTTCTGCATAAGGCGGAATTGGAAATGCATCCGAGAGATGCTTCACTGGTTCCGGAATTTGTAGAAAAAGAGTTGAAAAGCTGCGGTACTTCGCTTAAATCAGTTACCCGTTGGAGTTTCGGTTGCGGTCCGGGAAGTTTTACATTTCTCCGGGTGGTGGCGGCTCTGGGAGCTGGTTGGGCTGCGGGCAATGAATCTTTGCGTTTCCGCTGTGTGCCGGGAGCATTGGCACTGGCGGCGGCACTGGATATTGCCGAAGGTGAAAGAGCCGGAGTTATTTACGACGGCAGAAATAAGGAGCTGCTCTGTTTCGGGGTGAGGAAGGTCAACGGCAATCTGGAGCCGACCGGAGAGGAGTTGATCCTGACCGGTGCTGCTGCACAGGAATATTTTGCTGCCAACCCGATGAAACTTGCTGCATTTGCCTCTGAAGAGGCGGTTTTGAATAAATTGCTTGAGGGCAAAGTTGATTTTAAATGTGTCGAACCGGATCTGTCTGCTCTGGCAAAGGTTCCGGGTGAATTTGATAATGATGCCGACAAGATGTGTTATATCCGTCCGGCAGTAAATGTTTGATGGGGAGGTCAGGAATGAAAAAAATCTTTATTTTATTGTTTGCAGCTGTTACTTTCTGCGGCAGTGTGCAGGTTTGCCGCGGTGCGGATAAAAATGCAAAAAATGTCAAATATGTTTTTCTTTTCATCGCTGACGGTTTTGGAGAAAATCACTTTAAACTTTTGAAAAATGAAGCCGGTATCCCCGCTTTGAGCCAGTTTGCCATCTGCAAACCAACCGGAACGCTCAATTTTCTCGGTAAGGTGACCGATTCTGCTGCCAGCGGTACTGCCATTGCCTGCGGAGTGAAGACTTACAATGGTGCTATCGGCATGGATAAGAACCGGAAACCGGTAAAAAGTATTTCCAGAGAGTTCAAGGAAAACAACTTCAAAGTCGGCATTATTTCCACTTCACCGATCAATGATGCCACACCGGCGGCACATTATGCCAATGCTTTCAACCGTTCTGAAAGAAGTGTGATCCTGCACGATCTTTATTACAGCGGATTCGACTTTTTCGGAGCTTCCCACTTCTATTATGACAGCCGTTATAATCCGAATGAATCTGAATATCTCGCCCTTATCGGTCAGAAATATGAAATCTGCAAGGGAAGTGACTGGAAAAAACTGAAACCGGAAAATAAGAATTTCGTCATCAACCGGATGGTGCGGGATTTTCCCGGTGTGCCGAGAAAAAGTCCGGCATTGGCGGATTTTACCGCTCTGGCGATCCGGCTTCTGGATAATCCCGGTGGATTTTTCATGATGGTCGAGGAAGGTTTTACCGATGTTTATTCCCATGCCAACGATTCCGGCTCGATGCTCCGTGCCGCCATGGATTTTGATAAAGCCGTAGGCGTGGCGTTGGAATTTCAGAAAAAACATCCGGAAGATACTCTGATCGTGGTCACTGCCGACCATAATACCGGCGGACTTTATTTTCTGGATAACTATACCCCCGGTAAAACCGCACTGCTCCATCAGCAGATGCAGTTGAGCGATCTGCATGACAAACTGGTGGCTCTTTATAATGCAAAAGCAGACTGGGATCTTTTTGAACGTACCATTGTTGACACGCTTTCTCTGGGCAGGATCACGCCTGCAGAAAGAGTGGAACTGAAAAATTATTTTGCCTATTTTGTCAAACAGCAGCGGAAGAAAAACAAGGATAAAGACAACTATATCCTTCCGGAAACTCTGCCCGATCTTCCGGGAAAAGATCATGCCGGTTCTCTGGCGATGGCGGCGGCAAGATTGCGGGATAAACGCAACGGTTTGGCATGGCAGAGCCTCAGTCATACCGGAGCAAAGGTGCTAACTTTTGCGAAAGGTAAAGGTGCGGAAAAATTTGACCGCAACGATCTGGAAAATACTTCCATCGCAGAATTGATCCGAAAAATTGCATTTGAAAAATGAATCAAAGTGAACCCATCTGGAGCGTAAGTGCCGTAAACCGGGCGGTAAAAGAGACTCTGGAAGGTGCCTTTATGCCTTTCTGGATGGGCGGAGAGGTCGGTTCTCTGCTTTTGCACCGTTCCGGTCACGCCTATTTTCAGATGAAAGATGAAAAGAGCCAGATCAAAGTATGCTGGTTCGGCGGGGCGTCTCAATGCCGTTCTCTCGGTGTGGAAAATGGTACTGTGGTCGAAGTTTACGGAAATCTTTCAGTTTATGATGTCCGCGGAGAGTATCAGTTTTCTGTGAAAAATCTCCGTCTGGCAGGTGTCGGTGCCCTTCAACAGCGTTTTGAAGAGGTGAAACGAAAACTGGAAGCCGAGGGGCTTTTTGATCCGGCAAAAAAGAAACTGATACCGGTGCTGCCCCGCAAAATAGGAGTGGTCAGCAGTCCATCCGGAGCGGCAATACGGGACTTTCTGCAAATCATCAACCGCCGTTTTCCCAATGTGGAAATAAAGATATTCCCGGCACAGGTGCAGGGGGCAACAGCGGCACAGGAAATTTTGCAGGGAGTGGAATTTTTCAACCGTCCGGGGATGGCAGATGTGATCGTCGTTACCCGCGGCGGCGGCAGTATGGAAGATTTGTGGTGCTTCAATGATGAAAATCTGGCGAGGTGTATTGCGGCAAGTAAGGTGCCGGTGATCAGTGCGGTCGGCCATGAAATAGATTTTACCATCTGTGATTTTGCTGCTGATCTGCGGGTTCCGACGCCTTCGGCGGCAGCGGAACTGGTTATCGGCAGATATGATGAAATAACCTCCCGGGTAGAGCGGGCTGATAAAGATATGTGTATGGTATTGATGAACCGGGTGCAGAGAGCGGCAATGCGGCTTCAAAATCTGGCGGGTAAGCTGGATTATTATGCTCCTTTGCGTCAGCTTGACCGCAATAAGCAATATATTGATGAATTGGAACTCCGTCTGGATTCAGCTTTGAAACTTGCCCATTCAACAGCAGTGTATCAGGTGGATAAATTGTCTGCCTCTTTGATGGCACTTGACCCTTCCCGTCAGTTGGCAAGGGGGTATGCAATGGTTTTTGAAGCTGACGGCAGAACGCTGGTTTCCTCCAGCAAAGTTGCTTCGGAAAAATTATTGAAAGTCCGTTTTGCTGACGGCACACTTGAGGTGAAAAGTTTATGAATCTGGATATGTGGGTGCGTTACGGTTCTCTTGGAGCATCAAGCAGACTGCGTTTTTATCAGTATGTGCCGTATCTGGAAGATGAGGGTATTTTTCCACAGGTGTATAATTTTTTTGACGATGATTATCTGCGGGATCTTTATTCGGGAAGACCCCGGCAGCTTTCCGGTGTTTTACGCAGTTATTTTTCCCGGCTGAAAGATATGTGTTATACGGAGGATGGAGTTCCGGCACTGATTGAATATGAATTGCTGCCGCATCTGCCGTACTTTATGGAAAAGTGGTTTTTAAGAAAACGTTCTTATATATTGAATTTCGATGATGCAGTCGATCTCCATTATGAAAAAGTTCCGTTTCTGCGTGAAAAATATCCGCAGTTGATTGCCAATGCGGCGGGTATCATCGCTGCCAATGACAATCTTTTGGAAAGATTCCGGCAGTACAATGAGAAAATTTTGAAACTGCCAACGGTTCCGCCGGTGGAAATCCATCCGGTCTCCCGCCGTAAACCGGAAAAATTGACTCTGGTGTGGACAGGTACTCCAGTCACCTATCAATTTTTGTATGAGAGGCGGCAGGCACTGCGTATGGCAGCGGAAAAGACCGATTTTGAACTTCTGGTTGTCGCTTCTGAAAATCTTCCCCGCATGGAAGGGGTCAACTGCCGTTATTTCAATTGGAATCAGGAAACTGAAACGACTGCATTATCCAAAGCCCACGCCGGCTTGATGCCGCTGCCGGATACGCCTTTTGCCAGAGGTAAATCAGCATATAAGCTGATTTGTTTTCTGCGTGCAGGGATTCCGGGGATCGCTTCGCCGGTCGGTGAGAATTGCCGGGTGATCGAAAATGGTGTAAATGGAATGCTTGCTTTGAGTGACGAAGAGTGGGTACAGGCGATCGCGGCTCTTGAAAATGCGGATCTCCGGCAGAAGTTGATGCAGGGTGCAAAAGCGTCTGCGGAAAAGTTTCATTTGCCGGAGTGTGCCGGAAAACTGGCGGCATTTATCCGGTCGGTCTTTCCATCCTGCAACTGAGTTTTTTATTGTCAAACCTTGAAAAAATGTTGATGGCGTGGTATATTATGTATTCTGTGTCACGTTTTTTTCTGAATTTAATTCAAGGTGTTGAGAAATGACAAAATATTTTCTGCTTGCCGGTTTGATGGCATGTTTGCTGTTATTTATCAATTTTCCGGTTGCGTTCAGTTATTTTTCGCTTTTCAATATGCTGATTCTGGCGATAATGGCATTTACCTACCGCAATTCTGAAAAAAAGTATGAAGTGAAATGCGACGTTATTATTCCGGCATACAATGAGGGGCGTCACATTTACGAGACGGTCAAAAGTGTACTGGCTTCCAATTATAAAAATATCAATGTGGTGGTGATCGATGATGGTTCATCAGATGACACCCGTTACTGGATGAAGTTGGCAGAGAAGCATTTCTCCGGCATGATAACTGCGGTCTATTTCGACCGGAACCGGGGCAAAAAACATGCTTTGGCAGCCGGAATAAGAGCTTCAAATGCCGATGTGATCATTACTATCGACAGTGACAGTGTGGTGGATAAAGATGCTATTGCCAATATCCTCAAACCCTTTGCCGATCCGCAGGTCGGAGCAGTGGCGGGCAATATCAATGTGCAGAATCTTGATCAGGGACTTATTCCCAAGCTGATGGATATAATCTTTGTTTTTTCTTATGAATTGCTTCGCAGTGCCCAGAGCCAATTCGGTTCGGTAATGTGTACCCCGGGGGCGTTGAGTGCCTACCGGCGTTCAGCGGTGGAACCGGTGCTTGATCAATGGCTCGAACAGAAATTTCTCGGTAATTACACCTCAATCGGTGAAGACCGGGCTCTGACCTGTCTTCTGATCCGCGGCAAATGGGATGTGGTCTATCAGGAATCTGCCAAAGCATATACCAATATGCCGGTGAAATACAAAGATTTGTGCCGAATGCTTCTGCGTTGGGTACGGGGCGATATCCGGGAAAATATTCTTTTGAGTCCCTATGTGGTGAAAAACACATCCATTTCCGATCCGAAATCATTGGGATTGATATTCCATTTTATCGTATTCAATGTCGGTACTTTTGCTCCGATAGTGATATTGCCTTTGCTTCTGGCGTATTATGTGGTGAATTTCTCATATTTTCTTGCCTTTGCCCCTTATATTCTGCTGGTTATGGTATTGTGGTCGGTTTTGCCGATGCTGGTTTACATGCGTAAAAAGACGTTGAAATATGCGTTTCACTCTGTGACTTACAGTTTGTTTTCTCTGATAATGCTCTCATGGATCCCCTGCTGGGCGATCGTAACTCTGAACAACAATAAGTGGCTGACCCGCGGCGGAAACAATGCGGATAATGCCAAAGATGAAAAATCAGAGGCACTTCAAGCTGAAAAGATCTCCTGAAAAAATTGCAAAATGGCAAAATACGAAAGAATGGTGAAACTGGTTGCCGTCGGCAGGATGCGTGACCGTCTTTTTGAAAGCCGCTGTCAGGAGTTCCTTACCCGTCTCAATGCTTACGGCAGGTGTGAAGTGGTTATTCTGCCCGACTCCAATGTGGCAAATGAGGGCAAGGCGATGCTCCGCGAACTTGACCGGGAAAAGGGTTCTCTGGTCATTGCACTTACTGAAGAGGGCAGGGAGTTTTCGACAAAAGAGTTTTCTGAATATCTGGAAAAGATCGACCGCCGTATCGTTTTTATCATCGGAGGACCTTTCGGGATAGCCGATGAAGTGAAAAAGCGTGCTGATATGCTTATGGCAATGTCAAAAATGACCTTTACTCACGAAATGGCACGGATGATTTTTCTTGAACAGCTCTACCGGGCATTGAATTTGCTCAATGGCGGAGCTTATCATCATTGATTTCTGCCGAAAAGTTTCCGGTATTGTTCCGGGGAAAGTTTGAAACAGCATTTGAATCTGCGGCTGAAATGATAACGATCCACATAACCGAAGTGGAGAGCTGTTTTAGTCACCGATGCGTCATGAGAGGTCATGTATTCTGCGGCACGCTGGAGCTTGAGGTGTTCCAGATAGTGTTTGGGCAGGACTCCGGTATATTTGATGAATTCCCTGCGCAGCCGGTCGACGGAAATGCCCCGCAATTCAGCTAATTCATTTACGCTCCACCAGTGATTATCCGGGGCGTTGCGGATTGTTTTTAAAAGGGATTCGATCGGTGAATTTTCATTTTTACGGCTGGTTATTTCAAGGAGCAGAGCTTGTAATCCGACGGCTGCTTTCAGCCACGCATCAGCATCCGGAGAACGTGAAGTTTCGATCAGCGGTACAAGTTTTCTTACACTGCCGATATTGAATAAACCGCTTTTAAGAATGCCCCGATCCCGCATGAAGTCCGGGATTTTGCCGCAGAAACATATTGCATCTTCAAAGTAGGGATCGCCGCCGTAAAGATGCCAGTCACCCGGACAGATCAATATTGCATCCCCGGCTTTTACTTCCTGGGTGCGGGAACCGATCCTCAACCATCCTTTGCCGGAATACATATGGCTCAAAGAGTAAAATTCAAATCTCCGGTCGGGGTTTTTTAAACTGGAAATCACTGATGTACGGTGTCCGATAGAGCCGTTTATAAGCCACAAACCATACTCTCTTGCTTCGTCCGGAATATTGGCAATAAGCCGGTGTAAATGGGTTGTTTGGCTGATTTCGATTTTTTTGTCATTCATAATACAGTTTTTATCCATTCACTTTTTCGCATTTGTGGTGTATAATATATATGTGACAATAATTTTTTTCAAGGAGATAAAATTATGGAAGAGAAAAAAATCAAAGTGGCGGTGATTTCCGCCGGAAACCGTGCGTTGTGGGTCGTCGAAAATCTTTTGAAAGATTCAAAGCGTAATGCCGAAATCGTAACCCTCTATGACCCGGATGAAAAACAGATGGATTACTTCTGTGAGAAGCTCAATCTGCCGGATACAAAGAAATGTGCTTCCGGTACCGAAGCGATCAACTTTCCCGGTGTGGAATGGGTGATGGTTTTTGCTCCGAATGTGAACCACAAAGAGTATATCCTCGAAGCATTCAATGCCGGTAAGCATGTGTTCACGGAAAAACCGCTTGCCACAAGCATTGATGACTGTCAGGAAATCTACGGTGTCCATAAAGCTCATCCGGAATTGATTTTTGCCACCGGTTTTGTGCTGCGTTATGCTCCGATTTACCGTAAAGCCAAAGAGATACTCGACAGCGGCAAACTCGGTCGTCTGCTTTCCATCGAAGCCAATGAAAATATTGCACCTGCCCACGGCGGTTACATCGTTTGCAACTGGCGCCGTTATTCTGCTGCAGCAGGCCCTCATATTCTGGAAAAATGCTGCCATGACCTTGATTTGATCAATTGGTTCTGCGGTTCACTGCCAGGAAAGGTTGCATCTTTTGCCAAACAGGATTACTTTATCAAAGAAAATCAGCCTATTGCCGATAAATACGGTGAAGATCTTTTCCTTTCATGGCGTGACCCCCAGCGTACCGTTACGGCGTTTTCCGGTGAAAACGATATGAAAGATACTCAGGCTTCGATCGCGTATTACCGCAACAATGTGATCGTTTCATTTTTCGATACCATGTGCAATCCGATGCCGGAAAGGCGGATGGTTTTCCACTGTACTGAGGGAACGATGAGTCTGGAACTCTATAAAGGTCTTCTCAAATATCAGTTGATGAGCGATCCGGTCGAATATGCGATCGACTTCAGAAATGACGGTCACGGCGGCGGTGATTCCGTGATCATGAAAGAGTTGTACGAGACCATGTGTACCGGTAAGGCTCCCAAGTGCAGCGGCAGTGAAGGTTTGGAAAGTGCCGTTTTTGCTCTTGCCCTTGATGAAGCAGCTGAAAAAGGTATCATGGTGGATCTGGAACCGGTCTGGAAAAAACTTGACCGCTGATATACCGACCTGTATACCCGCCGTGGTGTGCAAACCTGTGGGGGCGTCCGTCTTCGCCCTGCGGGCTACGCTGCGACAAGGCACTGGTGAGATTTTTTGGGGGATTTTTTGAGAGAGTATCGGGCTTGCCGTCAGGCAAGCAACGTCTATCTCTCAAATTTTCTCACATGCCCGGCTTCACCCGGCGTTTCGCAGAGTGTTGCATTGATCCATCTGCCGGTTAAATATCCAGAACTTTATCCGGGGGCAGAAGCAATTCCAATGCGGTTCCTGCCAGATAGAGTGATCCGGAAATGATTACCCGGCAGCGGTTTTGAGCGACAGCCTGTTTAACCGCCAGAGCCGGATCGTTTTCGATAACAGCAGGTTTTTCCGTAAATCCGGTAAGTTCATCCGGAGAGTACGCCGCCCTGCCGTCAGCACCGGGTACGGTGAAAATGAAACTGCCGGCAATTTTTTCCAGATACTTCAAACATTCCGGAGCATGTTTATCACCGAATGCGGCATAAACGATAAGGAATTTTTCTTCCGGATAACGTTCTGTGACCGCTTCGGTCAAAGCCCGCACACCATCGGGATTGTGTCCGCCGTCGATTATCACCTTGCCGATATGCTGGAACCGGGCGGGCCAGTTGACAAATTCCAATCCGGAAAGAGCTTTTTCCAGAGAGAAGTTCCATTTTTCAGCAAAATAACTCAATACCTCATAGACGATACGGAAATTTTCCCGCTGCATTTTCCCCGGCAGGGCGAGGGCGATCTGCCGGTTATCGTAGTTGAAAAGCTGACAGATCCCGTCAAATCCGGAAACTTCCGGTACACTTTCCCGCGGTGGAAAAATGGGGGAATCTATCTCCTTTGCCCATGAATAGATGACTTTTTCTGCTTCCGGCGGCAGAACACCGTGGAAAAAAGGTTTTCCCGGTTTGATGATCCGGGATTTTTCCATCGCTACCGATTCAAGAGTGTTGCCCAGATGTTTCTGGTGATCAAGAGCGATATTGGTAATGATACTTGCTTCAGAATTGACGGCATTGGTGGCATCAAGTCTGCCGCCGAGACCGGTTTCCCAGATGACCACATCGACTTGGGCATCGGCAAATATTTTCATTGCCAGTACGGTTGCAAATTCAAAGTAACTGTATTTGCCGTCAGCAGCTTCACTGACCAGTTCCTGACCGAGAAAATTGAATTTTTCCACACTTACGGCTTTTCCGTTGATACGGAAACGTTCACGGATGTCGATCAGGTGGGGGGAGGTGTAAAATCCGGTGGAAAATCCAGCCTGCCGGAAAGATCTTTCCAGCATTGCCCCGGTGGAACCTTTGCCGTTGGTTCCGGCAAGGTGGATGAAGCGGAGCTGTTTTTCCGGATTTCCGGCTTTTTTCATCAGCGTTTTTACCGCATCCAATCCCAACCGGATGCTGAACATATCCAGTGAATCTATGTATTTTGCTGTATCAAACATCTTTTTCACCGTTTGGTGCAAGGTGACCATGCCGGATCGTAGAGTTTGGTTCCGGTACGGAGCAATTCACGTTCCCTGCCGTTGCGGGTATCGACGATCCAGAGGGAAGATTTGCCGTTGACAGTACGTTTGCAGACTACCTGCCGGTTATCGGCTGCCCATCCGGGGGATTCCCAGTTGCCGATGCCTCTGGAAACGATTTTATTTTCTCCGGTTTTCATATCGTATACGGCGATCGCATAGTTGCCGGTGGAGCGGATTCTGGTGGCATAGGCAATTTTATTATCGCTGCTCCATGCGGGAGTAACGGCATCGGCACCACCGGGTACTTTCGGGAGCATGGTCAAACCGGAACCGTCAGGATTGGCGGTAAAAATACGGGGATTGCCTGCCCGGTCGCTGACGAAAGCAAGCTTTTTACCATCCGGACTCCAGCAGGGGGATGCTTCTACGGCGATACCTCTGGTAAGCCGTTTCTGAAACCTTTGATGCAGACCAAGCAGATAAAGATCGACCTGATGATCCGGACTGAGGATGACCGCCATGTATTTGCCGTCAGGTGAGATCGCAGCACCGGTATTGATCCCCCTGAACGAGGAAAGAATACGGCTTTTTCTCGGTTTGGCAGTAGTGGTTTCCACTACATCAATACCGGTTTTTCCGTATTTGGAAAAACAGATGCTTTTGCCGGATGGACTCCAGCATGGTTCCACATTCAGCGTGCGGTAATTTGTCACCTGTTCAATATTTCCGCCGTCGATGTCGCAGAAGAAAACGTTGCGGATTCCGGGAGCAGTTTCAGCACAGAATGCGATCCGGCTGTGACAGAACCCCCGCACTTTCAGTTGTTCAAAAACCCTTTCAATGACCGTGTCAACGATAGTTTTTGCTGTTTCCCGGGGATTTGATGCAATATGGAAACGCCATCCTGCAACCTTCTGCGAATTGCGGTAGACATATAAGTTGACATAATTGCCGGCTTTTTCCGCTTTCAGGGTGTAGTCCGCGGTTTTTCCGGGGGAAGCAGGATCGAACCAGCCGCAGACGGAAAGAAAACGTTTCAATTCACTGCTCAAAGTTTCGTCACCGGGGATGCCGCTGAAACTGACCGTCGGATTGAGGTCGGATTTTTTACGGACTTCGATTATTTCTGCGTGGGTAACAGCTGCGAAAACAGTGACAGCGGCGAGTGAAAAGAAAAATTTTTTGAACATGGAAATATGATCCTTCCGGGTTAATGGTTATTTCATTTTATAAAAATAATACCGGATCAGTAATTTTTCAACACGTTTTTCAGTTCAGAGAGGAAAATTTCGCCATCTTCGATGGAGTTCTCTTTCCAGAAACTCAAACGCAACGCCCGGAAAGCTTTTTTACCCCGGATACCCAATGCGGTGAGGGCGGCTGACGGTTGTCCGCTTTCGGCACTGCATGCACTTCCGGAAGCGGCGTAAATACCTTTTTCCCCCAATGCCCGCACCACTACTGCCGCTTCCTGATCCGGAAGCATCAGATTGAGGATATACGGGGATACAGGAATGGAATCTGAAAGAGTGGTTGTAATGCCGAATTCAGAAACTCCCCTGCGGATCAGATAATTCAATTCAGAAACTTTTTTGAATGATTCATCCATCTGGCTGACCGCTTTTTCAGCGGCAAATGTCATCGCCAGCATCTGGGGTACACTGATCCGGGATAGAGCATAATCATTTTTCCGCATTTTATCTGCATGAGCTAGAAGTTTTTCGGTATATTTCCCGTTTGGAGCAAGCAGCATTGCCGCTCCGCCGGGAGAACCGAATTTTACTCCGGAAATCACCAGAATATCAGAATTTTTATCCAGAGGGATCTTTCCTACCGCCTGCACCGCATCGGTCAAACGGCATTCCGCTGAACCGGCGGGAAAGAGTTTTTCCGTATCCTGAATGATTCCGAGTTCGCTCTGCACCTGAAAAAGTACGCCAAGATCTGCTTTGAAGTCACATTGAGGGAAATCCGGCAGAGTGTTTTTTGCAACGGGGATCTGACGGTAAGAGGTAAAGTTTTTCAGATTTGCAGTCAATGCGGGGTGTTCCAGGGCGGTTGCCCAGCTGGTGGAAAATTCCGGCAGAGATGCCGCCACCCGGAAAAGTTCGGTTGCGGAACTTCCCCATACAACCTGAAAATCTTTACTTCCGGTCAGGGTGAAAGAGAGTTTTTCTGCCGCATTTTCCAATGCCGTTCTTGCCCGGTAAGCCAGCCGGTTCACTGCTTCGGAATTGGCATAATGGGTGCGGGATTCGGTAACAAAACATTCCAGAGCTTCCGGATCGGGCTTTGTTGCCGCCGCATGGTCAAAAAATACACATTTATCCATCGGTGAATACATCCTCCTGAAAATCTATCTTCAAAAGATACCACGCCGCAGGATTTTTGTCAAGGTAAATATTGAAAAAACTGCTGTGGAATGCTATAGTAATATGATTGACATACGGTAATTTTAAGGATTCAGTAAAAAGAATTTGCCGTAAGATAGGGAAGAAAGGTCGGTAAAATGTCCATTTGGCAGGAAATTTCAGGTAAAAAACGGGCTTTCTGGCTTTTTGTGCCGCTGCTGCTGATCTATGCATGCTCTTATTTCCAGCGTACTGCACTGCCCGGAACCATCTACAATACATTGGTTCAGGAACTGGGGTTGAATGCTACCCAGATGGCAACACTCGGAGCTTCATTTGTCTATACTTATGCCATTTGTCAGCTTGTTTCCGGAGTTATGGTCGACCGTTATTGCGGGGCGAGGGTAGTGGCAGTCGGCGGTTTGATCTTTGTCAGCGGCACGCTGCTTTTCCCATTGTGCAGCAATGTTTATCTGCTTTATCTTTCAAGAATGCTTACCGGTATCGGAGCGAGTTCCATGTATTTGAGTCTGGTGCGGGAAACTGACCGGCTTTTCGGCAGAAAGAATTATGCAATATTTTTCGGAATAGCTTATTTCTGCGGTTACGGCGGCGGATTGATGGGATCGCTTCCTTTTGAACAGTTCTGTTACCACTTCCCGTGGCGTCATGTGCTTATCGGGGCCGCGGTACTCGGAGCGATTTTTTATCTCTTATTTCTTTTCGGCAAAAGCAAAGTTGAATTGCCGCCGGTTCCGGAAAGCCGCCTGTCGCTGAAACCATTCAAATATATTCTCGGCAATCCGTTGAGCTGGCTGCTGATACTCTGCTCCAATGTGAATTTCTGCACCTACTTTATCATCCAGACGGTATTCGGTAAAAAGTTTCTGGAAGATTTTGCCGGTTATTCCTCCCGCAATGCCGCAGCAGTCATATTTATTTTGACCCTGGTCTGTATGTTTACCATGCTCACGGCAAGCTTTCTAACCCGTCTGACCGGCAACCGCCGCCGTCCGTTAATGCTGATTGCCTGCGGTATTTGTGCCGGAGCAAGTATTTTGATGGCAGTTTCGATATATTTCAAATTTTCCGGTTGGATCTACGGTGTGATCTACTGTCTTTTTGCGATGGCGGCAGGAATCCCACCGATATTTGCGATGGTGATGCAGGAGATAAATTCACGGGATATAATGGCACAGGCGGCGGCGGTGAGCAATATGTTCGGTTATCTTGCCGTAGCGGTCTGTTCCCAGTTGATCGGATTGCTTCTGGATAGTTTTGATAAAAAAATACTGCCTTCGGGTACAGAAATATATTCTCCGGAAGCGTATTTTACGCTTTTTGTTATTGTTTCCCTGGTCGCAGCCGGTTCATTTGCCGCGGCATGGAAGATTCCGGAAACGAAGGGGCACTACTTGCATTTACATATCTGAAAATTTTTTGATGAAGGAAGATATTATGTTGAAAATCGGTTATGCTCAGGAGATCATCACTCCGCCTGCCGGAGTTGGTCTGGCAGGTTACATGAATAAACGTCCCAATGTCGGAATGTACGATGATCTGTATGTTAAAACAGTGATCATCGACAACGGAAAAGTGCGTTGCGGAATAGTATCTTTTGATCTCTGTTCAGTTTTCAACGCTTTGCTTGAGAAACTGGAAAAGGAGATAGCTGAACGTTTCGGCAGTGAACTTTACAAAAATCTCATTATCTGTGCCAATCATACTCATACCGGTCCGGAACTGCGTAAAGAACAGAATGAGCTGACAGAATACTCATTCAATCAGATCACTCAGGCGGCTTTACGGGCGGTGGAAAGGGCACAGATGAATCTGCTTCCCGGAGAGATCGAGTACGGTTCAGTTTACAATAACCCATACGGATTTGTCCGCCGTTACTGGATGAAAAACGGTACGATCGTCACCAATCCCGGCTGGGGAAATCCGGAAATCGACCGTCCGGAAAGCGATTTTGACCGGACCATCGGCATTATCCGGATCATTCAGAATGGCAGAACTGCCGCCATCATCTGCAATATCGCCCAGCATGGCGATACCATCGGCGGAAATCTGGTTTCAGCCGACTGGTACGGCAGATTTGCCCAGGAGATCCAGTATGAACTCAAAGCAAGTATGCCGGTGATCGTGCTGGATGATGCATCCGGAGATATAAATCATTTCGACTTCCGTCAGAAAATAAATCAAACCAGCTACAGTGAAGCAGTGCGTATCGGCAGAGGCTATGCCCGGATCGTGCTTGAGGCTCTGGATAAACTTGAGAAGCTTCAAAGCGAAGAGATCGTGGTTAAAAACTCCACTGTAAGCATTCCCCACCGGAAACTTACAGATGAGGAAGTCGCTGAAGCTCAACACATACTGGATACGGTTCCGGATATTCCCAAAGAAGGGGATTTTGAAAGTCAGGATCTGGCAAATAAAGTGCCGGCGGCACTGCGTTTCTTTGCACAGAGGGCGTTGGATTGTCACAAATTCAGTACTCCGTCGCATGAAGGCAGATTGACGGCGATCGAATTCGGCAGGGAGTTGGCTTTTGTAACTCTGCCGGGAGAACCTTTCAACGGTATCGGCAGGGCGATCCGTCAGGCATCGCCTTTTAAAAATACATTTGTTGTTTCCCTTGCCCAGTCCCAATCCAATTACGTTCCCATGGCGGAATGTTTTGCCAGGGGCGGCTATGAGGTTCAGCCGGGAATAAATACGGCGGCACCGGAAGCGGCACAGGCGATCATTGATGCAGCATTGAAAAATCTTTGAATATAAAGCGGATAACTTATGGAAAACAAAATCATTTACCTTGATAACAACGCCACAACGGCGGTTGCTCCGGAAGTTTTTGAGGCAATGAAACCCTACTTCTGTGAGAAATACGGAAATCCTTCAAGCATCCACCGTTTCGGCGGCAGTGTTGCTGCTGAAATCGAAAAAGCCCGCCGTCAGGTCGCTGAATTGATCGGTGCAGATTACCGTGATAAAGACGGCAATGCCCCGGAAATAGTTTTTACCAGCTGCGGTACTGAAAGTGACAATGCTGCGATCAATGCCGCATTGCTTGCCAAACCGGAAAGAAAGAAGATCGTGACCACTGCAGTTGAACATCCTGCGGTGCTTCATTATTGCGAAGAGCTTACCCACCGGGGATATACCGTGGAACTTATCGGTGTTGACGGGCAGGGAAAACTGGATATGGAAGCCTTGAAAAATGCGGTCGATGATAATACCGCCGTCGTTTCAGCGATGTGGGGCAACAACGAAACCGGTACGATCTTTCCGGTCAAAGCTATTGCGGAAATTGCCCATGCCAGAGGAGCATTTTTTCATACAGACGCAGTTCAGGCGGCGGGAAAAGTTTCCATTGATGTAAAAGAGTGCGGAATTGATTTTCTTTCAATTTCCGGTCATAAGCTTCATTCGCCCAAAGGTGTTGGGGCTCTCTATATCCGCCGGGGAATCCTTTTTACTCCGTTGATTTTCGGCGGTCATCAGGAACGCGGCAGACGCGGCGGTACTGAAAATGTGACTTCGATCATCGGTTTCGGCAAAGCGTGTGAGATCGCCCGGGAAAAAGTTGCTGAAGAGTATATTTACCTTAAAAATCTGCGTGATGCCTTTGAGGCTAAACTGCTTGCATCCATTCCCCGCATCCGGATCAACGGAGATCCGGAAAACCGTCTGCCGGGGACAAGTTCAGTGAGCTTTGAGTGTATTGAGGGAGAGAGTATATTGATGCTGCTGGATGTATTCGGGATCTGTGCCAGCAGCGGTTCCGCCTGTACCACCGGCAGTTTGGAACCGTCGCACGTTCTGCGGGCGATGGGAATCCCTTACAGTGCGGCACACGGAACGATCCGGTTCAGCCTTTCCCGCTATAATACTGCGGAAGAACTGGATTTCGTTGCAGAAAAACTGCCTCCGATCATTGCCCGTCTGCGGAAAATTTCACCTTATTGGGAGGAAGAAAAATGAGTGATGAAGCCAATAAAATAAAATTTCCCTGCCAGTGGGAGTTCCGTTTGATTGCTTTTGCTCCGGAAGCGGAAAAGGTCAGAGCTCAGGTCGATGCGTTGGGAAAGACGGAAAATGCGGATTTTTCGATCATTGCCGGAGAGGTTTCCGGAGGGGGCAAATATCAGGCGATCCGGGTCTCCTGTGAAGTCGATTCCATTGAAAGGGCAAGGAGTTTGGCATCCAAACTTTCCACACTGGAAGGGGTTCGTTTTTTGCTCTGAATGACAAAAAATGATGAAAAAACCTTTTTTTTTGCAAAAAAGTGGCATTATGTATTTGACAACTGCCGATTATGTGTTAAATTTCATAGAGTGCATAGATTTTGTAAATTTTTCAAAAGTTTAAAATATATAACAAAAAAGCAAGGGTGTCCTATTATGAAGATCTTCAATATCATTGCCTGCATCGTGGTATTTGTGCTGGCACTGGTCAGTGCTGTCTGTTCTTACTTCCTTTATGAAAAAAGAGTTCAGTTTGTCGATGGCTGGGAGCAGATGAGCAATGCGATTTACAATAGTGCAAAGACCATCGACAGCCGCAGTGATAAAAAGTTTGCTTCCAAACTTACTGCAGATGATCTCTCTCATAAAAAATACAGCAAAGACGGTCTTGCCGGCAAATTGAAAAACCTGACCGACCAGAGCGAGGCTTTCGTTAAACAGTACGATGAATTGACCAAACGCTATGAAGATATGGTCGCTCTGCAGAAGAAAACCAAAGCAGAGCTTGACCGGGTGGTTGCCCAGCGCAGAAGAATGGCAGATGTGTTTGCCAAGATCGGTCAGCAGGTTGGTGCCAATACCGGTACTGCTGCTAAATTTATTGATCCTCTGACTTACGGTGCCCAGATCGCCGGTGTCCAGAATAAGGTTTCTCAGGTTTACACCAACCGTGAGTTGATCGGTAATACTCTGGAAAAAATTGCCAGAGAGAATAAAGTTGCTTTCAACAAACAGGCACTTTTCTCCCGTGGTGATATGAGTGCGATCCGCACGATTGTGAATAACAACCGTGCCGCCCGTGCCGAGTATGCCAAATCCCTTAAAGAGATCGCTTCCACTCTCAACGGCAAATTTGCCGATGATGGAAAACCGGCTACCAGCATCAGCAAAAGTGTGACCAATATGGTCAATACCCTTTCTGCAACCCGCAGTCAGTTGAGCAATGCCCGTGCAGATGTCAGTGCCCTGAAAACGACTGTTGGCAGACGTGATGCTGAAATCAGCCGTCTCAACAAAGTTATCAGTGACTATAAGCGGGTGCTGAATCTTGATCAGGCTGACAGTGATCCGAAAGTCTGGCAGCGCGGCTCCAATGAAGCACGCAGTGCTTTGGTCGGTTCGGTTATTTCCGTTGTTCCGGATTATGGTTACATCGTGATCGACTTCGGTACTGCCAGCACTGTAAAGCAGACTGTGGGCAATAAGGTGCTGACTCTCAATCCTGATGTTGAATCCGGTTTGGAATTCAATGTTGTTCGCGATGACAAGTTTATTGCCACGATCACTCTGAGCAATGTCGATGCGAAGCAGTCCACTGCCAATATCCCCGCTGAAAAAGCCGGTCTGATCAAAGTCGGTGATAAAGTGGTCTTCAAAAAGTAAGTTTGAAGGAGATTTGAAGAATGCTTGAATCCAAATTTTTTACCGTGATGACCATACTTACGCTGCTGCTTGCCGGAGCTGCGGTTACTTTCCAGGTGTTGGAAATGGATGCCTACGGTCTTTTTCAGACACTTTTCTGATACGCAGTGATGAAAAAAAGCTTCTTCCATACCGCTGTTATAGCAACAGCGGTATTTTTATTTTCCATATTGTCCGGCGGCTGCACCGAACTTGAACGCCGAGGTTACAGTGCCATACCGCAGAATACTCCCGGAGCATGGGAATATAATCCTTACGGTATGTAAATAATCCTTATATCCTTTCAACGATCACGGAAACGCCATCCGGGATCACTGATACAGAGGCATCTTTACCGGTGATTTCAAAGGCGAGATCCAGAGCCTCATTGAGAGTTGAAGCGGCTTTCATTCCCATATTGCGAATTATTTGATGATCGCAATCCCGGGTCACCATGATCACATGGAAATTTTTCAGAATTCGGGCGAGTATCTGATATTGCCATTGATCGGGCATGGTTTTATCTGCCGGGATAAGGGAAATTTCTTTCAGAAGTTCTGCGGGGGAAGCTGCATTGCAGAGGGTACGGTAAAATGCTTCTCCGCCATGACCATCAGAACAGCTGGCGGCTATGATGATGACTCCGCCGGGGTTGCATACAGTTTCACCGGCGGTCATGCTTTTTACACTCTGGTAGATATTCTGATCAAGCGGATAACCTCCGTTGGAAGTGATCACAATATCTGCAGAAGAGACTTTTACACAACATTGTGATTTCAGAAAGGAGCATCCGGCAAGATGAGCATCGCGGAAATTTCCGGCAAAGGCACGGACGATTTTTTTATCACCATTGATGACCGTATTGACGATGAATGCAAGATTTGCTTTTTCTGCGGCAAAGAGCATATCGATATGGATCGGGTTGTTTTCCAGAATTCCGGTACGGCAGAATGGTGAACTGATGAATTTGGCACAGTGATTTGCCATTACTGTCTCTGCACCTGCGATACCGGGCAGAATGCTTTTTCTGCCGCCGGAAAAACCGGCGAAGAAGTGGGGTTCGATAAATCCCTCGGCGACGAGCAAGTCGGTTTCCAGAGCGAGTTTATTGAGCTTCAGAATGCCGCCGGAAGGAAGTGTACCCAGATCGGTGAGCATGGAATCGTCACGGGAATCGTGGATGATGATTTTTTCGTTTTTCACGATTTCCTCACCGAATTTATTGATCAATTCGGCAGAGGTGGTTTTCCGGTGGCATCCGGTGGCAATGAGAATGGTTATATCTATATCCGGATTTCCGGCACGCAGTCGTTTGAGCATTTCCGGGATGATGAATTTACTGGGAACGGGGCGGGTGTGATCGCTGGCGATGATGACCGCTGATTTTTTTCCGGAAGCAAGGTGTTCCAAAGGTTCGCTGTTGACGGGGTTATTGAGTGCCCTGATGATTTCGGCTTGCTGATCATCGGCAGATGGAGGTAATGAGGCATGGCAGGATCCCTGAAAATTTTGTTCGGGAATGTCTATATACATGCCGGTTTTCCCATAAGGCAGATAAATTTTTTGCATAATTGTATTCTCTGTAAATGTGATAGTTTTTATATAATGTAAAACCGAAACGGTAAAAAATCAATCTGCCGGTAAAAAAAATGATTTTTTTTGATTTTTTTTAAGTTTTCAGGTTGACAAATGAGAAATCACAGCTATATTATATGACATAACGAAACGCTCCGGCATAGCTCAATGGTAGAGTAGGTGGCTGTTAACCACTTGGTTCTTGGTTCGAGCCCAAGCGCCGGAGCCATTTTTTTGTCTAAAATTCTTCTTCCCGGCGCCCCGGAGCATATCAAAAACAACTGTCTGGCAATTCTGGAATATCCCAATGCATTCGCGGTCATAAAGGCATGCAGCCGGCACAAACTGTGTACTCCATCCAGGCTGGTGAAAATCGTTGGTACGAACGGGGCGATCTCTTTCTCGCCCGTTGAAAGATTCGACGGAAAACCGGTCATCATTGAAATGAACTTGAAAAAAGATTCAATATATTCCACCGGGACACATTCGATTCCCATGCCCCCGCAATCTGACCGCTATACAGAGCAATTCCTGGAATTGGCGCAAATGATCCGCAATCAAGCGGCATCAGCCTATACTTTTGAACATGATCACCTTGTTCACGAGATAACTTTGGCAAAGTCGGATCGTAGCCATGTCG
>JAZRGW010000004.1:0-23710 GCA_045644425.1 Victivallaceae bacterium | reverse complement strand
ATCTATGAGCAATGCACCATCCGGAGATTCGGCGAAATAGGCATTGCCGTCACTGCCGCTGCCCAGTGAACTTAAAAAAATCTTACCATATTCCATATAAAAATCTTTATTTTTTATCAGATCGCTATTGAAAAAAAACTTTTTATAATCTAAATTGTATTGTTGTACTTTTCAAATGGTTTCAATAACAATTTTACAGCTTTTTTTACAATAATCCGATGAGCAGTCAAAATCTCAATACCGGTTTATCCGGCAGACTTGAACAGCACCAGATACTGTCGCAGAGTTTACGCCGCAGTCTGGAAGTGCTTGCCATGCCTGCAGTCGAACTTTCCACGCTCATTTCTGCCGAACTTGCTGCCAATCCGCTTCTGGAAGAAGTTCCGCCGGAAGCATCTGCTGAATTGCCGCAGCCGGAATCAGCTCCGGAAGCGGCGTATGATGAAAATGATTATGAAGCCAACAGTACTTTGAGTGACCGTTGGGCAGATGATTTGCCGCTGCCGGGGGAAAATTCCGGTAATGAGGTCGATTATATGTCGCTTATTCCGGCACCGCAGCCGCAGCTGCGGGCAGTGCTGCTGCAGGATATTTTTTCTCTTGATATGGATGAAGAAAGCCGCCGTATCGCAGTGGAGATCGTTTCGGCATTGAATGATGACGGCTATCTTGCCGTGCCGCTTGCCGATCTGGCAATGAGCTGCGATGCTCCAATGGAAAATATGGAAAAAGTTCTGCACCTGGTTCAGAAAATCGCTCCGGCTGGAGTTGCTGCCCGTGATCTGGGGGAGTGTTTGAAACTTCAGCTTATCCGTCAGGGAAAACTTTTTCCGGAAATGGAAAAACTCCTGAATGAAGGACTTGCCGATCTGGAAAAAAATCACCTTGCCAAGTTGGAAAAAAATCTCGGAGTAACTGCTGAAAAACTGGAATCGATGCTGAAAATATTGCGGGGATTGAATCCATTTCCCGGCAGAGCGTTTTCGCAGGTGACCGCCGGAGAGGTGATCGTGCCGGATATGGCATTCATTCCCGGTGAAGATGGTTCGTACAAGGTCGTTTTGCGTAAAGATCCGGCAGCGAAGATCCGGATCGTGCCGCTTTATGAGAAACTGCTTGAAGATAAATCACTTTCAGCTGATGACCGGAAATTTTTTGCCGAGAAACTTGCCCGTGCCAAAGAACTTATCCAATCCCTGGCAAACCGGGGCAGTACTTTACAGCGGCTCGGTGAATTTATCGTAGAACGGCAAAAGGATTTTCTCGATTCCGGTGTGGAAAAACTGCACAGCGTGACCATGAAAGAGGCGGCAGAGGCTCTGGAATTGAGTGAAAGCACCATCAGCAGGGCGGTTTCCGGTAAATATGCGGAGACCCTGCGGGGGGTGCTGCCGCTGAAATACTTTTTCCCATCCGGCGGCAAGGCGGAGTTTTCCAATCAGGCTATATTGCAGAAAATAAAGGAACTTATTGAAAAAGAAAATCCCTCAATGCCTTTGTCTGACGATGATATTGCCGGAAGATTGAAAAAAAACGGTATTTCCATCGCCCGCAGAACCGTGGCTAAATACCGGGATATGCTGCATATACCATCGTCATCCAGCCGGAAAAGGTAAGTCCGGCGGTCGGTGGATCAATGCCACTTTCTGCGAACTGCGGGGAGGATCAGGGCATTTGATAGGATTTGAGAGATCGGCTTTGATTGCATGGCGGCACCCCAATTTTAAACCAGTATTCCCAGTATTCCCAGTCTGTGCCGCCCCATCAAGCCTGCATACCCTGCGGGTATCAAATACCGGGTGGATCAGTGCTGCCCCATCAAGCCCGCATCCCCACCGGGTATACCTGCCGGGTATAAAAAAATCACAAAAAATTTTTTATCCAGCTTGTAAATTTTAATAACAGTGGTATATTGATAGAGCAACAAGATATAGTAATCCATTTTCTGCTCATTCACTATATATTGTGGTAATAGATAAAAAAAGAGTAATTAAGTTTCAGGGTAAAAATGAGGTTCGGTCTTCGGAAACTGACATTGCTGGATTATCCGGGATTGGTGGCTTGCACGGTGTTTACCTGCGGGTGCAACTTCCGCTGTCCATTCTGCCACAATCCGGTGTTGGTGACGGGCAAAGAGGATGATCTGGAGTGCAGTTTCGGTGAAGTTCTGGAGTTTCTGGAAAACCGGAAAGACCGGCTTGAGGGAGTTTGTGTGACCGGCGGGGAACCGCTTTTACATAAGGAAAGTGTGCTTTTTATTCAGGCGGCGAAAGCGTTGGGGTATAAGGTGAAGCTGGATACCAACGGTTCGTTTCCGGAAAGATTGCGGGAATTGCTGATTGATAATGCGGTGGATTTTGTGGCGATGGATATAAAAAATTCACCGGCAAAATATGCTGTGACCAGTGGGATAAATAACTGGGAAAAGGTAAAAGAGAGTGTGGAATTACTGAAAAATTCTTCCGTTGAGCATGAGTTCCGCACTACAGTCACCGGTAATTTGCATGAAAAGAGCGATTTCACCGCGATCGGTCAGTGGCTGACCGGTGAAAAACGTTATTTTCTGCAGGGGTTCAAGGATTCCGGGGAGATCCTCGGCGGTGGAAGCGAAAAGTTTGCGGTCAGTGATGAGCAGTTGAAAGAATTTCTGGCTGAGGTCAGGAAATTTATTCCGGCAGCAGAAATACGCGGCAGATAAAATTTTACAGTACGTAAATTTAGAGTAAAGAAAGTATGAAAAGAGAAAGGACGAAAAGGAAAAATGTATCAGGTACAGAAGCGTAATGGAAAGAACATCGATTTCGATCTGAAAAAGATCGCAGATGCCGTAAAAATGGCATTTGAAGCTCAGGAAAAGCAGTACAATCAGTCGATCATCGACTTTATTGCTTTGAAGGTGACTGCTGATTTTGAACCGAAAATCAAAGAGGGCTTGATTGCCGTTGAAGATATTCAGGATAGTGTGGAATCTGTTCTCGTGCAGGCCGGTTATGCCGATGTCGCCAAAGCCTACATCCTTTACCGCCGTCAGCGTGAAAAGCTCCGCAATGCCCAGTCCACGATCCTCGACTTCAAAAAGACGGTCGATGACTATGTGAAAATCAACGATTGGCGGGTGAAAGAGAACTCGACCGTGACCTATTCTGTCGGCGGTCTGATCCTTTCCAACTCCGGAGCGATCACTGCCAACTACTGGCTTTCAGAAATTTATGATGATGAGATCGGCAATGCCCACCGCAACGCGGATATTCACTTGCACGACCTTTCGATGCTGACCGGTTACTGTGCCGGCTGGTCACTGAAACAGCTCATTCAGGAAGGTTTGGGCGGCGTGCCGGGCAAAATCACTTCCGCCCCCGCCGGACATCTTGCCACGCTCTGTAACCAGATGGTGAACTTCCTCGGTAACATGCAGAATGAGTGGGCAGGTGCGCAGGCATTCAGCAGTTTCGATACCTACCTTGCTCCGTTTGTCAAAGTTGACAATCTGGACTACAAACAGGTCAAAAAATGTATTGAATCCTTTATTTTCGGTGTGAATACTCCTTCCCGCTGGGGTACGCAGGCTCCGTTTTCCAATATCACTCTGGATTGGACGGTTCCTGCCGACCTCGCCGAGCAGAATTGTATCGTCGGCGGCAAAGAGATGGACTTCAAGTATAAAGATTGTAAAAAAGAGATGGATATGGTCAACCGTGCTTTCATCGAAACGATGATCGTGGGCGATGCCCAGGGCAGGGGGTTCCAGTATCCGATTCCGACCTACTCCATCACCCGTGATTTTGACTGGAGCGAAACGGAAAACAATAAACTGCTCTTTGAGATGACCAGCAAATACGGTACTCCGTACTTCTCAAACTATGTGAATAGTGATATGGAACCCAGCGACATCCGTTCCATGTGCTGCCGTCTGCGTCTTGACCTGCGTGAATTGCGTAAGAAATCCGGCGGTTTCTTCGGCAGCGGTGAAAGCACCGGTTCTATCGGTGTGGTCACGATCAATATGCCCCGTATCGCATATCTGGCGGAAAACGAAAAAGATTTCTATGAACGGCTCGATCACATGATGGATATTTCCGCACGTTCGCTGAAAATCAAACGTGAAGTCATTTCCAAACTGCTTGATGAGGGTCTTTATCCTTATACCAAACGTTATCTGGGCAAATTCGACAACCACTTCTCAACCATCGGTCTGGTCGGCATGAATGAAGCGTGTCTGAATGCAAAATGGCTGAAAAAAGATCTTACCCATGCCGAAGCCCAGGAATTCACCAAAGATGTGCTGAACCACATGCGGGAAAGACTTTCCGACTATCAGGAGCAGTACGGCGACCTTTACAACCTTGAAGCGACTCCGGCGGAATCGACCAGTTTCCGTCTGGCAAAACACGATAAGAACCGTTTCGGTGACATCGTGACCGCTTCTGAAAATGGTACTCCGTATTATACGAATAGTTCCCATCTGCCGGTGAACTACACCGATGACATCTTCTCTGCTCTGGATGTGCAGGATGAATTGCAGACCCTCTACACCAGCGGTACGGTCTTCCATGCGTTCCTCGGAGAAAAACTTCCCGATTGGCAGGCAGCGGCGAATCTGGTGCGGAAAATTGCGGAAAATTACAGATTGCCGTATTACACCATGTCGCCGACTTACTCGATCTGTCACAATCACGGATATATTGCCGGTGAGGAGTTCAAGTGTCCGGATTGCGGAAGCAAGACCGAGGTTTACAGCCGTATCACCGGTTACTACCGTCCGGTGCAGAACTGGAACGACGGTAAGGCCCAGGAATATAAAGACCGCAAGGTATATAATGCATATAATGCGGTCAAGCGGGAATTTACCTCTGACAGCTGCTGTTGTGCAACCGCTCCGATGGTCGCCGCCGCTCCGGAAGCTGCTCCGGTGGTGAGTGCCGACAAACTGACGCTTTTCACCACGACCACCTGCCCGAATTGCCGGATCGCCAAACGGTTCCTCGATGATGCGGGGATCGAATACGACGTGGTTGTCGCCGATCAGGACGAGGCAAGAGCCAGAGAGTTCCAGATCAGCCATGCCCCGACGCTGGTGATCTCCAATGGAAAGGATGCCGAGAAACTCACCGGTATTTCCGCCATCCGCAAGTATATCGACGGCAGATGAGAGGAAAATGATCCGGCAGGAAAATAAACGGTTGAAATATCATATATTGAGATTTTCTTAATAAACCCTGCCGGATTTCCCCTAAACGTTTGTTTTTTGAACAATTTTTGTGTAAAATATGAATTAGCGTAAACGGTAAAGTATACCGAATAAAAAATAGCGGGAGTTCCGCTGAAAGAAAAAAGAAAGGAAAACAAAAAATGAAAAAGAGTCGTGGATTCACTCTTATCGAACTGCTGGTCGTTATCGCGATCATCGCCATCCTGGCTGCTATCCTGCTGCCTGCTCTGCAGAAAGCCCGTGAAAGCGGTCGTCGTGCCAGCTGCACCAACAACCTGAAACAGATCGGCAACGCTCTGGAATTCTACTGCCAGACTGCTACTGGTCAGCTCCGTCCCCATGGCGTATTGAGAAGTGGTAAGAGTGCCAGCACCTTTGATGCTGCCGGTGCCGAAGCTGCTATGGATATCCTTCGCAGCGAAGGTCACCTGACCGACCACAAAGTTTACGTCTGCCCCTCCAGCACCGTTTCCGCTGGTAAAAATACCGATACTCTGACTTTCTCCACTGCTTCAGCTTCTGCTAACCTGAGCTATGGTTACACCTATGTTACCGCTCAGTACAGTGCTGCTTCCGCAGTTTCCGGCGACTTGACCGGTGATGACGTCAACAGCGGCAAAGCCAACCACGAAGATTTCGGTAACCTGCTCTATGCTGACGGTCACGTCAAAGGTTATGCTGCCAACAAATGGCACACTGCCGAAAACACTGGTAAGATTGCTGTCGCTCCCAACGACCTTGACACTCTCTAATCAGTTCGTTTGACGAAAAGTCAAAAAGTTCAAAAACGCAGGGTTAACGCCCTGCGTTTTTTTGTGCCGTGATTTCAGATAGTTGCAGTGAGGCAGGCGTGATGATGCGGGCTTTGTCAGATATGTCAGACAGGTCTGACCAGTCGGACTTGTCTGACAGTGCGGTGTTATCACACCTGCCTGCTTCAATCTCTGATTTTCGCAAACCGCATCTTGAAAAATTGCATTCTGCATGCTATATTAATACTACGGTTATATGGGCTTTATTCAACCATTCAACTTTTAATAAAATGGAGACCAGACAAATGAGTTGTCCCTATCAGTGCTCGCACGAAGTCGAGCAGATGTGCCGTGTCGCCAAAGGCGTCAAGCACGGTCCGGCTCCCATTCCCGAAGAGGGTAAATGGGTAAAATCCAAACAGACCAGCGATATTTCCGGTCTGACCCACGGTATCGGCTGGTGCGCTCCGCAGCAGGGCTGCTGCAAACTGACGCTGAATGTCAAAGACGGTGTTATTCAGGAAGCTCTCGTTGAGACTCTCGGCTGCTCCGGTATGACCCACAGTGCCGCTATGGCATCTGAGATCCTGCCCGGCAAAACCATCCTCGAAGCTCTCAACAGCGACCTCGTGTGCGACGCTATCAACGTTGCTATGCGTGAACTTTTCAAACAGATCGTTTACGGCCGTACCCAGACTGCGTTCAGCGAAGGCGGTCTTCCCATCGGTGCCGGTCTGGAAGACTTGGGCAAAGGTCTGCGTTCCCAGGTCGGAACCATGTTCTCAACTGCCGAAAAAGGTCCCCGTTATCTGGAAATGGCAGAAGGCTATGTGCTTGAAATCGGTCTGGATGCCAATGATGAGATCATCGGCTACAAATTCGTTCACCTTGGCAAGATGATGGAAGCTATCCGCAACGGTGTCTGCCCCGGCGAAGCTTTCGAGAAAAATGTCAAGACCTACGGCCGTTTTGATGAAGCGGTCAAAACCATCGATCCGCGTAAAGAATAAGGAGTTCAGACCATGAGTGTGAAATTTGAAGGTTACGAACGCCGTATCGCCAAGATCGAAAAAGCGTTGAAAGAATTCGGCATCGAATCTCTCGAAGCCGCCCGCGACCTCTGCCTGAGCAAAGGTGTGGATGTGGAAGCCATTGTCCGCGGTGTGCAGCCGATCGCGTTTGAAAACGCTGTCTGGGCTTACACCCTCGGTGCTGCCATTGCTATCAAAGCCGGAACCAAAACTGCTGCCGAAGCTGCCGAAAAAATCGGTCTGGGTCTTCAGGCATTCTGCATCCCCGGTTCAGTGGCTGACAGCCGCGAAGTCGGTATCGGTCACGGCAACCTCGCTGCCATGCTGCTGCGTGAAGAGACCAAATGCTTCTGCTTCCTCGCCGGTCACGAATCTTTCGCCGCCGCCGAAGGTGCTATCGGTATTGCCAAAACTGCCAACAAAGTCCGTAAAGAGCCGCTTCGCGTCATCCTCAACGGTCTGGGCAAAGATGCTGCTTACATCATCAGCCGTATCAACGGTTTCACCTTTGTTGAAACCGAATATGACTACTACACCGGCGAACTCAATATCATCGAAGAAAAAGCTTTTTCCAACGGTCCCAAAGCCGCTGTCAAATGCTATGGTGCCGATGATGTGAGCGAAGGTGTCGCAATCATGATCAAAGAAGGTGTCGATGTTTCTATCACCGGTAACTCCACCAACCCGACACGTTTCCAGCATCCGGTTGCCGGTACTTACAAGAAATGGGCGATCGAACACGGCCGTAAATATTTCAGCGTCGCTTCAGGCGGCGGTACCGGTCGTACTCTGCATCCGGACAATATGGCTGCCGGTCCTGCCAGCTACGGCATGACTGATACCATGGGCCGTATGCACGGCGATGCCCAGTTCGCCGGTTCATCCAGCGTTCCGGCTCACGTCGAAATGATGGGTCTGATCGGAATGGGCAACAACCCGATGGTCGGTGCATCTGTCGCCGTTGCCGTCGCGGTTTCCGAAGCGATGTAATAATCGCCGGTTCCGGTAAAAATCAAACCCCTGCATGCTTGAAAAAGCGTGCAGGGGTTTTTATTTGAGAGGTGGATCAGATCCCCACTCATTGGCTTGCATGCCGCAGTGGTATACCGGCGGCATCACTCATATCGCAATGCTTCGATCGGGTCGAGCTGTGATGCTTTCCATGCGGGGTAGAATCCAAATACCATGCCGATACTGGCGGAAACTGCAAAGGCGGCGATCACTGCTCCCGGACTGCTCTCAATGGGCCAGTGCAGCTGGCTTTCAATAAAGAGCGAAACTCCGTGACCGAGCAGGATACCGATGATCCCGCCGACCAGACACATGACAACTGATTCGATAAGGAACTGTTTGAGAATATCCACGCTTCTGGCACCGACAGCCATCCGCAGACCGATTTCTCTGGTACGCTCTGTCACAGAAACCAGCATGATATTCATTATTCCCACGCCGCCGACCAGCAGAGAAAGCAGTGCTACGCCGAGGAGCAGGTTATTCATCAAAGTACTGGTCTTATCCATCATTTTCATAAAGTCAGCCGCTGAACGGATACGGAAGTCGTCATCCTGCTGTGCCACAAGCTGGTGTCTTTCACGCAGAACATTGGTGATTTCAGCAACGGCATTATTCATCTTTTCCGGAGAAACTGCAGAAAATGCGATCTGATTGATGTAGGTGAATTTGGGAATGAGAAGTTTGTCGCTGCGCAGAGAAGAATCCTGTTCCGGATAAAGGGCGACTCCGGAAACCGGAAAAACAGCTCCGGGTTTATTTGCCAGCGTACTGCTCGTGCTGGTGGCAGAGCCATTACTTAAACCGGTGATACGCATCCGCATCGTTGTCCACGGAATGAGGATCACATCATCTTCATCATTGCCCATCATATTTGCACCTTTGCTTTTCAATACACCGATCACCCGGAATGTGGTGTTGTTGATCCGCATTTCTGTATCAATGGGAGAATTGTCGCCGAAAAGTTCCTTGACAACCGTAGAACCGACCAGACAGACCCGGGCATTGACCCCGACCTCTCTTTCGGTGAAGAAACGTCCTTCTTCGATCTGCCAGTCGCGGATGATGAAGTAAGCAGGAGATACGCCGTACATCTGGGCAGGGATCCAGTTTTCCGAGCCGAAGATCGCCTGTGCTGATGAAGAACTGACCACCGGAGAAACCTGTGAAACGTGAGGACACTCCTGCAAAATCGCTTCCGCATCCGCCGGCAGCAGCAAAGTCCAGCTGTTTGATCCCATTTTGATACCGGCGACCCGGCGTACTCCGGGATAGATGATACCGGAACCTGCTCCCATTTTTTCGATGGTGCTTTTGATGCTGGATGATGAACCGGCACCGATTTCCATCATGGTAATCACGGCGGCAATACCGATGATGATACCGAGCATGGTGAGCAGCGTGCGGGTGGGGTTGCGGAGAAGTGAACGCAGCGACATTAAAACGGTGGCAAAAAATCTCATTGTGAAACCCCTCCTTCAAAAAGTCCGGAAACGATCTGACCGTCGCTCATGCAGATCGTGCGTTTGGCAAACTTGGCGATCGCCTGTGAGTGGGTGACGAGGATGACGGTTATTCCCTCATCATTGAGTTTATGAAACATATCCATAACTTCAACACTGGTTTTGGAGTCGAGGTTGCCTGTCGGTTCGTCAGCGAAAATCACCGGAGGACGGTTGATAAGAGCCCGGGCGATGGCTACACGCTGCTGCTGACCGCCGGAAAGTTGTGAAGGGTGATGACCGGCACGGTCAAGGATTCCGACCTCTTCGAGAGCCGCAAGACCGCGCCGCTTTTTTTCCGAATTGGAAAGGTTTGAAGTATAGGCAAGCGGCATGATCACATTTTCCAGTGCAGTGGTACGGGGCAGAAGGTTGAAACTCTGAAAGACAAAACCGATTTTCCGGTTGCGTACTTTTGCCCGCATATCTCCGGAAGCTCTGCCGAGTTCATCGCCGTCAAGGAAGTAATCCCCGGTTGTCGGGCGGTCAAGACAGCCTAAAATATTCATCAATGTACTTTTTCCCGAACCGGAAGCTCCCATCAAAGCCACATATTCACCTTTTTCAATGGAAAGTGAAACTCCTTTGAGAACCGGGATGGTCAATTCACCCAGAGGATACTCTTTGGTGATGTTGTGAAGTTCAATAAGTGCCATGATCCGACTCCTTACTTCGACTTATTGGCACGGGCACGGTTTGCGGCAGAACCGCCGCCACGGATCTTGTTGTTATCCGATTTCGGCATAAAAGGACTGCGGGCAGTTTCATTTTTCGGAGCTTTTTTGAGGGAGATTTCCGTGGCACCGTAGACGATGGTATCGCCTTCAGACAAGGGGGAGTCGAGCAATTCCACTCTGCCGGCGGCGTTCAGACCGGTTTTTACTTCCACCGGCTTGAGTAATTCACCCTCAAGCACATAGATCACTCTTGCCCCCGGTGCCAATTTAATATTCTGATATTCCGGAGCGATAAGTTTGCTTTCCGGTTTGAAACGGAGTGCGGCATTGGAAACTGTGAGGATGTTCTTTTTGCGGTTGCGGATGAATTTTACATTGGCAGTCAGATAGGGGATAAGCGTACCGTCAGAGTTATCAGTAACAACTTCAACAATGTAAGTTACCACGTTTTGCGACATGGTCGCATTGAGCCGCACCTTTTTTACCGTACCGGTGAATACCCGGTTGGGGAAGGTGTCAATGGTGAATTCCGCCGCCATACCCGGTTTGATGTGGCTGATATCCGCTTCATTCACTGAAACCCAGACCTCCATCCGTTTCAAATCTTTGGCAATGAGAAAGATGCTGGAAGCACTCATACTGGAAACCACTGTCTGACCGATACTCACGCGGCGGTCGATGATGATGCCATCCACCGGAGAGGTGATAGCACAATAATCCATATTCCGCTGAGCTTTGATGAGAGCGGCATCAGCGATGGCGAGCTGGGCTTTGGAACGTTCAAGACCGGCTTTGGCAGCGGCATCATCGGCTTGGGCAGAAATGTAGTTTGCCTCAGCGGTATCGTAATCACTTTTGGACATAGCTTTTTTGCTGTAAAGTTCTTGAGCCCGTTTCCAGTTGATTGCTGTCAGATTGAGTTTGGCTTTTGCCTGACGGATGGTCGCTTCGGCAGAAATTATCGCCGCTTCCGCCTGAAGTTTCTGGGCTTTTGCTTCCCGGAGTGCGGCGGCGTAAAGTACATCATCGATCTGGGCGAGAAGTTCACCGGCTTTGACTCTGGAGCGATAATCGACCGGGTTGCCGTCAACATCTTTGCCGAAGTGCATGATTTTTCCGGAAACCTGGGCTCCCACATTGATCAATTCTTCCGGTTCAACGGTTCCGGAGGCACTGATGGAGCTGGTCAGATCTTCCTTGAGAATAGATTCGGTTTTATAGGAAATCGTGGTCTTATCCCGGTAGAAGGTTTTGTACCCCCACCATGAACCGGCGGCGATGATGATGACAATAGTCAGCGGAAGCAGAAGTTTTAAAAAGTTTTTCATTATATTTTATCCTTTATTTTTGTTAAGATGTTTTAACTTGTTAACGTAAAAATATGCCGGAATATTTTGTTTCCGGTGCAGAACATCTGAAAATTTTCAGCACCGATGCTTTTATCAAGCTTTCTGAACCGGTTTTCCGGAGTCAGAAAAGATCTCCTTCATCTCCGTCCGAATCCTTTGTTTTTTTTACGGGATCCGGATTTTGATCCGGAATGGCGTTTTCTGCTTATTTTTTTCTCCCGGTGTTCATTTTCCATTCTGCGTCGGCTGCTTACACTGCGGGCGATTTTTCTGTGTACAGAATCAGAATCCGGAGAGTTGTTGAATTTTCTTTTTTCCGGGAAAGCATGCCGCGTATTTTTACGCACAGCTGCTCGATGGTGCTGTTTTTGTGAAGCTGCTCTGCCGGATACGATCTTTTTATCCCTGCGCCGGGGCCTGATTTTTCTTTTTATGGATTTTTTCCACTTTCCGAAAATCACAGTTCCGCTGTCATCATCAATTTTCCGGATGCATTCCGGAATGGAGTCCACATTATTTTCACAACTTCCGGTATTTTGAATTTTTGCGGCGGCAGAAGTCTCTTTTACTGCTGAAAACGGATCGAGCATATTGTAAGTATCTGCAGATTTTTTCACCTGTTTTTTGAAGATACTTTTTGCTTTCTGTGCAGTATTGTCTCTTTTCAGATACATGGTTTTGTATCCCCAGCAAAAAACTGCGATCATTACGATCAATGTGGTCAGGGGAAGCAGAAGTGAAAGATGACTTTTCATGGTATCCGTTTAGGTTGTCGCAGAAAAAAAAAGAGTTGCAGCCTTCAAAAAATGTAATTATATTAATATGCCATGGTTAAGTTGTTAATTCAAGGCGTAAAATATTGAAAATTCCGTATTTTTGTATTATATTATATGAATTGTTTTAAATTAAAGGTTCATAGAAGGAATTTAAACGTGGAAATATCGATTTTTCCGGCACTTTTCATTGCTGCCGGAGCGTTTGCGGCATTTCTGCTCAAACGCAAGCCGCTTGTTGCGGCAATTGCCGGCTGCGGTACACTTATTGCCGGAGTTCTGGCAAATTTTGTGATTCTTGTCCGGCTGGGTATCGGCAGTACCGGATCAATGTTGAGTGATTTTTTTCTTCTGCCGGTGTTGACTCTTGCATTGGCGTCAGGAATTCATTCGCTCGGTTATCTTTCCGGTCACGGCAGCGGAAGAAGCGGCACTTACTGGTGCTTTTTCAATTTGACCGTGGCGGCGATGATGATGGTCATCCACGCGGAGTATCTGATGCAGTTTCTTGTGGCATGGGAGGTCATGGGAGTTGCAAGTTTTGCTTTGGTGATTTTTGACCGTGAAAGTGTCAAAGCGTGGAAAGCCGGGTGGATCTATCTGCTTGCCTGCCACGCCGGAGCGGCATTGTTGATGATACTTTTCTTTATTCCGCTGAATAGCGAAGCTGTTTTTATTCTGGCACTGATCGGATTCGGGTTGAAAATCGGTTTCCCGCTGCTGCATGTATGGCTGCCGGAGGCTCATCCGGCGGCACCGGCACCGGTTTCAGCATTGATGTCCGGAGCGATGATCGAACTCGGATTTCTCGGTCTGCTTATTTATGGGGTGATCGTCCGCTGCAATTGGATGCTTGCCGGATGGGTATTGACTATTCTCGGTGTGATAACCGCACTTTGCGGAATAATTTTTGCTCTTGCCCAGTGCAATCTGAAAAAACTTCTGGCTTACTCCAGCATTGAAAATATGGGTATTTTGAGTACCGCACTGGGGCTGGGGCTGCTTGGCAAGGCTTACGGATTGAATATGCTGATGGTTTCCGGTTTCGCCGGGGCTGCGGCACATTTGCTCAATCATGCTTTGCTCAAAGGCGGACTTTTCCTTGCGGCAGGTTCTGTTTACAAAGCGACCGGTACTCTGGATATGGATCTGATGGGCGGACTTTTCAAAAGAATGCCCCGTACTGCGTGGTACTTCGTTTTTCACGGATTATCTCTTTGCGGTCTGCCGCCGTCAAGCGGTTTTGCCGCAGAATTTTTCATTTACAGTGCGGCATTTGCCGGCTTGACCAGCGGGGTGACAGCTGTGGCAGTTGTTTCGGCGGCGGTACTGGTATTTCTTGCTCTTACCGGTGGTTTGGCGGCTGCGGCATTTGCCAAAGCTATCGGAGCTGTTTTCTGCGGTGAACCCCGCAGTGAAAAAGCTGCCGGAGCCGTAGAAGTCGGTTTTTCCATGCGTTTCCCGGTGGCGATACTCTTTTTTGCGAGTATAGCTTTGATGTTTGCTCTTCCCTTTATGGTCGATGTACTCGGCAGTGAATTGTTTCCTGCGTATTCGACGGAATTGGGAAACCTCGGAGCAGTATCTTTTGCCGTGGCATTTCTTTCCTGCTGTGCAATGTTGGTGATCACTCTGATTCTGGGTGTCCGTAAGTTTCTTGCCGGCAGAAACGGACAGCGGGTCAGCGGCACCTGGGATTGCGGTTATGCCCTGCCGGATGCAAAAATGGAGTATACGGCGACCTCTTTCAGCCGGAGTATGGTGGATTTCTTCGGATTTCTGCTCCATCCCCGGCGAAATATCGAGCCGGTAAAAGATGTTTTTCCGGTGTCAGCTTCGATTGAGGAAAATATTGAAGATGGCGGCACTGCCCGTTTCTGGAGACCGCTTTTTGCGTTTTTCAACCGGATTGCGGAAAAGATCCATTTGCTGCAATCCGGAAGTTTGCATTTCTATTTGCTGGTGTTGGTAGTAACGCTGCTGGTCATGCTCGGCTGGGCGGTAATGAGGGGGTGTTGAGAAATGAAAACAGAAATTGTCCGTTTTGCTGCAAGTTTTGCTGCAGCATTGATTTTTGCTCCGCTTCTTCCGGGAATCATCAACAAGGTGAAAGCTTTTTTTGCCGGAAGAAAAGGACAGCGGGTGAACCAGCTTTATTTTGATCTGGCGAAACTGGTGAAAAAAGAGAGTGTTATTTCCGCATCTTCCGGCGGTATACTGAAAGTCGCTCCGTCATTGATATTGTCACTTACCGTTATGGCTTTGGCACTGCTGCCGGTGAATGGTACTTTTTCGCTGCTGAGTTTTGATGGTGATGTATTGCTTTTCTTCTACTTTCTCGGCAGCTGCCGTCTGCTTTCTGTTTTAGCGGCACTGGAGACCGGTTCCAGTTTTGAAGGCATGGGGGCGGCACGGGAAGTTTTCTTTTCGGCACTGGCAGAAGCGGCACTTTTTGCGGTGCTGGCGTTTCTGACGATTTTCAGCGGAGAATTTTCTCTTGTCGGTATGTTTTGTGCAAGAGGTGTGGAATCCTGGGGTACATTCACTCCGGTATTGCTTGCGGTGATCGCACTTTTTCTGATCATGCTTGCTGAAAACTGCCGGGTTCCTTTCGATGATCCGGAAACCCATCTGGAATTGACCATGATCCACGAAGCGATGATCCTTGATTATGCCGGTTTCGATCTGGCGGCAATACTTTATTCATCGGCATTGAAGTTGTGGATATTTGCAGCTTTGATAACCTCTTTGCTCATCCCGGCAGGGGTTCTGCCGCTGTGGGGTGAGATTGCAGTCACCTGCGGCGGGATCATCCTGACCACGGTGATCGTCGGAATAGTGGAATCCTGTATGGCACGTTACCGTTTCCTTAAAGTGCCGCCGTTACTTATAGCGGCCGCGGTGCTGCCGGTGCTGGCGATTTTTTTCATCATCTTTTTTGACGGAGGTGTGAAATGATGCAATTCCATGAACTGCTTCTGGCTCTGATGCTTTTGAGCTGTTTGATGATGGCGGTATCCAGCCGTCTGCTGCACTGCATAAGATTGGCGGCGTTTCAGGGGGTGATTCTGGGAATTCTGCCGTTGACGCTTGCTCCGGCATTGAGCGAGGCAAACTGGGCAATGTCACTGGTGAATCTGATTCTCAAAGGTGTGATTCTGCCGTTTCTGCTCTGTCGGGCGATGAAACTTGCCGGAGTGAAAAGAGAACTTGAACCGCTTGCCGGTTACTCATTATCTGCCGGGATCATACTGCTTTTGACTCTTTTCAGTTTCTTTATTACCGGTTATCTGCCGATGCCTGCCGGTGCAACTGCGGTCGCGGTGGTGGCGGTACCTGTGGCATTCACCCTCGTATTGGGTGGATTATTTATCGTAATTGCCCGTAAAAAAGCACTGACTCAGGTGATCGGTTTTCTGATGTTTGAAAACGGTATCACGCTTTTCGGTATTGCGGTCATGCGTGAACATCCCGTAACCGTGGAATTGGGAATTCTGCTTGATGTATTGGTTCTGGTATTTATCATGGGGATCACGGTCTATCAGATTCGCCGGGAGTTTTCCCATATTGATTCCAACCGGCTGAATATGCTTGATGATCTGCCGGAAGAAAGAAAGGCGGTGGAAAAATGATTACTGCAATATTGCTTTTAACTCCGCTGATCACAGCGGCGATTTCGTATCTGATCAAAAACGATAAACTTTCCAAAATCCTGCTCGTCGGTACGGCGGCGGTGCATACGGTTTGCACGGTGCATCTCTGGGAGAATCCGGATGTGCTGAAACTGGGGTCATCTCTGGTGATTTATGCTGATACGGATGGATATTTTGTACTGGCGGTCACATCGGTACTCTTTTTGCTGTGCAGTATCTACCTCTGTTTTTGGCTGCCGGTCGATTCAGAACGTTCCGCCGGACATCATGGGATGAAACAGTACACCTTTATTTCAGTTCTGTTGATTTTCCTTTTTACCATGAGTCTGACTGCTTCAGCTCAGGATTTCGGTATGCTCTGGGTCGCTGTGGAAGCTACGACTCTGGCAAGTGCTCCTCTGATCAATTACCATCGGGGCAAGGGTTCGCTGGAGGCGATGTGGAAATATCTTCTGATTTGTTCCATCGGTATCGGACTGGCACTTTTCGGTACGATGCTGCTGGCTGCTGCACAGAGCGATCCCCATGGCGGATTGGGATTTTATGAATTGAAAGAAGCATTGAAAAGTCCCAGTACCCAGCTGATCTGGTTCAAAGCCGGATTTGTTCTCTGCTTTGCCGGTTATGGATTGAAAATGGGTATAGCTCCTTTTCACACCTGGCTTCCGGATGCTTACAGTGAAGCAGCTTCACCGGTATCGGCATTACTTTCCGGCAGTTTGATTAACTGTGCATTGCTTGCGATCGTGCGGCTTTACGATATTACCCCTGGCGGGTTGCTGGATTTTTCCAGGGGATATTTCAAATTTTTCGGATTTTTCTCGCTGGCTGTCGCGGCATTTTTCATAGTCCGTCAGAAGGACTTCAAACGGATGCTGGCATATTCCAGTGTTGAACATATGGGACTGATTTCCATTATGCTTGCTTATGATCTGCAGTATATTGCAATTTTTCACATGGTTTTTCATTCGTTGATAAAAACGACACTCTTTCTGGTTGCCGGAAATATTCTGCTTGCCTGCAATACCCGGATGACCGGCGATGTGCATGGATTATTCAAAAAAATTCCTGGAAATGCTGCACTCTGGATACTCAGTGTACTTTTGATTTGCGGTACGCCGCCGTCGCCTTTATTCTTTACTGAATTGCAGCTGGTGCGTTCTGCCGGATTGATTCCCGGAGCGGCGGTACTGGTGCTGCTGTTGATAATTTTTGCCGGAATGTCGCATGCGGTTTTGAAAATGTGTTCTCCTGCCGGAGATATTCCTGAAATGGTTGAAGTGGATAAAAAAGTTGAAAAACTGGCATTTATTCCTGCTGTTTCAGTGATGATCATCACTGTTTCCGGTGTATATGCGTTGATTCTTGCATGGATGTTGAAAGGTTTGTGAAAATGAGTGATTCATATCTTTTGCTTGCCAATGGTGCAAAGGCGGCATGGTCAAGTATTCCGGTTTTGGGAGAAGCGAAGTTTCATGCCATGAATATCCGCAGTCTGCGTGAAGATAATTGCAGGATCGAATCTTTTTTTGCAGTTCCGGAAAAAGTTGGATTTTCTCTGGTCTCCATTCTCGGTGATCCGTCAAATCATGCATTCCGGGTAATGAAGACTCCGGTGGAAAAAAGTTTTCTTTCCCTGACACCGGAATATGCCGGATTCAACCGTTTTGAAAGGGAAATTTTTGAAATACACGGGATTATTCCCGAAGGACATCCCAATTTGAAGCCGCTGCGTTTCCCCGATGGTAAAATCGGAGAAATGGATTTCTTTTCGATTTCCGGTAAAGCAGTGCATGAAGTTGCTGTCGGTCCGGTGCATGCCGGAGTTATCGAACCGGGACATTTCCGTTTTGAATGTATGGGTGAAACCGTCTACTCTCTGGAAATATCTCTCGGCTATCAGCACCGTGGTGTGGAAAAACTTCTCGCCGGAGGTCCCAATGCCAGAAGCCGCCATCTGATCGAAACCACTGCCGGAGATTCATCTATCGCCGCGGCATGGAATTACAGCCGTATCGTGGAAGCATTGGCAGATATCCCGGTTTCAAAGGATGTTCAGCGTGTGCGGCAGATTGCTCTGGAATTGGAGCGTTGTGCCAATCATATCGGCGATCTGGGAGCCTTGGCAGGTGATGTGGCATTTCTGCCGACAGCGAGCTTCTGCGGACGTATCCGCGGTGAATATTTGAATATGAGTGCAGAATTGTGCGGGAACCGTTTCGGCAGAAACTTCATCGTTCCCGGCGGCTGCCGTTATTCACTTGATCCGGCAAGGGCAGCGAAGATCGCGTCATGGATACGCCGGGTATCTGCGGAGTTGTGGAACGCTCTGGAATTGCTTTTCAACTCTCCTACCGTGCTTGACCGTTTTGAAAATACCGGTTGCGTCAGTGAAAAAATGGCTGATGAACTCGGTCTGGTCGGCGTTGCCGTCCGTGCCTGCGGAAAGGAGGTCGATTCGCGTTACGATTTTCCGGTGGAGCTTGATTTCCCGGAAAAGACCGATGTCAAACGTTTTTCCGGCGATGTACTTTCACGGGCTTTGGTGCGTTATGAAGAGTTGAAAAAATCACACGCATATCTTCTGGTCCAACTTGACCGGATTTCTGCGGAAACTGCCGCTGTACCGCAAATTGAAAAGTTTACCCTTGCTCCGGATTCAATCGCCGTATCGGTGACCGAAGCATGGCGTGGTGAGTTGTGTCATGCAGCAATTACTGATGGGGAAGGCAAATTCAAAATGGTGAAGATCACCGATCCTTCTTTTCACAACTGGGAAGGTTTGGCAATGGCACTTCGCAATGAGGAAATTTCCCATTTTCCGATTTGCAACAAAAGTTTTAATCTTTCGTACTGCGGACACGATCTTTGAGGAGAATAAATTATGTGGAATGCACTTAAAGCCAGATTGCGTCAAGGATACCGCACCGGAAAATTCCCGTCAAAATCGCCGGTGCTTCCGGATCGTTTCGCCGGAAGACCGGAATTGTCTGTGGAAAAATGCAATAACTGCGGCGAATGTGAAAATATTTGTCCATCCGGAGCAGTGAAAATTGCAGAAAAAACTCCGCTGATTGATACCGGAAAATGTATATTTTGCGGTAAATGTGCCGATATTTGTACAGCCGGAGCTTTGAAACTTGGCAGTGAATACCGTCTGGCGGCGATGAGCCGGGAAAAACTGATCGTCGATGGAACGATTTACGAACCGGAACGGCCGACGGATAGAGAATTTTTGAAGTTTTGCGGTAATTCGCTGAAAATCCGTCAGGTTTCCGCCGGCGGTTGTGCCGCATGTGAGCTGGACTTCAATGTTTTGAATACTCTGGCATGGGATATGGGACGATTCGGTATTCAGGTCGTCGCATCCCCCCGCCACGCGGATTGTATTCTGGTTACGGGACCGGTGAGTGAAAATATGCTTCTGGCACTGAAAAAAAGTTATGATGCAGCTCCCCGTCCGGTATGGGTGATCGCCTGCGGAGCGTGTGCGGTTTCCGGCGGTATCTATGCGGGCAGTCCGGTGTGCCATGACGGAGTTGAAAAAATTCTGAAACCGGATCTTTATGTTCCGGGATGTCCGCCGCATCCGGCAACATTGCTGGAAGGTATTTTGCGTTTGATGGATAAGAAATTCTGAAAAAGGATCGTATCGTATGAAAAAAGAGGGGTTTTCCAGTCAGATCGGTTTCATTCTGGCGGCGGCAGGTTCTGCAGTTGGTTTGGGTAATATTTGGCGTTTTCCGTATTTGACAGCGAAATATGGTGGCGGTATATTTCTGGTAACATATCTGATATTGATGCTGACTTTCGGTTACGCACTGCTGATTTCGGAAAATGCCATCGGCAGAATGACCGGAAAAAGTCCGGTAGGGGCGTTCCGCGACCTCTGCCGCGGCAAAGGAGTTTTCGGTAATATAATTTCCGCTGGCGGCTGGATAAATGCTCTGGTACCGATGATAATTCTTCCTTATTACTGTGTGATCGGCGGCTGGGTGACCAAATATGTATCGGCAATGTTTTCCACTGATATTGATAATTTCAACCAGCAAGCTGTTTCCAATGCATATTTTGTGGATTTTATCACTTCGACAGCTGAGCCGGTGGTTTATTTCCTGATTTTTGTGTTGATTACTGCATTGGTGGTATGTTTCGGCGTGGAAAAGGGAATTGAACGTTTCAGCAAGATATTGATGCCGGTTTTGATATTGATGATCGTTGGTATTTGTGTGTATTGCGTGTTTCTGCCTAATGCCGGAGCAGGGGTGAAATATTATCTTTATCCGGATTTTTCCAGATTCAGCTACATGACCGTCGTCGAAGCTATGGGACAGCTCTTTTTCTCCCTTTCAATCGCCATGGGAATAATGATCACCTACGGCTCTTACATGCGTCGGGAAGATAATCTGGTGGCAAGTGTGAACCATGTGGAACTTTTTGATACGGCAGTATCTTTTCTTGCCGGTCTGATGATCATTCCGGCTGTAGTGGCATTCGGCGGTGAAGAAGCAGCCGGCAACGCCGGACCGGGGTTGATTTTTGTGGTGATGCCGCAGGTTTTTGCCAGTTTCCCGGGCGGTCAGATCGTCGGGGCGGTTTTCTTTGTTCTGGTACTTTTTGCTGCGGCAACGAGTGCGGTATCTCTGCTTGAAACCAATGTTCACTCAGTAATGCAGGAGTTGAGAATGAACCGGGTTCAGGCGTTGAGTATCTGTCTGTTGGAAGTTTTTATTATCGGGATAGTAACCGTTCTCGGTTACAGCGTACTTTCTTCAGTTCACCCGCTGGCTTTCATCGAAGCATTCAAAAACAAGGATATTCTGGATACGCTTGACTTTATCAGCAACAGTGTGTTAATGCCCATCGGTGCTATTTTTACGACATTGCTGGTTGTTGCCGTGATCGGATTGAAAAAGTTCTGCGATGAGATCCGTACTCCGGATAAACCGTGGTACCGGGAATGGGTCTACCGCTTCTGCATGGTGGTGATCGTGATCCCGTGTCTTTTGATCGTGCTGCTCAATGCCACCGGAATATTGCACTGAAATAAATCAGAGAACTTCCAACGGAAAATCTTTCCAGGTCTTGCAGTAATAATCTGCTAATTGAGCTAATTGAGCCGGATTTTTCTCGCTTGGGTCATGAACCGCAGCGAGTGAGAATCCGGCATTTTTTGCGGTTTTTGCAGCATAAAGAGCATCTTCAAAAACGATGGTGTCTTCCGGCATGGTGCCGAATTTCCGGCACATAGTGAAAAAAACTTCCGGAGAACGTTTTGAAGTTTGAGCATCGGCACAGCTGATTATACCGCCGGCGAAATAATTTTCCAAGCCGACCCGCTTGAGAGCATCATGAACCAACGCAGACTCAGTAGCGGTGATGATTCCTGCGGGGATATTTTTCTTTTTCAATTCCGCAAGGATTTCTGTCATTCCGGGTTTGATTTCAGCTTCCTGACGGTAAAAATCGCCGACGATCTGCCATGTTTGAGAACAGGCTGAATCCAGATCGACGGAAAGATTGAATTCTTTGATCACATAATCCAATGCGTTGCGGATAGACAATACCCCGAGTTTGCCATCCAGATCTATATCCTCATCAATGCCGTGGGCAAGGAGAAATCTTCTGCAGAGACTGCTCCAGATCGGCATACTATCCAGAATCGTACCATCCAGATCAAAAATTGCTGCTTTATAAGCCATAATTCAGTTCTTCCCGATAGTCAGAATAGACAAAAATTGCAGAATTGCTCCTGAAAGCACAAAAAAGTGCCAGACCGCATGGAAAAATTCTTTGCGGATCACATAAAATACAACCCCGGAAGTATAGGTGATGCCACCGGCAAGCAGTAAATAAAGTCCGGTAGAATTCATTGCTGAAATCATGTCTTTGGCAATGAAAACGCACGCCCAGCCCATAACTATATATATAAAGACTTCAAGGTAGTGAAATTTATTGGCGAAAAAACATTTGTTGAGAATCCCCAGCAGGGTCAATCCGATCAACGTCCAGAGTACGATAAATCCGGAAAATGTTTTTACAGCACCGGTGATCAGAGGTGCATAAGTACCGGTAATGAGCAGATAAATCGCACAATGATCGAATTTCCGGGCTGCTATTTTCCATTTTTCAGTGCGGCAGAAGTGATAAAAACCGGATGCTCCAAACATGGCAAGCAATGAAAACCAGTAAAAAATCATTCCTGCGGTAAAGGATGATGAATCAACTCTTGATGCAGTCTGCCAGAGTGGATAAATTCCGGCAAAAGCAAGAAAAACTCCAAAAAGATGGGAATATGCACTGAGTGCATCCTCTCTTAGAGTGTAATATTTGACTTTTTCAGTCATGGGAAATTACCAGCGGATCAAAAGAGCCGCCCAGGTCAAACCGGCACCGAAACTGGCAGTGAGGATCAAATCCCCTTTTTTGATCTTGCCATCCCGGTTCAATTCATCCAGACAAATTCCGATGGAAGCACTGGAGGTGTTGCCGTAACGGTCTACATTGAGGTAGACTTTTTCCGGAATACCAAGTTTATTGGCAACGGCATCAATGATCCGGCGGTTCGCCTGATGGGGGATCGCCCAGACAACTTCATCCGGAGATACGCCGCTTTTTTCCAATACATTGCGGCATGCGGATACCATTGATGTAACCGCCAGCTGGAAAGTTTTGGGACCGCCCATTTTGATTGTGTGGTACTTGCCGGTAACGCTTTCTACCGTAGCGGGCATGGCACTGCCGCCGCCGGGAACGATAAGAAGATCGGAAACCTCACCATCGGCAGCCACTTCACCGGCTACATAGAAGTCAGGTGTATCGGGATTGCCATCGTTTTCCAGAACTACAGCAGCCGAACCATCGCCGAAAAGCACGCAGGTTGAACGATCTGTCCAATCAACCAGACTGGTCATTTTTTCCGCACCGATCACCAGTACCCGCTTGTAGGCCAGGGGGGATGACATCATGCCGTAGGCAGTATTGAGAGCATAGAGGAATCCGGAGCATGCCGCTTCCACATCAAAGCAGGGACATTTCCCTGCTCCGATTTTTTTCTGAACAAGAGCCGAGACGCTGGGGAATGCATGATCCGGAGTCACCGTGGAAACGATGATCAAATCAATCTGATCCGGGGTTATTCCGGCGTTTTCCAGAGCGTTTTTTGCGGCAATGGCAGCCATATCACTGGAAGTTTGATCTTTGTCTGCAATATGACGCACCTTGATCCCGGTACGGGTAACGATCCATTCATCAGAGGTGTCGACCATTTTTTCGAGGTCGTCATTGGTTAAAGTATTTTCCGGAATACAACGTCCGGTGCCTGTAATTCTTATACCCATATTCTAAATCTTTCCAGGGGGTTATACATCAATCAGGGAAAATATACACCCGCAAATCTTAAATATCAATGGTAAAATATAATAAAAAGCATATTTCTTTCAAGATTTTATTGTTTCTGTATGAAATAAGCCGGATATCCGCGTATATTATATATAATAGAGGAATAGGAAAATAAGCGGTGATTCACGCTGCTTTCAGCGTAAAAAGTTAAAAAAAGTTCAAATTATTGCTTGCAAAGTATCAAAAGGATGCTATATTATGATTCTGTTGTGCCTGATAAGGGTAACGGATGATTGAAAGCTGGTTGAGCGAGTTGAAGAAAAAACGAAAAAACTTCAAATTGCAGCTTGAAAAAGTAAAAATCGGTGATATATTAAGAATCCGTTGCGTGTTGAGTGCAACGAGTTGCTTG
>JAZRGW010000003.1:0-240961 GCA_045644425.1 Victivallaceae bacterium | reverse complement strand
CCCGTAGCAATCGGAACTGAAAATACGTTGAAAACTCATTATATAATGGTTTTCACTTAAAACAGCGACGGCGGGATGAAAAGCATTGTTCCCGCACGCCGCCGGAATGGATAAAAAATCTATATTCATTACTGAAAAAATAATGTCTGCCAAAGGGAGCAATTCCCAAGATCAAAAAAATATACGAAATATTAGTTCAAGGCATTTTTATGCCTTGCTCTGACAAGCTGCTTATTTGTAGGTGCTCTGATTGCCTGCGGCATCAAGAACTACTACTTCATAAGGACCGCCATTGCACTTTTCCGCAATCGGCACAAATTCCGGTGCGGTCAAACCGGCAGCGTGACCATCCCAGAAAGCGGTGTTCGCCACTTTGCCGTGAATAGTTTTAATATTACCTCTTGAGTTGTTCACAGTGTTCCAATTCCAGGCGGTAGCCATACTGTTGGGAGTGCCTTTGTCAGCACAAGTACTACTGGAGGCGAAGCCGGTATCAACCAGAGTCAGAGAGGAGGACGGTGAGGGAATCTTTTTCAGCACCACAAAATGATTCGTAGTGTCGTAAAAAAATGCATCTTTCGGAACAGTATACGGCTGAATGCCGAATGAACCGTACATATTGTAGTGACTGAGACCGCCGGCACTGGCTGGCAAGTAATCTGTCGAGGGGCAGATGTAGTGGTCAGGAGCAGTAGTCGGATTCCCGGGGATAGTACCCCAACCAGTCATTGTTTCGGCTCCAGTTGTCGGTGTTGAAGCATAAACCCGTCCCCAGCGATGATTGCCGATCACGGACGGCATAACATCGTCACTGCCCTCAGCGTACATTAAAAATGCCATGCAATTCTGTTTGAGATTATTAAGGCAACTGGCTGCACGGCCTCTCTCCCGCGCACTGTTAAGTGCTGGCAGTAGAATTGCTGCCAGAATGGCAATAATTGCAATAACGACGAGCAATTCAATGAGAGTAAAGTGATTTTTTTTCTGCGATGAATCCATCTTGAAATTCCTTTTTTTGTTTTTCAACCTTTTTCATTTCCAGAAATGTTTTGCTGAAAATGGTGACAAAAAAACATTTTTTGCACTCTTACAATAATATATCATTAAAAAATCTTATGTAAATAGTTGAAAAATTACAATTATAGCACTATTGTAAACAAAAAAACAAAAAGAAAGTCTGTTTTTAGCATAAAGAGCGTGATTATGAAAAATTTTCAAATTTCTAAAACCGAGTTGCTGCATCGTTGCAGAGAGGCGGTAAATCATATTGAGTGTCCTACATTGCTCTGTTTTGATGCACCGGAACATCAGGCGATCCATGCTGTGCCGCGGTTGATATTTCAGGTAAGCGGTACTGCCAGCCACAGATTCGGAGCTGAAGTAAAAGTGAATGTGCTGGAATCTCCGAAACTCCTGTATTGTTCCCGTTTCGGTTTTTTGCGTTCGGACTATACTACACCGGGGTGCAGTATATCTTTCAGTTATTATCCGAATTATATCCGTGCAATGCACATTGATTATGACGGAGTGAATCAGCCGCCGACCATGCGGGATGTTTACTATCACAGCAGCAATCCGTTATCAGAAGCCGGAATGGAGCTGCTCAACTGCATTGAGATGCTGCACCGTTACGATAAGGACGAAATTGCCGGGAAATTGCTTGCTCCGCTTTTTTTGCTGACACTGGATGAGCTGCAAGGCAGTGAAAGTTCATCTGTTTTATATGTGCGGTCGTTATGGGATGAAATCAACAGTTTTCTTCAGGAACACCGCACCGAAGTCATCAGCCGGAATACGTTGGCAAAAAAATTCAATATTTCGCCAGGGTATGTTTCCAATTTAAGCAAAAAGTATATGGGGATGAGTTTTTCCGAAACCAAATTGCATTATCAACTGGAACATGCGGAAAATCTGCTTCGCAACACGCTGTTGAATATTGATGAAATAGCATATGAATGCGGTTTCAACAGTTCAAATTATTTTATTCGCTGTTTCAAAAAAAAGCATGGGCAAACGCCGCATGTTTACCGATACAATGTTCCCTTAAAAAAGGATGAGATGGAGTAAGCGGTGCGGTCTTGCTTGTTTTGGTGAGTGCCCCACGTTTTTCGACCTATCTACAACATGAAATTTGCAAGAGTTTTTTGTTATAGAAAAAGTGTAATACTCAGGCAGTTTTAATAGATAATTTTAAAATTGCGGATTTTGCATTGGGTGTTTTTCGATTGGAAAAATCCACCACCATTTTTGTATCTACGCCAGTCAAACCGACTGGCTTTTTTGTTTTTACGCCCGGAAATCAAACAAAATTTAAGCTCAAAAAGCAGCGACGATCGTAGTGCTGAGGACGAGTCTGGGCGTGAGCACTCAAATTACTCAGATTTTTCGGCAGAAAAGCTGTGTCGCATCCGAAATCCGACATAAGCCATTTTTGAGCGTAAAAGCTGCTATCCGCCATAAACTTCAATTTTTGACTTGAATCAAAACCTTATGTAAAACTTACGAAAAAGTCCTTTACACGAATTTTCTGAACTATCCATTACCATCTTGAAATGCTTTATGGTAAAAAGTTATTTATTTTGTCTAAATTCAAAAACTTTTGTTTGAGACATGGGGGCAAAAAAATTGTTTTTTTCATCAAATAAAGGGGAGTCAGCTGGCAAGGATTCTATCAAACCTTCTGCATCAGCCAGTAACATATCATCAGAATGAAATTCTGACGAGAAATTCTCTGTTGCAATGCCTAAAATTTGTGTTATGATTAAAGTACTTTTTTTCATTGTGACGGCAGCAGATTCACATAATACTTGTAACAATTCTCTACGTTCCTCTCTATTTGTAGAACGATATGCGACGTACACAAAAGCAATTTTTAATTCAGGGAATGGCATTAAACAATAATTATAACCTCTGGGGGAGTTATCTGCCAATATTGCTTTTTTTAGACATTGTTCTGAAAATGCTCTGCGTTGTAAACGATCTAATTTTGCTAATTGACAAATTATTTGCCAATAACTTTCTTCAGACCCTGGAACCGCGTTTTTAGTGGCTTTAAAACCGATACTCTCTGATTTTGTTTCAATAAGATAATCAAACCAGCGAGAAACCTCATCATCTTCTGAACGTTGGTTTAATTCTTCGGTATGCGACAAATAATTTTCCCAAAGATTTTCTTCTAAAACTAAAAAGAACTTTTTTCCTTCTTTGATTTCACTTGCTCCACGTTTTACTTCCGGATAACGACTTTTGTAAAAGGCAAGAAAATCCAATTCTTTAGTCAGAGGAACTATGGCTTCATTTTTTAGAAATATTTTTCTATATTCCAAGTATCTTAAAAAATCAGGCAACGTAGTAAGCTCATCTAAAATGCATTTAAAAACTTCGTTTTTGAAACAGTGAATTTCATGATCGTATTTGTCAGCATAATACATTTTAAGATTGGTTTGTTCGTCTATTGGTAACCGTTCTTCTCCTGACAAATTTAAGCAAACAATTCCAATTTTTCTAAAATTTTGTCCAATTAATGGAATTGTTATTCCTCTCTCTGTTTTAAAAGAATTAACTTTTTTATTATTTATAACGCTGGTCAACTCTTTTAACTGTTCAATTCCTTTGTCAATTTTCTTTTCTATACGCTGGATGTCAGTTTCGTTTTTTTTCGAGAAAGGTTTTTCCTCTATCTTAGATTTTACTTGAATATTCAACATTATGTCGTTAAAAATGACCAAAACATCACTGACTTCTTTTTCCCCGCCTGAATTTGAATACTTGGGATTTCTCACCACAAAATCTTTAAAAAATCGTATTTGACACAAATCATTTATAAAATTTTCTGCGACTAAACCGTGATCGACATTCTCTGGGACGTTTTGAGGCGCTGTTTGAGACATATTATATGTTCTTTCCGTTATTTTCAATCATTTGTAATTTTTTACCAGACATCCCATACGCCTGCGGGATATTCTCGTTCTGGAAAACAGCGAGATATTTTTTCATATTGGGAGCCAGAGGACCAGCAAGCATTCCGTCGAGCGTCATCCACTTGACGTTACCTTCTGCCGATCCTTTCAATTCGCCACTGTAACTGCTGGTCTTGAACAGAAAAACAAAATACTGCGACTTGCGCTCCGGGTTATACCACTGGATATATCCAGCCGGGACAACATTTGTGATCGTGAGGCCGGTTTCCTCGCGCACCTCGCGGATCACAGAGGCGACTACGGTCTCCCCCGGCTCCACATGCCCTCCGGGGAACGTCAGGCCGCTCCAGGTGTTACTCGGCTTTGGAAGCCGCTCCTGGACCAACACCCGACCTTCCGGATCGGTAATCATGCACATATTGCAAAGTTCAGTTTCCATCGTTACCTCATTACGCTATTGCCATGCGCTCGGTCATTCTGCAGAGGCGGGCGGGCATCTTGTAGAGCAGTTTCCACGTTATATTGATCGGACGAGAACCACTGTGAGAAACGTATTTCGCCGGCCCAAGGAAGCAATAGCTGGAACTAATACCGTCGATTTTCTTATTTTCACGAACAAAAAGCAAAACAGTGCTTTCTCCATTAAGATAACGTTTTCCTGTTGTTGATTCCGGGCTGGTTGAATTTTGCGACTGCCAATGGAACAATTCATCGCTGATTGCATAATCCAAATACATAGTCGTTGGTGAATAATGTTTTTCTGACTTATTCAGCGTGACCATGAAATAATCTGTTTTTATTTCCGGCAAATACATCACTCCGCCTTGTGGAACATACGGCGGTTTTTCTAAAGAACATCTTCCCAGCGCCACTAATATTTCTTCCGCAGAATAATTGGCGTGAAGTTCCAATGGGGTATCAAACGGAAGTTGCGGGCGGCAGGTGACAGTGTCCGTTTTTTCATAAAGATAATCAAGTAAATCAAGTAACTCTTGAAAAATAATTCCATTTTGCTTGAGTCTTTCTACGCTTTGCCAAAGAGTAACATCAGGACAATCTTTATCCCAAATCTGAAAATGAAACATCGTCATAATACGAGTTTCGTTTTCTGCTAATTTTGAAAAACGTTCTTGCGGCGCATTAAGCAGTTCTCGAATTGTTTTCAACTGAGACACAGAATTCATCTGCGAAATTCGCAAAAATCCTTTCCGTAATCGTTCTTCATCTGGCGCACTAAATTCTTGGATCACACTTGCATTTACGCAAAGCCTTGAAAATAAATCTTTTTTGTAAATAGTTGTTATTTTCAAATGATGATAATCCACAAAATTTTTCAGAGTGGACAAAGACAACCTCTCCCCCTTGCAAAAGGCGTTGATTCAGGGATTTCAGTTCCAAAAGCACTTGGAGTCTGGCAAAATTGAAAGTGTCAGTGCATTGGCCCGGAAGGAGCACATGGACCGGGCGTTTCTTTTTCGGGCTCTCAGTCTGGTCAATCTTGCTCCTGACATCATCAATCTGATCCTCGATGGCCGCGAACCCAAGACCATAACGCTTAACAAACTGCGAAAAGGATTCCCGGAAGATTGGGACGAGCAGCGAGCATTTTTCGGGATCAAGTAAAAAAAAAGCCCACCTGGTGTGCAACATGCGTGTCAGGTGGGAACTCTTTGCCAAAACACTTACAAAACCTGAAAAGTTGTACCGAACATTTATTTTTGTGCCGAAATACTTACAAAACGCAGTTTTTCCGATTTTTGACTTACGATTTTATGCGGGCAATGCGCTCTGTGATTAAAGTATTTACTGCCAGCTGCATTTCCTCCGGCAAAAAAGATTCCTGCAGAATTTCCGGTAAGAACTTTGCCAGCGAATCAGTGATGCGTTGAACAGCCTTTTTGATTTGAACTTCATTTAATTTCAATGACATTCCGAAAGTTTCAAAATCGCTGCGTTTTAACCGGTTCTTCTTACCGTTGAGTGTCAGGGCCAATTCTTCTGTATCCTGCGGAAGAATAACTTTGACCGGCACCAGATCGTACGCCGGACTCAATTCCCATTCTCCATTTTGCAGCTGGAGAAGTGAAAAGTTTTTCAGGTGCATGTCGGAGTTGCCAGTCAAAAAGCAGAAAAGTGCCAACTCAAAATGACGTATAACATCCAAGCCCGGAACACTTGAATACTCCCGCAGCGCCTTGCCGATCTGCTCCATTGATCCGTTATATTTTTGTGACGTCATCTTATTGAGGATCTGGCAGAAATCTTCCATGTGCAACATCTGCTTTTTTTGACGGTCCATGCGGCTGGTGATATACGCCAGCTCACCGGATTTCAGCGGAATAAGGCCAAAGTCCGCAACAGTTATTTTGCATTTTCTGGCAAGCAGCATACAAAAATGTTCTGCTTCCGGGAGATTTTTCCACTGCGGCGATTGAGGTTTGAGTATATAGTTGCCAGCCAGACCGACCAGTGTCAGCCGGGAAGCAGTCTCTTTCGCCCCCCGTTCCAGATGCAGAGAAAGTTTCGGCTGGACACCAGGAACAGAAACCCGGTCAAGGATAGTGTTTTTTGCCAGCTCATTCAATTCTTCAAGCGTATAATTCAACGCCGGGATCTGCTGCGAACCGAAAAGTTTTTTGGCACAGCTTTTATGATAAAAACTGGTGGCTTCATCAAGAGCTTTTCCACAGCAAAGACAACGATCAATCTGCATATTTCACCTCCCGCACGCTGGCAGCGCCGATACAATCCCGACAACAGGCAAGAAGTAAACCCATCCGGTCGTTGGGATCAAGTTTCCAGTTATCCGCTGCGATCTCCAAAAGCCAGCCTTCCGGAATAAGTCCATCGAAAAATGGAAACAGAACCCGGTCATGGAATTTTTCAGATTGAAGTGGGAAGGTTACCGATAATCTCTTGGGATTGTCGGCAAGATAATTTTCATTATATTGAAATGTATATCCATTTTCATCTTCAACAAGAAGTCCGGCAAGACGATCGTATAAATAAATTTCAGCTTTGCGCATAAATTATTCCTCCTCTTTTGCCTGAACTACGCCGAGCCGGGCACCGAAAAGGTCCAAGACCATATTGACCTTATCCATTCGCAATGTTGGCTTTCCGCCTTCCAGTTCACGAATAAAACGGATTCCAACTCCGGAACGGTCAGCCAAATCCCGTTGAGTGAGTTTATAATTTTTCCGCTGCTGGCGAACAAAGTCTGCAAGAGTCATTTTTATACCCTTTCGGTGGTAATTTTGCGTTATTTTCAATAATTTATCACCGATCGGGTATAAAGTCAAGTTAATTTAGTAAAAAAATCCCCGTTCGGGTATAAAAATAACGAAAACTGTCAAAACTTGCAGAAATCTTTAATAGAGGGATCACATATACAAAATATCTGTTTGGAGCCGGAAAATCCCTGTGTTGAACCTGTAAAAAAATCGTGTGGATTTTTGTAATGATATTTTGAAAAAGTCCGCTGAACGGGTATTTTATTTTTTCTTTAAATCCACCAGCAATTCCGGCACAAACTTGGAGTTTCTCCCGGTGCATTCCGTAAAAATAAAAAAATAAAAGTTGATTTGTAAAAAAGAACACCTTTCATTGTTGATGAATCCGAAGATGATGGGGCAAAGATGACATATTCAGATTTACTTTCCAATAGAATAGCTCTCTGCATGAGTATCATCTGAAACCCGGATCCCGCCGAATATCCGCAAAGGTCACAACCCGATGGATTTCCGGGTATTATATACTTGAAGTTACTGAAAAAATCCGCTTTCCCATTCCCGGATTGGCAAAGAGATATTATTTATATAATTACAGGAATAGTAATTTTTCGAAAAAAGTGGTAAAAAAACTTGAAAAATCGCTTTAATGTGCTAGATTAACCAATAGTCGTAGTATTGTCTACAAGTATGGTGTTGTGAAAAATGCAGAAAATGTATCTGGTTGATGAAAAGAGATTGCCGGAAGTCAGTTTGAGTGTGCCGCTGACATCCGGGGATTTCTGTGTAGTTGATACAGCTGCAGAAGTGAATATTTCCTGTGTAGTGGAAATCAGGGCGGAAAAGAGCATCGGCTTGCAGGGGGAAGTTCCTGCGGGCAGGATGTTCACGGTGGGAAAAAGCGGGAAAGAGCTTTACCGGGTCGTGGAGTCGCTGGCAGCGGGATTTACGGCGGTGGTGAAAGGGATTTTCAGCCGGATCTGCCGTGAAGTGGTGCGGATAGCGGAAAAGTTCCGCAGAGAAAAAATGGTGCCGGTGCGTTGCCGCATGGCGAAACTTGCATTTGCGGGGGGCTTGCGGCTATGAAAATAATTGTTTTTGACAGCAGATTTGCTGTGTTATATAAAGGTCATAATTCAGAAAAGACACTTTGGGGCTGAAACAGCGTTTCAGCTTCACGGTGTCTTTTTTGCTTTTTTGCCTGTGCTGATTTGAAAAGGGATCTTGTGAGAGATTTTGAGAAGTTATGAGAGGCTGTGAGAGGAAAAGGGAAAATTCCCACAATTTCCCACAAACTCCCAAAAAATTCCCAAAACCTCCCGCAAAAAAGAGGGATAAATATGCATGAGTAATGAAAGGATATTTCAAGCTCATAATTACAGGGAATTGCTTTCTTATCGGCGTGCGGAAGTTATTTATCTTGCCACTTATTGTTTTGTTGAGCGTTTTCTGGAAAAGGGCGACCGGACTTGTGACCAGATGTTACAGGCAGCAAGAAGCGGTAAGCAGAACATTGTTGAAGGTGCTTTAGCTTCGGCTGGAAGCAAAGAAAGTGAAGTCTTTCTCACCAATGTTGCACTGGCAAGTTTCGGAGAATTGCAGGAGGATTATCTGGATTATCTGAAAACCCGCAAGTTGCGGATATGGGAAAAAGATTCCCGGGAAGCTGTTTATGTACGCAGTTTGTGCCGGAAGGATGATGGCGGATATGAAGTTTATCGGGAGTTTATTGAAACCCGTCCGGCGGAAGTTGTGGCAAATATAGTGATAACGTTGATTTATCAGGTGCAGTTGCTGCTTGGACGTCAGATAAAGGCACTTGAAGAAAAGTTTTTGAAAGAGGGCGGCGTAAAAGAGAAAATGATGAGAATGAGGCTCGCTGCCAGAGAGAAACAGAAGAAATTGTGAGAGTATGTGAGAGATCGTGAGAGGAAAAGGGAAAATTCCCGAAATCTCCCGAAAACTCTCAAAAAAAAAATAGCATAACAATAAAAAATTAAAAATAAATACCAAAAAAACAAAAGGAAAAGAGGTAAAATTATGGCAACATTATATGTGGGCAGCTCCCAGACTTTCAAAACAATCGCTGACGCCGTCAAGGCGGCAAATTCCGGCGATACCATTATCGTTTACGGCAGCGAATATACTGCAACTGATGAAAGAGTCAGAGTTGATAAATCTTTGACGTTGCGTGCCGACGGTGATGTTACTCTGCGTGGTATGAATATTGGCGGTAGTAATTTTGATGTGGTTATTGACGGCTTTAATTTTGTAGCCGATGCAGCTGACGCTGCCAGTTCCTCTATTACAGGATATAATAACAATGCCAGTTGTATTTCACAGGTTGGTTCATTGCGTAATGTGACGATTACGAACTGTTCTTTTGACCTCACCGATGTTGGTTACAAGCCGACGGCTTATGGCATCTACCTTAGTCTGGGAAGTTGGGGTTTTGAAAATCTGACCGTTACCAACAATACCTGCAATGGTATTTTGGAGTATGACGGCTATGAGCTTCAGGATTTTAGCGGTTATGGCCTTATTTATGCTGCTAATGTCAATAATGCTGATATTTCCAATAACACGGTTTCAGGTGGTGCTGGTCATGCTATTCAGTTGAGCGTTCAGGGAGTTGAGAGCAGCAATTTTGAGGGTGAACAAAAAATTGCCATCAACGGCAATCAGATCGATAATTTTTATGGAGATGCTATTTATATTGCCGATACCCGCAGCCCTCTGCTGGAATTTGAAATATGTAACAATGTTCTCAGCAATCTTACTTTGGGGCAGTGCGGCAATGGCGGTGGTGCCATTATGATTTATCCCAATGGTAAGCCTATTGGCGGAGCTGTGATAACCGATAATATCATTGACGGTGCACAAATCGGTATCAATATGCACTATGCTGTCGTTTCTGAAAAGTCCGATGGAGTTATTGATGTATCCGGCAATATGATTTCTGCCAGAGAGATGAATCCTGAGAATACCGGTACCGTTACTGGTATTGCAAGATTGGATGATGCCGATCTTGCCACAAAGAATGTTATCACCGATCAACCGCTTGCCAATGCCGATCTCAGTACTGCTACTATTTATGTTAATAGTATCTGGGAGTCATTCTCGGCCGGAACCAAAGTTACTGCCAATGGCAAAATTCTCCAAGTCGGTACCAATGCTTTTGCCAGTTTGCTTGACTACACTCCGTCGGCAGACAGCACCACTTTGAATATTGCCGCCGGTACTTATTCAAGCATATACAATACCACCACCGGTGTGTCTGTGTTGAAAGGCGGTATTAAAAACGTCACTGCGACCGGTGATGTTACCATTGACATCGGCAGTCTGGTTTTCGAAACCGATGTTGAGGGTGAAATCAATATTTCCGGTAATTTCAAGACTGCTGATTCAGCAGATTGGGATCCGGAACTTAATGGCTGTCCCGGCTATACCGGTCAGATTTGGTTCAAGGGCGGTGATAATACTGTTTTCAATCTTGATGGAAACTTTTTCTCCAATGAACAGATCCAGTTCAAGAGCAAAACTGTAATTTCTGAAAATTCGACAATCCAGCTTCAGGCTGATAAAGATGCTGATGCCAATTCTGATTCAGCTTCCGGAGCACTGTATATTTATGCAGATGTGACCAACTATGGTAAAATGATCGCCAAAAATACCCAGCATGGCAACATGGTGCTCGTTAATTACGGAGCCGCGTTGACCTTGAGCGGCGAAGATGCATTGTTGGATACTCAAACACTCAGCAAGCATGAATCATGGGCGTCTGACGTTCTTGTAACGAATGGTTCTCTGGTCGTTGAGAAAGGTGCAACTGTTGATGCCGCAGGAAAAATAACCGTTCAGGAAAACGGTTCTGTGAGCGTTAACGGTGCGAACTTCTCTGCCGGATCTGTTGCCAACCCCGGTGATTTCACTGCGACCGGCGATGTATTTTTCAATATCGGAACTTTGACCGGCAAACTTGATTGTACTGATATTGACTTTGCTGATAAATCTGTGATCGGCGGTGCCGGTTCATTCGAAAGCGGTGATTATGTTGAGCTCCGCGGAAAAGCAGTCACTATCGACGGAGACGTTAAAATCAATGTGCGTGTTGAGGCTAATACCGACATCGAAGTTACTGACGGTTCCAAACTTACCGGTTCATGGATTTGCCTGTGTGATGCAGATAAATCTTTGACTGTTGCCAAAACAGCGACAGTTGAGTGTACTGATTTGTGGAGCAGTGTTACAGCTCCTGCGTATGCAAAAATAGAAGGTGTTGTCACCGCTTCTCACAATGTATGGCTGTGCAATGCTGATATTTACGGTACACTGAATGTGGGTAATCAGCTTCTTACTTACAGTAATGATTCATTCAACGTCTACGGAACTCTTAATATCAACGGTGACGGTTTACCTGTCGGCTGGTTGATCGGGCATAATTCTTCTGCTGAAGGTGCGTATGCCGGTAACATTACGGTAAATGTGGCAGGCGGTGCGGTCAATATAACCAAAAAGAGTATTACCGGTGAGGAAATCAAAATTCAGACCAATGGTATTCTGAATATCACCAAAAATGAAGATGGCAAACGCGGTGTCGTTGACTGTGCGACCATTATTACCAATGCCGGTAAGATCGTGGTTGACGGCGGTGATCTTTTGTCAAATTTTCAAATTGTCAACTCCGGTTCATTGCTTTTGGGTGACGCAAATGTTAAAGTGACTTATCCGTCTGCCAAAGATGGCAGAGGCAGTATTACCAATAAGGAAAATGCAACTCTGACTATTGGTGATGCAACAAATCTTTATGTCGGAACAGTGACCAACAATGGTACTTTGAATTTGAGTACCACTGCGACTGTGGATATGGTAACGCTTGCCGGCAGTGGTAATGTTGTTATTACTATCGGTAAAGATTTTGAATTGGGTGAAGGCGAAAGCTTCAAAGTGCTTGACGTCACTTCATCGACTTTCAAAGGTAACATCACTATTGATGGTGCTGCCGGTTACATTTACAATACTGAAGCTGACGGTGATATTGTTATTACCAACAGTGTTTTGAGTGTTTCGACTCCTAAGGCTCTGCAGGCGGCTCTTGAGGGTGAGATGCAGGGCAGAGATTATATCCGTCTTGATGGCAGATTCAATGTCAGTGATGAATTGGCAGGTTTGCTGAAAGAGAATACCGGCAAGCTGATTTTTGCAGAGGGTGCTTTGCTTCTGTGGCCGGATTCTGAAATGCCGGAAGGTTTTGCAGAAGAAAATATCCTGCCTGCTCCGGCAACTCCTGCGGTCGTCGAAGATAACAAGCTCGCGTTGAGTTCGGAAGCAACCGGTATTGTGGAAAACGTGACTGCTTCCGGTGCTTTTGAAATTACCAACGACAATAGTGATACCGCTTCGGAGATCCGCTCTGATATTAATGTCGGTGATGAAGGAGAGGGCGAAACTCTTATCGCCGGTGATGTGAATATCACCAACAGCGGTAAAGAATTGCAGCTCACCGGTTCGATCACTGCCTCGGGAACTGTTTCCATTACCAACGACAATAACGATACCGGCGAAAAAGAAGCTGTTTTCAACGGCGGTAATGAGAGTCAGGGTGCAAAAGTTGAAGCTGAAACGATCAACTTCACCAATGCCGGTCACGCCGTGGTCGACTTCACGGCAAAAAATATGGTTATTGCCAACAACAGTGTGAATACTCTTACCGGTACTCTCGGTGATGGAACCACTGAAAGCATCGTTATCGGTGCCGGAACCATTAAAGATGGTGAAGTCCTTGCCGATAAAAAGAGCGAAGGTTCAATTGAGGATGCCTCAATCAGTGCCAAATCAATCGAATTGAGCAACCAGCAGGTTTCCGATACAACTTTTGCCGGTTTCGTTTTGGCAAATGGCGATGTCAGTTTTGACGGTGTTAATACTTTCGAGAAACATGAATTGACCAAGTCCAACTATCATTCTGTTGTCAAAGTTACCAATGGAGCTGTTGTCACTATCGGTAAAGATGCTGTTATCAATGGTTGTGACTATTTCTACATTGCCGCCGGTAACGACAGCGGTTATTTCGGTTTTGCAGATAACTCAACCGGCAGCGGTACAATTGATATTTACGGTAAAGTAAGTGCCACCCAAATCAATGCCGATGCATCCGGTACGGTCAATGTAAAAGCCGGTGCAGAGGTCGATACAGAAATTATTTGCGTTGAAAATGGCGGCATTAGCGGTGCCACCGCCGGCAAGATGAATATTGACGGCAATGTGAGTGCCCAGAATTTTAAACTTTTCAACGGTGGTAAAGCTGTTGTCAACACCGGTGCTGTTCTTGAAGCAACTCGTCTGAATAACGAAAGACGTTATATTTCTGTCGCTTACGGCTCTGAACTGGATGTTAACGGCGGTTCAGTTGTTATTGATACTGCCAATGCCAGTGCCGGTCAAAGTAATTCAGCCAGTGCATATTTGCAGCTTGACGGTAAGATGAATGTTTACAATAACGGCAGCGTTACTGTCAAAAAGATTACAGAAGGTTGGTCCGAAATCGCTAAAAACAGTTATTTCGCCATTGGAAAAGATGGTTTACTTACCGTCAACGGCGGTACTTTGGATGTCGGTACTCTTACCAACAGTGGTACTATCAAAGTGACCGGCAGTGAGGCATCCACGCTGAATATCGGAGGTGGAAGCGGAAATATTGATGTCTATGGTACTGTTGCCGCCGGCAGCAGTGTTGCCGGAATGGGAATTGTTGCTCAGGGTACTGCCGGTATTCTCGAAGGTAATCAGGAAAATGCTTCAAACTTTGGTGTTGTAAAAGTTAATTTCACGGATACCAAAGAGAATGGTTTCCGCGTTGGTTATTCCACCACCCCTGTTGTTTTGACGATCAGCGGTACCAATATTACGACTACGACGGTTTATGTCGGTAACGATACTGTGCCCGGCTCAAATCCGAATATGGTTGCCGGTACTCTGAAAATTGTGGGTGATGGCAATGCAGACACTCAGGATTTGAAAACTGGAAACTTTTTGAACCGGATTAATGGTTACGTCGAAATCGACAAAGCCGATGTTTCAATGAGTCAGTTGCAGAACTATGGCGAAATTATGGTCAAAGGCGGTTCTGTTTTGAACCTTAAAGGAGCTGAAAGTTTTGCCGTTTGTTCCAAAGATGACACGACTGTAAAAAATGATTGTGCAGTATTTACGGTTGATGCATCTACCGTTGAAGGTAACAAGATGTTTATTGGTGAGATGGCAAGCGGATACGGCGAGAACGCTCCTGCGGTTGGTTCAGGAAAGGTCGTTTTGCAGAATAATGCTGTGCTGTCTTTGAATTCCCTTTGGATGTTGAACGACAAAGATGATAAGTATGTCATTTCGCTGGATTTGAAAACTGGTTCTTCTGTGGCTGCATCCAAACTGTTTGTTGGTACCGGTGCTGCAATCACCATGGACTGTACTTCTCTGATCACAGCCGGTTCGATCACCGGTGATGGTACGATCACGGTTGATGCCAAAGGTTTCAGCGGATTCAAGAAGATGATTGACCTTGCAGATAATGCAACTGCTGTTGATGTTGCTATCAAAAACAACACCAAGGCTTATGTGGTTAAAAATGGCGGTGATACCTACATCTCCACCGCCGATAAATCCAGCTTCCTGCTTACTGCCGATGTCAATGGCGATGGTGAAGCTGATAAATTCGGCGACGTCAGTGCAGACGGAAAATTCATTGCCGGTGTCAACGCCTTTGACAGCGCCGCTGAAGCCATCAACGCCATGACTGCCGCCACCAAAACCATCTATGTCAATGGTACTGTTAACGGCAGCTGGTTGACACAGAATTATGACGGATCATCTACTATAGATCATGCTTTGAATTTCCAGAAGCTTGAAGGTGCCGAAGAGGCTTTTATTGATGCATCCGAAATTAACTTGAGTGGCGGAACCAGCTCTTACAGACTTACTTCCGGTTTGACCGTTGGTAAAGATGTTACTTTGAAGCTTTACAATTACCAAAATTGGAAGTTGCAAGATGGTTTTTCACAGTACGACAACTCTCTTGTCTTTGCTCCTGCCGGTAAAAGCGTTACAGTTACTGTTGATGGTACTTTGATTTATTCCTGTGGTGATTTCGGAGCCGGAGCAAAAGTTGACGATATTTATCAGGCAAGTACTGATAAAAAAGTGATTGTGAATGTCGGCAAGACCGGTGCTATGTTTGCGACAGGTGAAAGCTCCAATATTTTCTATGAAGATTCAGAGCTTTATGTTACCGGTAATGGCGACGGTAAGCTTCAGTTTACTTCCGGAACCTATTCTCAGTTTGGCGGCAAAGTGAATTTTACCGATACTTACGTCAGACTTTGGGGTACTAATCTTCACCAAGAGATACCTGGATTCAACAATTCCGGCATGAATAGTGATGCCACTTTTGCAGGCAATGGAGTATTGACCACATCTAATACCCGTATTGATGTCGTTGACGGGGTTATGTATGGAAATGCTCCTGATACGGCTGCCGGAAATCCCGGTTTGCCTGAAACTCAAGATGGGTTGAATTGGAATGTCGTCGCTTTCGATAAAACTTCCAACCTTACCAATACCGAGATCAACGCCGGTGACATGTATATTTTGGGCAAAACCATTACCATGAATGGCGGCAGTCTGAATCTTTATGCCAATAACTATCGTACACAGGCAGGTGAAGTTAAACAAACTACCGGTAAGTTGGATATCGCCGAAGGTGCGACATTGGCAATGACCAATGCCAAACTCGACGCCGAAGGAACCATCGCCAACAGTGGTACCATTACTGCAACCGATGCAAACATCACTGCTGGAGCGGTCACCAACAAAGGTGACTTCACCGTCAAAGGTACTTCCACGCTGAATATTGACAAGTTGACCGGTACTGCCATTAATCTTTACGGAACTTTGGATAAGTCCAATATTACAGGTAATGTACGTATTGTTGGAGATGCTGCGGTTATCAAAAACTCTACTGTCGCCGGTACAGTTTCTGATTCCAACATTGGTACCAAAGCTCTTACCATTGACAATTCAAATCTCAATGGTTTGCTTGTAGGTTGGTATGGCCAATCTTACAAGCAGAATTACACCTTTAAGGGAAATTCAACCATCAACGGTGCTGCTCAGTTTTTCTCAGATACGCATTTCAAAATTGCAGATGCAGCTTCGCTTGAAATCACCAAAGGAGATTTGCTTTATTATAGCAAATCATTTACCGTTTCAGGTGACAATTCTGTTTTGACTTCAAAAGGTAATAATTACACATGCATTGGGGGCAATACGGCTAATTGTAATACTGTAATGACCATAGAAAAGAACGCTGAAATGAATATCGGCAGCACGTATTTCTGGGTCGGTTACAATGTTTACGAGAGACAAAACGGTTCTGCAAAATTGCAGATCAACTCCGGAGCAACTGCCAATGTAACTTCCAGTGTAATTTGGTTGTCTGAAAATGGTTCTATTGAGGTTAACAGTGCCACATTAAATGTTTCCAAAATAAACGGTGATAAGCTTGAAATCCTGGAAATTAAGAATAAAAATAACAATCAGGGCGGTAATCTTAATATTTCCGGAACATCTACTGTTTATGCACAGGTTGATGATTGCGTTACGGTCACTCTTGCCAAGAATGCGGTTCTGGCGGGTGATTTGACTGCCACGATCACCGTGGCCGGTACTGCTTCGCTGGCGGCTGGTGCGGCTTTTGCTGGTTCCATCACCAGCGGTACACTCAAGGTCGCCGGTGATAATGATCTTAATTTGACTGGCAGCGCTGCTGCAACCTTGCTGGTTGCTGCCGGTGATTACAGCGACGACACTTTCGGTGCGGTTGCGATCAAGGGTGCCACCAAAAATGCGGAACTCACTTTGAGTGCTGCTGCTCTGAATGGCAACAAGATCACCAATGCCAAAGTCAACTTTACCGATGCCGGTACTGCTGCTGACGTTGATATTAATGCCAGCGTCGCATTGAGCGATATCAAGAGCATCAACGATAATGCCGTCAAGAGCATCAATGGTGTTTACTTCTACGAAGTCGTGACCAAAGATGATGAAGCCACTCCCGATGTCAATGAAGCCAAGGTCGATACCTACATCCTCAATAAGGTTGATGACGGTATCGATATTGTCGAAGCGGTTGCAGGCAGCGAGGATGCCGACTTCTTCAAGGAAGATATGGGCAATTTCACCCTTACCGGTGACCTTGCTGCTTTCGATGTTACCATGAAGTCCGGCAACACCACTCTCAAGGTCGCCAACGGCGAAAGTGCCTCCATCGGCACTATCGAAAAGAACGTCAATGGCGGCGTGAATAACGTCTCCGTCGGTAACGGTTCCGGCTTGACCGTTGATACCATCGAGCGTATGGGCAATATCACCGTCGGTAAAAATGGTTCTGAAATGGTTGTCAACGAAGATCTGACCGGTACTTCCGCTGCCGAAACTATCGCCATCGGTGATAATTCTGATTTCGAAAGCAAAGGTATCGACTTCGCTACCGGTAAAGCCACTTTCAAACTCGGTAAAAATGCTGATGCCACTGTCGATGGCGACTTCACCGTCGATGGTGCCAATAACACCATCACCCTCGGTGCCGATGCCGAAATGAATATCACCGGCAATATCATCAATAATTGCGGCGATAACTACGATTATGCCACCGGCAAAGTGTTGTATGCTCCGGCATTCGGTACCACCATCAACCTCGGCAAAGGTGCGGTGATGCTTGTCGGTAAAGTCGATGATGCGACTGATACTGTCACCACTACCGATGTCATCGGTCTGGCCGGTTTGACTCTCGCCAGCGGCTCCGCTGCCAAATTCGACAAGAATGGCAACGAGATCGCCGAAGAAGTCAATACCATCTTCGCCGCCGGTGATGTTTACGGTACTGAAAAGAATAACACCATCAATGTTGGCAATTTCGGCATATTCACTGCCGAGAGTATCGATATGTTTGATGGCAATGACACCATCAAAACCGGCAGCGACAGCGAATTTGTGGTCGCCACATTCGATCAGAATGGTAATAAAGATCATGCTGACATCGTCAATGTCGAAACCATCAGCATCGGTGCCCGCAGCGGATTTGCCGCAGAAGACATTATCGGCGTCAACAAACTGACCGCCGCAAATGGTTCTTACGATAAGAAAACCGGTATTGCCACTTATACCGTGCTGGGTACTGAAGGTTTCATCAAAGGTACCGCCAAAAACGATACCATCTCTCTGGGCAACTGGAACAGTGCTGTGATCCAGGGCGGTATTGATATGCTTGACGGCAACGATACTCTCAAACTTGGCAGCGACAGTATACTGTTTGCCGGTAACGATCCTCAGGGTGCCGGTAATATGGTTTTGGCTGACATCGCCAATGTTGAAACCATCAGCATCGGTGCCCGCAGTATATTTGCCGCAGAGGACATCACCGGTGTCAATAAGTTGACCGCCGCCAATGGTGTCAAAGATGATACCACCCAGATCCTTGCAACCGGCACGGTCACCGGTACCGACAAAAACGATACCATCTCTCTGGGCAACTGGAGTGCTGCCCAGTTCGGTAAGATCGATCTCGGTGCCGGTAACAATACCATCAAGATCGGTAACAATAGTTATCTGTATGCCGGTGCAATCTACATCGGTGACTACACCAGTGCCAGTACCATTTCCATCGGTGCCGATGTCAACTTCACTGCCAGCAGCCTTGTCTGGGTCAACAAACTGACCGTCGGTAACGGAACTACATTCACCATCGGATCAATTGCCGGTAGTGGAAAGAATGATACTATCACTTTCGGCAATAACAATACTGTGACTGCAACGAGTATTTCATTGCAGGAGGGCAACGATACCATCAAGATCGGTAACGACAGCACCGTTACGGTTTCTAATCTTGTCTCCAGTTACAATTTGGGATCCATTTATGGTGCCGAAACGATCAATATCGGCAGCCGCAGCAGTTTGATCGCTGGTACTATTAGTGGTGGACTGAAAAAACTGACTGCCGCCAATGGTTCTTACGACAAGAAGACCGGCACGACCAGATGGACTGAACTTAAAGCCGACTCCATGTATACCGGTAACGGGAATGACAGTATCACTTTCGGTAACTACAACGATGTTGATATCGCAGACCTTAGCCTTAATGATGGAAATGACACTCTCAAGATCGGTAACGACAGCGTTGCAGATTTTGGCGAAGTCGATTTGGGCTCTGGTAACGATATTTTCAATATCGGCGACAGAACCACTGTGACTGCGACCAATACAATCAAGCTTGGCAATGATAACGATACCTTTAAGATCGGTAACGACAGTACCGTTATTGTCGAGGGTTCCCTCAACTTCGGTACCGGCAAAGATACCATGACCATCGGCAAAAACTCCGTAGTCAAATTCGAAAGCATCAATATGTATGGCGGTGACGATACCATCAACGCCTCCAAAGGCGCGGAATTGTGGTTCAACAACGGTACTGATGACGCCGATTTGTCCGGTGCCAAAGGTTCATGGAAAAACGCCACGATCTTTGATATGGAAGGTGATCTCACTCTTAACGGTGGCGGCAGTGTCTACGCCAATGAGTGGGATGTGTATGATCTCAATGGTAAGACCCTCTCTGCTATTACCGTGACCCCCAACTCCAATGTAAAAGTTGAGGTTTGGGATGCCGCCATCGAAGATTGGACTATCTATGACGGTGGCGTTTACAGCGGTTCCATGATCCGTATCGGTGTCTCCGCTGATACCTTCGATAAGAAAGATCAGTACGACAAAGAAAACTATACGTTTAATGCCACTCTTGCCTGATAAGTTGTAAGTCAACTATCATCCGCCGTGCAGAACTCTCTGCACGGCGTTTTTTTGCTCCACCGACCGAATCAACCGCTTTTCAGACAATAAAAAGCAGTTGCAGATTGACAAAACCGCTTTTGTGTGCTATATTTATAGGTCTTTTATTTTCTTATTAACCAACTATTTTTTCGGGGGAATCCATGGAGTATTTGAAAACTATGTTCGCCGGTGTTGAACTGGGTACGCTGACCGCTTTTATCGGTTATCTGATTTTAATGGTCATCATCGGTGCTTTTTTCTGCAAAAAAAGCGATACCATTTCCAATTATCTGCTCGGCGGCAGAGGTATCGGCAGCTGGGTGACCGCGCTTTCCGCTCAGGCAAGTGATATGTCCGGATGGCTCCTTATGGGACTGCCCGGCGCTATCTACCTCGGCGGTATGGGCGATGCATGGGTCGCTATCGGTCTGGCAATCGGTACTTTCCTCAACTGGATAATCGTTGCCCCCAGATTGCGGGTCTATACCGAAAAAACTGAAGCTCTCACCCTTTCCACCTACTTTGCAAACCGGTTTGAAGATCCTACCGGTATGCTCCGCGTGGTCTCCTCCATGATCATTCTGCTCTTTTTTACCATCTACGCCGCTTCCGGATTGGTTGCCGCCGGTAAACTTTTTGAATCCATGCTTCATATTCCCTATATTCCTTCGGTGCTTATCGGTGCCGCTGTCGTGCTGGCATATACGCTTATGGGCGGTTATCTCGCCGTCTGCTGGACTGACCTCATCCAGGGTGCCGTGATGTTCTGTGCGATCATCATCGTGCCGGCGGTCGCTTTCTACGCCGGCGGCGGTATCGAGCCGATCGTCAATGCCTGTGCCGGTAAAGGACTTTCTCTTTTGCCCGGCGAAGGCAGCAAACTTACCTGGATCGCCATCATTTCATGTGCCGTGTGGGGACTCGGATATTTCGGTCAGCCCCATATCCTCAGCCGTTTTATGAGCATCAAAAGCGTGAAACTTCTGCCCAAAACCACCACGATCGCAATGGTTTGGGTCATTATCTCCCTCGCCGGTGCCGTCTGCGTGGCTCTGACCGCAATGCCGGTTTACAGAGCTCTTCCTTCTGCTGACGCAGAAAAAATCTTTATCAAACTCATTTCCGACTTTTTCAATCCGTGGATCGGCGGCGTGCTTCTTTCCGCAATCATGGCGGCAATCATGTCTACCATCGATTCACAGCTGCTGGTCACTACCAGTGCCTTGACCGAGGACTTCTACCGCCGGGTCATCCGTCGCAACGCTTCAATGAAAGAATCGCTCTGGGTGAGCCGCGCTTTCGTGGTCGTTATCACTATCGTTGCCACGATTTTTGCCCTTTTCCCCAGCGATACGATCTTCAATATCGTTAAATTTGCATGGGGCGGTTTCGGTGCGGCTTTCGGTCCGGTGGTCATTATGTCGCTCTACTCCAAACGTACCACCTGGCAGTCCGCTCTCGCCGGTATGATTGCCGGTACGATCGTGATGCTGGTCTGGTACTTCCTCGGACTCAATCGCTATATGTATGAGATCCTGCCCGGATTCGTCGTCAACTTCATGGTGATTTTCGCTGTGAACTTTTTCGTTAAACAGAAAAATGAAGCGATCCTGAACAGCTTCGCTGAAATGAAGAACGAAATCAATTCCAAAGAACCCGAAAAATCCAAAGAACCCGCAGAAGCCTGATAAATATTCCGCTTTCACAAACGCCGGCAGCGTATGTCGGCGTTTTTTTTATCCCCGATTTTACTTGCTGCCGGATTCCGGTTATTTTATCCCGAAAAGTTGAAAACATCAAATATTGTGCTATATTAACAAAGGTCTTATTTTAATGTAGCCGGGAAATGCTTTGATATCAGTGAAAGGCAAAAATATAATGGATGTGAAATCTTTAATGGATAAACTGAAAAATGCTGTTTTTCAGCCTGAAAAGGTTTTTTGTTTGGCTATTGCCGTCGCTATATTCTGTGTTTTGTCACATTTGTTCTTTTTGACCGATATTTATCGGGATGCCGCCCATGTTTACGCTGTCTTTGCCCGGGCGATTGGAGAGGGAAATTTTTCAGAAGGTATTGCCGTAAAAGTTCCGATGCTGAATATTTTATTGGCCGGAATTCTTGCCTTTTGCGGTATGGAAGCGGTTAAAGCACTTACTTTGATAGCCGGAATATTTTATTTGCTGACCTGTTTCCCGCTGCGTAAACTTTTGGAACGATATATTTCTCCATTGGCTGCGGCGTGGGGATGCGTACTTTATGTTTGTGCCCCCAAAGTCATACGTTTTTCCTGTTCCCCGCTTCTGGAATCCACTAAAATATTTTTTATGACGGCAGCGGTGTTGTATTTTTTCCGGAGTACGGAGGAGCCGAAATTAAAAAATGCAGTACTATTCGGAGTATCTGCCGGATTGCTTGCCGCTTCCCGGATCGAAGGTGCTTTTATTTCCATTGTACTGTTGGGTGGGTATTTGCCTTTTTTGCTTGTTTTCCGCAAGAATGTTGTGTGGAAAAAACAGTTTATATTGTTCCTGACAGCGGTGGTTTGTACAGCAGCGGCACTTGCACCATTTTGTGCCATGAATTACAGTAAAAGCGGTTATTTTGTGCCTGATGCCAGAATAGTGGAATCGCTCAGGAGTAAAATAAAAAAGGATTCTGTTAAACCGGAAGTCGCGGCGGAAAAGGAAAAAAGTGCTTTTAAAGGTTACGGTAATGATCTCTCATATAAACGGAATTTTAGTCACGATATATCCAGTTTTATCCGCGGCAGTTATGAGTTGTATCTGGTGTTGGCATTATTGGGTACGGTGTTGATCATCAAGTGCCGTAAATGGCGGAGTGATTATTGGCTGTTGATCGGAATTGCAGCGATACAATGTGCTATATACGTGGTAACGATTTCAGCACAGCGGTATTATATTTTTCTGATACCGTTGTTTATGATGTTTACCATTACCGGAGCGGAATTTGTGTGTGGCTTGGTTATAAAATATGTGCCGAACAAGCTGCATGTGATTTGCGTTGCAGGTTGTGCAGTATTGCTGCTCGGCCAGATCGCCAATGGTGTAAAAAAAGCGTATTCCGGCAAAGGCAAAGATTTTCAGGCGGCAGGGAAATGGATCAAAGAATACGGAAAAAAACATTTTCCTGAACGCAAACTGGTGATTTTTGCCCCGCAAATGAGTGAAACGGCGTACTGGAGCGGAGCGATACACACCGATGGCTACGAAAAGCCGCAGCACGACCCGGCAACATTCAAAGAATTTGACCTTGCCGTAGTGCACCGCAAAAAATCGTTCGGCATGGAAAAGCGTCAGGATCTGGAACGGATACCCGACACGCCGCACAGCAAAAACATCTGGATATTCAAAGTGAAAAAGCAGGAGGATAAGCAATTATGAATGATAACCTTACTATTGTGATACCCTGCTATAATGAAGAAGAAAATATACCGGTGTTTTTCCCTGAATTGGTAAAGTTTGTCAGGGAACATGATTTTCATGTGATTGCTGTAAACGACGGCAGCAAAGACAAAACCTTGCTGGAATTGCAGAATTTCAATGATTCTCATATTACCATTGTCAGCCACAAAGTAAACAAAGGTTACGGCGGTGCAATCAAAACCGGGTTGCGGGCAGTAAAAACCGAGTTCGCCATAACTATAGATTCAGATGGGCAACACCGACTTGAAGATGTACTGAAATGTTTTGAGCAAATTCAGCAAACCAATGCAGATATGGTGGTTGGGGCACGTCAAAACAATAAATCCGGCGGCTACCGGACGTTGGGCAAATGGGTGATTCGTAAATTTGCCGGTTCGCTTTTGGAATTACCGGTAAAAGATTTGAATTCAGGGATGAAATGTTATCGGATGAGCGAAGTGTTGGAGTATTTGGATCTGTGTCCTGATACGATGGCATACAGCGATTGCATATTATTGTTGATGGTAAATGACCGCAAACTGGTAACCGAAACGCCCATAGAGATCGCTCCGAGAACAGCGGGAAAAAGTACGATTGGTACTAAAACGGCTATAATAACACTGGCAGAGATTTTGAATCTGGCGGTATTGTTGCGACCGCTGACCACCTTTTTCCGTTTGTCAATATGCTTTCTGCTGCTTGGGGTAGGCTGGGGTATATTCACCTATGTACGCAGCACTGCAATAACCTCAACATCGGTGATGTTGATAATGCTGGGAGTTATGAGTATAATGCTCGGATTGCTCTGTGAACAACTCTCGCAAATCCGCCGGAAATTGGCAAAGTATAAAATTAAATAAAAAAGTATGGTAATAAAATGTCTGAAATATCTGCGATAAATGGAAAAAAACTGGCAGTAATTATGCCTGTATATAACGCCGAACAATTTCTTAAAGAATGCGTTGATGCAATATTGAATCAAACTTATACTGATTTTCAACTTCTGGCGTGTAACGATGGCAGCAAAGACAGCAGTCTTGCGATTCTTGAAGAATATGCGGCACGGGATTCCAGAGTGACTGTTTTGTGTAATCCTGAAAATCTCGGGATAGTTGGTACCCGTAATCATTTATTATCAAAATTGCCGGCAGATGCTGAATTTGTTGCCATGATTGATGCAGATGATGTATGTTATCCTGATCGTTTTGAGCGTCAGATCGCATTCCTTCAGGAACATCCGGAAATTGGTGGTGTCGGTTCCTCATTGGATATTATAGATGAAAATTCTCAAATTACCGGCTTTCGAGCTTATCCGGTAGAGCCGGAGCAGATTCGCAAAAAGCTTTTGCAAACTAATGTTCTCGCTCAACCGGCTATGATGGTTCGCCGTGAATTATTGGAAAAAACCGGAGAATATTCAAAAGAATGTCCTGTCGCTCAAGATTACGAATATTGGCTGCGGGCTATTGAAAATTTTGACTTTGCCAATTTGCAAAAACCGGTTTTGCGTTACAGACTTTCCGGCAACCAGGTAAAACAGAGTAAATTGAAATTATCATTACGCAAGACGATGGAAATTCAGCGTAATTACTATAAACGCAATAAGATCCGTATGCCGCTTGGCAATGTGATCTATCAGTTTTGCGGACACCTTTTGCTACTGCTGCCACCGCGTTGGATATTGAAATTATTTACATTGCTCACCTATAAAAATAATTGATGATGAATTTGATACCAAAACAATTTTTAAGTGGAGCTTTTTGGTCTGCAATCGCAGCTTTTCTGTCTGGGGTATGTGCATATGCGACCCGTCGTCTTATGGCAAATAATTTGCCGGGAGAGGAATTCGCTTTTTTCTATAGTGTTATGGCATTTTTAAATCTGTTGTTAATTCCTATTCATTTAGGTACGGCAGATGTCATTCTCTACGATCTTCCAAGAATGCTTGCATTACGGCAGCGGCGTCGTGCAAACGTTACGTATAGTTATGTTTACAAATTTCAACAAACAATGGCTTTGGTTTTTATGGTCATATTGCTTGTTTCTACCCCGTTATTTCAGAAATTTTATTTTGATTATCAGGTAAATATTTATTATTTATGGGTGTTTTTTCTGATAATATGGGGATTAACTTTGGAGCAAACGGTTCTTTTTGCATTGAATTCACAAAAAAAATTTTTTGCAATTAATTTGTTACGCATTATGAAGCAAGCGTTGTTATTAATTACTGTGATATTAGCTTTAAAAATGGAACAAGCGCTATTATGGATAATTGTATCTCTTATGTTGATTACGATTAGTTGTACAATTATTGCTGGGAAAATTGTTTTAAGCAATGGTTTAAATATTGTAAATAAAATACCTCATAGTATTCGTAAAACGGTTCTTCATAGTGGTATTGTTTTTATGTTGTTGGCTTGCGGTTATGCGTTGATGCAAGATTTTGGGACATTTATATTATCTATTTTTTCAAATGTTCACAATGTTGTATTGTTTAATATTGCCTTGCCAATAGCTATGATTGTTAATTCTTTGGGTATAGTAATAGCAGTTTTTGTCCCAATGATAGCAGATTTATACGCAAAAGGAGAAAAGCGAAGATTAAAAAAATTTATTTATCTGCTTTTACTTCTTACTCTCGGAGCGATGTTATTGGCTTTGCCAATATTGATTTTGCATGGGGAGTTATTAATTACTATTTTGTTTGCAAAACAATTCTCTGATGCTTCATCGGCTACGTTATGGTTGGTCGAAGCAGCAATATTATCAATGCCTGTTAGAACATTGTTGATTTTTTTCAATACTACTGGAAATAAAATGATTTCTATTAAGACCCTATTCCCAACATTTATAAGTGCATTGATATGTTATCCACTGTTATCGTATTTTTATGGTGCGAGTGGAGCTGCTATTGCGACATTTTTAACTACTGCAGTATGGTTAGGGACAAATCTTATCTATTATGCAAAATTTTTGCATACATGGAGGGGTATTGATGAATGAAAAAACAGGTATTTTAGAGGCTGATCCGACATGTTTTGGCGGAATTCAAGCCTTCGTAAGAACACTTGCCAGCTATTTGCCGGAAGAAAAAACCGAATTATTGGCTTATTATGGTGATTTGGCATACGATAAGGACTTGCCGTGCAAATTAGTGCATCTGAATGACCGGGATAAAAAATCTGTATTTTTCCGCATTTTCGGCAGTCGCGGCAACGCCTATAAGTCAAACTCTTCCATCAAAAAAAATTTGGCATTATTGATGGATCTGTTGTATATTCGCTGCCGGATTAACAAACTGTATCCCGGTGGCGATACAATAGTTGTCAATTCAGCGTCAGCATTACTCTTGTTTTTAAGCAGAAAAGTATTAAAAAACAATCGAATAGTGTTAGTACAGCATACCACACCTCGAATAATGCAGCAACGAAATTTTGATTTCGGCGGATTTTTCTGTCGGTATAAAATTGGATTATTCCGGAAATATGTGGATGATTTTGTCATGCTATCTCCTTTTGAAAAATCTGAATTTGACACTTGGCTTCCCTTGCGGGGAAAACATTGCCATATTATCAGACATTCGTTGGAGTATCCCGAGTTTGTTCCTGATAAATTTCCCAATGCAGTTGCTGTACTGGCACGTTTAATACCTCTGAAACGTATTGATCGGGTAATTGCATGTGCCGCAATGATGCCCAAAGTTAAATTTAATATTTACGGTACTGGTTCTGAAGAGGAAGAGTTAAAAAAATCGGCAATAAATTTTCCGAATGTTGTTTTTCATGGATATACTTCTGATATAGATGGGGTCTTTCATGAAAATACAATTTTGGCAATAACCAGCGATTACGAGGGCTATCCTATTGGAGGTATTGAAAGTTGTATTCATGGACGTCCAATTGTGGCAGTGAATACATTTTCTGCGGCGAGGGATTTGGTAGATAATGGAATCAACGGTATTTTGCTGGAAGAATATACTCCGGAAAAAATGGCAGAGGCAATAAATACAATATTGAAAGAGCCGGAAAAATATCAAAAAGGAGCATTTCAGCATCGAGAACGATATAACTGTGAAGTTGCTGCCAATAAATGGCGGCAGCTTTTATTGAATGAAAAATAATCAAAGCGATGGACTTAATAGACATTATGGCCGGTATGGACGTTAAAATTATATTTGTCAAGAAAAGTCCTTGGTGTCCAGATTGTCCATGAAAGAGGGGATGTTTTTCAATGGCTGATTTGATAGTGCCTCACGGCGGCTATAAAAAATTGAAAAGTTTTCAGATCGCACAGTTTGTTTACGATTTGACGGTGCGTTTTGTAGAACTTTATATTGATAAAAAGAGCTGCACTTGTGATCAGATGGTGCAGGCATCCCGTTCCGGAGTGCAGAATATTGCCGAAGGCAGTGTGGCATCCGGAACCAGTAAAAAGACTGAACTCAAATTGACCAATGTTGCCCGGGCCTCTCAGGAAGAGTTGAAATTGAATTATGAAGATTTTTAAGACATAAAATTTATGTAGGTGATATGATTTATAGTAATTGCTATAATCGATCTGTTGTAAAAAAATATTTGTATTATTATTTTGTTGATAAGAAATTTTCAAATATTAAAATTTCATAATAACTAATTAAAAGATTTTATGATTCCTAAAAAAATACATTATTGTTGGTTTGGTGGTAATCCATTGTCTCCTTTGGCAAAAAAATGCCTTGCATCATGGGAAATACATTGTCCTGATTATGAAATAATTCGATGGGATGAAAGTAATTATGACTACATGAAACATCCTTATATGCGTGAGGCATATAAACAAAAGAAATATGCTTTTGTTACTGATTATGCCAGAATGGACATTATTAATAGATGTGGTGGGGTATACCTTGATACAGATGTTGAATTGTTGAAGAGTATAGATTCATTGTTAAGTAATGACTTTTATATTGGTTTCGAAAACGAAGAATATGTGGCATCTGGTTTAGGTTTCGGTGCCATTGAGGGGCATTTTTTTCTTCAGGAAATCATGAAAAAATTTGATTCAATTTGTGAGCGAGAAGATTTTTCTTTCATTCCCTGTCCCGTCATAGAAACATTTATTTTGCAAAACCAATTTAAGTTACAAAAAAACTGTGATTTTATTCAAGAACTTGATGGACAAGTAAGAGTTTTTCCACAAAAGTTTTTTTGTCCTAAATCGTTTGATGGTAGTTTTGATATAAGCGAAGAAACGTTTTCAATTCATCACTATGCTGCGTCGTGGGTGCCATGGTATATACAAGTAAAAAAATCTCTCTTTATTTATATTAAAAAAATTTTAGGAAAAGGAATTACAGAAAGAATAGTTGCTTTGGTAAGAAAATACACAAAAAATAATTCTAAATTTTCCTTGTAATCAGATTAAAAAAATATTTAGCGACTTTGCACTTGTTCTTGGGAGAAAACATCCTTCGTGTAATTTGGTGGTGGTTTCTTTCAACCGTCTTTCCGGTATGGGATGACGACAGTTTTGAGTTGCGCCATCCGTGCCGCATTGACAGCCGCGGCGGTGTATTTAAAATGGCGGCATTACCGTATAAGCCTTTGATTTTGCTCGGTTATTGTAAAGCAGCTGTTCTTATGCGATGGTATGCCAGATTTGCCCGTTTTGCCCGTTATTTGCTCCTGAAAATTTTTTCAGGCAGAGGATTTTGATTGAAATAGAAATTTTTATGATTTGCCTTGAATAATAACAGCGACCAATTGTTTTAGCACCAAAAATCAGGATACCTTTTGATCGGACATCCTGATTTTTTTTACATAACAGATCATAAATAATTTTTATGGTCAATCATCTTTACGCATAGCTTTTTCAAAAGCAGCAGCAGCATCCAATCCGCCATCTTCGACATACGGAGCTTCCAGATACTCGAAAAACGCAGTTTCCTGATCTTCTTTTAAGTGCAACGTATTACCATTATACGCTGTAATGAACAATCCATCATCTGTCCTGTTCAAATCGTAGCCGTAAGATTTATCATTCTCTCGAACTGCAATCGCCAAATCATTTCTTTCTTCAGCTCCCAATTCCAAATCATCTACCCATTCTTCATAATTAGTAGTAACGTTTTCAAACTCCATGAAATACCTGCCTTTCTGGGTTATTGTTAATTTCGCACCTACACGTGAGGTGCATAATATAATTTATTTTTTTTGAATGTCAATACGAATAATGTGAAAAATTACGAAAATTTATTTTACTGCTTTAAGTTGAAGCTATGGACTATGGACGGGAGATATTATATTTGTCCAGAAAAGTCTATAGTGTCCATAAGGTCTTTCGCCGGAATTTTTTTTGCAAATTTTTTATTTCCTATCCAAAAAAGTATTGACAAATCATATTTGCGGTATTAAAGTAATTACTGCAAAGTGATATAAATCAGTTCGTTTTAAGACGGGTAAAACAATATGTCGTCAATATCTAAAGCCTCAAGGATCAGGGAGTTGATAAAGTCTCAGATTTTGAGTGGACAGCTTCCGGATGGTTGTCAATTGCTGCCGGTCAGGCAGTTGGCACAGCTCTATGCGGTAAGCTATCTGACGGTAAGTCACGCCCTTGATCAGCTTGAACAGGAAAATCTCATTTTGAGAGTTCATGGCAGAGGTGTTTTTGTCAACTATTCACCCCGCAGTGAAAAGCGGGAAAAACTCAAAGTTCTTCTGATTTATCACGCCAGAGATGCCATTTCTCCGCTTTTTATTGACCGTCTTTTCAATTTTTTCTGTGATAAACATGATGATTTGACTCTTTTGGAATGTTCGCTGCTCGATGGACTTTCTCCCGAAGCCCGTCTGGAAAAACTCCGGGAATATCTCAATAAGCCGATGGATCTGCTGATTGCTGACGGCACTTACAATCTGCCTTTCCGGGAAATCGACCGGAACCGTTCCAATTTCGGGAAGATCGTTTTTTTCAACCGTTATGAAAGTGATTTTGAGCTGCTTAATGTTTCCCGAATTCTTTACGATTACCGGGAAGCCGGCAGAAAAGCGGGTATGGAGTTGTTGAAAAGAAACCGCAAACGGATCGTATATATCGCTCCAGATTCAGCTGTGCGGCGGAAGTTTCCTCCTTACGGTCCGGAAGTCACCTATCACTGGCAGATGCGTGCCGGTCTTGAAGAAGTCCTTATCAACAGTGGGGCAAAACTGGAAAATCTGATAATCACCCCTGCCAATCTTGCCTCACAGTTAAAAAAGTGTGTTGATTCATTCAAGCCGGATGCATTTTTTGTTTTTCACGATTATTGTGCATTGAAAACGATCCAGATACTCAATATGATGGGGATCAAAACCGGCAGAAAAGTGGATGTGCTGGGGTGTTTCAATGCCGATATCGGCAAAATGTGGTCGGTTCCCGGTCTGAGCAGTATCAATTTTGATACCGGTAAAATTCTGGAAGAGTTGAAAAATATTATTTCCGGCAGTGTGATCAATCCGCGGGTGATGATCGCTCCGGAAGTGATTTGCAGAGAATCCATGCGAGAGGAAAAATAACCGAACAGGAAAGGAAAAATGGTTATGAAAAAATTCCCGATTGCCTTGATAATTTCCGCATTGTGTCTGAATTTTCTTCCGGCTGCCGAGGTGGCAGTGGAAACAGACGAAGAAGAAAATTTGCTGGTAAACGGTTCTTTTGAAGAACCCGGCAAAGATGAATTGACCGCAAAAAAGTGGGATAAAGCCGGTTATAAGCCTGCTATCCGTACTCAGGAAAAGGCTTTTTTCGGTAAATACAGCATGAAAATTGCCGGTGACGGCAAAAATTATTACGGCTTGCGGCAGATCATTCCGGGCAGCAAACTGCAGGGCAAAAAGAAGTTGGAAGTCAGCGGCTGTTTCTATTATGAAAAAGATCTTACCGGACACTTTTTCCCGATCTTTTTCATTGTCAGTGCCGACGGCAAACAATTCTGGCCGCCGTCACGGGCGAGAAAAGGTTCTGATCCGAAAGAAAAATGGTTCAAAGCCGGAACCACTCTCGATTTGAGCAAATATACCAATATCAGACATGTTGAAATCTATACACTGGGTTGGAAGTACGGAAACAAGATGTTCTCCGGAACGGCATATATTGATGATTTTGAAGCTTACGCAGAATAACAGTCAGGAGGTAAAAAATGAAAAAATCCCATTTCACTCTTATCGAATTGCTCGTCGTAATTGCGATTATCGCCATTCTGGCGGCGATATTGCTTCCGGCACTCAACTCTGCCCGTGAACGCGGACGCAGTGCTTCATGTGTCAACAACCTTAAACAGATCGGAGTCATGGTTCACGCTTACGCTGATGATAATGGCGGATTTTTTCCGCCTTATGCTCTGGGAGATTCTGTTGACCGCTGGGATCAGATTTGTATTGACTATATCAGGACTTATCTTTCCGTCGGTCAGAGCTTCAATCCTTCTTATGCCTCATCCAGTGACTATCTCAAATACAAAAATCAGGCAGGCAACCTGAGCTGTCCTTCGGCAATGGATAATAAAGCCTGGGCGATGGATTACGGCATAAATTACTACATGTATCAGGCGGTCAATGAAACCGATGCCTGGGGCGGAGATGCCAGCAAAAAACTTTTTTATATCATCAGCAAAGCTCCGGCACCTTCCAGTATCTTTGTTTTCGGTGATGCTTATCAGTATGCGATCCAATTCCGCGGCGATGAAAGTGACTCATATAAAAATTATGGCTTCATTTTCCGCCACAACAGTAATGCAAATATGGTCTTTGTTGATGGACACGTGGAAGATGGAAACAAAACGGAAATCGCCAAAGCTCCTGCCGCCAGTTGGACTGCCCGCTGGCCGTGGATGAGGCACCGGTGAGGAGTTTGATAAATGAAATCTGTTTTTTCTCTTTTGCTGACCGGGATCGTTTTTTCTCTTGCGGCTTCTCCGGAATTGACCGTGCCGCAAACAATTTCACCAAAGCTTGATGGTGAAGTTGCAGAAAAAGAATATGCTTCCGGGGTGAAACTGAATAACTTTTTCCTGAGCGGTACTGTTTCTGTACCGCAGGAAAGAAGTTCGGTTTCGCTTATGCACGATGGTAAATATCTTTATGCCGGAGCGATTTTGAAAGCCTACACTCTGCATCCGGCAAGCAATATGAGCAAGGAATTCAAGGCGACGCTCACCGGAGAAAATCAGCCGGTATGGGATGACGACAGTTTTGAGTTGAGGGCATTATCTGAATCCGGAGAAAGATTTTATTTCGGATTCAATGCCAATGGGGCGACCTTTATCCGTATTCCGGAACGTTTCAAGAATGATAAGCCTCAAGTACGTTGTGTCAGGGGCAAAGGCTTTTTCAGTGCTGAAATGCGGCTTCCTGCGGAATTGCTCAATGGCAAATGGAGCATAAATTTTGTCCGTTTTGAAAAGCGTTTGAAAGAAATTTCCACACTTCTGCCGGAAAAATCCTACAATCTCTGGTCACATAAAGAGTTCTGGAAGTTATCCAAAGGTAAAAAAGACTCATTTGCTCCGGCATTGTGCGATCTGGGTAATGCCAATACACAGAATCTGGAAATTACTTTCCCTGCTGCAACTTCCGGCGAATATAAGATTTCCGCCAATGGCAAAACCAAAAGTGAAAACTTTTCCGCTGTTTCCGGCAAACCGGTTAAAATTGTTTTCCCGGCGGGCAAAAAAGGAGCAAACAGTTTTGCCCTTTCTGTTAAAACCGGTGGCGGTAAATGGATTTTTCCGGAATACACGGTATCCTCACCTGATTCCCAGTTCGCGGTGAATTGGGACGATCCGGGAGTGAAATTCTTTTTCAACGGAGAAGCGGTCAAATCCGGAAGTGTATTGCCGATGGCGAGGAAACAGAATATTCTGGAAATCGTTTCTGACAAACCGGAAGTGACCTTTTTCATGCGTCACAATGGTTACCATGATGCCGGATTCCCCGGTACTTTTGATGGTGCGGAAAAATTTGTTTCACAGGGTAATAAGAAAACTCTGACTGCTCCTGCCGGAAGCAAAGCACCATATAAATTCCGCAAAACTTTCACCTCAACTGCGGCACTTATCAATCCGTGGGGGATGGAAAAACGCAAACTTTCTTTAAGTTGTAATGATGCGTATGATTTTGAGATCAATCCGGTTGAGTGGGGTGTTTTTCCGTTGGAAAATATCGAATTCAAACTGCTTATTCCGGAAGAAATAGAGCTGCTTAATGCAGTTTCCCGCATCCGTTATCCTGAAGGCTTTGCTCCTCTGGGCTGGACTCCGGAAAGCAATATGTATAAGGTGGCAAACCGGGAAGTGCGTATTGTTGACGGCAAAAAATATCAGCTTATCACCGTCAAGCGGGATGTGAAACTGGATAAAGTGCCGAATATGGCTAAATTTTATCACTCCATGCGGGAAAGATGCCATCTTATTTTCCGCAGTAAAAAAACTGGATTCAAGGGTGAGATCCAGATTTTTGCCATGGCTGGCAAACCGGCTCTGGCAGAAAATCCCAGGATCATCCCGGTCGAAGTTACGGAAAAACTTGACGGAGTACAGCCCAAAGAGTTGACCATTTCGCTTTATGCTCAGATGCAGGGAAATCTTGACCACAATCTGGAAAAAGAGCTTTTCAAAACCTATAAAAATGCCGGTGTGAATGAACTTTTTCTGGAAACTGACCGTCAGGTGAAAGATTTTTCCATGATGTTTTTTTTGGAACTGGAAAATTTCGGTTATTACCGTTCCGTACCGTCACTGCAGCCGCTTTTTGAAAAATATCCGGCATTGCGGGCAAAGACCCGTTCCGGCAGACACCGCGGCGATGTCAGTTTGACGGCATTGGCAGATATGGAAAAGGTAATTGAAAAGGATTTGCTGAAAGTTTTTGCCGAATTGAAAAACAAATATCCTTCTCTGAAAAAACTTTTCTGGGATTTTGAACATCCGCCATTCAATGGTTTGTACTCCGATTATTCCGGGAGTTCTCTTGCCAAATTCAAAAAAGATTACAAGATCAGCGAAGAAAATCTGACTCCGGAATTGATCGCCAAAAAATATGCGGATAAGTGGATCGATTTCCGTGCCCGTGAACTTGGTCGTGCCGTTGCCGTGATCCGGAAAATTGCCAATGCTTCCGGCTATAAACTGGTCATGTACAGCGATTATGCTACGCCGGATTGTGCGAAAACGTACGGTCTGGATTGGAAATATATCCGTTCAGCGGCAGATGAGGTCTATTGCGGTTACGGCAGAGATGTGAATATCATCCGTAAAACCAGAGAGCTGGTTTCGCCAAGCAAAATGGTTTTCGGTCTTCTGACCAATTATGGCAGTTCAACTTATCACCGTTCCCAGATATTGCGGAGGATCCTTGACAGCCGCGGCGGTGTGCTGCTCTGGTATGAGCGTGGAGCAGGTGTTATGGAACTGCAGGAGATCGCTGCTGTGACCAAAGTTGTTTCACAGTGCGAAAAAGCGATCATCGAAGGTGAAGATGTAACTCCGTCAAATCTGAAACACAATGCTATGAATGATACTGTCGTTACCAGAAAACTGGGTAAAGATAATTACACCTTTATCCTCAATGAAGAAAATGTTACCGGCAGGGTGAGGATCACTTTCCCCGCTCCGGCAAAGGATCTGACCACCGGAAAAATTTATCCGGGGGGCAAGAGATTGTCACTTAAAATACCGGCAATGAAGTTTGCTGCATTCACCTGGAAGGAAAATTGATAAAAATGAGTAAGTTTGTAAATGCTGCGGCAAAAAATATCCGGTGGTTTGAAAATTCCGGAATCATGTATCCGTCAGATGGTTTCTGGGGAGTTGCCGAAAGGTTGATCACTCTGGATATCGAAGACAACGTTAAAGCGGAGATCCTTGAACACTTTACTTCCCGTACCGAACTTGACGGCTGTTTCGCAGTCGAATCCCGCCGTCCCGACTGCAATTTTGAAGCTGCTCTGCTCTTTTTGCTTTACGGGGAAATCACCGGCGATGAAAAGCGGAAAAAGACCGGGGAAAACCTGCTTGATTACCTCTTTTTACGCAGCGGTATGCGACGCTCTGAAAAACATGCTCTGCCCGGAGCATGGCGGTGGTCGCACATCATCTGCAGCAATGGCGGTCACTGGTTCGATGACAATTCATGGTGTATAATTGCTGAAATGATCATCGCTCGCAAGTTTCCCGAACTTGATAAAAAATACCGTGCCGGTTACTGGGCCGAAAAACTTGCTGATCCGCTTTTTGCCGCATTGGAACGTACCAACAATGCCGAACCGGATGAAAAAGGCGAGATCAAAGATCCAGAAGATCTCTGGATCGGCAATATCCGTCTGCCGCACTGGGGCGGTTTGGCGATCTTCGCTTTGAGTGTTGTCCATGCTGCAAAAGGCAGAAAAAAGTATCTGCCTGCTATCCGCAAATATATTACCCGGATGCGTGCCGAATTGCCGGGATTTTCCACCAGTGAATACGCTTATGCTCTGATGGGGGCAGCGGCAGTTACCGCTGCTTACGGCGATAAACTTGCCGAAAAGACCGCAAAAGAGGCGTGTGAATTGATTTGCAATGCGGCGGATATGAAAACCGGTACGCTGCCTTCAAGTCACTATGAGGCACCTTCCGGTGAGGCTCTGGCAGATTTGATCTATACATTGAATTGGAGTATCCTCGGATTGCAGATGTATTGCCGCTTGTTCCCCGGTGAATCAAAGGCGTCGGCTCTGCTGGATAAACAGCTGGATCTGGTGATGAAGATCCAGGATAAGACTCCGTCAAAATATTTCAAAGGCTGCTGGCGCGGCATGTATGATATGTCGAGCAAAACCTGGGGCGGCGGCAACCGCTTTGAGGGTGGATCATCCAGTATCTATTCCGGGTGGACAAATGCTCCCATTTCTCTGGCACTTCTGCTTCAGGAGCAGAAAAGTTCTCTGCTGGAATTCAGCGGGCTTTTGTGATGCCCACAGCGGCGTGCAAGCCTGTGGGGGCGGCACTGACTGGGAATTTTTGAGAGATTTTGGGAAATTTTGAGGTGCCGCTCATGCAATCAAAGTCCATCTCCCGAATCCTCTCAATTTTTCTCAAATACCCGCTCCATCCCACGGTCTGCAGAGTGCGGCTCTGCTCCACCTTCCGGATTGGTATGACCGGAAAAAAACGCAATATATTCAGCAGTTGACTTGTAATTTCACCAATTCAGTATTATAATAATCAGGATATATATAACTTATGTTCTGTTATTGAAAGATTTTTATGAAAAAACTGTCTGAAAAATTGCGTATTGCCGTGATCGGTATGGGATATGTGGGGTTGCCGCTGGCGATTGAATTCGGCAAAAAATATTCCACTTGCGGTTTTGATGTGAAAGTTTCAAGACTGGAAAAACTCCGGGCGGGAATAGATGTTACCTGTGAAACAAGTTCCGAAGATCTTGCCGCGGCGAAATTGCTCAAATTCACCGGCAATGAAAGTGACCTTGCCGGTTGTGATGTTTTCATTGTCACCGTGCCGACGCCGGTGGATAAATACAACCGTCCGGATCTGACTCCGCTTTACCGTGCCAGTGAAACTGTCGGCAGAGCGATGAAACCCGGAGCGGTGGTGGTTTATGAAAGTACCGTTTATCCCGGATGCACCGAAGAAGAGTGTGTGCCGGTATTGGAAAAGACCAGCGGTTTAAAATTCAATAAAGATTTTTTCTGCGGCTATTCTCCTGAACGCATCAACCCCGGTGATAAGACCCATTGTCTGCTCAATACGGTGAAAATAACTTCCGGCTCGACTCCGGAAGCAGCGGAATTTGTGGATAAACTTTACAATTCGATCCTCGCCGCAGGCACATATCCGGCAAGTTCCATAAAAGTTGCCGAAGCAGCCAAAGTGATCGAAAATTCCCAACGGGATATAAATATCGCATTTGTCAACGAGCTGGCAAAAATTTTCCATCTTATCGGTATTGATACTGCCGAAGTGCTGGAAGCTGCCGGCACGAAATGGAACTTCCTCAACTTCCGTCCCGGTCTGGTCGGCGGTCACTGCATCGGTGTTGATCCCTATTATCTCACGCACAAAGCCCAATCGCTTGGTTATCATCCCGAAGTCATTCTTGCCGGCAGACGGATCAACGATGAAATGGGCAGATACACCGCTACCGAGATCGTCAAAATGATGATCAAAAAGGGTCTGACGGTATTGAATGCGAAAATTTTGCAGCTGGGTATCACTTTCAAGGAAAATTGTCCTGACTGCCGCAACTCAAGAGCTGTGGATGTGGTGAGAAATCTGCAGGAATTCGGTTGTGATGTGGAAATTTTCGACCCGTGGGCAGTTCCGGAAGATATTGAAAAAGAGTACGGATTATCTTCGTTGAATGATTTTTCCCAACTGGCGGAAAAAAAGTATGACGTGATCGTACTTGCCGTTTCCCATAAAGAATTTTTTACTCTGGATATCCGGAAACTGCGTAAAGATGAGTCGATCGTTTTTGATATCAAATCGGTTCTGCCCAGAGAAGAAGTCGATGCCAGACTGTAAAAGGAGAAAAAAGCTGTGAAAAATCTTGCGGATATTCCTCTGATGATACTTTGCGGCGGCAAAGGTACCCGGCTGCGGGATGTGACCGAATTGCTTCCCAAACCGATGGTGTCGATCGGTGAACAGCCGATAGTGTGGCATATCATGAAAAGTTATGCGGCATTCGGAGTTCGCCGTTTTATTCTCTGTCTGGGTTACAAACGTGAAGCATTTATTGATTACTTTATGAATTATCATCTGCGTACTGCAGATGCCACGATCCGGCTCGGTCACACCCCGGAAATCACCTTTCACGGTGAATCCGATGAAGCTGATTGGGAAGTGACCTTGGCTAATACCGGTGAGGAGTCAATGACCGGTTTCCGGGTTTTCAAGGCTTCAAAGTACCTGAAAGCGGAAGATGAAAACTTTTTCCTCACTTACGGCGACGGTGTGAGCGACGTGAATATTGAAAAACTTTATAATGCCCATATCAAAAATAACCGCATGGTCACGGTTACTGCTGTTCATCCGGAGGCACGTTTCGGTCAGATGGTGATCGAGAATGATCTGGTCAGCAGATTTGATGAAAAACCACCGCGTGGAGAGGGATATATCAACGGTGGATTTATGGTGATGAAAAAAGAATTCATCGGCAAATATCTGAATGCAGATGAAAATATTTTTCTGGAACGTTCCCCGTTACGCAACGCTGCCGCCGATGGTGAAATGGTCGTTTACCGTCACGAAGGTTTCTGGCAGTGCATGGATAACCAGCGGGAGTATATGTTGCTTAATGAATTGTGGAATTCCCGCAAAGCTCCGTGGAAAAAGTATTGGAAATAAGCGATGTTCGATTCAGTTTACGCAGGGAAAAAAGTTCTGGTTACCGGGAATACCGGTTTCAAAGGTTCGTGGTTGTGTGCCTGGCTGAAAATGCTGGGTGCGGAACTCTGCGGTATCGCTCTTGCTCCGGAAACCGATCCTGCACACTGGAATTTGCTGAAACTGGATATGCAGTCGGTTTTTTGCGACATCCGTGACCGGGAAAAAATCCAAACTGTTTTCAATGAGTTTCAGCCGGAAATCGTTTTTCACCTGGCGGCACAGCCGATCGTTCTGCGTTCTTATGAGATACCGGCGGAAACGTTTGATGTCAATGTGATGGGTACGGTGAATATCCTTGAGTGCTGCCGTAATTGCCGCAGTGTGAGATCCATTGTGGCAGTCACCAGTGACAAGTGTTACGAAAACCGTGAACAGTATGCCGGTTATACCGAAAATGATCCCATGGGCGGGTATGACCCTTACAGTGCCTCAAAAGGATGCAGTGAACTGGTGATAAATTCCTACCGCAGATCGTTTTTCAATCCGGATGATTACGGCAGAAAACATCATACGCTTCTGGCAAGTGCACGGGCAGGCAATGTTATCGGCGGCGGTGACTGGGCGGCAAACCGGCTTATTCCGGATATTGTGAAAGCCGCATCGGAAAAGCGGGCTGTTCAGATCCGCAATCCGTTTTCGACCCGTCCGTGGCAGCATGTATTGGAGCCTTTAAGCGGTTATCTGCTTCTCGGTGCAGAACTTTTCAAAGGTAATATCCAGTGTGCTGAACCGTGGAACTTCGGACCGGATGAAAAAGGTATCATCAATGTCGGTGATGTGGCAAAGATGATGAAAGCGTGCTGGGATGATATTGAGTTGGAGTCCGGTACAGTTTCGCCGCAGCCCCACGAAGCCGGATTGCTTCATTTAAATTGTGAAAAAGCCGCAGATAAACTTGATTGGCACGGAGTATTGAGTGCCGGAGAAATGTTTGAATTCACTGCCGGATGGTACCGGGAATTTTACCTGAATAAAAAACTTATTACTTTTGAACAGCTTGACCAATATTTGAAGTTGGCTGAAATACGGGGTTTGAAATGGATAAAGTAAAAGCAGATAAACTGCATGATGAGATAATTGCCAAAGTCGCGGAGTATTATGAATTGGTTCATGCTCCGGCACAGAATGTCCCTTTTGAACCGGGTATGAGCAAAGTGAACTATGCCGGAAGAGTTTTTGATGCTTCTGAAATGACCAATCTTGCCGATGCAGCATTGGAATTCTGGTTGACCACCGGCAGATATGCAAAAGAATTTGAGAAAAAACTTGCAGATTATCTGGGAGTGAAGTTCGCATTGATGGTCAATTCCGGTTCATCTGCCAATCTGCTGGCATTTTCGGCACTGACTTCGCCGCTTCTCGGTGAACGCAGGATAAAAAGAGGCGATGAAGTGATCACTGTGGCGTGTGCGTTCCCGACGACAGTCGCTCCCATTATCCAGTACGGTGCGGTTCCGGTCTTTGTGGATGTGGAAGAAAAAAGTGCCAATATCGATGTTAACGAGCTGGAAAAGGCACTTTCGGCAAAGAGCAAAGCGGTGATGATCGCCCATACACTGGGCAATCCGTTTGATTTGAGAAAGGTCAAAGAGTTCTGTGATAAACACGGACTTTTTCTGATTGAAGATAACTGTGACGCTCTGGGATCGAAGTTTGAGGGTAAATTTACCGGCACATGGGGTGATATCGGCACATCAAGTTTCTATCCGCCGCATCATTTGACTATGGGAGAAGGTGGAGCTGTTTATACCGATGATCCGCTGCTGAAAAAGATCATGCTTTCGATCCGGGATTGGGGTCGGGAATGCTGGTGCGATTCCGGAGTGGATAACAGCTGCGGCTGTCGTTTCACCCGTCAATTCGGCAAACTTCCGGTAGGTTATGATCACAAATACGTTTACAGCCACTTCGGCTATAATCTGAAAGCGACTGATCTGCAGGCGGCGATAGGAGTTGCCCAATTAGATAAGGTGGAAGATTTCACGGCAAAAAGGAAAGAGCATTTTTCCAGACTTTACGAAGGATTGAAAGATTTGGAAGAGTTGCAGATATTTGAGAAGTATCCGGAAAGTGATCCGTCCTGGTTCGGATTTCTGCTGACGGTCACGGAAAAGGCGGCATTCACCCGCACGGAACTGACGGCGTATCTGGAAAAGAATTTGATCCAGACGAGGAACCTTTTTGCCGGGAACTTATTGAAACATCCCTGCTTTGAAGGCTTGAAAGATGGAATTGATTACCGTGTGATCGGCGACTTGCCGACAACGGATAAAATGATGAACAACAGTTTCTGGATAGGAGTTTATCCGGGAATGACAAAAGAAAAACTGGATTATATGATTGCAAAAATCCGCGAGTTTTGTAAAAAAGTTTGAAAAAAATATTTGCGGTTGTATATTACCTCATGTTAACGGGTAAAATTTCCGCAAAAGAAGGAAGCGTGATAATATGAAAAACAACTGTTTTGACCGGCTGGTTATTCTGGAAATGGCAAATAATCACATGGGCGATGTCGCTCACGGAATCAAGCTTATCCGGGCATTGAAAGAGGCAGTTGCCGGAAAAAATTTCCGTTGTGCCGTAAAATTCCAGTATCGTGATTTGGAAACTCTTATCCATCCGGATTTCAAAGAACGCATGGATATAAAGTATATCAAACGTTTTTCTGAAACCCGCCTTCCCGAAGAAGATTTTCTTACGCTGAAAAAAGAGGTGGAAAATTGCGGATTTATTCCGCTTTGCACCCCGTTTGATGAAAAATCCGTGGATATGGTGGTCAAACACGGTTACAGCATGGTGAAAATTGCCAGCTGTTCTTTCAACGACTGGCCGCTTCTGGAAAAGATCGCCGCTGCCGGCAAGCCGGTGATCGCTTCCACCGCAGGGGCGGCTCTGGAAGATATCGACAATGTGGTTTCATTTTTTGAACACCGTAATATTCCGCTCTGCCTGATGCATTGTGTCGGCTCTTATCCGACTCCGGATGAAGATCTGGAAATGAATCAGATCGACTTTTTCCGCCAGCGTTATCCGGAAATTTCTATTGGGTTTTCCACACATGAAAATCCGGAAAATTTTGCTCCGGTGATGATTGCCGTTGCCAAAGGAGCTGTAATTCTTGAACGCCATACCGGATTGCCGACGGAAAAATATGCTATCAACGGTTACTCATCTACTCCGGAACAGATTTCAAAATGGCTCGATGCTGCTGAAATGGCCTATACCATGTGCGGTAAAAACGGCATCCGCAGAGATATTTCAGCAAAAGAAGCTGGCGATCTGCGTGGTTTGCAGAGGGGGATTTTTGCAGCACTCCCAATCAAAAAAGGCGAAAAGCTTACCGCAGATAAACTCTTTTTTGCCATGCCGAATAGTGATGGTCAATTTATTGCCAATGATTTTTCAAAATACCGGGATTTCTTTGTTGTGGAGGATATTCCGGTCAATGCACCGGTTTCTTTTGCCAATACCCAAGTGCAGGATAACCGGGCAAAAGTACGGGAGGTGGTCGGCAAACTATGCAAATTGATCAAAGATTCCGGTATCCAATTGCAGGATAAACTTGATCTTGAGTTATCCCATCATTACGGGCTTGATCGTTTTGATGAAGTCGGTTGTGCCATAATTACCTGTGTCAACCGTGAATATTGTAAAAAAATCCTGCTTCAGCTTCCGGGGCAGTACAATCCGGTTCACACCCATCACAAAAAAGAGGAAACTTTCCATGTGCTTTACGGCACACTGGAAATTACTCTTGCCGGTGAGAAAAAGGTTTATCAGGCGGGTGATATTGTGGTCGTAGAGCGTGGAAAACCTCACGATTTCGGGACTTCCACCGGAGCAGTGATGGAAGAAATTTCCACAACTCACTACAAAAATGATTCTTTCTATGATGACAATAACATTGCTGAAACAGCTTTGCGGAAGACCTATATGACCTTTTACCGCAGCTGGCTGCAGGGAGAGATCGATTGATCATGGAAAAGGTTTCTGATTATATTTTCCGTTATCTGCATGAAAACGCGGGAGTTAAAGAATGTTTCATGCTCCCTGGCGGTGGCTGTATGCATCTTGTGGATTCGCTTGGTAAAAGTGCCATCCGCTACATACCTATGTTGCATGAACAAGCGTGTGCTATTGCCGCAGATGCAGCAGGGCAGTACACTGAAAATTTAGGTGTAGCACTGGTTACTGCCGGGCCCGGTTCCACCAATGCCATTACCGGCATTGCCGGTTCATGGATAGACTCCACTCCTGTATTGATTCTTTCAGGTCAGGCAAAACACACTGAACTGATGGAAAAACGCGGTATGCGGCAAATGGGTATTCAGGAAGTGGACACGGTTGAAATAGTTAAACCGCTGACCAAATATGCGGCATGTATAAAAGATGCTTCACGGGTACGTTACGAGTTGGAAAAAGCCGTTTACTTGGCGTGCAACGGCAGAAAAGGTCCAGTATGGTTGGATATTCCTGTTGATATACAGGGTGCATTGATCGATCCTGAAACACAGCTGGGGTTCACTCCTCCTGTAACAGAAAATGATTCAGAAAAATACCGTCAGGCGGCAGAATTTATTCTTGAAGAAATTGCAAAATCCACCCGTCCTGCGATTTATGCGGGCAACGGAATCAGAGCGGCCAAACATGTCAAAGAGTTTTTGCAGTTTGCAGAAAAATACGGTATACCTGTTCTGACCAGTTGGAAGGCAGCAGATTTCATAAAAGAAGATCATCCATTGTATGCAGGCAGACCAGGTATAATCGCTTCACGGGGAGCAAATATCATTCAGCAGACAGCAGATTTTCTGCTGATTCTGGGAACCCGTCTCGACCTTTGCCAGACAGGATTCAATCACCCCGGGTTTGCAACAAAAGCCCGCAAAGTTATGGTCGATATAGAATTGCCGGAAATCGACAAACTGGAAATGGAATTTGTTGGAAAATTTGCTCTTGATGCAGGTAAATTACTGGATATGCTCCTGTCGTTTCCCGTAAAAACTGAAGCGGCAAAATTTGCCCGTTGGGTGGAATTTGCCAAAGAATTGCAGAAGCGTTATCCGATAATCACCCCTGAAATGAAAGATGAAAATGCTGAACTTATCAATCTGTACAATTTTGTCGATGAATTATCTGATGTACTGAAAGATGATGATTTGCTCATTCCCGGCAGTTCAGGAGCATGTGCGGAATTTGTCATGCAGGCGATAAAGATAAAATCCGAAGCAAGGATTTTCAATACTCCCGGATTGGGTTCGATGGGCTTTGGTCTGCCTGCAGTGATCGGTGGTGCGGTGGTTTCCGGCAAACGCACGATCGGCATTATCGGTGACGGCGGACTTCAGCACAATATTCAGGAATTGCAAACGCTGAAAAATCTCGGGTTGCCAATCAAGTTTTTTGTGCTGAATAACGGCGGTTACGGTTCGATAGTCAATATGCAGAAGGCAAGATTTGATTCACACTTTGTTGCGAGCAATGCTCAAAGCGGTCTGCATCTGCCTGATTTGAGTAAACTTATTCCTGCCTACGGTTTAGAGTACCGCAAACTTGATTCATCAAAAGATTTGAAAAAATCCATAGAAGCGCTGCTTGATTTGCCTGGAACAGTGGTTATTGAAGTTATGACTGATCTTGCCGTACCTTGCGGACCGAGACTTTCTTCAAAGATGATGCCAGATGGTTCAATGGTCTCACTGCCGATGGAAAATCTGGCACCGTTCCTTGCAGAAGAAGAGTTGAATGAATTATTGAATTGGAAATGAATTGATGTTTAACTGCCGTATATGCCGTAATACTTTGGAGGAAAATACCGGATTGATCTACTCCGGAATGCCGCCGTATTCACAGCATTTGCCGGATGAACCGGATTTCAGCAGTGTCGATTTGCGGATCGTACAGTGTCCTGCATGTGGTACGGTTCAGCTTGCAAATAAACCGGTTTCATATTACCGTGAAGTTATCCGGGCGGCGGCATATTCTCCGGAAATGGGGGAATTCCGCAAAAGACAGTTTGCCGGATGGGTCGAAAAATATCATTTGGCAGGTAAGAAAATATTTGAAGCCGGTTGCGGCAAGGGGGAGTATTTGCAGTTGATGCAAAATTCTGCTCCGGTTGATGTTTACGGGATTGAGTACGGTGAAAAATCTGTCGAATCAGCCTGTAAATGCGATTTGAAAGTTGAAAGAATATTTTTTGATCGTGGCGATGAGAGATTGAAAGATGCTCTGTTTGATGGCTTTTTTATTCTCAATTATTTGGAGCATATTCCAGATTTTTCCGGTTTTATGCGGGGAATTTATAACAATTTGAATCCCGGTGCGATTGGCTTGGTGGAAGTTCCTAATTTCGATTTAATGCTGAAAAAAGAGATGTTCAGCGAATTTACCATTGATCATCTTTATTACTTTACGGCAGATTCATTGAAAAGGGCTTTGGAAATAAACGGTTTTGAAGTTCTTGATTGCCGGGTTATCTGGCATGATTATATCATCAGTGCCGAAGTGAGAAGACGCCAGATGATTGATTTTTCCGGATTTAAAAAGGCGGAAGAAGAACTTTTTACCCGCTTGAAAAGATTTTTCGGTGATGCTCCGGTTTCAGAGTGTGCTGTCTGGGGAGCCGGTCATCAGGCATTTGCACTTCTGGCAGCTTCCGGATTGCATAAAAAAATCAGTGCAATAATTGATTCAGCACCTTTCAAACAGAATAAATTTGCTCCGGCAGGCGGGGTTAAAATCGTGCCGCCTGATGTTTTGAAAAAGGGAGATATCCGGCGTATTGTTATCATGGCAGGATCGTATTCAGATGAAATCGCCGGAAAAATAAGAAAAACTTATCCGGATAAATTCAATGTTGCCATTGTGAGAGAAAATAATTTGGAAATAATTCAATAAAATTATAAAATCGAGGTAAAAATGAGTGAAGAAAAAAGAGAATTGACTGCAGCAGAAACTCAGAAACGCAACCAGCTTCAGAAAGAAAAGCCATATGTTTATGAAAAGATCATGAAATATGCCGATAAGGTGAAGCGTGGCGAAAGTATTGCGATTTTGCAGTTCCAGTATGATTACACCTGTAATTTCCGGTGTGATCACTGTTCGGTCAAACGTTTTCAGGGTAAAAAAAGCGGCCGTTATTTTACGATTCCCGATGTTCGTGAACTTTCCCGTCAGGCGGATGAATTGGGTCTTGCCCATCTGGTCATTACCGGTGGTGAGCCGTTGGTATTCCCCGACCTTGATCAGATCATTGAGGCTGTTGATCCGCAAAAGTTTTATATTACCAGTGACACCAACGGCTGGCTTCTGGATGATAAAAAGGCAAAACACCTTAAATCCATCGGGTTGGATAAAATTCAGCTCTCTCTTGATAGTTTGAATGCCGAAGAACACGATGCTTTCCGTCATGCTCCGGGTTCTCATGCCAGAGCTTTGCGGGCTATCGATGCGGCAAAGAATGCCGGATTGAATATTATTCTTTCCACCGTAGTTACGCATGACCGGGTACATTCCGACGAGTTTATTGAATATCTGGAGTTTGCCAAATCCAAAGACGTGCCGGTTTTTGTTACCTATGCAAAGCCGGTGGGATCATGGGAGGGTAATTTTGATGTGCTGGTCAACCGTGATGATATGAAATATATGGAAGAACTCGGCAAAACCTATAATGTATTCACCCATTTGACCCCCTCTTACGGTCTTGATCTGGGATGCATTGCGGTAAAACGGATGATTTCCATTACTAAATACGGCGACATTATGCCTTGTCCTTATATCCATGTTTCTCTTGGTAATTTCTTTGAAGAACCGCTGAAAGATATTATTGACCGGGGTTTGAATATCAAATGTTTCGGTAAAAAAGTCGATACCTGTCTGATTGCGGAAAGTTTGCCATTCATCAAGAAGTACATTGTACCGACCTATTCAAAAGAGCTGCCGGTTCCGTGTGATGAAATTTTTTCCGATGCGGACAAAATAAAATAATATTTCCGGTATCAAAAATATGAATATTGCCATAATGGGAGCATCTTCCCATATCGCCAAAAATCTGATTATCCGTTTTGCAGCAGCGGCGGATAATCATATGACACTTTTCTGCCGGAATGCTCACGCTGTGGCAGAGTTTGTGCGTTGCTATGCAAAAAATGGCAATATCCGGATCGTGACAGGGTATGATGAATTCAATGATTTTGAGTTTGATGTGATAATCAACTGTGTCGGTGCCGGGGTGCCGGGAGTTGCCGGATTTGATATCCGTAATTGGTTTGATGTGACTGCAAAATTTGATGAGCTTGCCTTGAATTATCTGGAAAAACGTAATCCGCAGGCAATATTGATCACATTCAGCAGCGGAGCTGTTTACGGAACCCGCAGTAAAGCTCCATTTGCCGCAGAAAGCTGTTATTTGCTGCCGGTGAATAATATTGAGGTCAGCGACTATTATTCCATTGCCAGAATCCATTCTGAAGCCCGTCACCGCTGCCGGAAAGATCTGCGGATCGTCGACCTACGTATTTTTTCCTTTTTCAGCTGTTTTGTAAAGCCGGATTCCGGTTATTTCATGAGTGATGTGCTAAAAGCCGTCGCCGGAAATAATGTTTTGATCACCCGGCAAAGTGATATGGTCAGGGACTATGTTTCTCCTGATGATCTTTTTGACATAATCAATTTGTGCATTGCAGTTGAAAAAATCAATGGTGCATTTGATGTGCAGAGTGCTGCTCCGGCAGGAAAATTTGAGATTCTGGAAGCATTTCAGAAAAAATTCGGGCTTAAATGGCAGTTTGATAAAGTGGCAGATTCTCCCAACGGGGATAAATCAATATATACTTCTCAATATGACTCATTGCAGAAAGTGGGGTTTGTTCCCCGTTTCACCAGTTTGGAATCTCTGATCACTGAAACTGAAAAATATCTCAATTTTCAAGGAAAACAGCAGGAATGACCGATAAACTTATAAGCATTGTAACCAGCTGTTACAACGAAGCTGGAAATATCCGTGAACTTTATGAGCGTATAAAAGCGGTAATGGAAAAATTTCCCGCTTATATGTGGGAACTTATCATTGCAGATAATTTTTCCACCGACGGCACCAGAGATATCATCCGTATGATGGCAAAAGAAGATAAGAGAGTAAAGGCGATTTTCAACGCCAGAAATTACGGTCATATCCGCTCACCTATGAATGCATTGAAACAAGCTCACGGCGATGCCGTTATAAGCATGTGTTCCGATTTACAGGACCCGCCCGAACTGATTGAAAAAATGATTGAAGAGTGGGAAAAGGGAACAAAAGTCGTTATCGGTGTAAGAGATAAGACTGAATGCAGTATTTTCATGGAACTTTTCCGAAAATTTTACTATTCGTTACTGAAAAAAGCCGCTCCTGAAGAAAATCTTATCAGCGGTTTCACAGGCTATGGTCTTTACGACAAGCAGTTTATGGATGCATTTCGCAGTTTTGATGACCCATATCCCTATTTTCGCGGAATAGTTTCTGAAATAGGTCTGAAACGGCTGGAAATTCTCTTTACCCAGCCCAAACGCAAGCATGGCAAGACCAAAAACAACTTTTTCACCCTCTACGATATGGCTATGACCGGATTTGTCAACCACACAAAGCTGCCCTTGAGATTGGCGGTTTTTTCCGGTTTTTTCATTGCCTTTTTAAGTTTGCTTGTCGCTTTGGGCTACTTCGTTTACAAGTGTCTCAACTGGGATAATTTTCAGGTCGGTATGGCTCCGTTGGTCATCGGATTGTTCTTCTTTTCCGCTGTCCAGCTCATCTTTATCGGTATACTCGGTGAATATATCGGAGCCATCTATACCCATGTAAAAAAACGTCCGCTCGCCATTGAGGAAGAACGCATCAATTTTGATGAGTGAGTAAATTTGGAAAGATATGAAATTTATTTTTATAAAAATGAGGCAATTTCAAAAGTTCTCAAAAACTCTTGAAAAATCTCGTCGCGATCTGAAAATTGCTTCTTTCATCTCATGAACGGTATCTTTTTAATCTTTTTTGATTGACTTTTGTAATTACCTCAAAATTTCTCATTTTTGTACTTAATCCTTTTTCAGGGAATGCATGCGGTGATTAAAAAAGAGAAAATTTTTATTTTACTATCTTGATATTGACAAAAACAGGTATTATATTAGAGGGTGAGTGCATTTAACAGGATTGAAAATCATGAGTAGAACCAATTGTATCATGAAGAAATATAAAAAAGGCAGAGATATTGAACCTGCCGATTTTGAGTTTCTCAGAGAGGCCGCTTCTGTGGGTAATGTCGGTTTCGGATTTACGATAAGGGATGGAGAAATTATTCCGCAGGCGAAATTGACTGATTCCGGAAAGTTTTTTTTGAAGTTGGATAAAAGAAGTACTGTCGGAAAAATTTCCCGTTGGTTTTCAGCAGTTTTCAATTCCGTATTTTAATCATTCATGAGTAGTTTTTTTGTTTCTGGGTGGTTGCCGGTTTTGACTGATTTTTTGGTGTTGCGCCGGCAAGTCGAAGGTTGGCACTTTCGTCAAGTAGCTGATCGTGGTAAGTGTTACGTCGCCTACAAGTTTTTATTTAGTTGTTCATCATCTTCGCTTAAGGTTACCGGTTTGGAAATTTGTTATCGGGATCAATTTAATTTTCGTGAAAGAATTGATGTTGACTATCATAAAGACTCTGATATAGAAACGAGAGAATCTGTTTTTCATAAATATTATCAGAATACAGCAGCCACGATGATAAAATGCTCAGTTAATTGTGGCAAGGGAAGTGGTATTTTAAAGATAAAATGTTCTTGTTCCAAATCTTTGAGCGATGCACAACAGCATGCGGTTGCGGTGCTTGTGTTGACTTTGATTCGGGATTTGTTTCACATTCACTTTCATCATCCTTGTAGTGCCGATTCGTGTTTGGAACCTATTGTAAGTAGACGCGAAAAGAGTGATAGAAAAATTATAGAATGTATAAAGGAACAATACAGAAAAAAAGCTGTTGATTTTAAAAGGCAGATTTCCAAAATAGTCAAGCATAATGAAAAAATAAATATTTTTCGAATATTTTCAAAAAATTGCAACCAGGGCTTGGCATATATGGAAAACTATCGAGGAGAATTGATTTATGCGAGATCATTCATATTACGTTGTCAAAAAAAAGATGATGCAGAAAAATCTTTTTTGACATTTCTTGATTTGGCTTCAGATTCTTTTAAAATAAAATATCAATATTGTACAGATATCAGAAACCACTTTCTATCAAGAAGAGATTTTTTTCAAACTTTTGTAACCCTGATTGTTTGTACAGTTACTCTGGTGTGGACGATTGTCGTATCAATGTGCTGAAAAATTGGAATTTTTTGTCAGATAGATAATCCGACGGATTGGTTGAATCTTAAATTTTTAAAAAACCTTGCAAAAAGATTTTAGTGTGCCGAAAAGTTCTTCAACCCACTGTTGCTGGAGCGACGGCACAATCTTATGTGCCGGATATTACGCTTTCACGCAATTACGGCTTGAGCAGTGAGAAGTTCTCTCTCAATGAAGCGATCAAATTATCTTCCGGAATGTAAATATAGTTTTTTACCGATACATCACTTCAAAATAACAAAGGCGGGGAAGCCGGGAATATCATATTTTTTCAGCAATGCGGCGATTTCCGGCTGTGATGGGTCTTCAGCAGGGAAATTCACCATGATAAAATTCTCTTTGATATAGTTGGCTACTTCCGGGTCTTTCAGCACAGTTTTATCCATTGCATGGCAATTTTTGCACCATGAAGCTGTGAATTTTACCAATACCGGCATCCCCGTTTCAGCAGATTTCTTTTCCGCTTCTGCCAATGCCGTGAAACCGGAAATTTCTGAAGTTTCTTTTCCATCATCCGGCAGCAGACGGTAACCCAGAACTGCGTAATAGACTGCCGCTCCGAAAATTATTACAGCAAACACATATTTCAATACTACCATGAATTTTCCCGGCTTGGGCAGTACCGCTAATCCTGCTCCGGCAAAGGGCCACGGCAGAGCCATACCGACCCCCAGAGCAAATGGCACAAAACAGCCGTACCAGCCGCTTCCGGCAGCGAAAATCAGCACACTTATCACTACCGGAGCAACACATGCACCGGCTAAAAGTGCCGACACGCCCCCCATAACCAGTGCAGTCATATCTTTGGAAAGTTTTAATTTTGCCGGATTCACCCTGAATTTTGAACCCGGATCAAGATTGAACACCCCCGCCATCGCCAGCGAGAGGATAATGAAAATAACGGCAATAGCAAAATTGAATAACGGTGAACTATTCAAAGAACCGAAACTCAATCCGGCAAATGCCGCAAGCACTCCAAGCACGCCATAAGTTACCGCCATGCCGCAGCCGTAGAGCAGCCCCCGATTGAATCCATCTTTGCCCCCGGATGCTCCGATTATTGCCAGATTTATGGGGAGCATCGGCAATACGCAGGGGGTCAGGTTCAATGCTATACCGCCCAGCAGAGCCAAAAGTATCATTCCCCAGAAAGTCGTATTTTCTGCGGTGTTTTTTTCACTTCCTTTGAGAAAAGCGAGAAACTCCGCTTTGCCGGTAAAACCGATATGTTTGCGGAGCATGGTACTTTCTTCAGTAACTTTTTCCGGTGCGTTTTCCGGCTCATCATCCACCAGACGGCAGACGCCGGTTTCTTCATCACAGATTACTTTTGCAGCACAGAGATCTCCGGAAGCGTAAAATATTCCGGAAATCACCAGTAAAAGAATAATAAATATTTTTTTCATGATCACACTTCACTTATCGAGTTCAGGGAAAAGGGCTTTAATATAGTTTTCAGCTCCGGCATAACCTTCAATGGATTTGACCTTTTGACCTTTATTGTTGAGAATTACGGTGGTAGGATAGCCGGAAACTTTGAATTTTTTCTGCCATTCTTTCTGGATTTTCATCTGTTCCGGAGAAATTCTCTTTTCACTTGGAAAATCAAAATAGACCATCACATATTTGAGCGGCGTGATCTTTTGGAATTCTTTTTTGGATAAAAGTTCTCTTTCCAATTTCTGGCAGAATCCGCACCAGTCAGAACCGGTGAAAAGCAGCAGGATATTTTTATTTTCAGCATTTGCTTTTTTCAGTGCCGCTTTAATATCGGTTCCCCAGCCTTGAGGGATATTTTCATTTGCCCACAGCATCGTTACAGAAAAAACTGCAATCAGGATCAACATTAATTTTTTCATTTTATTTCCTTTCATTTACCACACATTGCCGGGGAGAAATCTTTCTATATTACTTTTTCCGATCCAGCCGCTGCTGTCGGAATTTTCCACCCGGAAATAGTTGCCATTGCTCTCTTTTATGAAAACTTCCGTACCCGCCGGTATCGCCGCTGATGTGCCGCCGGATGAGGCAGGGATCGAACGTAAAACTGCTTTCGGGGTGACAACCATTGCTCTTGCCGGTGAATAGGTCGTCGCCGATTGGAAAATCGCACCCGCGCTGATGAGAGCAGCAAAAATCAACAGAATAACTGCCAATGTGATACCACCGGGAACTTTTTTACGCAAATATATTATCCAGAAAGCGATAGTAACCAATATCAAGGCGATACCGATCCACTGATCCGGACGGCAGATACCTGCTTTTTCAAGCAGAAAATTGGATTCCGGCGGAAGAGTGGAAAGTTTTGCCGCAGATTTTTTCACTGCTTCATGGAAACTGGAATTTGCCGGTTCAAGCAATGCTGATCTGGAAAAGAGCAAGTACGCTTTTGCATAATTTCCCAACATGTAATAACAGCTGCCCAAATTATAGCAAAGAGCCGGATCAGCTCCGCTTTTATTCAGAGCTTCACTGAATTTCACAGCACTTTGCCGGTAATCACCTTTATCAAAAGCAGCTTTTCCCTCATCAAATGGTGCGGCACTCAAAGATATTCCGGCAAAGAAGATGATAAAAATCAGAAGTTTTTTCAGAAATGCGGTGATCCGGTCACACAGTGCGGCATTGCCGGAAAAAGTTTCCTTTGCCGGAGCGAACATTTCTGCTTCAAGCCGGCGGAAAAACTGTCCGAGCAGACGGTCATCATTTTCCACCGCATCGGCAATATCGTTAAAAGTTGCTCCGGATGGGAGAGATAGTGAACGGGCAATGACTGCAGCACCGGATTCTTTGAGGATTTTTCCGGGGTCACCGGATTTTTGGATTTCCCGGATGAGTTTTTTAAGTTCTTGACGGTTCCGGTTCGCTTCCGGAGTACGTTTTTTGCGGGAGACAAGGATCGTGATGATCAAAGCTGCAAGCAGAATAGCGGGGATGATCAGCCATTTGCCGATATTGCGGATAAGCGGAAGTTTCACCGTTTTACCCGGCACTTGTACCGGAAAAGGAACCAATTCCGCTTTCACTGCCGGAGTTTGATCAAGTTCCGGTGTGGCGGGAAGTGACGGCACCGGAGCTGACGGCAGATCGGGATTTAATTTTACCTGATAGGCAAGATCGATATTTTGTTTTTCATAAACACCCTTTTCCGGATCGAAAACCGCCAGTGCCAGAGTTATCCGGAAATCGCCGGGTTTCAGAGCTACAAAAGGATATTTGACCGTGAACCGGCGGAGATTATCTGCTTTTTTAACTTCCGGCGGATAAATGCGGGCATCGGGGATGGTCAATTCCGGAGCATTGAAATTCAAAGTCGGCATTGATCCATTGAAGTCAAGAGTTATTTCCGCAATATCGCCGGTACGCAATGTTTTTTTACTCAATTTCCCATCGACTTTCCATGAACCGGTCAATCCGGTATTTATCATGCCTCCGGGCAAATCCGGTAGAGGTGTGACGGTCAATTTTTTGGCAAATTTTGCTGTGACTACCCGTTTTTGCGGCGGTGGTGAGAAGAAAAAGTCATCTTCACCGGCTTTATTCAACTGCATGGTGATTTGACACGATGGATCAAATATCCCGCTTTTTTGAAGCTGAAAAAGTCCGGTAAGTTCCAGATAATAGCCGCTGCTGCGCCGGATCAACCGTGAACTTTGAGTAAAAACTCCTTCACGGTTGCCGATGGTTATGGGAACAGCATCTGCCAGATCGTTTACAGTGATATTGCTTATGCCCCGCAAATTCCATTGAAAAGGTACGGTCAATTCCAGATTGACCCGCACGGTTTCTCCCGGATAAAGTTTCCTTTCCGGTTCGATGGTCATCACAGCATTAAGTTTTTCCTGTGCGGGCAGAGTTGCCGGATCACGGATGATGAGTTCCAGAGAGTTGGTTTTGACCTTTTTGCCGTTGAAATCGAGAGTAAAAGGCGGGATGATTTTTTTTCCGGGAGTTTCCGCCAGAGCCTGCAAGCCGTATACCGCCTGAACACTCATTTTGCCATTGATGATATTCTGCCGCATTGAATTGGATGAGAAGTTGCGGGAAATTTTTATTCCGGAAGTTTCCGGCAGCTGCAAGGAAAACTGCTCCGTTGAGTCGACGGTTATTTCCAGCATGAAAACTTCTCCTGCCGCCGGACGTGCCGGAGAGGTGGATAAAACTGCAGTAACTGCCGGCAGAGTAACGGCAAATACGCTCATCAACAGTACGAGTATAAGTTTTTTCATTTCATCACCAATCTTTTTCTACCGGAGCACGACGCAGATTCCGCTGACGGCGGATGGCATCCCGGAGTTTTTCCGCTTCATCATCCAGAAGGTCGAGAACTCTGTCTGCACCGCTCTTTTTTTCATCTTTTTCCGGTTTTTTATCTGACGGTTTATCACCTTTACCATCACTTTTATCTTTTCCGGATTCTTTATCTGAAGATTTATCCCCCTGCTTACCGGCTTCCTGATCATTTTTATCATCAGCTTTCTTATCATCCGGTTTCCCAAGTTTTTCCACAGCCTCATCCAGGAGCTTACCGGCTTTTTCTTTATCGCCCTGCTTTTGAAGCTGATCGGCTTCTTTCAGCTTTTCTGCGGCATCCCGGGCATTGTCGGCAAGTTTATCCTGACCGAGATCACGGGCCTGTTTTTCCAGTTTTTCTGCAGCTTTTGCCGCAGATGATGCAGATGATTGCTGCTGATTTTGTTGATTTTGCCCTTGCTGCTGTTGGTTTTGCTGTTGAGCGTTTTGAGCCTGATTCTGAGCCTGCTGCTGTTGTTTTTTGAGTTCCTCAAGTTCTTTTTTCAACTTTTCCGCTTCTTTCAGATCGAGGATCAATTGCTGATAGTTTCCGGTACGCATGGCATCGGCATCAGAATTTTCTTTAAATTCCATGGCACTGCCGTAAAGTTCTTTTCCTGCTCCCAATTCTTTGATGGCGGCATCGACCTCTTTAAGTGCTTCATCAGTATTCTGTTTTTGCAGGGCATTGCGGCTTTTGATCATGGTTTCCCGGGCGTCAGTGTGCCGAATTACCGCCAGATTGTGCAGAGATCTGCCCCTGAGCAGGGCTGGAGTATCTTTTCCGGCAATAAGTTCACTGTAAAGTTTTCCGGCATCTTTATTTCCTGATTGCTGACGGTCGAGAGCTTCGCTGTAAAGTTTGACCGGATCGGCCGGAGCTGCTTCGGGGGGGGCTTCACCATAAAGAATGAAAAACGGCATCATTGCCAGAAAAATTGCCGCTGTCTTGCGGTAATCACTTAAAAATGCGGAAATGAGCAGGCAGATGAATGCTCCGGCAAAGAAATAACCGAAAATATCAACGGGATTTCCGCGGGAAATTCTTTCAGAAGAAGCCTTATTCAACTTATCCAGAAAATTTTTCACTCCGGCAAACCCGGTGTCACTTACGGTACTTCTCAAATAGATGCCTCCGGTTTCAGCGGCAAGTTTCTGTAAAAGTGTTTCATCCAGACGGCTTCCGGCAACTTCACCGGAGCGAGAGTGCATCACCCCGCCGTTATCCCCCGGTACCGGAGCTGCGGCATCCGGAGAACCGAAGCCGACGGCAATGACCGGAATATTTTCTTTTTTCAATCCGGCAGCACTTTTCAAAGCATCTCCGTCAAGTTGGTCACCGTCGGTCAGAAGTATTATTGCCCGGTGGTCGCCCCCGGAACCGGCAAAGGCTCGTTTGGCAGTTTCCAGTGCCGCAGATAAGTTGGTTCCCCCGACCGGCACACTGCCGGTGTCAAGATCATCCACCGCTGTTAAAAGAGCCTGATGGTCAGCGGTCAATGGACAGCTCAGAAAAGCTTTTCCCGCAAACGGTACGATCCCGAAACGGTCTTCCGGGAATGCCCGGAAAATTTCCCGGAGCAGATATTTTGCCTGTTCCATACGGTTCGGCGGCAGATCGGTCGCCCGCATACTTTTGGAAACGTCAAAAAGCACCAGCACATCCCGTGAACTGTTTTCAGTTGTATTCATTTCAATACGGAAATATGGACGGGCGGCGGCAAAGAGCAGTATCACCATTCCCAGAGTCATCATTACATATTTTATCAGCCGTTTGTGGCGGGAAAGGGTGGTTACTTCCCGATTGCCGCAAATTTGTGCCAGCAGTGATTTTTTTCTTTTTTCCATGCTGAAAACAAGGAGAGCCGCCAGTATGATCACCGCGGGGATCAGCAAAAGAATCCAAGGGTCGACAAATTTCATTTTTCCATTTTCCTCCAACCAGAAGAATATAATCATTTTTTGCTAAAAATCAAGGCGGCAGCGTAAATTTGTTTTCAGTTTTCTTCACAGAGACACAAAATGGATTTTTTTTCATGGAAAAAACTTGAAATCACAGGAAAATCCAACTATATTTCACCAAACAATAAATTACTGTATATGGAGGAATATTATGATCGACCAGACCCTTGATGCCCTTTTGATCCTTCAGGAAGCCGATATGCGCCGCAAAGGTATGGAGCAGCGGTTGGCTCTGCTCCCCAAAGAGATGGATGCCATCATTGCCCGCCGGGATAAACTCAATGCTTCCACCGCCGCCGCTGCCGAAGCTCTTAAAAAGGAAGAACTGGCGGTCAAATCCGGTGAAGCCGAAATTGCCCGGCTGACTGCCGACAGTCAGAAACTCCAGCAGCAATCCGCTCTGGTCAAAAAAAATAACGAATATCAGGCGATGCTTGCCCAGATCGCCGATAACAAACGGAAAATCGGCGAGATCGAAGAAGATCTGCTGGTCAAATTCGACAATGTGGCAGCATTGAAAGAAAAAGCGGAAAAAGTCCGCCGCAGCAACGCTCTGGAATTGCGTAACGCCCGTACTGAATTCGAGGAACTTCTGGAGTTTTCCAAAAATCTCAAAGCCGAGATCGCCAAAGCCGCTGCCGGCAGATCCGCTTTGACCGCCAATGTGCCGGAAGCATGGCTGCCGGTCTATGAAAGGCTGCTCAAAAGCAAAGATAATACCCCGCCCATTGCCAAACTGGATAACGGCTGCTGCGGAAATTGTCACATGCGGGTCACCAATCAGACTCTCAATGAACTTTCCAAAGGTAAGATCGAAAGTTGTGATAATTGTCAGCATCTGCTCTATGCCGATATGGATTCCATTCAGTAAGTATCATGCGTTCATTTGATTTTTCCGAACTGGTTCACCGGAAAGTGGAATCCGATGAATTGGATTACAAATCGGCTATGTCGTGGCGGAGTATGACCCGGCAGGAAAGGGGAAAAATAGTCCGTCACCTGACCGCGTTTGCCAATACCCGCGGCGGTTATCTGGTCATCGGTGTATCCGAGGATGCTTCCGGTGTTCCCTGCAACTGTACCGGGGTGACGGAGGATGAAGCGGCATCTTTTGATCCGACTCCGGTGGGGGACTTCATCAATTCCCATATCGAGCCGCCGCTGGATTATACCATTGAAAGACCGCTGGTCGATGGTAAAAGATATGTTATTTTTGTAGTGCGTCCATTTAAAAATCTGCCTCATGTATGCTGCCGCGGCGTGGAAGGGGAACTTCAGGAAGGGGTTTTCTATATCCGTACCCGTGAAGCTTCCAGCCGTGCCGCCCGCCGGGCTCACGAAATGCAGGAGCTTTTACGCCGCTGCATGCGTAATGAGCGTGAACAGCTCGGCAGGATATTGCGCGGTATTCTTTACGAGACCCGGCAGACTCCGCTTTCTCAGAGTGACCGCAGCCGTGATCTGGTATTGGATACCGAGCGTTATTTCCGCAACCGCAAAGGCAGAGACGGGAAACTTCCGCTTTTAAAGTTTCAGATCATTCCGGATTGTCAGATCCCGGTGACACTGGAAAATATACTGCCGTTGCTGCAGGAATCGCTTTTCCCCTGTTCCGATCCGGTATTTCTCAGCAAAGCGGATATTGACGGTGCTGAAAAAACTCCGGATTCATGGCGGGCACTTTCCCGTAATACTCCGCTTTTATGGCAGATATTCGATGATGGATCATTCTGTTATTTCAAATATATTCAGGATGGGGAATTATCTCTGGATAATCTTGCCCGTTTCTGTGCCGAAGCGGTGAGTTTTGCCGGTGAACTCGGTGAAAAATTCAATTGGAGTGAAGAACTTTTCACACTTAAACTTTCTCTGACTGCACCACAGGATATATTGATCGACGGCAGGTATCTGCTTGCCGGAGGCAAAGAGATCTCTGCTGAAATCGAACGCAGTTCTGCTGATTTGAATAGCGGCAGGGAAAATCATGCCGCCCGTCTGCTCCGCCGCATCGGTGAATCGCTCCGGCTTCCCGATTATAAACTGGATAGTTTCAAGGAAAATATCCGGATTTTTCTGGAGCGTCGCTGATGATCCTGAATACCTTTGATGATGATGGCGAAATCTTCTTCAATATAGATGAATTTTCGGTCGATTACCAATTGACACCGGAAAACAGCGTCGATCTTGCTGAAGCGTGCCGCAATTTCTTTATGCCCGGAGGTACGCTTGCTGCGTCAAGTTCGGAAAAGGGCTTTGTCTGTGAGGAGCGTCCACAGCAACTGGTGATGGCTCTGACCATTGCCGACGCTTTGAAAAACCGGAAAAATGCCTGTATCGAAGCACCTACCGGAGTCGGTAAAAGTTTTGCTTATTTACTGCCGCTTATCCATCATGCCATGAATTCCCGTCAGCCGGTGTTGATTTCCACGGAGACCATCAATTTACAGCATCAGCTTATTGAAAAAGATCTGCCATTTCTCCGGGAACTTACCGGGCTGGATTTCCGCATCGTTCTTGCCAAAGGCAGAGGCAACTATCTCTGCCGCCGCCGTCTTGCCATGCTTTCCGGTGAACAGCGGGATATGCTTCTGCCCGTTCCGGCAATGATCCTTGAAACCGAAAAGCTCCTCGATGATCTGAATAACGGCAGAGATGAAAATTATCTCAATGGTGTGCGGGATAACAGCCGTATCTGGCACATGGTGTGCAGTGAAAGCGGTAATTGTGCCGGAAGCAAATGTGAGTTTTTCCGCAATTGTTTCTATTACCGTGCCAGACGCAAATGGGATGAGGCAGATGTCGTTGTCGCCAATCATGCCCTTTTTCTCACTGATCTGGCGATCCGTCAGGAAAGGGGCAATGGCGGAACTCTGCTGCCGGATTACGGAGCAGTGATGATCGACGAGGCACACACACTGGAAAATAATGCAGCGACCCATCTGGGAATCCATTTTTCCCGTCCGGCACTTCTGGGGCTGCTCAACCGTCTTTACAATCCGGAAAGAGCCAAAGGACTTCTGATGCGTCCGGGAAGCAACATGCTGGAAATGCGTTCACTTGCCCAGCAGTGCCGGGGTGAAGTTTACGCATTTTTCAATCCTTACAGTGAATTGCTGACTCAAAACAGTACTGCCACTTTGCGGCTGAATGAGAAAGTGCCGGATACTTATCCGGAATTACTTCTGGAACTGCTCCGCCGTCTGGCATCCGGGATGGATAACGAGGTGGAAAATATCGGGGAGGAAAGCTGGAAAACTGAATTTATTTCCAGTGCTGAAAGATGCCGCAATTTTGCCGACAGTATTCAGAGTTTTACTCAACGTCTGCTGGATGATGCCGTTTACTATATTGAAAAAGAGTCTGAAAATATCAGCTGTTACGCTTCGCCGCTGAATGTGGCTGAACTTCTTGAAAACATCCTTTTCAATGCAGAAATTCCGGTGATGCTCTGCAGTGCCACGATGACTGTTGCCGGTAAATTTGATTACTTTTTGAGCCGTACCGGATTTTCCGGGGGGCAGGTGACGGCACTGGATTCGCCTTTTTCTCCGGATCAGGCAAAATTGCTGGTCAAAGCGGATATGCCTGAACCCTCTGCTCCTGATTATCTGCCGCTTCTGGCAGAAAATATCGGCAGACTTCTGGAAGATAATCAGGGCAGTGCCTTTGTGCTTTTTACCAGTTATCAGAGCATGAAATACTGTTATCAGGCGTTGGAAGAAAAGCTGACGGTCAAAGGTTTTCCGCTTTTGGTGCAGGGTGAAGGATTGAACCGGGCGGAAATGCTCAAAAGATTCCAATCTGCAGAAAATTCCATTCTTTTCGGTACTGACAGTTTCTGGACAGGTGTTGACGTGCCGGGGGATAAACTTACCATGGTCATCATCACCCGTCTGCCCTTTGCTTCCATCGGAACCCCGTTGATCTCTGCCAGAATGGAAAGGATCGAAGCATCCGGAAAAAGTTCATTTTCCTGCTATTCCCTGCCGGAAGCGGTACTTAAATTCCGTCAGGGTGCCGGCAGACTTATCCGCCGCAGAAGTGATTACGGTAAGATCGTGGTGCTGGATTCCCGGATCGTGAAAAAATATTACGGCAGGGAATTTATCAACTCCCTGCCGTATAAGATGGAATATCTGTGATTCAGCACATCACTTCAAGTTTTTTGAATGCTTCATCCATCAATCCGAGTTCATAAAGCAGATCGATGATAGTGTAGCGGTGGCGGATAAGCTGGGCGGTTTTTATTCCATGCAGGAATTGTTCTTTGCTCAAACCTATCTCTGCCGGAGTGGTCGGGCATCCGGCACTTTTGAGGATTTTCACCATTTCATCATAGGGAATAAGTTTTTCCCGCACTTTTTTCTGCATATCCTGCCAGACTTCAGCGATAAGTTTTCGCCGCTGAACAAGTTTTTCATCGTAAAGGAATTTATTCAATGCGGTTATTTTCGGCTGGCTTCCGTAGCAGCCGGCTTTGAGCAATTCATCTATTTCTGCAGCACGTTCTTCCGGAGTCAGACCGGCTTTCATCAGGGGGATGAGTTCTTCAAAAGAGTGTTCGAGGATATACTCCATAAGCAGGGTCGAGGCAAGCAGTCCCACACCGACTTTGAAACCGTGTGAAACCTCTTCACCGTCTTTGGTCAATCCTTCCATTTCCCAGACGTGACTGAAAAGGTGTTCTGAACCGCTTGCCGGACGGCTTTCCTGATACATCTGCATCGCATATCCGGTTGCTGCCAGACCGTCGAATACCGCCAGCATATCATCTTTATCAGATACCCAGCGGCGGATATTACCCTGAATAAGTTCCCAGACATCCTGCCGGATCGGTTCTTCACCGACAGCATCGGCGATTATCCAATCTGCACCGGCGGGGATCTTGGTCAACAGATCGGCAAAACCGGAAGCGAACATTTCTGCCGGAGCCGTTGCCAGAATATCGGTATCGGCACAAAGTGCTAACGGCGGCGGACACTTCACCGTCTTTTTGGTTCCCTCTACCACCAGTGCCGCACCGGCGGCTGTAAAACCATCTACCGAACAGGCGGTCGGCACACAGCAGTAACGCATATTTTTCAATGAGGAAGCACACTTTACCAGATCGTTGATCACTCCGGAACCGATCGCAACGGGAACGCAATCATCCGGAATGATCCCGGCAAGCATTTCACAATAACTGTATTCCGGATGAATACGTTTTTCACCGGGAAAAATATATTTCCCGGCGATAACTTTTCCGGCATCAGTCAGAATTTTTTCCGCTTCAGCTCCGGCTGCCTGCCAGGTATTGCCGTCGGCAACCAGATATGCGGTTTTACCGGGGAAAGCTTTTTCCAGAACCTGCGGCAGAAATTTCAAAGCTCCGGGAGCAAGAGCAAACAATTTTGTATCCAATCCCTGCGGAATGGGGATGATCGGTATTTCCATGGGTAGATTTCCTTTATGATTCTGACTTTGCTGTTTTCTATAATATACCATATTTCAGGGATTATTCAAACTTGCATTAAGTGTAAAAATGCAGTATATTATGCAGGTGAGTAAAAATATCAGGAGAATATCAGGCAATGACCGATTTTGAAAAATTTTCAGCGATCCGGGCGGTTTTTCTGGATATGGATGGCACGATCTATCACGGCAGCCGTCTTTATCCGACCACCATGCCCTTTATACATTTCCTTGAAGAGAGAAAAATTCCTTATGCATATTGTTCCAACAACACCTCTTACAGCAAAAAAGAGTATGTCGCCCGTCTGGAAAAATTCGGTCTTGAAGCAACGGAAAAGAACTTCTATACTGCTACGGATTTTCTGATCGACACTTTGAAAAAAGAGCATCCGGAATGGAAAAAAATTTACCTTCTGGGCATGCCGGCAATGGCAGAGGAATTGACCGCCGCAGGATTCGAAATCGTGGATGATGATCCGGAAGCGGTGATCGTTTCTTTTGATAAACTTCTGGTTTATGAAAGACTTTGCAAGGCGGCATATTTTATCCGGGAGGGCGTGCCGGGATTTTCTTCACATCCGGACTTTTTCTGTCCCAGTGATCAGCCGACCTGTCTGGTCGATTGCGGAGCGATCTCACGTTGTGTGGAACTTGCCAGCGGCAGAGAACTCCGTCAGCTCGGCAAACCCGCAGCCGGATTTCTGCAGTCTGCGGCGGCACGGCTGAAACTTGATGCTTCGCAGACGCTTATGATCGGTGACCGTCTTGCCACCGATATCGCTGCCGGAACCAATGCAGGCAGTTTCACCTGCCGTATCGTCGGTCCGGGTGCCGATCTGGCAAGTTTTGCTCCGGTGACTCCGGATTGGGTATGTAATGACCTCGGCGAACTTCAAAAACTCTGGGAGAGTGCAAAATGATTGAATTTTTGACAGAATTATCCAAACTTGCCGGTCAGGAGGCAATGCGTTACTTTGGTAAGATCAATAACAACGATATCGAATGCAAAGCTGCCAAGGATCTGGTTTCCATTGCTGATAAAGCCGTGGAAAAATTGATCATATCCAAAATCACTGAACGTTTTCCCGAACATGATATTTTCGGTGAAGAGACCGGTCATGCCGGAAAAAATTCTGAATACTGCTGGATCATTGATCCGATCGACGGTACTCAATCCTTTGTCAAGCATCATCCCTATTTCGGTATATCCATCGCACTTTACAAAAACGGCAAAGGCTATGCCGGTGCGGTCAATGCTCCGGCTCTGGGCAGACTTTTTACTGCGGAAAGCGGCAAAGGAGCTTTTGAAAATGGTTCACCGATAAAGGTTTCCAATTGCAGTGTCCTTGATGAAGCGGCATGTGCCACGGGATTTTCACTTTTGAGATTCAACAAAGTTGAAGATCCGCTGGCGAAATTCGTTAAGATCCTGCCCCGTCTGCGGGATATAAAAAGATGCGGTTCAGCGGCACTTGATCTTTCTCTAACTGCAGCCGGTGTTTACGACGGCTACTGGGAAGACGGCTTGCAGCTCTACGATGTGGCGGCAGGTGCGATCATCGTACAGGAAGCAGGCGGTATCGTTAACGATTATACCGGCGGAAGTGATTACCCGGCAAAAGGTATCGTCGCCGGCAACAGCTTTACCGCTCCGGCACTGACTGAATTGCTGAAGTAAGCAGTGACGGGTATACTGCCATACGATCAAAGCTGATCTCCCAAATTCTCTCAAATCTTCTCAAAAACTCTCAATTCTCCTGCTTCCCTCCACGGCTTGCAGACAGTGACTCTGCTCCATGCTGCCGGTATTATTGTTATAATTTTTGCAGCTGCCTTGAAAAGCGGTTAAAAGTGTGCTATATTAAGGATTTGTACGGTTTATTCCGGCACGGTGCCGGGATAAATGTGAAGTTTTAATGCAGTAAATCAAACAACAAGAAACCAAACAAAATGCAAGAAAACAATTTCGTGGAAAGCTTTCTTGATTTCAGCGGCATGCCCGAGAGCATGGAAGAGCTGCTGAAAGGCAAAGAAGAGGTCGGAACCATCAGCAAAGGCAAAATCGTTGCCGGTAAAGTCGTCGCCAAATCCGCCGACGGTGCCCGTATCGATATCGGTTACAAAGCCGAAGGATTTGTACCTGCCGGTGAATTCCTGAATTTTGAAGCTGTCAATGTCGGCGATGACATCGATGTCTTCCTGGAAGAGATCGAAAACCGTCAGAATATGCCTACTTTGAGCCTCGAAAAAGCCAACTCCATCAAAGCCTGGGATCGCATCACCACCGAATACGGCGAAGGTCACATTGTCAAAGGTATCATGCGTCACCGTGTCAAAGGCGGTATTATGGTCGATGTCGAAGGCTTCCCCGCCTTCCTGCCCGGCAGCCAGCTCGATGTCAGCCCTGTCCGCAATATGGATGATTACCTCAACAAAGAATTTGATGTCAAAATCATCAAAATCAATGTGGAGCGTCACAATATCGTCGTTTCCCGCCGTGAACTCCTTGAGGAATCTCTCCGTGAACAGCGTGCCACGCTCATGTCTGATATGAAAGTCGATGCCGTTGTCAAAGGTATCGTCAAAAACATCACCGACTTCGGTGCCTTCATCGACCTCGGCGGTATTGACGGTCTGCTGCACATCACCGACATTTCCTGGGGCCGCATCAATCATCCGAGCGAAGTCCTCACCGTCGGTCAGGAAATCGAAGTTATCGTTATCGGCATTGATAAAGATAAAGAACGCGTCTCTCTCGGCTTGAAACAGAAAACCCGCAATCCGTGGGATGATGTCGTTGCCAAATATCCCAAAGGCACCCACGTTTCCGGTAAAGTTGTCAACCTCATGCCCTATGGTGCTTTTGTTGAGATCGAAACCGGTATCGAAGGTCTTATCCACGTTTCCGAAATGTCCTGGACCAAACGTGTCAACAAAGCCAGCGATGTTCTCAACAAGGATGACGTTGTCGAAGCCGTCGTGCTTGATATCGACCGCGACAGCCGCAAAATTTCTCTCGGTCTGCGTCAGAAAGAACGCAATCCCTGGGAAGTTCTCGCTGAAAAATATCCTGTCGGCAAACACATTGTCGGTAAAGTCCGCAATATGACCAACTACGGTGCTTTCGTCGAAATCGAAAACGACATCGACGGTATGATCCACGTTTCCGATATGTCCTGGACCCGTAAGATCAACAAGCCCAGCGAAGTTCTCACTCCGGGTCAGGAAATCGAAGTTGTCATTCTGGAAATCAATCCGGAGCAGCAGCGTATCTCCCTCGGTCTCAAACAGGCCGAAAACGATCCCTGGAGCAACATCAACGAGCTTTACAAAGTCGGCGACATTGTCAAAGGCTGCGTGACCAAGATCACCACTTTCGGTGCTTTTGTTGAATTGAGCAACAAAATCGACGGACTTATCCACATTTCACAGCTGAGCAATGAGCGTGTTGACAAAGTCAAAGACGTCCTCAAAGTCGGCGATGATGTCGAAGCCCGCGTTATCAAAGTCGATACTGATGAACGTCGTATCGGTCTTTCCATCAAAGCTGTTGACGGTGACTTCTCTGAAGCCGACCTCAAAGCTGCTGAGGAAGAATACACCGCCGCTCTCAAACCCGGCGATGCCATGGTCAATATCGGTGAAGTTTTCGAATCCGGTGCCATGGATGCTTTGAAGCTTGACTGATAAGCTGACAGCCTGATCAAAACCCCGGTGAATTTTCACCGGGGTTTTTCTTTTGCCTGATATACCCGCAGTGGCGTGCGGGGTGTGCAGCGGCAAGGCACGGATGAGATTTTTTGAGAGAGTATCGGGCTTGCCGCGGCGAAGTGAGAGGAAGACGGGTGTGCTGCCATACACTCAACGTTCATCTCCCAAATTCTCTCAAATCTTCTCAAAATTTCTCAATTGCCCTGCTCCACCCCACGGCTTGCAGAGTGTGGTATTGATCCACTGCGGCAATTATTTCCGTTGCAAAAGAGTATACATTACATTGATCGAGTTGCCGAAACTGCGGTTTACCGGCCTTATTACTGCTTTATAGCGTGAAAGCAGTTTTGCCAGAGATTCATTGGAAATTTGCCGGTAGTCAGGTGAGAGGATAAGGATAATTTCCTGAATATTATTTGTTTCAAGCCAGATAAGTGCCGTTTCAAGCTGCCGGGGGGTGACGATTTCCAGATGAGTTTTTTCAAACGGCACATCCGGAGTCATTTCCGGAATGAAAAACAGGTCGGAGATCACCACCGGAGCTTTGATGGCAAGTATTTCATTCTGGAAGTTTTCTGTATCGGTGGTTACTTTGACCAGAGCATGAAGGGCATAAAACTGTAAAATCACTCCCGAAATGCAGAGAGTGATAAAGATCCATTTTGTTTTTCCATGAAAAAATCCATTCCGGGTAAAAGCATAAATCGCCAGAAATATCATCAGCGGGATCACCATGATAAAGTGTCTTGCACCCCAGGTCAGCCCGATGTCATGTGAATTCAGCAGAAATGGCAGCATCAAGGTATAAAGCAGCAATACTCCGGAGGCAATCCGTATCAGAGTTTTTTTATCGGTCAGCAGATTCCGGATATTGAAAAGTACCGGAGCCAGAACTGGGATAGAAAGAAAAAGACCGAAAGTGCCGGCACTGACCAGCAGATATTGTTTTTCTTTCAGCAATCCGGCAGTTAAGATCAATGAAATCGCGGCAAAAATGATCCCGGCAGTTATCCGGAGTTTCCGAAATTTCCGGTAATCCGGAAACAATCCGGCACCCAGTGCCGTCAAAATGGCAAGTGCCGCCAATATTCCCGACCATGTGGAAATCGTTTCAAAACGGATCAGATGCTGATAGAAATTGAAAAGTATCTCTCTTACTTGCGAAATCAGACTGAATTCCGGACGATTGTTGCCCCAGTAGGTCGCTCCGTGCAGACCGAATATATTGCCGAAAAGCCAATAATTGCATATCCATAACAAGAGTACCGGCAGCACCGCTCCAATACCGAAACGGAAAATTTCCTTCCACTTTTTTTGGAATATCAGCACGATCAGCAATGTCAGACCGAGCAGATAAAGTTCTTCCCGCATCCACAAGCCGCAGGCAAAGGCCAATCCGGCAGATCCAAAATTTTTCCGGCTGAAAAGCCACGCAGATAACGTCACAAAAAATGCTGCCGGAACCATCTCCCAGAATTGCACACCGTAAAAAAATAACGGTGTTCCCAGTGCCGCAAAAAACAGGTATTTTTTCTTCCCCGGAAAACGGTACAAAAGCCATGCGATACCGGCAAGACTCAGCATCGGGATAAGGGTATAAGCAAAACTTCCGGCAAAATTGCTGCACCATGCCGTCAGTACCGGCAGATAAGGGGAGTGGAATGAACTTATTCTGCCATCGGCAAGATGCTGGAAATGGAATCCGCCGCAGGGGAAATTTTCCGGAGAAACGTGTTCAAAAAATACCGTTCCTTTTTCCAGAAAGTTGCGGGTGATCATCATTTTATTGCCGTTATCGGTTATCCAGACCGGTACGGCGGGCATAAAAAAGGCAGAAAAAAGAACCGCAGATAGAAAAATCACAAGAGGGATAATTATTTCCCGGTACTTTTTCCACCACGGTTCTTTGATCATGACCGGACTCTTTCAGTTGCGGGCGATAGCGGCTGCATCGAGCAGTTCCACTCCGGCATCGAGCAGTTTTTCTGCCGCGGCATCCTGATTGTCAAAACGGAAAATGATCACCGCTTTATCGCTCATCCGGTCAGGGATGGCATACATGTATTCAACGGAAAGACCGAGTTTATCAGTGGTATCAAAAACAGCGGCAAGTCCGCCGACTTTGTCATTCACACAAATCGCCAGCACATTGTTTTCTCTGGTGATAAATCCGGCGGCTTTCAGTGCTTCATTGCCAGTGGCAATGTCATCCAGCAACAGCCGGAGAATACCGAATTCACTGGTATCGGCGACGGTAGCGGCATAAATATTCACATTTGCCGCTTTAAGCACCCGGCACACTTCAGCGAGGGCACCGGGACGGTTTTCCACAAAAAGTGAGAGCTGTTTAATCTGTTTCATTTTTTACAACCTTTACTTTTCAGCACTGACGGCCGATTTTGAACATCTCTTCATTGGCGGCATGAAGTTTTTCCGGAAATGCACGTTTGAGGGCATCAAGGAAAAGAGCTTCATCGAATTGGGACAGTTTGGCAGAAAGTGCCCCCAGCAGCATTACATTCAACGCTTTGGGAGTGGAAAGTTTGTCAGTGGGAATATCTTCCGGAGTGATGATGACAGCATCTTTTTTCATTACCGGGATCACCACATCACGCTGGGTGATATCCAGTACCACCAGAATATCACCTTCACCGGCGGGAACCATCGGACTGTTGACTTTTTCTCCGAAACGGACTTCGCTGGAAACCGATCCGCCGCGCTGACTCATGCCGTGGACTTCACTTTTTTTCACATCCAGACCGGCATGAAAAATCACATCGGCAAGAATATCGGTAATTTTCAGCACACCCTGACCGCCCAGACCGGCGGCAATAATATTTTTAACTTCGCTCATGATCAGTTTTTCCCCATTTTAGCCATTTTTGCCACCGCCAGAATGCAGGGGCGGCGGGCGATAATCACACTGCAATCATTGGATGCAAGACGGGTTTTAAGCAATTCGGCAAACTTTTCCGTTTCCGCAGTCGTGTCGATCACATCCACGTTGTCTACTCCGATACCCTTGACGATATTTTCCAGAGAAACGGCGTAGGCGGGGGAATGGTCAAGCTTTCTGCCGGTTGCCGGATTTTCCTGACATCCGGTCATGGCGGTGATCCGGTTGTCGAGGATCAGCACCACATGGCCGGTAGCCGGACGGTTGTAGACCATTTCCACAATGCCGTTGATGCCGGTGTGCAGAAAAGTACTGTCGCCGATCACACTGACGACCTTGCGGGCTTCTGCTTCCGGCAGAGCGTGACGCATACCCAGACCGACGGTTACACTTGCACCCATACAGACGCAGGTGTCGATCGCATTGAATGGCGGCATCACACCCAGAGTGTAACAGCCGATGTCACCGGAAACGATACAGCCCAGATCACGCAATACCTCAAAGGTTTTGCGGTGCGGACAACCCGGGCAGAGCTGGGGCGGTTTGCCGGCGGCACCGACCGCTTCCGGAGTCAGATCGCCTGCGATAAGTTTGCGGATACGGGAAACATTCAATTCACCGAAACGGAACTCCTCGGCTTTATTTTCAACTTCGATACCGGCGGTTTTGATCTGTTCATAGAGTACCGGATCGCCCTCTTCCACGACCAGACAACGCTTGACTCCGGCAGCAAATTTCCGGATGGTTTCCATCGGCAGCGGATAGGTCATGCCAAGTTTGAGAACAGATGCTTCCGGAGCGGCATCCAGCACATGCTGATAACTGATACCGCTGGTGATGATACCGAGTTCTTTTGACGCGGATTTTTCGATGGTATAAGTGCCACTTGAGTTGAAATCCTCAAGTTTATGCAGATCGCTGCGTAAACGGCGATGGGCAAGTTTGGCAAATGCCGGAACCATCACATTGGATTTGGGATCTTTGGTAAATGAGGCACTTCTCTTTGCCACCGGATTATCCATGAAACGTCTTTCGACCAGACACTGGGAGTGGCAGACCCGGGTAGTCATGCGGAAAAGCACCGGACTGCGGAATTTTTCACCCAGTTCAAAGGCGGCACAGAGAAAATCGTAACACTCCTGGGAATCTGACGGTTCAAACATCGGAACTCCGGCAGAGATCGCATAGCGGCGGTTATCCTGCTCATTCTGGCTGGATGCCATTCCGGGATCATCAGCGGAGATCACCACCAATGCTCCGGGGGTACCGCTGTAGGCAATGGTGAAAAACGGGTCGGCAGCCACATTGAGACCGACATGCTTCATCGTGACCAGACTGCGGACACCGGTATAGGCGGCACCGATCGCCACTTCCATGGCACACTTTTCATTTGGGGCCCATTCGGCACTGCCGCCGATTTTACTGAATTCATCGAGGATTTCCGACGATGGGGTACCGGGATAACCGCATCCCAGAGTCACGCCGCAATCAAGTGCGGCCATCGCCACGGCTTCATTTCCGCTGGCAAGAACTTTCATGTTTTTTTCCTTTCTTATTTATTGATCTGCTTCTGTTGAATAATCACTTAAAATATCTTCCTGAATGGCAAGTTGATCGTCGATCAGGATCTCCAGATTCTCTTTTTCCTGCCGGTCGGGGATGAATCCGGGATTATTGATCAGCTTCAATGCCTCATCAAGTTTTGCTGAAACATCTGCCAGACGGCGGATTTTTTCTTTTTCTTCATCGTTGGGATCTCTACCGGAAGCTCCGAGCAAGGCAAGATAATTCAGCCGCCGGGAGACCGCTTCCATGATCTGGGAACGCAGTTCCGCTTTTTCTTCATCGTCAGCACGGTTGTAGTTTTCCAGCATGACTTCAAAACGTTCTTCCAGAAAGTTCAGCAGCACCGCCTGCTGTGCCTCATCGGGCAGATCGAGTTCAGCAGAGCCGAAAATCCGGCTGCGGACACCTTCAAAATCGGTCTCTCTGCCGTAGATTGCATCGAGCATAAATCCGTCAAGTTCACAACTATTCAGCGGGGCACCGGCTTTGGCAAGCAGTTTGAAAGGGTCCGCCAGATCGCCGGAAGAAATGGATAAACCATCGGGCAAATCCACCATTTCATCATCATCGTGACATCCGCAGGAGCAATCATCGCCATGCTCGTGGTCGTGATCAGCTTCTGAACGGATAGTCAAAACCGCATGATCGCCTTCCGGACGGAGCTGAACTTTTTCTGAACCGGCAATAAACTCATCCAGAGAAGCTCCGGGCAATTCATTTGTATCAACTGCGGCATAATAATTCATCCACGCCAGCTGACCGGGGATATCCAGATAGTCCTGAAAGGTATTCCACACCTTTTCGGCAGCATCATCCATGAGTTTGAAGTAATTTTTCCGTGCCTGTGATCCCCGTACCGATCCGGAAAGGTACTCAAAAGTAACTTTCCCTGCCTCATAATCGGTTACGGTACAGAGCAGTGCATCACCGAAAAGAAATTCGTTTCTGGAATAGAAATCAGCCATGTCAAAGACACTCAATGTCACTGAATCAGTTCTGGAAGCACCTTTTTTCAATACTTCATTTGCCGGATCATCTGCCATGATAAAGTCAAAGATCTGTTCTGATCCCAGCAGAATATGGTAATGGAACGCAGTTCCCAGCGGCAGAATCAACTTTTTCATTTCTGCAACTTTACCGTTTTCATCAAGTTCGATGGTTGACGGGAATACTGCTTCTGAGATAAACGGTACAAAGCGGTGACCGGGGAAAAGGACTCCGGCATTGATTTCCCAGTCATCCGGCGTGATCAGAAACTTTCTGCCGTTGAAAAAACCTTTGCGGGTACGGCACTGCCACTTTTCATCGTAAAAAATTTCATCATCGGCAGCGATGAAACGCTCCACCCGTTTACGCAGGGATTCTGTATCAGTATTGCCGGAAGCAAGAGATTCGACCACCTGTGATGCAGAGAAACTTTCTCCAGCCTTAATAATGGCGTTTTCGATTTCCGTACTGGTGATATTGTCGACTTTTTTATTCATAATGAGATTCCTTCTGAAAGTTTGACCAGACGGGCAGCCATCATTGAGGTAAATTCATCCTGATCCATATTTTTCAACTGATCCACGGTTACGGCATCATCAATGGAAAATTTTCCGCACCGGGTACGGCGCAAGGCACTTAAGACCCCGCCGCAGCCGAGCTTTGTTCCCATATCGGAGCAGAGAGTGCGGATGTAGGTTCCTTTGGAACAATCCACGGTGAAGTCGACTTCCGGCAGTTCCAGACGGTCGATATCCAGTCTGGTAACTTCGATTTCCCTTGCTTCACGCTCCACTTCCACGCCCTGACGGGCAAGGTCATAGAGCTTTTTGCCGCCGACTTTGACTGCGGAATACATTGGCGGCTGCTGGAAACTTTTTCCTTTGAATGAAGTGAAAACTTCACGCACTTCATCTTCTCCGGGCAGCACATCCGACCGGCGGATCACTTTGCCGTCAAGATCGCCGGAATCAGTTTCCACACCGAGAAGCAGAGAACCGGTGTACTGTTTGTCAACTCCGCTCAGGCGTCCGCTTAAAGAGGTGAATTTGCCAAGAACTAAAAGCAGCAGACCCGTTGCCGCCGGATCAAGAGTACCGCAGTGACCGACTTTCGGCACATTGAAACGGGCACGGACAAAATTGACCACATCAAAACTGGTCCAGAATCCCGGTTTGTCGACCGGCAGGATACCGCATGCTTTGCATTCGGGCAAACGGTGTTTTTTCGGATTGTAACGCAAAATAAAGAACCTTTCTCAAAAATTATGATACACTTTTCGTGTGTTCAGCCAAACTTATTTTCCGTGAACCGGGCAGCTGGATACGGAAATGTATTGCCAGCAGCCGGATCGCGGTTACCGCCAGAGCTACAGTCAGGAAACGGTAAAACAACGGAATCGGAGTTTTTGCCAGCAGAATATATATGCCGCCGCCGATGAGTGATGCCGTAGCGTAAAAATCACTGACTAAAACTGCCGGAATTTTTCCCGCCATCACATCCCGCAGGATGCCGCCGCCGACCGCGGATAAAGCTCCGCAGAGCATTATTCCCACCGGACCGAGATCAAACTGCATGCCCTTTGCCGCACCGATGGCGGTGAATACCCCCAAGCCGAAAGCATCACAAAGCATGATGATTTCCCGGTGATGTACCAGACGCGGGGAAAGAAAGAATATCAGTAAACCGGTAACGATACACGCGATCAGATAAGTTTCATTCTGCAATGCAGCCACAGGAGTTGCTCCGATCAATGCGTCGCGGAGCATTCCGCCGCCGACCCCGACAGTACAGCTGAATACAATCACTCCCAATAGATCAAGCCGCAATTTTACCGCACTGACCGCTCCGGTGACGGCGAAAATAACCGTACCGCAAAGATCAAAACAGTATGTCAGCAATTCAAACATATTTCCAAACTCCCTTGCCGGAAATCATTCGATTATCCGGTAATCTTTCAATTTTGAATATTGCATTTTGCGGAAGACCCGTGAGGATATCTGCATATTATTTCCGTAATCAATATCGAAATTTTTCAGATAGATCGTACGGTCAAGAGCCCCTTTTTTACCCATGGTGTAATACGCCGCGGCTCCGGGAAAGTTGACGATTTTCTGCCAGTTGGCATCAAATTCAAAAAGATTGTCTGCATTTTCCAGACCTATTGCAAGAAAAATCAGAGCATCGAAACTCTGGGTCTCACACGCTCCGGGATTGTGATAGAAGCGTTTGCGGAAATCTTTTTTGAACTTCCGGAATTCCCTGGTGTCATTGGCGGGATTGAAAAACGCGGGGAATACACATTCACCGACTTTCACCCCTTTTAAAGTTTCACAGATCTGATCATCATCCCAGCTTTCCGGACCGCAAATTATTCCACTGAAACCGGCTTTACGCAGTTTTGCAAGAGCATTTGCCGCCCGCTTGCCGCTGGCAGAGATCAGAATGAATTCCGGATCAGTTGCCAGCAGATTAATGACCTGCTCATCGCTTAATTCTGTATCCGCCGGGACGATGATATTAATGCTGATTTCTCCGGTAAGATCCCGGACAGCCTGAGTGAAATTCCGGGAAATCCCTCCGGTATATTCATCATCCCCGCTGTTGTCAGTGATGATCGCACCCCGGCTCATTTTCCGCCAGTGACGGATATATGATGCAAGCATTTCCATTTGCTGCATATCAGTAAAACAATTCCGGTAGACAAATGGACTGCTCTGGGTGTGATGATCGCTGGTTGCCAGCGGAATGACCATCGGCATACGCAAACGGTCTGCATGTTTGATGATCATGGAAACTTCTTTAGTTCCGTAACCGGCGATGGCGGCAACTGCTCCGTAAAGTTCAGCTTTTTTCAGTGCCTTTGCTGTACCGTCAAAAGTTCCGGCGGTATCGATTACCCGCAGTTTCAATTTTCTGCCGGCGATACCGTGATTATTGTTGATCCGGGCTTCGGCTGCAAGCAGCCCTTCCTGCATCTGTTCGGCATAGATCCGGTTGTTTCCGGTCAACGGCAGAAATGCCGCCACCACGACCGGTGCGGCAGGATTTTCCGGCAGCGGTTTGAAACGGAATTCCGCCGGAACGCAACCGGTAAAAAATATTATCGCAAAAGTCAGTGAAAGCAGAAACTTTTTCAATTTCAATTCTCCTTGTTGGCGGCAGTTATGATATTCAATTCGGTTTTTCCCGGCAGAATACCCCGCTTGCTGGATGAAACAAATTCCACAAATTCCGCTACATCCGGATCTCCGGGAAGCTCCTCATTGATCAGAGCAACTGCCTGACGGGAATTCAAATGGCGGAAAAAGTAGGTTTTTACCGCTTTTTTGATCCGGAAACGGCGTTCTTCATCATAACCGGCACGACGTAAGCCTACAGCATTGACACCATAAACGGTATTTTCCTCGGAAACAATGCAAAACGGCGGCACATCCTGCCGGATGGTGGCTCCACCGCCGATCATGGCAGATTTGCCGATACGGCAGAATTGGTGAACGAGGATATATGCTGAAATCACTGCCCGGTCACCGATGGAAACATGTCCGGCGAATACGGTGTTGTTTGCCACGATCACATTGTTTCCCACTTTGCCATCGTGTCCCACATGGACAAATGCCATCAGCATCGCATCATCACCAACTTCGGTAAAGGTATTTTCCTTCGTTGCCCGGTGGATTGTCACATATTCACGCAATGTGACATTTCTGCCGATCTTTGTACCGGAATAGATTTCCGGATTAAAGCTCAGATCCTGCGGTACTTCGCCGATCACCGCTCCATGAAAAATATGGCAGTTTTCACCGATGAAAGTATTCGATGCGATCTTTACATTGGAATCAATGATACAGTTATTCCCGATTTCACAATTCCCCTCGATGATCGTGTATGGACCTACCGAAACATTTTTTCCGATTTTTGCTTCCGGAGAAATTACTGCGGTCGGGTGGATTTTGTCTGACATTTGCCTTTTTCCTTTGCGGGGAATAAATACTGACTCAGCATACAATCGTACCGCAGGCGGTATTTCCCGCAAGTACTTCATTGAGATCGGCAGTGAAAAAGTCAAAGACCACGATCGGGAGCGAGTGGTCGCGGCAGAGAGAAAATGCTGAAGCATCCATCACTTTCAAACGGTGGTCAAGAGCTTCATCATAGCTCAATTCATCATAACGGACGGCATCCGGGAACTTTTTCGGGTCGGCAGAGTAGATACCGTCGACTTTGGTGGCTTTGAAAACCGCGTCACACTCCGTTTCCAATGCCCGCAGCACACTTGCGGTATCGGTTGTGAAAAAGGGATTACCGGTACCGCCGGCAAAGACCACCAGTTTGCCGGATTCCAGAGCTTTGATGGCATTTTCACGATCATAAACCGGCAGAAATCCTCCGGTCGGGATCGCACACTGGAGCAGAACAGGTATACCGATGGCATTGCAGTAATTTTTGATGGTGATGGCGTTCATGGTAGTTGCCAGCATCCCCATTTTATCAGCATCGACCCGGTTCATCTCACTGGCTGCACCGGCACCGCGCCACAAATTTCCGGCACCGACGACGATCGCCACTTCCACACCGGCATCCAGCAGAAATTTAACTCTTTCTGCCACGAAACGGCAGCTTTCAGGGTCATAACCGTTGCCGCTGGCATTATTCAAAGTTTCGCCGCTGAGTTTAAGCAGAATGCGTGAATACAGATTCTTTTCCATAATTTTCTCCGGAGTTTTTACCGGATCACCCTGCAGGTTTTCCGGATTTAAAACAAAATTTTCCCTTAAATACGATATAATATTATAATATAGCTCCGCTTTTGAAAAATCGCCACAAAAAAAATCAAAACAACGTGTAATATTAAGAAAAAAATATGTGCTTTACCATATGTGGATGCAAATAGTTAAAAATTGCCGGAAATTTATGCAATACAGTTGAAAAAACAGGTATTGTGAAGTACATTTATCCGAATACCACAAGGAGGTAATGATGAGAAAATTTTTCCTGTTGTTGATGATGGCGTTTTTTACCATAATGCTTTCTGCCGGTTCATATCCGGTAAAGCCGGGGGAAAAAATAATGTTTTTCGGTGACAGTATTACTCACGACGGGCGGTATATAGCTCTTTTGCAGTTGATTCTTGATTCCCGGGGGATCTCCGGAAGCGATGTGATGAATGCAGGTATTTCCGGTCAGACAACCGCAGGCGGTTTGCGACGCATACAGCTTGATGTCATCGACCGCAAACCTGACCGTGTATTTATCCTTTTCGGCATGAACGATGTGGGGCGCGGTATGCTTTACCGCATAGATTCTCCGGAGAATTTCAAGCGGCGCAAGGCTGGATTGGAAAAATTTACCGCCAATCAGAAAAAACTCATAAAACTTCTCAAAGATGCCGGTATCACTCCGGTTTTGATGACCCCGACAGCTTATGACCAGTATCAGAAAGACGGCAAAAGCGACCGCTGTAATGAGCCGGGATTGTCTGATATCGCTCAAATCGTCCGCACTCTTGCAAAAGATGAAAAACTTGATCTCATTGAGCTTCATCCGGTTATGACCGGTGTGTTGAAAAAATATCCCGAACTGCGTTTCTGCGGCAGAGACCTTGTTCATCCTTCTGCTGCAGGACATGCTCTAATGGCGTCACTCATTGCCGAACAGCTCGGTTTTGCCGCTCCGGTCGCAGAATTGACCATTGCCGCTGACGGAAAAGTGAACAGCCGGTTTGTTCATATATCCAATTTGCAGATCACCCCTGCAAAAATCTCTTTCCGTTATGCTCCTGAAAGGTTGGCTGTAAATTTGGCAAAACAGTTTTCTGATGTGGAAAAAGTTTATCCTTTCACAGAAAAATTCAACCGGGAGATCCTGAAAGTAAACGGTCTTACCGCAGGCAGTTACACACTTGCTGCCGATGGAAGGATTTTGGGGACTTTTACCGCTTCAGATCTTGCAAAAGGTATAAATCTTGCAACTCTGGATACCCCCAATAAAAAACGTGCGGAAAATGCTTTCAAAACCGCAATGCAAATACATTCCTGTAACAGTAAGCTCCGCACACTGGAGCAGTGCCGTCAGATCGCTTTCAACAGCAAATTTTACAAAGGAACTCCCGATCCGGAAAATTTCAATGTAATCGCAGAGGTTTTGGATAAATGGCGTGACAGCTACGGTGAAAAGTGGCTTTACCGCAAATATTACGGTTATGTGATCAGTTCGTACCGCAAAAATGCTCCCAATGAAGGGAAAGTGGCAAAAGAGCGGGAAAAATTTCGTTTGCTTCTGGAGCAGCAGACCCATCCGGCAGCTTATGTGATCACCTTGGAAAAGACAAAGTAATCTTACTCAACTTTAAAAATAGGATTGAAATATGGAAAATTGTGAAAAAATCAAAGTAGGTGTAGTCGGAACCGGTGCCCTTGGTCGTCATCATGCCCGTCTGTATGCCCAGAATCCCCGGGCGGAAATGATCGGTATTTTCGATGTTCAGCAGGAAAATGCCCGTAAAGTCGGTGAAGAATTCGGTCTGCCGGTTTTTGATAAACTTGAAGATCTCGCTGCTCAATGCGATGCTTTGAGTGTGGCGGTACCGGCGACCTATCACGCCTCAACGGTGATTCCTCTTTTGAATATGGGCAAACATATTCTGACCGAAAAACCCATCCATGCTGATATTGAAGGTGCCCGGGCCATGTGCGAAGCTGCTGAAAAAAATCAGGTGGTTTTCGGTGTCGGTCACGTTGAAAGATTCAATCCGGCGATGGATTATCTGATGGAACAAAAGGGAAAAGTGTGCTGTGTCGAAGCCCACCGTCTGGCGGCATATCCGCCCAGTCGTCCGGGATTGCCCCCCCGGGGTACGGAAGTGAGTGTGATCCTCGATTTGATGATCCACGATCTTGATCTGGTACTGGCTCTGATCGATTCGGAAGTGGAAAAAATTGAAGCTGTCGGAGCTGCATTGCTTTCACCCGGTGAAGATATCGTCAATGCCCGCATCAAATTTGCCAATGGGGCATGTGCATTGGTTTCTGCCAGCAGGGTCAGCACCTCTCCTTCCCGTCAGGTGCAGGTTTTCAAAGAAGACACTTTCTATTCCATGGATTTCGGCAGTCATTGCGGTACTATCCAGCGTGGCGGAGCTGACGGTCTGGTCAGTGAAAAAATTGAATTGCCGGAAAAAAATGCTCTTGCCGCTGAATTGGATGACTTTATCGGAGCAGTTTTGAAAACCAAAGCGACCGGAACCGTTCAGGAGTGCCGGGTTTCCGGCAGAGCCGGTTTGAAAGCTCTGGAAGTGGCAGTCGCTATCGAAGAACTCTGCCGTAAAAACAATCAGGAGTATGGCTTTGACTTTTCCAGCTGGAAAACCGGGAAGTAACTTATACCGAAGCATAAATTGCGGATGTAAAATAAATCTGCGGTTGAAAGTTGCCGGAAAACGCCCGGATAAATTGCATGAACTTTCCAGTTTGTTCCTTTTTCTGGAACATCCGGGAGATGTGCTGCATTTTTCCACAACAGATGAACCGGGGATACGTTTTGAATCCCCGGGGTTTCCGGAATTGACCGGAAGCAGTAATCTTGTTTACCGCAGTGCGGAGCTTTTTTCCCGCAGTGCCGGAATAATCCCGAATTGGAAGATCGTTCTGGAGAAGAACGTTCCCGTTGCCGCCGGTCTGGGCGGCGGCAGTGCCGATGCTGCCGGGATATTGTATTTGCTCAATGAAACTTATCACGCATTTTCTGCAGAAAAACTGGTTGAGTTGGCGTTTTCTATCGGTGCCGATGTGCCGTTTTTTCTCAACCGGAAATCGGCGTGGGTAAGCGGGGCTGGAGAAAAGTTTGAAGTTCTTGAAAAACTTCCGGAGGTACCGGAAATTCTCATTGTCAATCCGGGATTTCCGGTTTCGGCAAAGTGGGCATATACCCATCTGGCACCGGAATTGATCTTTCCGGATGATCCTGAAATCAAAACGGACTTCCTTGCCGGAAAAATCCGATGTTGGCAGGAATTCTGCCGCAACGATCTTGCTCCGGCTCTTTTTGAAAAATTTCCGCTTCTGGATATTTTGAAAGAGTATCTGCTTTCCTGCGGTGCATTGGCGGTGCAGGTTTCCGGCAGCGGCTCATCACTTTTTGCACTTTTCGGATCCGGAACGGAGGAAAATGCCCGGAAACTGAGAGAAAAATTTTCGACTCTGAATAATATGCGAATCTTTGCCGGAGGAAATGAATGGTGAAAAAGAAGGCTTTTTTTCTTGACCGTGACGGTGTATTGAATGTGGAAATCGGCTATCTCCATGAAGCGGAAAAAACTGTTCTGCTTCCGGGTGTGGCGGAGGCGTTGCAATTGATCCATCAGGCCGGTTTTATGGTGATCGTCGTCACCAATCAATCCGGAGTAGCAAAGAAAATGTATCCGGTGGAAAATATCCATCAGGTCCATGCCCGGATCCAACGGCTTTTAATGGAGTTTTCTCCGGAATCAGCGGCAGATGCGTGGTACTATTGTCCTCATGATCCGGCGATCACCGGTGATTGCGACTGTCGCAAACCCGCCCCCGGAATGTTTTTTCAGGCGGCAGAGGATTTTGATGTGGATCTGTCGGAATCATTTATGATCGGTGACCGGATCCACGATCTTTTTGCCGGCGTCAATGCCGGATGTGCCGGGGTTTGTCTGGTGACTACCGGTTATAATGCCGAATCCAATGCAGAACACCGGAAACTTGCTATGGCAGAAGGATTTCCGGTGGCAGAGAATTTAATGGAAGCAGTGAAAAATCTTTTAGGCAAGAGGTAAGAATGTTTTTACAGATTGTCACAGCATTTCTGGAATTGATTTTTATTTTCGTTGTTCTTGCGGCACTCTGTCATCAACGTGAACGCATCGGTGTTGCACCGATGGTCATGGCTTTTTCCACCGTTCTCTGCTTTGGAACTTTGATCAGTGCCGCCGAAGTTTTTCTGCCTCTGCCCGGCGGCGGCGAACTCAATATTGCACAGGTAGTGATTTTTCTGCCTCTGCTGGCAGCATTTCTCATGGTATATCTGACTTTGGGAGTATTGAAAGCACAGCGGCTTTTGCTGGGAGTGGTCTGTTCATTTCTGATTTATCTTTATTTTATCATGCTGGTAAAAGTGCAGTGTGCCAGTATGTCCGAAGGAGCATTGCGGGATGTTATTTTCATTCTGCTTTCTGATGGTACAGCTTCGGTGAATCTGGCGGCGGTATCCAATTTGATTGCTTTTTTTACAGTACCGATATTTTACACCATGTTTCCAAAGCGGATATGGAGAACTCTGCGGATCATTTTTGCCATGCTTTTTGCTCTGACACTGGGGGCGATCCCGGAAGCGGTGGTACTTTTCATCAACGGTTCATTCAGTGCATTGCCGTTACCCAGTTTTCTGACCACCCTTGCAATTACTCCGCTGGTCGGCTTCTCTCTTTCGCTCTATCTGGCTCTTTTGCAGAAAGATATTCCGGAAAACAACCGCCGGTGTTTCGATTTTATCTTTGCTTTTTTCGGCAGTTACGGCAGGGTGAAAGAACTTGAGGATGATTTGGATAGCTGGGCGAACCGTTATCATCAGGTATTGCGTCATACTGCAGAAGTTGTAGTAATGGCAGATGAAAAAGGAGTCATTCAGGAAGTGAATATTGCTGCCTGTCAGCTTTTCGGCTGCCGTCATGTTTCGTCGCTGATCGGAAAAGATCTTTTCTCTTACCTTCAAAAACGGGAACCGGCAGATATTCAATGGGAAAATGCTGCCGATGAAGCGGTTTATTTCAATTGTACGGTCAATTCCGGAGAAAGTGAAAAGATCCTTTCTGCATCTCTTTCCCCGGTGCGGATAAAGAACCGGCTGCTGCTGGTGATGATCGGCAGGGATATTACCGAAGAGGTCACTCTCGCCCGGGAAAAAGAAGAACTCGCCGAACAGCTCATGCACTCTCAACGTATGGAATCTCTGGGGATGCTTGCCGGCGGTATTGCCCACGATTTCAATAACTGTATCCATGCGATCCTCGGTCATGCCGACGTGGCATCCATGATCTCTGCCGGGTCTCCGGAAAAAGTCGGGAATCATCTGCAGAAAATAATCGCCATTGCGGAAAAAGCAGGTAAACTTACTTCTCAACTTCTGGGATTTGCCCGCAAAGGTAAATATAATGTGGTGGAAATCGACCTGAAACAACTCCTTGAGGAGTGTACCGCACTTCTTGATCCCTACCGGATCCGGGGAGTGGAATTTTCCAGTAAATACTCATCCGGCAAACTGTGTATCAGCGGAGATCAGGTACAGATGCAGCAGGTGATTTTGAATTTGCTTATCAACGCACTTGATGCCACTGCCGGAAACTCCGGAGAAAGAAAAATCACTCTTTCGGCGGGAATGGCAGCTGATGCCCCCTGTGAATTCACACCGGCTCCGGACTTCCCCGATGCTGAAATGAAAAATTATCTTTACATGGCAATTGCCGATAATGGCAGCGGTATGGATGACGATACCCGTAAAAAGATATTTGAACCATTCTTTACCACGAAACCGGTTGGAGCCGGTACCGGCATGGGGCTGGCGATGGTATACGGTACGGTGAATCATCATAAAGGATGGATCCAGCTGCAAAGTGTTCCGGGCAAAGGTACAGTATTCTGTATTTTTCTGCCGCAGTCGGTAATATAGTTAATTTTCAATAATGTTTTTATATGTATGATGTAACCGGACACCGCAGGCGGCTGCGGGAAAGATTTATGGCTGCCGGAAGAAATGCAGTCAGTGAACATGAATTGCTTCTATTTTATTCCATTGCACGCAAAGGTGTCAAACCTCTGGCAAAATAGTTGCTGAACCATTGCGGATCACTTAAAGAAGTTTTTCTTGCAAGTAAAGAAAAATTGCTTGCTGTCAAAGGTGCCGGAGAGGCAACAGCAGCATTATTGAAACTGGTCAGAGTATTGTGTGATGAGTTGAGCGGAAGTTCTCCGGATGAAAGGCCGTTATTAAATTCTCCGGAAAAACTTCGTGATTACGCCTGCCGCAACTGCCGGGATCCCCGTATTGAAAAACTTTGTGTACTTATGCTTGACCGTAATTCAAGGCTGCTGAAAAAAGTTGAGTTCCGCGGTCACAAAGATATGGTAAATGCTGCCGGATTGGATTTGTTATCCAAAACCGCCTGTTATACCAGAGCGAAAAAGATAATTATCGTGCATAATCATCCTGCGGGGCTGTCTTTACCGTCTATGACCGATGTCAGCAGTACGGTTAAGGTGAAAAAATTATTTGCCGATCTGGGAATATTTCTTGCCGATCATCTGGTTGTTTATGAAAAAAGCTGTATTTCAATGATGAAAATTCCGAATCGGAATTACCGGTAAATCAGCGGGGATTCCAGCAGGCACAGAAACGTTGACCGTCATCGACGGGAGTCAGGGATGGTTTTTCCCTGCGGCATCTTTCTGTGGCATACGGACAACGTACATGGAATGGACACCCCGGCGGCAGAGCCAGCGGCGAAGGCACATCCCCGGAAAGCCGTATCCTGCCGCTTAAACCTTCTTCCGGAGATGGTACTGCCGAAAGCAGAGCTTCAGTATAGGGGTGATGCGGATCGGAAACCAGCTTTCCCGCCGGAGCAGATTCGACGATCGAACCCAGATACATCACCATAATTTTTGCGGAAATATGTTCAACAACCGCAAGATCATGAGCAATGAAAAGGATCGCGGTGCCGCGTTTCTGCTGAATATCCTGCAAAAGGTTGACGATCGAAGCCTGAACACTGACATCAAGGGCTGAAACCGGTTCATCAGCGACAATGAAATCCGGATCTGCCGCCAATGCCCGTGCGATACCGATACGCTGGCGTTGACCGCCGGAAAACTGGTGCGGGTAACGGTTGAGAGCATCTGACGTCAACCCCACCATCTGCAGCAATTCAGCAGCTTTTTCCATCCGTGCTGACAGCGGCAGTTGATAATGCAGAGAAATCACCTCATCCAGAGTGGAAAACACCGTCAGACGGGGATTGAGCGAACCGTAAGGATCCTGAAAAATCATCTGGAATTGTTTACGCATCTGCCGCAATTTACTGCCTTTGGCATGGGCAAGGTCATTGCCATCCAGCAGAATTTCCCCTGAATCGGGTTCGATCAGACGCACCAATGCTTTGCCCAGAGTGCTTTTGCCGCAGCCGGATTCCCCGACCAGACCGATGGTTTCACCCCGGTCAAGAGAGAATGATACGTTGTTTACAGCATGAAGATAACGCTGTCTGCAAAAAAGCGGAGTGCGTACTTTATAACGGATAGATAGATCTCTGACTTCCAGAAGTGACATATTCAAAAAACTTTCTTATCTGCGGTACCGGCACAGATGATGGTTATATTATCTTTTTCCCTGGCAAGCAATGTTTGTTTTATCAGCTCTCCGGTTTTGTGTCTCATGGAACTTTTATCTTCCAGAATGCCGGAAAGCATTTTTTCGCTTATCTGATTGTAAAGACCATCGGAACAGAGCAGGTATCTGGCATTATCCGGACGGTGACGTTCAGCAATGTCTATTTCCAGATATTTAGCCGTTCCCAGTGAACGTGCGATCAGACTCAGATTTTTGAAACGGGGATCTTCATGCAGTTTTCTGAAATCTTCCGGCCGGTGATCAGTAGTGAGCTGTAAAAGCGGAAATTTTTCCCGGTCAGGCAGAAATTCATAGATCCGGCTGTCTCCGGCACTGGCATAGATTATATGGTCTCTGAAAAAGATCACCGCAGCTACAGTACAGCCCATCGGTTTGATCCTTTTATTTTTGTAATTCAGGGTGAAAATATGATTATTGGCTCTATGCAGGGTATCGAGCAGAAAATTTTGATCCCATTTCCGGCTGTCGGTTTTTCTTGCACTCCGGAGCAATTCGCTGCAGCAGATATGACTTGCCACTTCGCCCCGGCTGTGACCGCCGATGCCGTCGGCGACTGCCGCCAGTACTGCTTCGCCGCCGGGAGGAGAATAGATAACAAAGTTATCCTCGTTATGGTGCCGGATAGTACCGATATTGGTCTCTCCGGCGATTTCCAGTTGTGCAAAATTGATATTCATACTTTTTTGGTCTTGAAAAAACGTCATTTCTTTAGTATAGTATGAAAAAGCTGTTATTTCAAATATTTTTTCAATTCCGGAGATAAATATTGATGAGAAATTTTCATTTTGTCGGTGTCGGCGGTATCGGGATGAGTGCTCTGGCTTCCGGGGCAGCTGCCTGCGGATTTTGTGTAAGCGGCAGTGACCGGGGGGCGGATAAGGCTGAAAATGCCCCTTTGATCAATGCTCTGAAAAGTCAGGGGATCACCGTTTTTCCGCAGGATGGTTCCCGTTTTGCTGCCGGCAACGTTTTGCCGGATGCTCTGGTTTACAGTACTGCTATCGAAGATGACAATCCGGATTTTCTCGCTGCCGGAAATATTCCCAGACTGCACCGTTCGGAATTTCTGCGTCTGCTTCTGGATGCTTTCAATAAAACTTCCATTGCTGTTACCGGCAGTTGCGGGAAAAGTTCGGTAACTGCCTATATAACCGAAACACTTGAACATCTGGGAGCAGATCCGGTGATGATTTCCGGAGCCTTATCCAAACGTTACCGCCGTGCGGATAACGGCGGCAATTTCCGTGCTGGTAATGGTGATTTTCTTGTCTTTGAGGCCGATGAAAGTGATAAAAGTCTGCTCGCTTACGGTGCGGATTATGCGGTGATCCTCAATATTGCCACCGATCACTACAGCGAGGAGGAACTGGCGGAAGTCTTTGCCGGATTTCTGAAAAATATCCGCAAAGGAGCAGTTATTTCCCGTCAGGTTGCCGAGGCTCTTGAGTATCGTTTCCCGGAAAATTTGGATGTGCAGATATTTGATGAAAATGCAGACGCTCTGCCTGCGGAACAGTTCTTGAAAGAGTACATTCCGGGAATACCCCCGGCTGCTGTTTTCGGAGACGGTAAAAAACTTGAACTTCCTGCTTCCGGCAGACATGTGGCACTCAACGCTCTTGCCATCCGTACTCTTGCCCGGATGCTCGGATTTGACGATGAAAAGGTTTTACCGGCACTGGAAAAATTTGACGGAGTATGGCGACGGAACGATTTTGCCGGAAAAACTCCTGCCGGAGCATTGGTTTACGACGATTACGCCCACAATCCGGAAAAGATTCTTTCCTGTTTATCCGGAATGCGTGAATGTGTAACGGGCAGGGTCTTTGCCGTTTTTCAACCTCACGGCTACAAACCTTTCGGTTTCATGGAAGAAAAACTTTTTGAGTTGATGGATGGATTTCTTTCTGATACTGACCGTTTTATTCTCCTTGAACCATTTTATGCCGGAGGCACATCCAGTTTTTCACCGCATTCAGCCGACGTATGCGTCAAATGGCAGGAGAAAACCGCTTCCCCGCAACGTTTTATATTCATGCCCGACCGGGAGAAACTTTCCGGATTTCTGCATGAAAACGCCGGAGCCGGTGATGTTATCGTGATCATGGGGGCAAGAGATAATTCATTGAGCATTTTTGCTTCCGGCTTGACCTTGTAAAAAAGCGGATAACAGGTTATATTTTATAAAACACAATTTTTTAACACCGGAAGGGTATTTTTTGGTTATGAAAGCAGTTATCAGTGTTACCGGGTGCGATGCAGTGGGGATCATCGCCAAAGTCAGCAATATTTGTGCCGATTACGGGGTGAATATCGTGGATATTTCCCAGACGGTGCTTCAGAAATATTTTTCAATGATCATGCTGGTCGAAATCGATCAGATCACCATTCCCTTTGCGGCTTTTGTGGATAAGATGAGTGAACTCGGTAAAGAGAGCCATCTGGATATCCACACCATGCACGAAGATATTTTCAATGCCATGCACCGTATTTGAAGGGAAAAGTTTCCATGCCCAGCAGAAATGATATTTTTGAAACGATCAATATGATCCGTGAGGAGTGTCTCGACATCCGTACAATCACCATGGGAATTTCGCTTTTTGACTGTCAGTGCGATGATGAGAAGCGTCTGTGTTCCAAAATTTACGATAAAATCATGTTCCATGCCAGAGATCTGGTGCAGACCGGTGTGGATATTGAAAAAGAGTATGGTATACCCATTATCAATAAACGGGTATCCGTCACTCCGGTATCGCTGATGTGCGGCGGTATTTCCCGTGACGGAGCATTGAATATCGCCCGCACTCTGGATCGAGCCGCTGCCGAACTCGGCATCAACTTCATCGGCGGTTACAGTGCATTGGTGCAAAAAGGATTTACCAACGGAGCAAGAACACTCATTTCCGCCATTCCGGAAGCTCTGGCGACGACTCAGCGGCTCTGTTCATCGGTCAATGCCGCCTCGACCAAAGCGGGTATCAATATGGATGCGGTCGCCCTGATGGGTAAAGTCATCCGGGAAACTGCCGATCTTACTGCGGAAAATTCTGCCATCGGCTGTGCCAAACTGGTGGTCTTTGCCAATGTGCCTGAAGACAATCCCTTTATGGCGGGAGCTTTCCACGGTATCGGGGAGCCGGAAACGGTCATCAATGTCGGTGTTTCCGGTCCCGGAGTGGTTGCATCCGCCATCCGCCGTGCCGGTAAAGAGTGCAATCTGACGGAGATTGCAGAAACGATCAAACGAACTGCATTCAAAATTACCCGTGTCGGTCAGCTTGTGGCGAAACTTGCCAGCGAAAGATTGAATACACCTTTCGGTATCGTCGACCTTTCACTCGCCCCGACTCCGGCGATCGGTGACTCGGTGGCATATATCCTTGAAGAGATCGGTCTGGAAAAATGCGGATGTCCCGGAACGACTGCGGCTCTTGCCATGCTCAATGATGCGGTGAAAAAGGGCGGTGTGATGGCATCCAGCCATGTCGGCGGACTTTCCGGAGCATTCATTCCTGTTTCTGAAGATGCCGGTATGATCGACGCCGCCCGCTGCGGTGCCCTCACTCTGGAAAAACTTGAAGCGATGACTGCGGTCTGTTCAGTTGGTCTGGATATGATTGCCATTCCCGGAGATACTCCGCATGAGGTGATTTCCGGAATCATTGCCGATGAACTTGCCATCGGTGTTGTCAATACCAAAACCACCGCTGTCCGTCTGATTCCGGCGGGAAAAGAGGGGGATATGATCAGTTTCGGCGGTCTGCTGGGTGAAGCTCCGGTGATCCCGGTATCGAAATATTCCCCGGCGGTAATGATCAATCGCGGCGGCAGGATCCCGGCTCCGCTCCAGAGCCTGAAAAACTGATAAAGGAGGTGGTGAGTATGGCAGATTTTGTTCATTTGCATTTGCATACCCATTACAGTATGCTCGATGGTGCGTGTACTGCATCCGGACTTATCCCCATGGCAAAAGAGATGGGGATGCCTGGTATTGCCATTACTGACCACGGTTACATGGGAGGTACAGAGGAGTTCCACAAGAAACTTACTGCGGAAAATCTGGTTCCCATCATCGGTGTTGAAGCATATGTTTCCCCGACCACCCGTCAGGATACCAATCCGGCGGTGGACTTTATCAAAGGCTTCCACCTTGTGCTGCTTGCGGAAAATCAGAAAGGTTACTACAACCTCTGTAAAATAATGAGTGAATCATGGCGGAGCGGATTTTATTACAAAGCCCGCTGTGATAAACAGCTTCTTGCCCAATACCATGAGGGGATCATCGCTTTATCTGCCTGTATCGCCGGTGAGATCCCCCGCAAACTTGCCATCGGCGACCTTTCCGGAGCAGATAAGGCTCTGGATGATTATCTGGAAATTTTCGGTAAGGAAAACTTTTTCATTGAGCTTATGGATCATAATATGCCCGAGGAAAAAGAGTTGAATCCCAAACTTATCGAACTTGCCCGCCGCCGTGATCTCCAGCTGGTTGCGACCAACGACGTTCACTATATGCGTCGTGAAGATGCCGAGGCACACGAGATCATGCTCTGCATCCAGACCGGCGACAAACTCAACAACGACAAACATTTCCGTTTCCCGACCCGGGAATTTTACTTCAAATCCCCCGAAGAGATGGCGGAAATTTTCAAAGATGTGCCGGAAGCATTGAGCAATACCAAAGTAATCTGCGACCGTTGTGCTGCCGATCCGGTAAAATTTGACTACAAAACCAACCATTATCCGGTATTTTACATGCCTGACGGGAAAGAAGCTGACCGGAAAGTGCTTTTTGATGTCTGCTGTTCCAATATGTCCATGCGTTATGACTTTACTTACAGCGAGGGCATGGAGTTGACCGACAAACAGAAAGTGATCATGGATAGGCTCAATTATGAGCTGAATGTTATTGAAAAGACCGGATTCTGCAGTTACTTTATGGTGGTTTCCGACTTTATCCGCTGGGGTAAAGAGCATGGTATCCCGGTCGGACCGGGGCGTGGTTCGGGTGCCGGAAGTGTGGTTGCCTATCTGATGCTGATCACCGACATCGATCCGCTGCGTTACGATCTGCTTTTTGAGCGTTTCCTCAATCCTGAACGTGTCAGCCCTCCGGACTTCGATATCGACTTCTGTGAAAAACGGCGTGCCGAAGTGATCGAATATGTACGGCAGAAATACGGTTTTGATAACGTCGCCCAGATATGCACTTACGGTCAGCTCAAAGCCAAAGCGGTGGTCAAAGATGTGGCACGCGTTCTGGATTTCTCCTTTGAAGAGGGCAATAAACTTACCAAAATGATCCCGGAAGATCTGAAAATGACCATTCCCAAGGCGATCGAACAATCCCAGGAGATCGCCGATCTCATTGCCACTGATGAGAGAGTTGCACAGGTTTTCAGTTTTGCAAAGATCCTTGAAGGTTTGAACCGTCAGGCAGGTGTCCATGCCGCCGGTGTGATCATCGGTGACCAGAGGCTGGATAATCTGGTTCCGCTTTCCCGCAGTGCCACCGGTGATATGGTGGTGCAGTACCCGAAAGAACCGTGTGAAAATCTGGGATTGCTCAAAATGGACTTCCTCGGTCTGCGGACTCTGACCATTATCCGCAACGCTCTGGATATGATCAAAGAGCAGCACAATGTGGATATAAATCTTTCCAAACTGCCGCTTGATGATCCGAAAACTTATGCGATGCTCCAGAAAGGCGATACCGTTGGTGTATTCCAGCTGGAATCCGGCGGCATGCAGGATCTCTGCCGGAATCTCGGAGTGGAAACTATCGAACACATCATCGCTCTGGTGGCACTTTACCGTCCCGGTCCGATGCAGTTCATTCCCACTTACATTGCCCGTAAAAAGAATGAGGAAGAGACCATTTACGACCATCCGAAAATGGAACCGATCCTCAAAGAAACTTACGGTATCATGGTCTATCAGGAGCAGATCATGCAGGTCGTGCAGGCTCTTGCCGGATTCAGTCTGGGCGGTGCGGATATTCTCCGGCGTGCCATCGGTAAGAAAAAAGAGGATGTGATGAAGCAGCAGCGGGAAAAATTCATCACCGGCTGCAAAGAAGCAAGCGACATTGATGCCGAACTTGCCGACAAGATCTGGGAAAAAATCAAAATCTTTGCCGGTTACGGCTTCAATAAATCCCACTCGGCGGCGTACGGGGTCGTTTCCTATCAGACGGCGTTCCTCAAAGCCAATTATCCGGTGGAATTCATGGCGGCGGTGCTTACCGGTGAAATCGAAAACGCTGAAAAACTGGCGTTCTTCATCAATGAGTGCCGGGAAATGGGCATTGAGATACTGCCGCCGGATGTGAAAAGCAGCAATATTCTCTTTTCTGTGGATAAAGGACGCATCCGTTTCGGTCTGGGTGCGATCAAAGGCTGCGGTGAAGCTGCCGCCAGCAGGATCATTGCCAGCCGTCAGGAAGATGGACCATTTACCAGTTTCCTTGACTTCTGTGAACGCTGCGGAACCGAAATCAACTCCCGGATGCTGGAATTTCTTACCCGTGCCGGAGCCTTTGACTCACTGGGCTTGCGGCGTTCCCAGATACTTGCCGTATCTGAACCGATGATGGCATACGCCATTCAGCGTGCTAAAGATAAAGCCAGTGGTCAGGGATCGCTTTTTGATCTGCTGGGCGGCGACGATGACGGCGGCGGCGATGCCGGTGTGCCGATACCGGATATCCCGGAATTTGAGTGGCTGGAACTGCTCAAAAGTGAAAAAGAGCTGCTCGGTTTCTACGTTTCCGGTCATCCTCTGCAGCCGAAATCACTGCTGCTCAAAGCATTCGGCACTCCTTTGAAAGAGATCGAAGGACTCAATAAAAAAATGAGTGATAATCATACCGACTCCATGTCGCTCCGATTGGTGGGTATGGTCAGCAGTTATACGACGAAAATCAGCAAAAAAACGCAGAAACCTTTCGGGATCATGCTGCTTGAAGATCTGGAATCCAGTTGCGAATTAATGCTTTACGAGCGTACCTTAAATAAGCTGAAAGAAGAAAATATCACTCTGGAAACCGGCAGCGAAGTTGTGCTTGAAGTTACCGCAAGACGTAATGATGAGGGTGAACGCCCCCGGTTGGTGGTGGAAAAACTTACTATGCTGGATTATGCCCCGGAACTTTATACCGAAGAACTTTTCCTGCATATCTACGAAAATAATCTCACTCCGGAAACGTTGCCGGAATTGGCAAAACTCTGCAAAAATAATGTGGTAAAAGAAAAAGGTGCCAAACTCATCCTCTGTATCGTAAATGACCGGGAAACGGTTTTTATCGAATCCCGCATGGGCGATATAAGGGTAGATGCCGGATTCCTGAAAAAGTGTGAAAAACTTCTGGGCGAGAAAAACTACCGCATCAAAGCCAGAGAGGTCGCTCCGCCGCCGCGGGTCTGGAGCAAGAAGTAAGACTGGGTGGATCAGAGCCACTTTCTGCGAGCCGCGGGGTGGAGCGTGGCAACTATGAATACTATGAATACTGAGAAGACTGGTTAGGAGTCTTGAGAAAGTCTGCAAACCAGACCACTCAGACTGCGGGAAATGCGGCACACCGATTAAAAAACCAGTATTCCTAAAATTCCCAGTATTCCCAGTCTGTGCCGCCAAATCAACGCTGGCAAGCCGCAGAGGGTATCACATACCGATAACTCTACACATCAATACCCGCTTTTGCGGGTGCTTCACGTTGGTATCCCGATTTTTTATTTGCATAAATTATCTGCATGGTGTATATTATCGTAACTCTATAGATTTTCCGCCTTCTCAAAAATAAAATAAAGGTATTGCAAATGAAAAATCGCCACCTCTCCAGCTGGAGAGTAAAGGCTGAAGCCTTTACTCTTATCGAACTCCTCGTTGTCATCGCGATCATTGCTATTCTGGCGGCGATCCTGCTTCCGGCACTGAACTCCGCCCGTGAAAGGGGCAGAGCTGCAAGCTGTGTTTCAAACTTGAAACAAATTGCAGCAGCAGCGGCGATGTATGTAGACAACTTTGACGGCTATACCGTGCCTTACCGGCTTGCTCCTGAATCCGGTTCAACAACACAAATGAGTTGTGCGTATTACCTTTATAAGGCGTATAATATTGATTCCATGACTTTTATCTGCCCCAAGAAAGAAGTCGGATTGCCAGGAAGAGCTATGGCAGTCAACTGGAGTACCGGATACGGAGTCAACTTTTATACTATTGCCGGCGGTTATATCACTACCAAAGGTCAAAGTGCCCCGACTACACCGGTCGACCAGAGGGGTATAACTCCTGCAAAAACCTCTGAAATCGGTACTTTCTCACAGACCATCCACTTTGCTGACTGCATCAACTACGGCAGTGCAGGACAACTCGGCAGTACCGATCAAATGTATTCCTTTTCCCGCTATGCAAATCAGAGCGGCGGTGATATTTACGGTGAACATGCCAATACCGCCAATATCGCATGGTGCGATGCCTCGGTCAGAGGTGTGAAGTTTGCTGACCCGTTAAAAGGGCATGATATCCTTGGCAAATGTTCAAGTTCTACCAATGACTTCGGCAACGGTAACTATTGGGATCGTTCCAAAGTACGTAATGGCAATATCTGATTGCTTTGGCGAATTTTCCTTTTGTAAAATTCCTGTATTGCTTTGAAGTGTGCAGGGATTTTATTTGCATAAATCATCCGTATGATGTATATTAATGTAGATTACGGCTATTTTTTGTGTATCAGGAGGCAATTTCAAAACTCCTCAAAATTGCTGAAGCGTCCTCGCTTCGACCTGTAAAAGGGAGCGTTTTCAGTTGTTATCATTGCAGATAGCGGCTTTAAACTACCCTTTGCAGCTCTTTGCGATGCCATCTTCATCATTTTTGAATGACTTTTGAAATTACCTCATCAGGTAAAACTCAGTAAAAAAAACAAGGTATTGCAAATGAGAAATTTTCCACTTTCCTGCAGGAAAGTAAAGGCATCTGCCTTTACTTTAATAGAGCTTCTCGTGGTAATTGCCATCATCGCCATTCTGGCGGCAATATTGCTGCCTGCACTCAACTCCGCCCGGGAAAGAGGCAGAGCTGCAAGTTGTGTGAACAATCTCAAGCAGATTGCAGCAGGTGCGGCGATGTATGTTGACAACTTTGACGGATATACCATACCTTACCGACTTGCCAAACGCCCCGGTGATTCCTATCAGTGGACTTATGAGTATTGTCTTTTTAAAATGTACAATGTAGATTCTATGGTTCTTATCTGCCCGAAAAAAGAATCTGGATTGCCTGCAAAAGATTTGCCAATGAATTGGAGTACAGGTTACGGTACCAACCATTTTACCATTTCCGGCAGTTACTATACGGTTAAAGATGCTCCTGCGTTTGACGCCTGGGGCACTATACCGGCAAAAACCTCTGAAATCGGAACCTTTTCCCAGACCATCCACTTTGCAGACTGCATCAACTACGGCAGTGCCGGTCAGCTCGGCAGTACCGATGGTATGTATCCCTATTCCCGCTATTCCAATCAGAGTGGCGGTGATATTTACGGTGAACATGCCAATACCGCCAATATCGCATGGTGTGATGCTTCGGTACGCGGTGTGAAATTTTCCGACCCTTTCAAAGGTCATGATATCCTTGGTAAGGTTTCAAATAACACCTCTACTATCGGAAACGGCAATTATTGGGATCGAACCAAGATCCGCAACGGCAACATATAATTTAACAAGGTAGGAAAATCAATGAAAAAAACAATTCTTGCAGCGACTGCCGCTGTCGCCATGTGTGCCGCCGATGTCGATGCGGCGCCGCGTTATACCGAAGTGAAGCTTATGCAGTGGAATCTGCATATCGCTATTGATATGAATTTCAAATACAATATCAAAGCTCAGGCGGATGTGATTTTAAAGCATGACCCCGATGTGGTCATCCTCAATGAAGTGGATAAAAATTGTGCCCGTACCGGTTATGTGGATATGACCAAAGAACTTGCCACGCTTACCGGTATGTGTTTTTCACAGTTTGCCGCCTGCAGAGTTCTTCCTCCGGAAGGTCTCTACGGCAATGCCATCCTTTCCCGTTACCGCATGGAATTGGTCGGTTCATGGCTGATCCCCGCCTCAATTGATGAGACCCGCGGCATGACATTGATGAAAATCCACGCTCCCAATCCTTTCCTTGTGGCACTCACCCACCTCTGCTGGCGGCAGACCCCGGAAGAAAATGCCCAGCGGGTGAAAGCAGTGGAATATATCGATCAGCTTATTTCCAAAAACAATCCCGGCAAACTTCCGGTGGTGCTTGCCGGTGACTTCAATTGTTACCCGAAAAGCGATCCGGTGGATAAACTTGCAGAACTGGGCTGGACTCTGGAAAAGCCGATCCCGACTTTTCCATCCAAAGCTCCGAAAAGCGAAATCGACTTCGTTTTCCGCAAAACTGCCGACAACCGTATGGAAGTGGTCGACCGTATCGGAATCGATGAAAAGATCGCTTCAGACCATATCCCGGTTGTAAATGTATTGAAAGTTTATCGTAATAACGAAAGGAAATAAAGTTATGAAAATTACCAAACTTTTCGCATTCTCTTTAATTGCGGCAGCGGTGTGTACTCTCTCTGCTGCTGAGAAAGAGAAAAAGTTCAAAATCGCAGCGAATATTGACGATATTCGGGCAGCTCAGACCTTTGCGGTCAACTACACTTTGAGTCAGGAAACGGTCAAAGCACAGTTTGCCAAAGGCAATCCGGAAGGCACTCTGCTTCCGAAAAATATTCCCATGCGTTTTGACTTCGATGTGTTGTCAACGACCAACTACGGTCTGCATATCGGTCCGAAAAGAGCGTGTGTCCGCTACGATGGTAAAGACAACTTCCCCCTCAAAGGCGGTACGATTGAGATGACCATTAAGAACATGGATTGGGAATACCCTGAAAAGAGAATCCACATGTTCCTCAGACCTGCGTCAAAAGATATCACCATGTATGTCTATAAACACAGTCATGATGGTCTCGGTGTATATGTGCAGAATGTGAAAACTAAAAAATCCCTTTTCCTGCGTAATATGCCGAAAGATTGGAAAAGCAACTCCATCCACCACCTCGCTTATACCTGGGATGGTGCCGGCAATTCAGTTCTCTATTTCGACGGTCTGATGGTCGGTAAAGGATATATCCCGCTTCCGGATACCAATGTGAAAAACTTCACCATCGGTACCACTGGTAAATGGGGCAATGCCGGTGACAGTTCCATCGGTCATGTCCGCATGTACAACCGTGCACTGACTGCCGATGAGATCATTATTGTTGCAGGTGAATTGATCCCCGAACTCAAGAAAAAAGGTCTTCAGGCGGTCAAAGAGACCGTTATGGAAGGCAGTCCGTGGTTCAAAACCGGCCGTCCCAAACTCGGTCTGGAAGCTCTCGACGGCAACTACGTGCCTTATCCTTTTGAAAATGTGGCAGTCAAAGGCAGTGAACTTGCCGTCTGGGAACGCAAATATGACTTCGGCGGCAATGGTTTGCTTGATCAGGTTTCCGCCAAAAATGAAAATCTTCTGCGTAAAAGCATCAATCTGACCCTCAATGGAAAAGAGTTGAAATTCGGTAATTATAAAGTTGCCAAACAGCAAAAAGGCAGAGTTGAATTTACCAAATCCGCCGCCAATGCAAAAGTTCAGGGAACTTTTGAATACGATGGTATGGTTCACTTCAAAGTCACCCTCAAACCGGGTGAAAAAGTCAATGAATTGACTCTGCGTATGCCGATGACCAAAGAAGCTTCTGAATTGCTCCACTTTGTCGGTGCTACTGACCGTATCGGTGGTGATTACGGTCCTTCCAGTCCTAAAGGAAGCAATACCATTGAGCTTTCAACCAAACCCGGAACCATCTGGACTAAACGTTTCGGTACTCACACCTGGCTGGGTTCTACCCGCAGCGGTCTGCAGTTCTTTGTCGGCAGTGAGCAGTGGTACTATCCGCGTAAACGTACTGATCTTTTTGAAATCGTCCGCAATGCTGACGGCAGTGCTGATTTCGTGGTAAAAATGATTGTTCAGCCCCTGCCGGAAAATGCTCCGGAAGAATTTACTCTTGAATTCGGCTTTATCGCTACTCCGGTCAAACCTCTGCCCGCAGGATGGCGTGCAATGACCATGAGTGCCCAGTACAATGCTTTCCAGGGTGATACACGTGGTGATCTGCTGGTCTACTGGCCCGATGAATGGGCTCAAATTTCCCTCGACCCCGAACCGCACCGCGGCTTGAATAAAGACCGTACCCGGGCAAAAGTCAAAGTTGACCGTGCCAACGGCAAAAAAGTCATTCCTTACTGGGATCGCCGTCACCTGCCGATCGGTCAGAATCACAAAATCAATCCCGATGCGGAACTGATTTATGATGATTGGAGTCCGGAACCGCAGCGTTCACGTGCCGGAAAATATGACTGGATGCGCTGTTCCGGAACCAGTGAATGGGCAGATTATCTGGTCTGGTGTATCGACCAGTGGGGCGAAGTTTTCGGAAGTCTCGATGGAGCTTATCTGGATGAAATGATCCTTGACCCCAATATGAATGCCCGTTCCGGCGGCGGATACGTCGATTATGACGGCGAAAGACGCCCGACTTACTCATGGCTTGCCGACAGAAATCTCTATAAACGTATCAACTATGTCGTTTCCAAACGCAGCGGAAATAAACAGACCTGGAGCATTGCTCACAACAGTGCTACCAGTATGATGGAAATGATGTCGCACTTCGCAATCTTCCTCACCGGTGAACACCTTTACAGCGGATATTTTCCGGATGATCCGAACCTTATCCCGCCCAAACATGACCGGATGTATTATTACAGTTACTCTCTTCCCATGGAAAGAGTCAAAGGTGAGTTCTACCATCGTCAGTGGGGTGCAATCATCGCATGGCTGCCCTGTTTGAAAAATCAGCGCGACATTATGGAACTGCCCATCCCGACCCGTGACCTGATGAGCCGTATCATGCACGCTGACGTGATCTTCTGGCCTTTGTGGTGCAATAAAAATGAAGTTTATAAAATGGACTACATCCGCCGCAAATGGGATATCGGCAATAAAGCTGTGGAATTCATCCCCTACTGGGAAAATAAAGAGGTCACTTCCGATACCGAAGGCAGCTGTATAAGTTACTATGACAAAAAAGGTGAAAAACTTGCCATTGTCAGTAACCTTTCACGCAAAAATAAAGATCTGGTCATCAAAGTTCCCAAAGGTACCAAACGGGTGATCAATGCGGAAAACAGTTCTGTTATCGAGATCAAAGACGGCACAGTCATTCTTCCTGTGAAACGCAATGACTTCGGTGTTCTCATCATAAAATAAGAGTATTTTGTTTAATTTAAAAGGGAAATAGTGCAGAATGAAATGGATGAAATTTTGTGTTGCAGTGTTTATGACGGCAATTTGTGCCGTTCTTTGCGGAGCAGAGCCGCAGGTCAAATTTTCTCTTGCTCCCAAAGCGGAAAATATTGCTGCATCCAGAACTTTTGATGTAAATTATATCCTGAGTCAGGAAACCGTTAAAGCACAGTTTGCCAAAGGCAATCCCAATGGCATGCTGACTCCTGCCGGAATTCCCATTCGTTTTGATTACGATATTCTTTCCACCACCAACTACGGTCTGCAGATCGGGGAAAACCGTGCCAGTGTCCGTTACGATGGTAAAGATAATTTTCCGGCAAAAAGTGGTACGATCGAGATGACCATCAAAAATATCGACTGGGAATATACGGATAAAAAAGTCCATGTGTTTTTCTGCACGATATCTTCAAACATCACGCTTTATGTTTACAAGCACAGCGGCGATGGAATCGGCGTTTACCTGAAAAACAATAAAAGCGGCAAATCACTTTTCCTGCGTTCAATGCCCAAAGATTGGAAACTTAATTCCATCCATCACCTTGCCTACACATGGGATGGTTACGGTAATTTTTCACTTCACCTTGACGGCAGAAAGATCAGCAGACAGTATATGCCGCTTGAAAGCAGTTCTGTGAAATATTTTGCAGTCGGTCCTCTCGGTAAATTCGGTAGAAACGGTCAGAGTTCCATCAGTCGTTTGCGTATCTACGACCGGGCACTCTCGGATAAAGAGATCGCTCTGATCGCCGGTGATCTGATCCCCGAACTCAAAGACAAAATGATTGCAGAAAAGGATACGATGATGGCAGGCAGCCCGTGGTTCAAAACCGGTCGTCCCAAACTCGGTTTGGAAGCTCTTGATGGAGACTATGTGCCTTATCCCTTTGAAAATGTTGCAGTCAAGGGCAGCGAACTTGCCGTCTGGGAACGCAAATATAACTTCGGCGGCAATGGCTTGCTCGATCAGGTTTCTGCCAAAAATGAAAATCTTCTGCGTAAAAGTGTCAATCTGACCCTCAACGGCAAAGAATTGAAATTCGGAAATTATAAAGTAGTCAAACAGCAAAAAGGGCGAGTTGAATTCACCAAATCTGCCGCTAATGCAAAAGTTCAGGGAACTTTTGAGTATGACGGTATGGTTCACTTCAAAGTTACCCTCAAACCGGGCGAAAAAGTAAATGAATTGACCCTGCGTATGCCGATGACCAAAGAAGCTTCTGAATTGCTCAATTTTATAGGTGCCACTGACCGTATCGGCGGCGGTGACAGCCCCACCAGTTCCAAAGCAAGCAATACGTTTGAACTTTCAACCAAACCCGGCATTGTCTGGAAAAAACGTTTTGGTACTCATGTGTGGCTGGGGTCCTCCCGCAGCGGGATTCAGTTCTTTGCCGGCAGTGAGCAGTATTATTTCCCCCGCCAGCGGAACGATCTTTTTGAAATCGTCCGCAATGCTGACGGCAGTGCCGATTTTGTGGTGAAAATGATCGTTAAACCTCTGCCGGAAAATGCTCCCGAAGAATTTACTCTTGAATTCGGTTTCATCGCCACTCCGGTCAAACCGCTTCCCAAAGGCTGGCGGGCAATGACCATGAGTGCCCAGTATGATGCATATAAAGGCAATGTTCGCGGTTCGCTGCTGGTTTACTGGCCCAATGAATGGGCGCAAATCTCCCTCGACCCCGAACCGCATCGCGGCTTGAATAAAGAGCGTACCCGGGCGAAAGTCAAAGCTGACCGGGCAGCCGGAAGAAAGATCATGCCTTACTGGAATCGCCGCCATCTGCCGATTTCAGAAAAGAATAAAGTCAATCCTGACGTGGAATTGATCTATGATGACTGGAGTACTACTCCGCAGCGTCCCCGTGCCGGAAGATTTGACTGGATGCGCTGTTCCGGAACTACTGAATGGATCGACTATCTGGTCTGGTGTATCGACCAGTGGGGGGAAATTTACGGTACGATTGACGGAGCATATTTTGATGAAATGATCCTCGATCCCAATATAAATGCCCGTTCCGGCGGCGGATATGTCGATTACGACGGCGTGAGACGTCCGACTTATTCATGGCTTGCTGAAAGAAATTTTTATAAACGTATGCATTATGTGATTACCAAACGCAGCGGTAATAAACAGACTTGGAGCATCGCTCACAACAGTGCTACCAGTATGATGCAGATGATGTCGCAATTCACCGTGTTTCTCACCGGTGAACACCTTTACAGCGGATATTTTGTCGATATGCCCGGATTGCTGCCGCCGCCTGAGGATAAGCTCTATTATTACAGCTATTGTATGCCGATGGAAAGAGTCAAAGGTGAATTTTATCACCGGCAGTGGGGAGCGGTGATCGCATGGCTGCCCTGTATGAAAAATCAGAAAGATATTATGACCAAGGTCATCCCGACCCGTGATATGTTGAGCCGCATCATGCACGCCGACGTGATCTATTGGCCCTTGTGGTGCAATAAATACGAGATTCTGAAAGTGGATGATATCCGCCGCAAATGGGATATCGGCAATGATGCGGTAAAATTCATTCCATACTGGGAAAATAAAGAAGTTACTTCAAAAACAGAAGGCAGCTGTATCAGTTATTATGACAAAAACGGCGAAAAACTTGTCATCGTCAGTAACCTTTCACGGAAAAATCAGGAGTTGAAAATCACACTTCCTGCCGGTACAAAAAGTGTTGTCAATGCTGAAAACGGCAAAGCTGTCGGGATCACCGGCAATACGGTGACTATTCCCGTCAAACGCAACGATTTCAGCATGTTAATAATTAAATGAGGTAATATTATGGCACCCAAAAAAAACTGGAAGATCATCAACTGCGACGATTTTGTTATTTTTAAGGCATCTGACGATATCGTTGATGACGCAAACGCGATGTATGCCCGTGCGAATGAGATCAACCGCAAATATGTCGAAACCCATGAAACACCTGTTCCCCCGGGACCTATCACAGGAACATTCGTGTGTGCCCAGCCCCCCAACTACCGCGGCTATCCCATGGTTCATGCGACGGTGGCAGACTGGGTGAAAAAGTTTGAATTGCTCAAGACCTTCGGCGTGGATACCGTAATCTATCAGGCAGCTGTATGGAATGAACTGGAAACAGTCTATTATCCAAGTAAAAGATTTGCGAAATACCGTCTTTTTGATCAGGTCGGCAATGTGCTGGAAGCAGCAAAAGAGACGGGAATAGAGGTTTTCCTTGGTGCTTACGGTTCAGTGTCAGGCTGGTGCATGGGCAAAGATCCCGCATTTGTCGAACAGGAAAAACTCAACCACTTCGCTGTGCAGGATGAACTTTTTGAACTCTATGCCGGTCAATTCAAAGGTATCTATTTCGCACCTGAAACTGCTTACCGCGGAGAACGCGATCTTTACACCGAAAAGACTCTTAACAGTATCTACCGTGATTTTTGTGACCGCCTCAAATCATTGCATCCCGGATGCGAGATCCTCATGTCCCCTGCCACTAAATATTATGAGGGCAAACTTGATGAAATGATCGATTCATGGAATACTATTCTTGACGGAGTTCAGCTGGATATCATGGCTCCGCAGGATTCTATCGGCTGCTGCGGAAACAATCTTGAATATCAGCCGATTATGTTCAAAGTCTGGCGTCAGATCTGCGATAGCAAAAATATCCGTTTCTGGAGCAACGTGGAACTCTTTGAGGATATTGATTGTTCTCAGATCAATGCCGCCATTCCTGCTGATCCCCGCCGTATCGCTCATCAGATGACCAATGCATACAAGGTTGCGGAAAAACTCATCTCATGGGAAATGATCTTTTTCACCGATGAGAGCAATGGAGAAAGAGGTATGGCACTGCGGGAATTTCTGCAGAGATGCAATAAGTGACCGGCGTAAAGCTGAAAAGCTGCGGCAGATTTTTGCCGCAGCTTTTTTTGTCTGGAATAAATCAGAGTCGTACACTGTACGCCGCTGTAGATATACCGATCGCAATACCATCTGCGGCTTGCGGATTATTGGGGGCGGCACTGTGATTGAGAAAAATTGGGAAATTTTGAGAAATATTGAGAGATATTGAGATTTCAGCATGTGCCGCTTGATTGCATGAGCGGCACACTCGTCTTCGTTTCACTTCGCCGCGGCATAGCCCGCAGGGCGAAAACGGGCGTCAACTAAACGCCAGCACGCCACTGCGGGAAAAGTGATTGCCAGATCACATCGTAAAAACGGTTTTGATCGACTTTTTGTCAAAAATTTCAGCCATGCCAACCGGAAAATCATTCAGCGGCATGATTTTGTCGTAAAAGAGGTCAAATGGGATGAGCTTCATTCTGACCAGAGAAATCAGATGGTCGTGGGCGGTGGCTTCCGCCGGAGGGCAGGAAACAAGCTGCCATCTGACCGGCAGAGAGAGTTCCGCAAATCGTTCTTTCAAAGTGCCGCCTGAAGCATAAGTACAGAGAGAACCTTTTTCAGCAAGTGCTTTCGCCGCAGAATAGATCATTTCAAAAGCTCCGGAAGCATCGAGGATGAAATCGACGCCATTCCCATTTGTCCACTTGCGTAAAGCATCAGCAAGCTCTTCTTTGGCGGTATTTACTGTGAAATCGGCACCGGCTTTTTTGCAGTTTGCCAGAGGAGCATCCCGTCGGGCGGCAACGGCGACTTTGAGACCGGCAAGTTTGGCAAAAAAGCACATCGCCGTACCCACGCTTCCGGCACCGAGAACCACCGCTGTTTTGCCGGCAGGCATATTCAGATCGCGGATGAAACTGTAAATCTCTTTGAGAGTGATCAGCATGGTGGCATCGGCAGGGGAAATTTCCAGATCATCCGGCAGGATTTGCTGATATTGAGCGTAAGCAGAGGGCTTGGCAGACGGATCATCTTCTTTCAGAGCCTGCAGATCGGTGACGATACCGTATTCTGCAAAACCGCCCATAAAAGAGGTTATGCCGTGTTTGTTTTCTCCGGAATACCACGCCGCCGGACGCAGAATACGCATACCCTCTTTGATATAACGCACCTTTTTTCCGGTTTTTATGACCGTACCCACGCTTTCGTGACCGAGGAGTGCCGGATAATGTTCCGGTTTTGCCCAGCTCATTTCGCCCCGGATAAGTTTTTTATCCGTACCGGTACAGGTGGCACAGGCATCTATTTTGCACAAACACTCATAATCTCCGGTTTCAGGCATGGGAACTTCATCCACCCAGACTTTTCCTTTTCCGTCAGTCAATGCACCTTTCATAAGGAATTCCTCACATGTATTTTTATTTGTTATTGTCTCATTTTTTGTGAAAAATCTTTACTGCGGTGGTGCGTTGCGGGCAATCTCTTGGCAAATCTGCGGACGTTTTCGCAGTCATGTACGTCAGTACACTCCTGCTCATCCGCCTTGATTTGACCAGCGACCTTGCCTCACACTGCATCCACCGGTTGCAAACAACCCCGTTTTTGCCGGGGTGGCAAATCACATCATGTGATATATTTCATACGTTAACAGAAATGTTTGTTTATAAGTTCCTGCTTGGGTTTTACAAAATTTGGGACATTATCTTTTATTTCATTGTGCCACACTTCTGCGGAAACGTGTCAGTGAAAAGATGAAAAGTACGCTTCCGATAATGAATAATGCCAGAAATGGCTTCCATACCACATCGAATCCGGCTCCCCGGAAAAGAATCGATTGACAGAGAGAAACAAAATGTGTCGTCGGCGCTGCCTGCATTACCGTCTGAACCCATTGCGGCATGCTTTCCATCGGTGTTGAACCGCCGGAAAGCATCTGCATCGGCAGCAGTACCAGGATCAGCAGCATTCCCAACTGCGGCATATTCTGTGCCACACAGGCAAGGAATATGCCCAGTGAAGTTACTGCGAATAAATGGAGTGCCGCCCCGGCAAAAAAGAGTGTTAATGAACCATTCACCGGCACATGAAGCAACTGCATGATGACCGCTGTCAATGAAACTGCCGATGCCGCAAGCACCACCAGCAGCATCGACCAGACTTTTGAAAACATGATCTCAAAAGGTGTTACCGGCATGACCAGCAAATGTTCCAGAGTGCCGTTTTCCCGTTCCCGGATCAGAGCCGCACCGGTGAGGATGATAGCGAGCATGGTGATATTATTTACCAGCTGCATAACCGATTTGAACCAGCTCTGGGTCAGATTGGCATTGAAGCGGTTGCGGATCACGGTATTGACCGGGGTGGTGACTTTTTTGCCTTTATTTTCAAAAATATTTATTTCCCGGCTGATGATCTGCTGAATATATCCGGCTCCGGAAAATGCCTGCGACATGCGTGTCGCATCGGTATTGAGCTGTATCACCGGTTCTCTGCCCGCCAGCACATCTTTTTCAAATCCGGCAGGAATTATCAGTACAAAGGTGTATTTACCCTCATCCATTGCCGGATCGATCTCATTCAGAGATATTTCCACCGGTCTGCGGAACATCGGCGGGAAAAAGGCATCGGAAATCCGCTTTGAAAGCTGGGAATGGTCTTCATCCACAATCGCTATCGCCGCATTGGTGATGGTGTCATTGGAAGCATTGCCGGTAACATATATGCCCAGCGTGAATGAATATATGATCAATGCGATGAGCATATGATCCCGGGCAAGTCCCCGCAGCTCTTTAATGCCGAGAAAGAAGATGTTTTTTAAAGTCTGCTTCATTTTGGATCATTTTTCCTGTTTTTTCAAAAACATGATTCCACCCCAGATCACTACCGGTACGGTCACGGCAAGTGCCAGCAGCTGCAAATGCAGATCGCTGAACCCCAGAGCTTTATTGAATACCCCCCGGCTGATCAGCAGCATATAGGTTGTGGGGTAAATCGTACCGATGACTCTGCCCGCACCTTCCTGGGAAGTTACCGGGTCGATCATGCCGCAGAATTGTACTGCCGGGAGCATCGTACCCAGCATCGTCATAAAAATAACTGCGATCTGACTGCGGGTGACGGATGATGCAAGCAAACCGATGCCCGTGGAACACATACTGTAAAGTACCAGTGCCAGCAGCAAAGTTGTAATACTGCCTTTGACCGGCACATTGAAAATTGTTACAGCCATGGTTACCAGCATCAGAGCACTGAGCATGGAAAATAACACATAGGGCATCTGTTTGCCGAGCATGAATTCACTTCTGGTCAGCGGAGTCACATAGAGATTGATGATCGATCCCATCTCTTTTTCCCGGACAACCGCCAGAGCTGCCAGAATCGCCGGAATCATCATCAGAAGAATGGGGATCACAGCCGGAACCATGGCGGGCAGACTTTTTACATCCGGATTGTAGCGGTAACGGGTTTCCACCGAAGCACTGATTTTTTTACCGCTTTTTGATGCGGGGGTATATTCCCGGGATCTTTCATCGAGCCACTGGTTGTGCAGACTTTTAACGTAACCGTTGACCGTTTCAGCCCGTGATGGCATGGCACCGTCGATCCAGAACGCCACATCCGGAGATTTTCCGGCATCCACATCCCTGCCGAATCCGGGTGGAATTTCTAAAGCAAGTGAAAGTTCTCCGTCACGCAGCCGTTTTTCCATGTCATCATAATCTTTTATCGGCGGTTTTTCCACAAAGTAACGGCTCCCGGTAATATTCAGAATATAATTATTGCTCAAAACAGAGCCATCCCGGTCAAGTACTGCAAATGTGAGATCTTCCACATCCATACTGATACCGAATCCCATGACCAGCATCAAAAGCAAAGCTCCGAATATCGCCAGTGTGGCACGAATGGGGTCACGCATCAATTCCAGATATTCCCGCCAACAGCAGCAAAAACATCGCTGCAGACTGAAAAAACGGTTGTTGGATTCGGCTATCCGGGTGAAAAATCCTTTTTTCACTCTATTTTCTGCGGAAATTTTTTCAGAAATCGGTTCGATGGCGATCTTTTCTTTTGAAGCCGGGGCGGCATCTTCCAGATAGCCGATGAATGCCTCTTCAAGATTGGTGGCATTTCTTTCTTTTACCAGATTTGCCGGGGTGTCACAGGCAAGGGATTTGCCGGCATGCATCAGCGATATCCGGTCACATCTTTCAGCTTCATTCATAAAGTGGGTGGTGATGAAAATGGTAACTTTGTCTTTGCGTGAAAGTTCGATGATCATCTCCCAGAAAACATCCCGTGCCACCGGATCGACACCTGAAGTCGGTTCATCGAGGATCAGTATTTGCGGATGATGGATAACTGCAGCTGCCAGCGAAAGCCGCTGTTTGATACCCAGAGGCAGAGATTGCGGGGTATTCCCGGCATAAGGAACCAGACCGAAACGGTTGAGCATTTCATCCACCCGGGATTTTACTTCATTTTCCGGGATCCGGTAGAGTCGTGCATAAAGCGTCAGGTTCTGCCGGATGGTCAATTCGTTGTAAAGAGAAAAAAGCTGGGTCATGTAGCCGAGTTTGAGGCGGGTTTCCATATTATCCGCTTCAATGGGCTTGCCGAAAAGTTCGGCAATGCCTTCAGAGGGATTCATCAAACCGGTGAGCATCCGCATCGTGGTCGTTTTGCCGCAGCCGTTTGAACCGAGAAAACCGAAAATTTCTCCCTCTCTGATCCGGAAACTTACATGGTCGACAGCGGTAAATGAACCGAATTTTTTAGTCAATCCCGAAGCGGATATGGCGATTTTTTCTTCCCCGTCAGCCGATAACGGCGGCACCGTCAGAGTTTTATGCCCCTCTCTGCGGGAAGGAGGAAGCAGTTTGATAAATGCTTCATCGAGATTTGAACTGACGGTTTTTTTCAGTAATTCTGCGGGAGTTCCGGTGTCGAGAATTTTCCCTTCATCCATGGCGATCAGCCATTCAAAGCGTTGAGCTTCATCCATATATGCCGTTGCCACGATCACGGTCATATCCGGTTGGGTTTGCCTCACGCTGTCGATCAGATCCCAGAATTGCCGCCGTGCCAGAGGGTCGACACCGGTGGTCGGTTCATCGAGGATGAGCAGATCCGGATCGTGGATAAGTGAACAGCAGAGACCGAGTTTCTGTTTCATGCCGCCTGAAAGCTTCCCTGCCGGACGGTCAAGAAAGTTATAAAGGCCGGTACTTCTGGTCAGATGGTCGATCCGTCTGCGTCTTTCTGCGGCATCGTGACCGAAAAGTTTGCCGAAAAACTGCAGGTTTTCTTCCACGGTCAGAGTGAAATAGAGATTTTTTCCCAGTCCCTGCGGCATATAAGCGATTTTCGGGCAGACCAGATCCCGGTGCGTTTTATTCCGCATATCGCCGCCGAGAATTGTGATCAAACCGTCACTCTGCATGGCACGGGCACCGGTAATCAGCGAGAGCATGGTGGATTTTCCCACGCCGTCAGGACCGATAAGACCGACCATGCATCCTTTGGTTACTTCCAGAGAACAGTTATCCAGAGCGGTAACTTTGCCGTATTTAAAAGTCACATTTTCCAGCTTGACCACGGCAGAAGCTGCAGGAGCGGTCAAGTTTCTCATTTTGCTTCTGCATCTCTTTCTCGTTTAAGCTTGAGAAATTCCGGCCATTTGGCTTCTGGATTGATCTTGACCCATGCTTCACCGGGCAGACCGGTTTTAATATATTGAATGTGCTGTTCAAGCAAAGCCGGATCGATTTTTGCTTTCACCCGGAACATGAGTTTTTGCCTTTCCTCTCTGGTTTCCACCGTTTTCGGGGTGAATTGTGCCACATCGGCGACAAAGGAGATGGTTGCAGGAATGGGAATATCGGGTATCGCATCCAGCACGATGCGTGATTCTGCACCGATTTTGACTTTACCGGCGATCTCTTCAGGCAGGAAGAAGGTCATGTAAACATCGGTGAGGTCAACCAGATTGAGGATACCGTTGCCGGTATTGAGTATCTCACCGGGCTGGGCAACCCGGTACTGGACTCTGCCGCGGATGGGGGAAACCAGAAGCGAGTCATTGATATCTTCCTGTGTGCGGAGGATTTTCGCTTTAGCGATTTCAACTGCGGCGGCGGCAGCTTCCAGATCCGCCTGGGCAGAAAGGTAGTTGGCTTTGGCATCATCGTAACTCTGTTCGCTGGTTGCCTGTGATTTGAGCATCTGTTCGTGGCGTTCAAAACGGCGTTTGGCATTGCTGCATCCGGTTCGTTTATGCCGGAGTTCCGCATCGGCACGTTTGAGTTCTGCCTGAGCCTGGGCTAATTCGGCATTAAGCACATTGAGCTGCATCAGGGCAAGTTTATCACCTTTTCTGACCAGATCACCCTCATTGACATAGATTTCAGCGATTTTTCCGGCAAGTTTGGTTGAAATGGATACTTCAGTTGCTTCAAGTCTGCCGTTGCCGTAAGCAAAACCGGGCTGATTATACTTCGCATTATTCATATAGGTTTTGATTCCGTAGTAAGCAAGTGCGGCGGCACAGATGACCAACATGGTGATAATGATTTTTTTCATGGAAGTACCTTTCTATATTTTTACCGGTAAAAACATTCTTACAGCAAGTATGAATATACTGCATTACCTGATTTTTGTCAACAGTAAAATTGAAAAATTACCTTTTTTTTACCGAGTGACGCATCGGGGCGGCGGCAGCTGGATCTTCGGGCCACTCATGTTTGGGATAGCGGGAACGCATTTCGCTGCGGACAAATTTCCATGAACCATTCCAGAATCCCGGCAGATCACAGCTTATCTGAACCGGACGCTGAGCCGGTGAGAGCAATTCGATACGCAGGGGAATACGGTTGATGCCGACTGCCGGATGGATGGTGACACCGTAAAGCTGCTGTATCTGAATGGCAAGGGATGGTTGTTCACCGGAATAGTCGATCCGGAATTTCATTCCGGTCGGGGCAGTGAAATATTCCGGATAGAGCCTGTCAAGTTCACTTGAATTCTGATAATCAAGCGAATTGCGTAAAATATTGTACCAGTCGATTTTTTTCAAATCGTTCAATGAAGTTATATTACCGGAAAAGTTTGCGGTAGATGCGAGGAAAAATTCTTCATCTGTATCCGGAATATTTTCCATTCCGTTTTTCCGGGCAAATTCCATCCGCCGGATCAATGACGTTGCCGCTTTGTCTTCCGGAGGAGGCAGAGTGATCTGTCTGCGGAAAGCTTCTTTGATGAGAGCCGGCAATGCTTCCTGCCGGTCAACCGCACAGCTGCGGCTTTTTAAGACCAATTCTCCGAGAGTACGGTCGATTGATGAAATCAATTTATCCTCTGTCGTTGAGAAATAAGTAACACGGCGTTCTTCAATAAGAGAGGCGAATTCCGTTTCAATGGTTTTTGCTGCGATGGGCAGGGCAAGGCGTATCGCAGAATTTTTTCCGGCACTGCCATCTATGCGGGCGATGGCAAGAAACTCTTCCTGACGCAGAGGATCATCTTCTTTGAGCGTGGCGGCACCGCCGGAGGCAAGTTGATAAACAAGAGAGTTTTTGTCCCTTCGTTTTCCGATCCATTCGGGAAATGCCAGAGCGATCAACAAACCGGCATCGCCGGTTTTTCCGTCAGTTTCCGGAAACTCTTTGAGCAGACGCTCAACGATGGTACGCTGGATATGGTAACTGCCTTTGGATGAATCCATTTCTGCTATCCGGTCAAGCAGATTCACAGAATCAAAACGGTGGAAATCATCTTTTTCTTCCAGTATTCCCGCCAATTTTGCGGCGGTACGCCGCATGGAAGCCGGTGCATGGATCATCATCGCCGCGATCCGTGGGGAAACCGGCAGCTGAACAGCTTTTTTCCCGGCGGCAGTCGGCAGATTATTTTCTGAAAAAAGCCGCAGTTTCCGCAAAGTTTCAGCGGCAGTTGCGAGGGCGGCTGATGGCGGGGGATCGGGAAAATTCAGCGATTCCGGTGTAGCTCCCCAGCATCCGGTGGTCAGGAGGAAACCGGTCAGATCAGATGAGCATATTTCTGCTTCGGCGTGAGGTATGAAGTTTTCAAAAGTGAGTTTTGAGTAACATCGGATGGCTCTGCCGGGAGCAGTTCTGCCGGCTCTTCCGGCTCGTTGGATGGCGGAATCTCCGGTTATCCGGTGCATTTCCAGAAAGTTCATCTGCGATCCCGGAGACCAGACGGAGCGTTTTTCCCAACCGGAATCGATCACCGTGGTCACACCTTCCACGGTCAGACTGCTTTCGGCAACGTTGGTGGCGAGGATGATTTTTCTTCTGCCGTCAGCTTCCGGAGCGATGGCGGTGTGCTGCTCATCAAGCGGCAGGGAACCGTGGAGTGGACGCAGGGCAAATTTTTCTGCGGCGAACTCTTCCAGAAACATTTTACACCGGCGGATCTCTTCACTGCCGGGCAGGAATGCCAGAATATTGCCGTTATCGGCAAAGGCGTTTTCCATAACCGCACGGGCGGTATTTCTGACCATATCCCGTAAATCTGATGGAGTTTCGCGGTAAATTATTTCCACCGGAAAGCCCCGTCCGGGAACCTTTATTACCGGAGCATTGAGGAACTTCCCCAATGCGGCACTATCCATCGTGGCGGACATGACTGCCAGAAGCAGATCTTCCCGCAGACTTTCCCGCATATCCAGAGTCAGTGCCAAAGCGAGGTCAGATTCCAGAGTACGTTCATGGAACTCATCGAAAATCAGTGCCGAAACGCCGGAAAGTTCCGGGTCATTTTGGAGCATTTGCAGTAAAATTCCCGGAGTGACGGCAAGGATACCGTCTTTCTGACACCGGCGGCTGTCACCCCGTACCGTGTAACCGGTTTCTCTGCCCAACTGCCACGAGTGCATGGCGGCAATACCGCTTGCAGCGGCACGGACAGCGATCCTGCGGGGAGCCACAAGGATGGTGAGACCGGGATTTTCTGCGGTACATTCCTTTGCCAGCACCGGAACGAGCATGGTTTTACCTGCACCGGGTTCGGCTTCGATCACGGCACAATTGTATTTCTGGAATGCGGTCTTGATTTCCGGCAGTTTGTGCCAGAGTGGAAGAGTCGGAAAATCTTTCATCGTTTTTTACCGCCGGCAGCAAGGGGGTGGGCATCAAGATAAACTTTTTTCATTCTTTCAGTACTTACATGAGTATATATCTGGGTGGTACTCAATTGTTCATGACCGAGCATTTCCTGCACACTTCTCAGATCAGCTCCGGCATCCAGCATGTGAGTAGCGAAACTGTGGCGGAGTTTGTGAGGAGTAAAATCCGGAGGCAGACCGGCAGTGAGCAGATAATTTTTCAAATTCCGCTGAAAAGATCTGGGGGTGAGTCTTGTACCCTGCTGATTCAGAAACAGCGGAGAAGATGATTCTCTGGAACCGCCGGCGGCATTACGCAGACGCAGATATTCACGCAAAGCTTTTTTTGCCGGAGTTCCGAGTACAGCAAGTCTCTCTTTTTTTCCCTTTCCCCGTACTTTGACAATTCCGCTGGAAATATCGGTTTCCTGGTAATTCAGTCCTGTGGCTTCACTGATACGCAATCCTCCGGAGTAAATTACTTCGATCAGAGCTTTATCTCTTGCACAGGAAAAAACAGCACCGCCTTCGCTTTTTGTTAATCCCTGATCCTGTTGACTTATCCAGTAGGAGTCAACCCCGGAAAGCAGAACTTCGATCTGATTGATACTCATTACTTTAGGCAGTGTTTTATCTGCTTTTAGTGTCGGCATATTGTCAAAGGGATTTTCCGGAACTTTACCTATCGTGGAAAGAAAACGGAAAAATGAACGCAATGCGGATAATTTCCGCTGGATGGAACGTTTGGAATTGCCGGTTTCATAAAGTTTTTCGACAAAGGAACGGGCCTGTTCCCGGTCGACCGATTCCCATGCATCGAATTCTGCATCAGCCTGCCGGACTTTTACGGAAAATTCAACTATGTTTGCGAAATAGGCACTGATCGTGTGAGGCGAAGAATTTTTCTCTATCCGCAGATAAGAAATGAATTCTGAAAGCAATTTTCCGGTTTTGGTTGATTTTTTTTCGTTTTCCATTTGCACCACGCTCATTTGTCAATTATATTAAAATACTGTATAAAAGTGAAAATTCAATCAAAACAAGGAGATTTTTGCAGAATGAAAAGTGTAATTTCAGTTTTTTCAATGTTTTTGGCAGTTGCAGCATTTGCCGCTCTGCCGCAGGGCAAAGTCAATGCGGATAAGGTCAATCTGCGTATGGGACCGGGATTGAAACATCCGGTTGCCGGAACTCTTGCCAATGGTCAACAGGTGGAAATTTGCCGGATCAACGGTTCCTGGCTGGAACTTTCCGTGCCGGAAACCCTTACCGCCTATGTGAGTGAAGCCCGGATCAATGCTGATGGTACGCTCAGTGGAGAATTGAATATGCGTACTAAAATGAGTACATCTTCCCCGATCCTCGGTGTGCTTCCCAAAGGAACGAAAGTTGAGCGACTGAATAAGCGGGCAAACGGCTGGGTTCAGATCAAAGTACCTGCTTCAAGCGGAGTTAAAGTTTACGCAGCATCATTTCTGGTCAATTACAATCCCGCTGAATTTGATGAAGATGGCAGACCGGTTTCTGAAAAAGCTGCTGTAAAAACAGAAGAAAAGGCTGCGGAACCGGAAAAGAAAGATATTCCGGCAGAGGTCAAGGAAGAAAAAGCTGCGGAAGTGAAAGCCGAAGGTGAAAAAACTGTTTCAGTTCCGGCAGAAGTTGTTAAAGAGGAAACTGTTGAAGAAAAAAAAGTTGTAAAAGCAGAGGAAAAGGCTCAGGCAGTTCCTGAAAAAATCGAATTGCAGGGGATTCTGGTCAAGTGGAAATACAGCACTTCTCCGGAAACGGCTTATGCTCTTCTTACCGATAAAGACGGTTTTAATCAGGCCTTTGTCACCGCCGATGATGCAGCATTGCTTGCCCGTACTGAAAATAAACTGGTGAAAGTTTCCGGAGTATCCGCCGGCAGATACGGAAATAACGGTGCAATAATCCTGAAAGCAAATGTAATTACGGTATTGTGACATATATTACACTTATTTTTTTGTTTGAAGGGGTTGAAAAATATCCATTCAAGGTGTAATATTATATAATGGTTATAAATTTTTGTTAAGAATATGAGCCAATAAAAGAAAGGTTGAAAATTGGAAAAAACAGATGATTTCAAACGTACGGATGACCGGGCCCGGCTGCTGACGAAACTGTCAGTTATCGGTGCTGTCGGATCATTGATACTGCTGGCAGCGGTACTGGTGCTGGCATCGTCACGCGGAGGGGATGTTTTATCTCTGGCGGCAGTACCTTTTGCATTGTCACTCTTTTTCTCGCTCACATCGTTGATCTACAGTATCCTTTTCGGTGCAGTTCAGCGTGAGGATGAGGAAAAGCGTCTGCTTGCCCGCCGGATGGAGGCAAGAGCTCTGAATGTGGAAGAGGATGTGCGTTTTACCGCCGGCAGAAGTTTTGCCAACTATACCCGTTTTGCTCCATTTGTCATTGCCGGAGCTTCGGCGGTGATCATCGGACTTATGCTCTGGAAAAACAGTGCCCTCTGGGCATTGCGTGAAGGGGCTCCGGTCACGATGAATGGTTCGCCGGTGCATACGGCACTGATCGCCGCAGTTTTGATGATGGTCAGTGTTTTTGCCGGAGCGTTTATGATCGGTCAATCCCGCATGCCCGGTTACCGCTGGCTGCGTCCGGTCGGAGCATGGCTGATGATGGGTTTTCTCACCCTCTGTGCTGCTGCGGTATCTGCGGTCTGTTACTCCAATAATCTGCCGGAAGTCGATCCGGTGGTCACGCAGGTGTTTTTCTGGATTTTTGTGGTGCTGGCGATCGAATTTGTAACCAATTCAGTGATTGAATTTTACCGTCCTCGTACTTTGGGTGAGAGCCGTCCGGTGTTTGAAAGCCAACTGCTGGCACTTTTCACTGAACCCGGTGGTGTCTGGCGGAATATCGCATCTGCTCTTGACTATCAATTCGGATTCAAAGTTTCCGGTACCTGGATCTACGGATTTTTTGAAAGATCGTTTTTCCCGGTGCTGATCCTCTGGGCTGTGCTGATCTGGGGATTCACGATGGTTCACGAAGTCGGTCCCAATAATGTGGGTATCAAGGAACGTTTCGGCAAAGTTGTTTCCGGTAACATGCTTGAACCGGGAATTTACTGGACATTGCCTTATCCTTTCGGCGGCATCAAACAATTCAGCTGTACCGAGGTCAAACGTCTGGTCATCGGTGAAACTCTCGAAAGTGCCAAAGAACGTGCCAATTCCCCCGTGGTTCTCTGGACAAATGCCCACGGCGGAGCCAAAGAGCCTTTCATCGTCGCGGTGAAAGAGCCGGAAAGACGCGTTGAAAGCGGCAAAAAGAGTGATGCCAAAGATGAATTGACGGTCAGCAGTTCCAGTATTTCCTTTGTCAATATGGCGATCCCCATCGAATACCGCATCCGCAAAGATGGTGTGATGCAGTTTGCCTACGGTAATGTCGATCCGGAAGCGATGCTGAAAAAACTCGGTGAAGAGACCGTGGTTGAATATCTCGCCGGTTCCACGATGGATAATCTTATGTCCAGCGGCAGAGGTGAAGCGGAAGCAACTTTGAAAAAGAATCTGCAGCAGCTTGCCGATCAGAATTCTCTGGGCGTGGAGATCATCCGGGTCGCGATCATGGATGCCCACCCGCCGGTGGAGCAGGTCGCTCCGGCTTATCAGAATGTTATTGCCTCCATCGAGGAGAAAGATACCGAGATCCTCCGGGCAAAAGCCTATGAATATAAAGTGCTTCCCGATGCTTATGCCCGTGCGTATGAGATCAAGAATGCTTCCCGCAGCAAAGCTTACAGTTCCCAGGTGATCGCAGCTGCGGAAAGTGAACGTTTTGACAAACAGTTGACAGCGTTCCGTTCCATGAAAGATATGTTTATTCTCAATGCCATGATGGATGTGCTTTCCGATGACAAAAGTACGGTTCGTAAATTCATCGTCCCGGCAAACTTGAAAAAACAGCTCTACGAAGTCAATCTTGAAACCAATGAACGTCTTGACCTCGTGAATCTTGATGTATCTGAATTGAATGATAAAAAATAACAATAAATAATATAAATTGGAGGCAAAATAAAATTATGGCAAGCGGAAACTTTTTCAAACATTGGCCGACGATGCTGCTCGGTCTGATCGTGGCGGTGATTTTGCTCACTGCAGTATTCTCATTCCAGCTCAACCAGACCGAAGTGGCGGTTTTGACTACATTCGGCAGACCGTCAGTGGTCGCAGAACCCGGATTGCACTTCCGGTGGCCCTTCCCGTTTCAGGAGGTCTACCGCTTCGATAAACGCATCCGCTGCTATGAAGGCAGCAGCGGCAAACTGGAAGAGACTGTTACCAAAGACGGTCACAATATCATCGTCGGAGTTTATGTAAACTACCGTATCAGCGATGTCAACGCGTTTTTCAGCAAACTCAAAGATGTTGCCAATGGTGAAGATGTACTCAATACCCTGATGCGGAGTGCAAAAAACACCGCATTCGGTCAGCGTAACTTTGATCAAATCGTCAATGACAACGGCAAAATGCTCAAACTTGATGCAGTTACTGCCGATATCAAAGCTTCTCTGATCAAAGATACCAGCGAATTCGGTATCGAGATCGTCGGCGTCGGTATCAATACTCTGGGTGTTCCCAAAACTGTTACCGAGAAGGTCTTTGAACGCATGATCGCTGAACGTAAGCAGTTCGCCGACAAAAACCTTGCCGAAGGTAAGCGTGAAGCCAAAGAGATCCGGGTCAAAGCCGATCTTGAGCGTGACAACATCATCGCCAATGCCGAAGCTCAGGCACAGAAACTCCGTGCCGAGGGTGATGCCGCCGCCGCAAAATTCTACAAAGAATTTGCCAAAGATCCCGAATTGGCAGGATTTCTCCGCAAAGTCGATGCTCTGCGGGTGATTATGGAAAAAGATACCACACTGGTCATCGATACCAATGTGCCGCCCTTTGACCTTTTGAAATCCGATGCGGTCATCCCCGGAGCCGCCAACTCCAACGCCAAGTAAAAGGAAGCGATCATGGAGGAAAATAAAAGCGTAATCACCAATGAGTTCGACCGCAGCGGCCGTTATGACGCCGGTTTGAAAGCATTGGCAAAAAGCCTCAGAGCAGCATTTTTGCTGCTGCTGATCGGTATTATCGCCACGCTGATCTACTTCATCAGCGGTGCGGGATATTTCTCAGTCGAACCCCAGCAGGCGGTGATTGTTACCCGTTTCGGCAAAGTGATCCAGACCTGTACTTCCGGCGGTTACTGGTTCCTGCCTTTCCCGGTGCATCAGTTTATCCGGGTGCAGACCAGCCAGCAGCTTCTGGATGTCGATTTCGCAGCGGCTCCTTCGATGAATGAAGCCGGTGACTCCTTTGAACCGGGCAGAGATAACTATGTGATCACCGGTGATGCAAATATCGTTCACAGCTCATGGACGATCGCTTACCGGGTGGATAATCCGGAAAAATATTATCTCAATATGCTCACTCCGCAGTTCCCTGTGGAAAACGGCAAAGTGATGCCCGATGATGAATTCACCGATGCCGACGGTATGAAAGGAACCCGCGGACCGGTCACTTTCCTGCGTAATATTTTCCGCAGAGCGGTTATTGATGTGACCGCCGAGGCGAAAGTCAACGATATTCTCTACGCCGGTCAGAGCCAGTACAGCGAGAATGTCCGCCGTGAATTTGAGAGAGTTCTGGCACAGTATGATTGCGGTATCGTGGTCGAGAATGTCGGCTTGAACCGTATCTATCCGCCGGTCAAGACCAAAGCGGCATTTGATGAAGTGACTTCTGCCGGCAATACCAGCAGTGCTTTACGCAATGAAGCAATGGCGTACAAAGTGGAGCAGGAAAATGAGGCCCGTGCCACCGAAGCATCCATTGTCGCTGCCGGTAAAGCGTACCGTACTAAAATTGTTTCCAGTCTGGAAGCCCAGAGTGACCACTTTAACAAGATTTTTGAACAGCACCGCCTGCATCCGGGTACTTTGACCATGGCACTTTATACTGAAATGCTCAAAGATATTGCCAAAGGGATCCAAGGCGATAAGTTTGTCCTCGGTCAGAATGATCAGAATAAAGAATTGTGGCTGAAGATCAACCGGAAACCGAAAACTTCAGCTGCTCCCAAAGCTGCGGAGGATAAATAATCATGAGTGAATATATCCATAATCATCACGACGGCTGCTGCTGCGGCAAAGATCACAAACATCATGAACACCATGACCATCACGGCGATTGCTGCTGCGGTCATGAACATAAAGAAGACAGCACCTGCATCTGCGGTCACGACCACAAAGCCGAAGGCGGCGTCGGGCACGACCGCAGCATGGGCAGAGTCTTTTTCGCTCTAGTCGGCGGTATTCTCACTGCCAACTCTTTCATCCTCGGAGCATTGCTTCCGGAACAGCAGTTCGCTGCTCATATGTCGGCACTTTTCGGGGCATTCATCCTCGCATTGCCCATTATTATCACTGCTGTAAAAGATTTGGTACGCGGCAAAGTTTACATGAATGAGCTTGTGGCACTGGCGATCCTTGCGGCTCTGGTCAAAGCAGATTTCCAGACTGCCGGTATCATCGCATTTTTCCTGTTGGTCACAATCATCATTGAAACCCGTACCGCCAGCGGAGCCCAGCGTTCCATTGAGGAATTGATCAAATTGACTCCGAATACGGCAAATCTGCTCGATGCCGACGGCAATGAGCGTGAAGTTGCTGCTCAGGATCTTAAAGTCGGTGACAAAATTCTGGTGCGTCCCGGAGAGAACTTCCCGGTCGATGGTGTGATCGCTTCCGGTGAAAGTACCGTGAATCAGGCTTCGATCACCGGTGAATCGGTTCCGGTGGAAAAAGTCGCCGGTGAAGATGTCTTTGCCGGTACCCAGAACCTGACTGGTGCTGTCGAAGTTACTGTAACAAAAGTCGGCGGTGATACCACGCTCGGTAAAGTCAAAGAGATGATCATGCAGGCGGAAGCGAGCCGTACTCCGGTGGTACGGATCATTGACCGTTATGCCGGTTACTATACGCCTACGGTGCTGATGATCGCCTGGATCACCTGGTGGTTCAGCAGAGATATGGATTCTGTGATCGCATTTCTGGTGATTGCCTGTCCGTGTGCGGTGGTGCTTGCGACTCCGACAGCGGTGGTTGCCGCAGTTGCGGCAGCGGCACGTCTGGGTATTTTCATTAAAAATATCAGCCATTTGGAACTGGCGAGCCGGATTTCTGCATTTGTCTTTGATAAAACCGGTACTTTGACCGATGGTCTGCTTTCGGTGGTAAAACTTCAAGGTACAGACGGTGTTACTCCGGCGGAATTGCTCCGCTGTGCAGCATCGGTCGAGCGTTACAGTAACCACCCGACTGCACTGGCGATTATGAAACTTGCCAATGAAGCGGAACTGGAATTTGATGAAGTTACCGGATTTTCCGAAGTTCACGGCCGCGGTGTTTCCGGTAATGCCAATGGTTCTGTCTGTCTGGTCGGCCGAGCCAACTGGATGCGGGATAACGGTCTGGATGTGCCGGAAAGCGATCCGGAAGAGGCCGCCGGAATGAGTGTGGTCTATGTGAGCAAAGATAATAAAGTTCTCGGCTGGATCGGTTTCCGTGATAAGATCCGCAAGGAATCCCAAGTGCTGCTTTCCGACCTCAAACGTCTGGGAGTACGTTACTGTGCCATGGTGACAGGAGACCGTCAATCGGTCGCAGAAGAGGTCGCTGCCCAGTTGAATATTGATGAATTCAAAAGCGGCTGTCTGCCGGAAACCAAAGTTGAGTTTGTGGAAAATGTCAAACGTGATCACACCGTGGCTGTGGTTGGTGACGGTGTGAATGACGCTCCGGCACTTGCCGCCGGTGATTTGGGTATCGCCATGGGTGCGATCGGCAGTGATATTGCCATCAACAGTGCTTCTGTAGCATTGATGACCAACGATCTCCGCCGTATCGCGATGCTGATTTTCCTGGCGAAAAAATCGCAGGTGGTGATCAATCAGAATTTGATTTTCGGTATGCTTTTCGTCTTCGGCGGTATGATTCTTTCCATCGTCGGTCTGATGACCCCCATCTGGGCGGCGGTGATCCATGCCGGAAGTACGCTGGTCATCGTTTTCAACAGTGCGCGTCTGGTGCGTACCGGTGAAGAGTTGACTCTGGCTGAGAAAAGCGAGACAGAAAACTAACTTCCCAGAGTGAGGAATTTTAATGGAACGCAATTATGAACCGGTAGTACAGGCTGTCGGACTGACCAAAATGTTCCGGGATTTTTGGCAGCGTCCCAAGGCCCGTGCGGTAAACGGCATTGATTTTGAGATCAAACCCGGCGAGGTCGTTGGTTTGCTCGGTCCGAATGGATCGGGTAAATCCACCACGGTAAAAATGCTTTTGGGATTGCTTTATCCCACCGGCGGCAATGTTACTGTTTTCGGCAAATCCCCCCGGGCGGTGGAAACCAAGCGTGAAATCGGTTATCTGCCGGAAGAATCCTATCTTTACAAGTTTCTGACTGCGGAAGAGACACTGGATTTCTTCGGATCACTTTTCAATATTTCCCCTGCTGACCGCAAACGGCGTATCGACCAGCTTCTGGATATGGTCGGTCTGGCACATGCCCGTTACCGCCGGGTCGGGGAATTTTCCAAAGGAATGGCACGCCGTATCGGTCTGGCTCAGGCAATGATCAACGATCCGGCGTTCCTGATTCTCGACGAACCGACCAGCGGACTTGACCCGCTGGGCTGCCGGGAGGTCAAGGATCTGATCCTGTCACTTAAAAAACGGGGCAAAACCGTGCTTATCACCAGTCATTTGCTGAGTGATGTTGAGGATATCTGCGACCGGGTGATCATTCTTTACGGCGGTCAGATCCGGGCTCAGGGTTCTCTGGAAAATCTTCTGGAAGTGAGCGATAAGACCCGCATCATGACTCCCCAGCTGCCGAAAGAAGCGATGGATAAGGTGCTTGAAATCCTGCGTGAAAATCTTCACGGCGAAGAATTTCTGGTCGATCATCCCCGCCGCACGCTGGAAGAATTTTTCCTTGATGTCATTTCCCAGGCACGTCGCGAAAGTGTGGAAACTGCCGGTGTTGCTGGCAGCGGCGGTATCGCTGAATATCTTGCTGCTGAACCGGATAAGAGTGATAAAAATGCTCTGCTCAATACCCTGCTGACCCCCGGAACTTCTGCTCCGGCGGCATCAGAGGCAGTTGAGGAAAAGAACGTTGTTGAAGAAAAAAGTACTGCTGATGATAAGATCGCTTCAGTGCTTGAAGATAAAGCTGTTAAGCAAAACAAAGCCGTTGCGGAAGTTGAAAAGCCGGTGCAGGATGCAGAAAAAATGCGTCGTGCCAACGATAAACTCGACTCTCTGCTCGGCGGCAAAACAGGTGAATGATGAAAGCATTTCGTGCCATCGTTGCTTTGACTTTCCGCAATGCGGTCAGGTCACATATTTTTCAGCTGCTGCTGGCGTTGCTGCTGATCAGTTCCGTCGTGATTCCGGTATCGGTATCGGTCGGTAAACTTGATGATCTGATCCGGGTTTCGCTGCTTTACAGTTTGTGGGCGGTCAGTATTATTCTTACACTTTCTTCGCTCTGGCTGGGATGCTATATCATGTCTAACGATATTGACTCCTACCAGATCCACATGGTGGTATCCAAGCCGGTTTCCAGAATCACTATCTGGATTGGCAAATGGATGGGGATAAATCTGATCAATTTGATATTGCTTCTGCTTGCCGGAGTGGTCATTTACGCTATTGTCATGGTTCGTTACAATACCGCCAGCAATGAGGAACTTCTTGCTGACCGTTCAACCGCCAGACAGAATGCACAAAGTGAAAAAGAGCGTATCCGTTCACAGGTGCTGGTCGGCAGACGTAGTTTCATGCCCCGCAAAGGCGATCCGGAAAAAGCGGCTGATTTTGCCGTTCAGCGGCAGGTCGCTGAATTGCGTAAACAGGGTAAACAACCTGCGGATAGCGAGATACTCAAACTCCGGGAAGAGCTGCGAGCCCAAATCAATAAGCTTCCGGTGGAAGTCCATCCGGGCGAAGGTTACCGCTGGGTATTTGAAAATATTCCGGAAAAGATCGATTCCAATGCCCTGACGCTCCGTTACCGCCCGTATCTGGGCAAAGTGGCATCCGAGGATCAGCGTGAAAGTTTCATCCAGTGGGCGGCTTACATTCCGCACAAGGCACAGGATGGCACTTATGGACTTTATCCGGTTGCCATGACCAATGGACCGGAAGCTCATTTTACCGGTATTTTCCATGAAAAGCAACTGCCCCGGGGGGCGATCACTGCTGATGGTACGGTAATGATCGAAGCTACCAACTTTGACCGGCTCGGCGGCAAGCACTACTACCAGCAGGCGGATGGACCGAAACTGCTCATTCCGGTATGCAGTTTTGAAGTGAACTATCTGCGGGCATTGCTGGTATTGATGATCCAGTTGACGCTGCTTTCCGGTCTGGCATGTGCCTTCGGCGGATTTCTAACCATGCCTACGGCGGTATTCATGGTGGTAAGTTATCTGCTTTTCGGGGCATTGGCGATGGTGCTGACCGATGAATCGTTTTTCACTGCCAATATCTGGGATCATGCGGGAAAATTTCTTGCTCACATACTGCTTCTGATAGTGATACCGCTTCAGCGTTTTGATGTAACAGATTTGCTTTCCAATGGTGATCTGATCGAATTTTCGCTGATCGGCGAATTGTTTTTCAACTATTTCCTGCTGCGGGGAGTGCCGCTTTTCCTGCTCGGTATCTGGTTCTACATGCGGCGTGAAATGGGATCGGCGGTGAGAAAATGAATAGATTCCGTAATATGACTTTATTTCTGGCACTGCTGCTTGTAACGTTGCTGGTACTTGCCGGTATCCGGGGTATCGAACGCAAACTGGATACAACCATTGATTCAGAGCGTCTGCGTTTTACCGGAGCAGTTTCCGACGCTCCGCCTGCAGTGGCGTTTACCACGATGGCAATGGGCAGTTTCCGCGGATTGCTGGCAGATATTCTCTGGCTCCGTTCCGAACAGCTCAAAGGTAAGAAAAATTACTTTGAAATGGTTCAGCTTGCCCGCTGGATCACCGATTTGCAGCCGAACTATTCCGGCGGTACGGTATATCTGGCATGGAATTTGGCGTACAATATTTCCGTCACCAGTTCCGACTATGAAGACCGCTGGTACTGGGTCAATGAAGGTATCAAACTTATCCGGGATAAAGCTCTGCTTTACAATCCTGATGATCCATTGCTTTACAGGGAGTTGTCGTGGATCTATCTGCATAAGCTCGGCAACCTGATGGATGATGCCAACTTGTACTATAAAAATCAGCTTGCGGAGTTGATGACCAATATTCTGGGCAGTACCACTCCCGACTGGGAAGCTCTGGCAGCAGCTCCGGGAAGCAAAGAGGCATTTCTGGAAAAATTTCCTGCTGACAGTGCATTGTGGAAAGCGGTCAATAAGGCAGGTTTTAAAGATTATGATGCACTTTTTGATGCATTCCGGGCACAGGAAAAGGCAAAGCTGCCCGATACGTTGCGGCTTTATCTCAAGCAGGATGAGCTGAATGCCATCGACGGACACTTCCGGGCGGAATTGCTCCGCAGACGCTTGAAACTTGAACCGGCACGGATGGTCGAAATTGATAAAAAATACGGCAAAATGGATTGGCGTGTGCCGGAATCGCAGGCGATTTACTGGGCAACAGTCGGTGTGGAAAAGAGCGTTGAGAATACCGGCAAACCGGAAATCAACTGTCTGCGTATCATTTCCCACGGTCTGCAATCCGGTTTCCGCAGCGGCAGGTTGCTGACTCTGGATGCTGACGGCAGATATGTGCAGTCAGTGCCGAATTTGAATCTGACCGATTCAGCGTATGCTGCTTTTGAAGCAGGTGAAGCTGAATTTAAAGACAGCGGTGCCGGCAATAGTTTCCGCAGTGCCAAAATCAACTACCTCAAAGATGCCATCCCGCTTATTTATATTCACGGCAACGTGACCAAAGCCCAGGAGTTTTTTGATAAACTGGTTTCCGTTGATGGTCCGCAGAAGCAGCGCAATCTGGATGAATTCGTCATGGTCAATTACGCCGAAGACGTGCGTGATGCCGATGTGAAAAAAGCCAGTGCAGTGGTCAGTGGTTTGATTCAGCGGGCGATTTTCAATCTTCTGGTCGGTCAGCGTGATGCGGCATTGACCAATGAGCGTCTTGCCCGTTATATCCACCGTACTTATACGCAGAAAAATTTCGATATCAAACGCAATACTCTGCCGCCTTATGCCGAGGTCAAAAAAGGTGTGGTCTGGAACTTGCGTAACAATCTGCCGCCGATGATGCGTTCCATCCTCGAAGCTGAAATCGCTGCCGAAGAGGCACAGAAAGCCGAAGAGAATGCCGGAAAGAAGAGCAAGGAGACAACAGCGATGTGATTTGATAAAATCTTTTCCGTTGTTTCTTTTTGTCAAACCGGTGCGGCGTGAGTGCTGAACCGCCGTGCCGGTAAAAATTTTCAGCATTCAAGGTGTACATTTTTTGTACAGATACTTATATCAGGGAAAAAGTTGGAGGATTACTTTTTATTTGGCATTCTGCCGCAGACAGCTCAAAGCTGGTTGGTTTTTGCGTTGAGTTTGAGTTGTGCATTGGTCATTTCACACATTTGTTCATTGATGGAAGCTGCTCTTTTGAGCATTTCACCCAGTCAGCTGGCTGAATTGCGTCAGAAACATCCGGCATCCGGAGAACTTGCTGCAGCATTGAAGCGTGAAATAGATAAACCGCTGGCAGTTATCCTGATTCTGAATACTGCTGCCCATACCATCGGTGCCGCTGTCGCCGGTGCAAGTTTTTCCGAACTCGGTTACGGTCATTACATGGGGGCGTTTTCTCTGGCATTCACTCTGGTCATGGTTCAGTACACTGAACTTCTGCCCAAGACACTCGGAGTGCGTTTCAATACATCGATCATGCTGGTTGCGGTGCGTCCGCTTCACATTGCCACGATAATACTGGCTCCGCTGCTCAAGTTGACCAAACTTATCAACCGTCCGTTTGAAGGACACGCTCCGGCACGTCCCTCTCCGGCAGAGGAAATTTCCGCTCTTGCCGCCATGGCACGCAGTTCACAGGTGATTTCCAGCCGTCAGGAAAGGATCATCCGTATGGTTCCGTCGCTTTCGGAAAAAACGGCAATGGAAGTGATGATCGCTTTGGAAGATGTTTCATTTCTTGATGCTGATATGTCGCTTGACGATGCCATCAACGCTACCGGAAATGATTTCCATACCCGTTACCCGCTTTGTATCGAAGGCGACCGCAGCCGGGTGCCGGGATATGTGAATATCAAAGAGATAATCCTTGCGGTGCAGCATGGGAAAGGGGATATGAAAGTTTCCGACATCATGCGTCCCATTGCATTTGCCGATTCTGATGACAGTGCTTCCAAACTTCTGGAGATGTTCGCTGCTCAGCATTGCCACATGACTATTATCCGGGATGTGGAATCCGGCAAGACTTGCGGTCTGGTCACACTTGAGGATATTGTGGAAGAACTCATCGGCGATCTGGATGATGAATTCGATCCCTTGCCCCGTACATTCTATCAGCCCGGAGACAATCTCTGGGTCGTCGGCGGCGGAGTGCCGCTTGCCCAGCTCGCCAGAGATACCCAGCTGGATCTGCCCCGCCGTGCCGAATCGGTTTCAGCATGGTTCGGCAAAGAACTTGGTAAACAGATCAAAGTCGGCGACACTCTTACCTGGAAAAATGCCACTTTGTTTGTTCGTAAGATCCGCCGCGGTCAGGCATGGGAATTTCACCTCAAACGCCGGAATCTATTTTCTAAATAAAATCGGGATACCATCTGCGGCGTGCCGGCGTTGATTTGGCGGCACAGACTGGGAATACTGGGAATTTTAGGAATACTGTTTTTTTATCGGTGTGCCGCTTTTCCCGCAGTCTGCGTGGTCTGGTTTGCAGACTCTTTCTCAAGACTCTTCACCAGTATTCATAGTATTCATAGTTGCCACGCTCCGCCCAGCGGCTCGCAGAGTGTGGTATTGATCCCCCCGGCAGAGCATTGAGAAAAATCTTTTCTTGAGTTGAAAAAAAAGCAAATCCGGTATATATTGTGTAAAACTACATTTTTTAGAAAGGATAAATTTATCATGCCTCAGGATATCAGAAATTTTTCCCGCAGTAATATTTTGGTTTCTCCGTCGATTCTTGCCGCCGATTTTTGTGAATTGGGCAGAGAGTGTGATGAAGTGGTGAAAGCCGGAGCGGAAATGCTCCATCTGGATGTGATGGATGGCAAAATGGTTCCCAATATCTCTTTCGGTGTGCCGGTCATTACTTCGCTGCGTAAAAAGAATAACGCACTTTTTGATGTGCATCTGATGATCGACCGTCCGCTTTTCTACACTCCGGCATTTGTTAAAGCCGGTGCGGATCATATCACGTTTCACGTTGAAAGTTCCGATGATCCGTTGAAAACGATCGAATGCATCCATGCCCACGGCTGTACTGCCGGTATGTCGCTGCGTCCCGGAACGCCTGCCGAGGAGTTGTTCCCTTATCTTGATCAGCTGGAAATGGTTCTGGTCATGACTGTTGAACCCGGTTTCGGCGGTCAGAGTTTCATGGCGGATCAGCTGCCGAAGATCGCAGCATTCCGCAGGGAGATTATCCGCCGCAATCTGAATTGTCACATCGAGGTTGATGGCGGTATCGGTGAGAAAAATGTGGATCTGGTCGTGGGTAACGGTGCGAATGTTATCGTTGCCGGTACGTCGGTTTTCCGTCATCCGGCAGGAATGGCAGCCGGAGTCAAGGTTCTCCACGATGCCCAGGATAAACTTGATACTGCCCTTTGATGCGGAGAAGCTGAAATGGTTGAATTGGATTTTGAAAAAAGCGGCGGTTTGATCCCCGCCATTGCTCAGGATTGGCAAAGTGGAGAGATCCTGATGCTGGCGTATATTTCTCCGGAATCATGGGAAGAGACCCTTAAATCCGGTTGTGCCACCTATTTTTCCAGAAGCCGTAACAAGCTGTGGAAAAAGGGGGAATCCAGCGGACATGTGCAGAAGATCCATTCGATCCTGGTCGATTGCGACCTTGATACTGTGGTATTCAAAGTTGAACAGTTGGGCCCCGGAGCATGCCATACCGGGCACCGCAGTTGTTTTTACCGTGAAGTCGACGGTGGTGATCTCCGTGAAACAGAACTTCCGGTCTTTGATGCAGATAAAGTTTATCAGGTGAAAAAATGACTTCGATCATCAATATTTTACGCCATGATATACCGGGATTGAAGATCGCGGAAAAGCGTTCTTACAAAGAGTTGACCTCTCTGGGAGTAGGCAGTGCGGTATTGCCCGCCATGCTTGAACCGGAAAATGAGGAACAACTGGTAAAAATTCTGAAGATATTGAATAAACGCAAACATCCGTTTTTTCTTTTCGGTGCCGGAACCAATCTGGTCGGCAGCGATAAACCTCTGAAAGCTGTCGGATTGCGTTTGTCAGGAAAATATTTTTCCAGAGTGGCGATCGAATGTAATGATGTCCATTGCGGAGCTTATGCCCGTTTACCGCTGCTGGCGGCACTCTGCGGTAAAGCCGGTCTTGGCGGTCTGGCTCCGCTTTCCGGAATCCCCGGTACTATCGGCGGAGCTTTGCGGATGAATGCCGGAGCAAACGGTGTTGAGATCGGTTCCATGGTCAAAGAGGTCAGAGGATATTATGCCGACGGCAAGCCGTATAAAGTTTCCGGCAGTGAGATCCAGTGGATCTACCGCGGCAGTTCCATTCCTGCTAATGTGATCATTACCGAAGCGGTATTTTCTCTTAAAGAGAGCAATTCAGCTCTTGAAGAAGAAGAGATCTGCCGTGAGGCTGAAAGAAGAAGAAAGCGGGAACCGGTCGGAAGAACAGCCGGTTGTGCATTCCGCAATGTTTCCGATCTTGATCCTGCCGGGAAACTTATTGATCAGTGCGGATTACGCGGTTTGCGGGTCGGTGATTTGATCGTGAGTCCGATGCATGCAAACTATATTCTGAATATGGGTGATGCGACAGAAGCGGATTATCTGGAAATGGTCAGGATCATCCGGCGTGCGGTCAGTGCCAAACATGGATTTTATCTGATTCCGGAAATCGTATCCGTTGATCCGGAATTATCCGGTTTGATCGGTGATGATACTCCTGCACCTAAAGTCAATCTGCTGTGCGGTGGAGTGAGCAGTGAGCGTGAAGTTTCACTTGCCGGCGGAGAAGTTGTTACCAGAGCGTTGCGTCGTGCCGGATTCAAAGTCGAAAAAAGCGATATAAAAAACTGCGAAGTGATTTCTTCCATGCGTGAAGCGGATGTGGTCTACCCTGTACTTCACGGCGGATTCGGTGAAGACGGTACTTTGCAGAAAGTTCTGGAAAGCGAATCGATCCGTTTTGTCGGTTCCGGTTCTGCGTCAAGCCGTCTGGTCATGGATAAGATCGCCACGAAAAAACTTCTTGACCGCATCGCTCTGCCGACGGCGGCATGGGGGATCGTTTCCCGGCAGTCGCACAAATTGCCTGCTCATCTGGATTTTCCGGTGATACTGAAAGCCCCCTGTGAAGGTTCATCGGTGGGTATTGTGAAAGTCAACAGTGCCGCCGAGTGGGAAACTGCTCTGGAAGAGGAGTTCAAATACTCTGATGAATTGCTGGTCGAAAGTTTCATTACAGGTACCGAGATAAGTATTCCGGTTTTAAATGGAGAGGTGCTGGAAGCGATCGAGATCGTTGCTCCTACCGGATTTTACGATTACAACTACAAATATCACAGTAACGATACGGAATATTTCATGCCGCCGCGTGAATTGCCTCCGGCGGTGATCACTCTGGCAAAGGATTATGCGTTGAAGTTTTACCATGCGGCCGGCTGCCGGGATATTCTGCGTGTAGATTTTATTGTTGACGGAGACGGTGTGCCGAGAATTCTTGAGGGCAACAATCTTCCGGGCAATACCGACCACAGTCTGGTGCCCAAAGCAGCACGTCATGCGGGGATCTCAATGGAAAAGATGGTTTCCATGATGGTCTATTGTGCGATGAAACGCTCCGGAGAGCCGCCGCTGACCCAGGCCGCGGAAAAGGAGAGCAAGACGGGTATTTTCTTCCGTAAACTTTTCAATACGCTTTTTAATCTTGCGGCATTTGCCGCCGGATCCGTTCTGGTTTATGCCGGAAAATTCCGGAGCAGCGGTACGCCGGGAGTTTTGCTGATTTCCGGAGGAATATTGCTGGCGGTTTACGCTGTTTGCCGTCAATTTGACCGACGGTAAAGGGAAAGTTTTATGAGTGCGAATACATTTTTCCATGAAGTCCATCAGGAGCTGGATGCCAAATTAGTTCCCTGCGGCAAATGGAATCTTCCTGCCACTTATCCCGGTGGTGCGGTTGCGGAACACCGTCACACGGTGGAGTCGGCATCACTTTTTGATATGAGCGGAACGGGATGTTTCCAATTGACCGGCAGAAAATGCGGTGAAGTGCTGGATAAGATTTTTGTTCACAAAGTTTCAGCACTTCCGGTCGGAAAGATGATGGAGAATATGCTGCTTCATGAAACCGGAAATTTTTCTGCCGTATTCACCCTGAACCGGATGCAGGAAGAGGATTTTATGCTTCACCTCGACAGTAATACTCCGGATAAGGAAAGGATTTTTCTGCTTGGATGTTTGCAGAAAAACGGTATAACCGTGCGGGATCTATCCGGGGCTATGGCGATGCTTGCTTTGATCGGTCCGGAAGCGGAAAATATCCTGAAAAGTGCCGGAGCAGAAGAACTTCCCGGAAAAAATGAGTGGAAAATGATCTCCATCTGTGATGAAGAAGGGGATAATTTCCGTGCCATTGCCATTTGCCATGACCGTTTCGGTCTGCCGGGATTCGATTTTTGTGTGAATCCGGATAATGCAGTGGAGTTTTACGGGGCGATTTACCGGATCAACGGTATCGCTCCGGCGGGTTTGCGGGCATGGGAAAGTCTGCGTCTGGAAAGCGGCACTCCGGGAGTTCCCGGTGAACTGCATGACGGAGTGACTCCGGCAGAGTGCGGATTTGAAATGCCGCCTGGAACAAAAAGTTTGAAAAGCGTACTGGTGATGGTCGAAGCCGACCGCCATCCGGCACTGCCGGGAAGTACGGTGAATATCAATGGGGAAATCCCTGCGGGAGTGATCACTTCTGCAGCATATTGTCCGGTTGCCGGCAAGGCACGGATGTTCTGCAGAATGGAACTTTCCGCACTGGAAGCCGCCGGCGATAAAGTGACGATCCGGGTCAATGGTGAATCGCTTGATGCACAGTTGCTGGAAAAATTCCGGTGATTTTTTCTTGACAAAAAGCACTTTGCATGCTATATTAATAGCAATCATCCTATAGTTTTGGGATCTTGATTCGCTTTTTATATTGGTGAATCTCGGTAGAAAATCAACTTTCGCCGAACCACAAGGTTTCCGGAGCTGGCATGTTCTTTGAGGGATGGGTTTGAAAATTTGAGCTTGAGAGGCTGAAACGGTTTGATGCCGTAAGCTCTTGAGCTTGAAAAGTTAAGAACCTTGAAACTCCCTTGCCGGACGTGTTGACTTCGCGGCCCTGGGGTTTTGCGGTAAAAATAAAACTTGACAGGGGAAAAAATGAAACTGGCAGAAGCAACACACATTTGTCTGTACTCCGGATGCGGACACCCGGAGCTGTCGCAGAATATTGCGAACTATCTCGGTATGAGCTTGGGAAAGGTTCATATCACTCATTTCCCCGACAGTGAAATCTTTGTTCAGTTTGAAGAAAACGTCCGTCGTGCCGACACATTTCTGATCCAGCCGACCTGTACTCCTTCCAACGAGAACCTGATGGAAATGCTGATCATGATCGACGCTGCCAAACGTGCCAGTGCCGCCCGTATCACCGCGGTATTGCCCTATTTCGGTTATGCCCGTCAGGACCGCAAGGATAAACCCCGGGTTCCCATTACCGCTAAACTGGTCGCCAATCTGCTGACCTGTGCCGGAGCTGACCGCATTCTGACCATGGATCTCCACGCACAGCAGATCCAGGGATTTTTTGATATTCCGGTGGATCACCTTTACGCCCGTCCGGTGCTGGTGCCCCACTTGAAAGAACTTATCGGCGATAACGGCGTGGTGGTCGCTCCCGACTCCGGCAGTACCAAAATGGCGATGGCATACTGCGATATGCTTTCCGCCGGATTCGCCGTGGTCTGCAAACGCCGTATCAATGCCACCACCGTTGCATCCAGCCATCTGGTTGGTGATGTGAAAGACCGCATTTGTGTCATTACCGATGATATGACCAGTACCGCCGGAACGCTTTGTGCCGCTGCCAAGATCCTCAAAGATCAGGGTGCTGCCAAAGTTTATGCGGCAGTTTCCCATTGTCTTTTGAGCAAGATCGGTCAGGAGAAACTGCTTGCCACTCCGGAAATTGAACAGTTGATCACCACTGATGCTGTTCCCAATATCGACACCCTGAATGGCAAGATCCGGGTGGTCAGCGTGGCACCGCTTCTGGGAGAAGCGATCCGCCGTATTCATGAAGGCAAATCGGTTTCGCCCCTGTTTTATACCGGGCACTGATTAATTATAGAATAGACAACAACAATTCTCCAAAAATAAAGCGAAAGGAAATCCATGAGCAAAGCAGAGAATGTGATCGCGGCACAGCCGCGGAGCGAGTTCGGAGATAACGCCTCGCGTCGTCTCCGTAAGTCCGGATTCGTCCCGGCTGTCATTTACAGCCGCGGCAAAGAATCTGTGGCGGTTACGCTGAAAGCCGAAGAGTGGCAGGTTGCTTACGCCAAAAAAGCAAGCCTCTATACCATCGTTCTCGAAGGTAAAGAGATCCCCGCCATCGTCAAGGAAGTTCAGTTCAACCACCTGAAAAACTATGTCTACCATGTTGACTTCCAGGCTGTCGATATGACTGCTGAAGTCCACGCCAACGTGAAACTTCACGCTTACGGCGATTGCTATGGTGCCAACCATGGCGGCGTGCTGGAGCAGGAAGTTCACGAACTGCCCGTCAGCTGCACCCCGGATGCACTGCCCGATCAGATCAAAGTTGATGTCACCAACTTGAAAGTAGGTGAAGCTCTGACCGTTGCTGATCTGGTTCTGCCCGCAGGCGTCAAAGTCCGCGGTCTGGAAGCTGATGAGATCGTTTTCCACGTTGTGCTGCCGACCGAAGATACCGCTGCTGCTGAAGGTGCGGTTGAACCGGAAGCCATCAACGAGAAAAAAGCCGAAGCCCGCGCTGCGGAAAAGGCTAAGAAGTAAGTTCCGTTTCCGGAGCATATTCTCTGGAACAATGCTGATTGACAAAAGGATTTTTTTATGGCACCCGAAGCCGGAAGCAGCGTAAAACTCATTGTGGGATTGGGAAATCCCGGTAAAGAGTATGCTGATTCCCGGCACAATGCGGGGTTTATGGTGATCGAGAAACTGCTTGCATCTTTTCCTGCAGGCAGATTTGTCGAGAGCAGTGCGGCGACGAGCAGGGTTTTTACCGGCCGTTACCGCGGTAAGCCGCTGGTATTGCAGATGCCTCTGACCTATATGAATGTGAGTGGTCAGGCAGTTGCACCATTGAGCAGAAAACTGGGCATAAACCCCAATGAGATTCTGGTCATTTCCGATGATCTGGATCTCGAACCCGGCAGATTGCGGCTGCGCCGCAACGGTTCTGATGGAGGTCACAACGGCTTGAAGTCGGTGATTTCTGAATTGGGCAGTGCCGGATTCAACCGTTTGCGTATCGGTATCGGCAGACCTGAAAAGGGCAAGACAGCCGATTACGTTTTAAGCGGTTTCGAAGGTGACGAAGAAAAAGCTTTTGCAGCGGCAGTCGACCGTGCAGCTGAGGCGGTATTGACCATACTCACTGCCGGTATGACAGTGGCGATGAATAAATTCAACGCCGCAGAGAAAAACGATACGGAAAATAAGTAAAAAACCATCAAAGAAAAGAGGTTTATTTTGAAAAAATACGAATCTGTATTCATTCTGGACATCCGCAAGACGGATGACAACGGTGCTGCTTTCTGCAATGGTTTCGCTGAATTGATCAAAAGTCTGGGCGGCGAAATCGAGAAAACCGTTGAAATGGGCCGTAAACAATTCACCTATGAAATCGACAAACGCCGTGCAGGTCTTTATTTCGACTTCATTTTCACGCTGGACCCTGCCAAACTGGTCGCCATCCGTGAGAAGTATCATCTGGACCAGCAGGTTCTCCGCAGCATGACGCTGATCTACGATCGGCCGGAAGGTGCGGATAACGCCGAACCGCTGCGTTTCGAGTAAGGTTGAGTAAAAAATACAGAACGATCAACTGCGAAAGAGTATAACATGGCTTCACTTAACAAGGTATTTCTGCTGGGCAATCTGACCCGTGATCCCGATTTGCGCGGATTTTCCAATGGTCAGAACGTTTGCGATTTGGGGCTGGCTGTGAGCCGCCGTTTTATGAGCAACGGACAGGAACAGGAGGAGACCTGTTTCGTAGATGTGGTAGTCTGGGGCAAAGCTGCTGCCAACTGCCGCCAGTATCTTTCCAAAGGTTCACAGGTAATGGTCGAGGGCCGACTCCAGCTTGACAGCTGGGAAGACCGCAATGGCGGCGGCCGTCGCAGCAAACTCCGGGTTGTTGCTGAAAATATCCAGTTTATGAACCGTCGCCGTGACGAGGGTCAGGGTGCCGGAAATCAGGGTTATCAGCAGAATAACAACTATCAGCAGGGCGGAAATTTCTCCGGCGGATATCAATCCAACGGCTTCCCGCAGGCTAATAGCGGTTATCAGGCTCCCGGAGCCGGGGCACCGCCGCGTCGTCAGATGGATGCCCCGCCGATGCCGGAACCGGATTTCGGTGGTGATGCAGGAATGCCCCCTGAAGATGATATTCCGTTTTGATTGTATTCTGTAAAAAGTTAGAACCAATAATCAAGTCAAGTATAAAGAAAAGAGAGGATTCCCATGCAGGGTCAGAAAAGACAAGGCGGCCGTCGTCGTGCGGCTGCGAAACCCAAGGTTTGCCGCTTCTGTGAGGCAAAAGTCCGCTATATCGACTTCAAAGACGCCGAAACGCTGATGAAGTTCCAGACTGAAAAAGGCAAAATCATGCCCCGTCGGATCACCGGCAACTGTTTGGATCACCAGAAAATGCTTTCCATCGCCATCAAACGGGCGCGGATGCTCTCTCTGGTCTACTAATTTTGGAGGTATCTAGTTATGGCTAACGTCAGTCTTATTCTTTTGGATGATGTCGAACATCTCGGTCTGGCCGGTGAAGAGGTACGTGTTGCCGCCGGTTATGCCCGTAACTATCTTATTCCCAAAAAGCTCGCCGCAAAAGCCACTCCCGGTACACTGCGTCTGATCGAGTCCCGCAAGGCTGCGATCGCTGCCCGTCGTGCTGCTGAATTGGCTGCTGCCAAAGAGCTGGCAGAGAAACTTGCCACAGTTGAAATTTCTATTGCCATGCAGGCTACTGAAGATGATCAGCTTTTCGGTTCCGTCACTCCGCGTATGGTTGCAGAGGAGCTGAAAAATCAGGGTTATGCCATCGAGCACAGCCGCATCATCATCGAACCGGCTATCAAAACTCTCGGCAGCTTCGAAGCCGAAGTCAAACTTCATGCTGAAGTTATGGCTGCGGTCAAAATCTGGGTCGTCCGCGGTTAATTTCCGCAGGTGGACTTTATGGCTGAAATTGCCGGAAAAAATTCTGTTTCTGCACGCCCGGCGGGTATTTTGCCCGACCGGGCGCAGCCGCATAATTTGAAAGTGGAGCAGGCGGTGCTTTCCGCTATGTTCCGCGATCCCAAAGGCTGTATTGATACTGTAGTCAGCAAACTCGGAACTGCCGGGGATGCATTTTACGGTGCAGCCAACCGCAGTATTTATCTGGCGGTTGTGGAACTGCACCGCAACGATTCAGTTCCCGATCTCTTGAGTGTGGCACAGAAACTTCAGGCTTCCGACAAACTTGAGGCCGCAGGCGGTGAACTTTACCTGGCAGAGATTTATTCTGCCATTGCCACCGCTGTAAATGTGGAGTCATGGTGCGATATTTTACGCAATTATGCCATGCTCCGCCGGATGATCGATGCCTGTTCCGGGGCATTGCTCAAGTGTTATGATAATGACGCGGATCCGGATAAACTGGTCGAGGAAATCGAGACCGATATTTACCATATCCGTACTGCAGGGGCGACGGAAGTAATCCGCGACTTGCGGCAGCTGGTTGCTCAGGAATTCAAGACCCTGATGGATATACAGAACCGGAAAATCGAAGTCGGTATCCCCACCGGCTATGCACCGCTGGATGATTTTACCGGCGGCTTGAAAAAAGGGGAAATGTTTGTATTGGCGGCACGGCCTTCAATCGGAAAAACAAGTTTGGGTTTGAATATAATCGCCAATGTGGCGATCAAGGGTGCCAACCGTCGTCCGGTAGCATTTTTCAGCTTGGAAATGACCGATAATCAGATTGCCCGCCGTTTGCTTTGTTCCGAATCAGGGATCCCGGAAAGTGTTTTCTGGAACGGCACTTTCAACGATAGCGACATGGTCAAACTTACCAGTGCCGTAACCAATATCCGGGATGCCAAACTTTTCATCGACCCGACCGGCGGCCTGACGATTTCTGAATTGCGGGCCAAGGCACGGAGATTGAAAAATGAACATGATATTCAGCTGATAGTCATTGACTATTTGCAGCTTATGCATGCTGACTCCAGGGTGGATGGTCGTCAGCAGGAGGTCGCCGAAATTTCCGGCGGCATCAAAAAACTTGCCAAAGATCTGGATGTGCCGGTGCTGGTACTGGCACAGTTGAACCGTGAAATTGATAAAAATACCAGTGCCAATGCCCGTCCGAAACTGGCACATTTGCGTGAATCAGGTGCTATTGAGCAGGATGCCGATATTGTGACTTTTCTGCACCGTAACCGGGATGATGCAAAAAATCTTCCCGATGGTGCAAGTACAGAGGCGGAATTGATCGTAGAGAAAAACCGTAATGGTAAAACCGGTGTGGTAAAATTGAACTTTTACCCATCCCGGATGCTTTTTGAAGCTGCACCTCCGGTGGGCCGTCAATATGCTCCGGGCGGGGAAGAGTGATCTGAAATATCTGGGGAGAAATGTTTATGTTCAGCAAAATTTTCAGGGTGGTGCTGCCGATAGTATGCGGTTCAGCGATCATGCTCAATGCTGCCGAAGTCGGCTCTGTGAAATTTATTCAGGATGGTAAAAATCCGGTTCCGCAGGATTTGCTGCAAGTGGCATTGCGGCTGCGTCCGGGAATGGAATTCAATCCGGTTTATATGGATGAAGATTTGAAAAATCTTTATAAAACAGGCAAAATTTCCAATGCTGTTGCCGAATACCGCACATTGGAAGACGGCAAAATTGAGATCACATACAAAGTTATTCCTTCTCCGGTAATTTCGCTTTTCAAGATAGAGGGGAATAAAAAGTTTTCCACTAAAGATCTGCAGGGTTCTCTGACGATCGTTGACGGAGAAAGACTCAGCAGTAAAGCTTTGAGTCAATCGGTTGAAAATTTGCGTAAATTTTATTATGATAAGGGTTACACCGATGTCCGGATTCCCCCGCCGGAAGTTGTGCCTGATAATGCAGGCGGCGTGATCGTTACGCTCAAAATCGAGGAAAATCTCCGTCTCAAAGTCAATGATGTGACCTTTGAAGGAAATAGTGCGTATTCTGAAAAAGAGCTGCGTAAAGTGATGTTCAACCACTACAGCTGGTGGAATCTGCTGCCGTTTGTCAACGATCATCTCAATCAGGGATTGCTTGACCGTAGAGAGTTGGAAACCGATCGGGCGAGATTGCGGGAACTGTACTACAATAAAGGATTTCTGGATTTCAAGATCAAAGATGTGAAAATCACTCAGACTTCCGATGACCCGGAATTTGTGGATCTGCATTTTATTCTTGACGAAGGCAAACCGTATACGGTGGATAAAGTGACCGTTAGCGGCAGCAATGTGATCAAAAGTGAAGTTCTGCTCGGTTTGAGCAAATTGAAACCGGGTGAAATTTATTCACTTGCCAAAGAAAATGCCACAGTCAAAGATATTTCCATGCTTTATGATGCTGACGGCTATGCGGATTTGAGCGTAAAACCGGTAAAATCCACCGATTTTCCAAATAACAGGGTTTCCATTGAGTTCAAGATCAATGAGGGCAGAAAATATTATATCCGTAATATTGATATTATCGGCAATACCGGAACAAAAGAAAAGGTCATCCGCCGTGAATTGGCGATCCAGCCGGGTGATCCGGCGGTGTCGCACCGGGTTGAAATCAGCCGCAAGCGTTTGATGAATATGGGATATTTCAACAAAGTCGAGGCGGAGACAGTCAATGCCGATTCACTGGATGAAAAAGATTTGCGGATAACTGTGGAAGAGAAACCGGAACGGTTTAATTTCCGTATCGGTGCCGGTGTTTCTGATATCAGCAGTTTTTTCGGTATGGCTGAAATTTCCAGCAACAACTTTGATATTAGCGATCCCGGCAGCTGGTTCTACGGCGGCGGTCAGCGTTTGCGTCTTCAGGCGATTTACGGTATTGATGATGCCGGATTCAATCTGGATTTCATCGAACCGTGGCTTTTTGATCTGCCGTTGCGTTACGAACTTTCAGCATATATGAATACTTCCGAATATGATGACTGGGATGAGAGCCGTATCGGTGTGAGAACTTCGCTGCAGCGTAAGATTTTTGATGATTTTACCACGGTTTCTGTCGGCTATAAATTTGAAAACGTGCGTATCCATCACATCGACCATGATTTGAAAAGATATTTCAAAGATAATGATCTGGATGGTACTTCACTGGTCAGCCAGTTTTCCATGCTGCTCAGCCGTGATACCCGCGACAGTCTGGTTGATCCCACGGAAGGTTATTATGTGAGTCTTTATGGTGCGATCTCTCCCCGGGCGTTAGGTTCATCAACTGACTTTTACCGGATGGAAGCCAAAGGCAGTTACCATTACAATTTCTTTGACAAAGCGATCGTGCTTTCACTTTCCGGTAAGATCGGAGTGGTTTCCGGCTTGAATTACCACAAAGACGTGCCGGTGTATGAACGTTATTTCCTCGGCGGCAGCGGTTCTATCCGTGGTTTTGATTACCGTTCTATCGGCAGATTGGTCGATGATAAAAATATCGGCGGTCAGACGATGATGGTTTTGAGTGCTGAAGTTTCCCACCCGATCTGGGGTCCTTTGCGCGGTGCGGCATTCATCGATGCCGGCGATGCGTGGAGCAATGCCTATGCCATGGATTTTTCCACTATCAATATCGGTGCCGGTTACGGTTTCCGGTTGAAACTGCCGATGCTGCCGGCACCTTTGCGATTGGATATTGCTTATCCGATACTCCGCGGTCAGGATAATATCAAAAGAAAATTCCGGATTCACTTCAACGTGGGATTTTCGTTTTGATGAAAAATTATCCGCCTGAAGCAGCATCATTGCTCGCTATTCTGCGAAAACTGCGTTCTCCGGAAGGGTGTCCGTGGGATAGGGAGCAGACCCGTCACTCTCTGGTGCGTCATCTGGAAGGTGAATGTGCCGAATTGATCTATGCCATAGACAAAAACGATGTGCCGAATATTTGTGAAGAGCTTGGCGATGTGCTGATGAATCTGCTTTTTCAGGTAGTGGTCGCTGAAGAAAAAAATGAATTCACCATGGAAGATGTATGGCGTGGCATAATTGATAAAATGATCCGCCGCCATGCCCATGTATTTGGTAGTGAATCCGCTGCCAATGCCGATGAAGTTGCGGCATTGTGGCAGAAAATCAAGGCACAGGAACATGCCGGAGAAAACACCCATGAATCAGTGATGGATAAGGTAAAACCGGCATTGTCTCCGCTTGAAAGGGCGGAAAAACTGCAGAAAGAGGCTGCAAAAACCGGTTTTGACTGGCAGGATCAGTTTTCAGTGACCGACAAGATTTCCGAAGAAGTTTCCGAAGTGCGTCAGGCATTGGATTCCGGCGATGATGATGCTGTGGATGAAGAGTTGGGTGATCTGCTTTTTGCCGTGATAAATCTTATCCGTTTCCGGAAAAGGGAAAATGCTTCCGGACTTTTACGTAAAGCGAATCTGAAGTTTGAAGGACGTTTCCGGGAGATGGAAAAACGTCTGGCAGCAGCAGGTCTGGCTCTGGAAAATGTTGATCCGGAAACCTTTGACCGTTTCTGGGAAGAGGTCAAAGCTGCCGGTAAATCCCGCTGAAAAGGGCAAGTACTATGAATATGAATCTTCCGGAATTGGATCTTTCGCCGGAGTCAGTGCCGTTGCGCCGTTCTGTATGGCTGATTTTTTTCAGTGCGGTAGCAGTGTTGTTGCTGATTCTGGGGAGAAATCCGCTGCTTGGCAATGAAGGCTGCAGTGCAGAAAGCATCCGGCTGCTGCTTGCCGGGAAAGATGTTTTTGCTTCAGGGCAGTGGGAGCCGGATTCCTTTATCCAGTTGTGGTTCTGCCGGCTGCAGATGCTGCCATCATTGATTTTCGGCAATTCTGAATTTTCATGGAGATTTTTTTCATTTATTCCGGCGCTACTGCTGCTTGGCGGCATGCTGCTGCTGGCAGATGATATTTCCGGCAGACGGGTGATGTGCTGTGCCGGATGGATGCTGGTGGGATCTTACGGATTTATCTACTGGGGACGCAACGCTTCCAACTTTATTTTTCTTGCGGCATGGTGCATGTGGAGTGCAGTGATTCTGAATCGCAGAAATGGTTCGCTGATATTGAAAACGGTGTTCTTTTTTCTTTTTTTCAGCGGATGTTTCTGGTGGGGTATGCACTATATTCTGACCGTACCGGGAATAATGCTTATTACATATCCTGTGTGGAAAAGAGAACTTTTCACGGTAAAGAATATTTTGCCTGCTGCGGCAGGGATCGTGGCGGCGGTGCTTGTTTCATTTCTGCTTTTGTGGTATCCGGATGCGGCATGGGGGGATTATCCCGGACGTTTCTGGCAGCTTTTTCAATGCAGTTTTATTGAGTCGCTACGGCAAACGGTTTATCCGGTGGGGAATTATTTCAACGATGGAAAATTTCTGTTGAATCTGCCCCGTCTGCTTTTTCCGTGGTCGCTTCTGGCTGTGTGCGTGATCTGCGGTATGTGCCGGAACTTGCGTGAATTGTCTGCCGAACAACGTTACTTGCTTGCCGGAAGTTTGCTGATGCTGGTTTTTACTTGTATTTTTCCAGCCCGCCGCTGGCAGTACCAGCTTGCCCAGCTGCCGTTTTTTCTGATCATCTGCAGTGAGGGTATCGCCGGAAAAAATGGTGATTCGGTGATTCTTGATTATGCAATTTTAGCGATGAAATGGGGGGCTGCCGTCTGCGGATCTTTTGCGGTGGCGGTTTTTGCTGTCTGGCCGTTGTGGGATATGATTTTTCATTCGCCGATGCCCGGTTGGATAATGTTCGGGATTCCGGTATTGGGTTTGTTTGCCCTCGGTGCTTTGGTTTTTGATACCGGTGCGACCAGTATGGTCGAAAGGGTCAGCGGTATGCAGGGCAGATGGAGCGGCTGTATTCTTTCGTGGGTATGTCTGAGTGCGGCACTTTTTGCTATCGGGATTCCGGCTCTTGGTGAGTACCGTACCGGAAAAACATTCTGGCAGAAATGCTGTATGGCAGTGCGTCAGGAAAAGCCGGATAAAGTGGTATTTTTCCGTAATGTACCCGGAAATCTCGAATATTGTTATATAGACAGTGACCGTGAAATAAAAACTGTTTTCACAGAGGAAAAACTTTTGCAGGAGTTGACGGTGCCGTCTGTTTCCAAAGTTTTGATTATTTTACGCAGCAAGGATCATTCTTTTGCTGAAAAAGTTTGGAAAAGTGCCGGATGGCAGCTGGATGAAAATAAACCGGCGTTTCGTGAAAGCGGTCAATTATATCTTTTCCGGGAAGCATCTGCGGATAATATCAGATCGGCATATTTTCTCCGGAAAAAAGGAGTTTGAAAAAAACTTTTACGGTTGACGCAGGTATAAAAATATGTTAAATTTCGGGAATTATGAATTTTACAGCTTGAAAAAAACTGTAACAAGGTGTATGTTTAACAACATACGTTTGTAAACCCGTTTTACTTTCATAAAAAGGAGTTATTGGAAATGGAAAAGAGACGTTATGCAGTTTGCGGTGTATCCACCCGTGCAATCGGGATGTACATTGCCCCGATGATGAGAGATTTTGCCCATTGTGCCGAATTTGTCGGTATGCTGGATATTGACCCGCTGCGGTTCAAGGTTTGCAAAAAACATGTACCTGAAGCCAAGGATGTACCCGAATATCTCGCCGCTGATTTCAACAAAATGATCGAAGAGACCAAACCGGATGCTCTTTTTGTGGTCAGCATGGATTGCACCCACGTCGATTATGTTGTCCGCGGTCTGGAACTGGGTCTGGATGTTATCTGCGAAAAACCGATGACCACCAATACCGCCGATGCTCTCAAAGTTATGGAAGCTGAAGCCAAATCCAAAGGTAAAGTCATCTGCACATTTAACTACCGCTACAATCCGGTTCACCGCAAACTGCGTGAAATGATCATTGCCGGCAAGATCGGCAGAGTCACCCACGTCGATTTGAATTGGTATATCGATATCCGTCATGGTTCAAGCTATTTCCACCGCTGGAACCGTATGCGTGAAAATTCCGGAAGTCTTTCCATCCACAAATCCAGCCATCACTTTGACCTGGTCAACTGGTGGGTCGACGGCATTCCGGAAGCTGTCCACGCTTTCGGTGCATTGAATCACTATGGTCCGGATGGTGTTTTCAATCCTTCCAGGAAAGACGGTCGTGACTGCACCTGCTGTAAAGAAATCATGAATTGTGCTTATAAAGCCCGCTGGACTACCCGCAATTCCTCGATTTTCCTCAAAGATGACCACATCAACGCCTTTGACGGCAAGGAAAAACTTTACACCGATTACAGTCCCCATATGTGTATGTTTGATTCCAAAATCAACATTTACGATACTTTCGTTGCCAACGTGAAGTACCGTAACGGTGTGTTGTTGAACTATTCCGCGAACTTCTCAACTCCGTATGAGGGTTACAATCTGGCGATCAACGGTACCCACGGACGTCTGGAAACTACCGAATTTACCGGTGTCGGTGCATTCCTGCCCAAAGTCCATACCGATAATCAGCACATTGATTACTATCCGATCTTCGAAGGTCGTGAACGTATCAATGTTCCCTCTGCCCAGGGCGGTCATGGCGGCGGCGACCCGCTGATCCTCGAAGATATCTTCCTCGGCGAAGATCCCAACCGCAAATATGACATTCTTGCCAAATCTGTTGACGGTCTGCGTGCCATTTCCATCGGTGATGCAGTCTTCACCTCCATTCAGGAAGGTGTGATCAAAGATTTGACTGGATTCATCAAATAATCAATTGATGATCAGTTGATAAGTGCAGACCGTCGGTATCCCGGCGGTCTGTTTGTTTCCGAATATAAGTTCAAGAGGAAAATTATGAAAAAACTTATCCGGCCACTGATGCTGGTCGTACCGCTGATCGCCGGGTGTTTTGTGCCGGAAGCAAAACAGCTTGCGGCGGCTCCGGTGAATTTCATTCGCTGGGCACTTTTTGTAATGATATTCCTCAATCTTCTGCAGGTGAAATTTGCGGATTTGAAGCCGTGCCGGGAACATTTTCTGGTTCTGGCAGTCAATATTCTGATGGGTGTGGTACCGTTTTTCCTTCTGCGGTTGATTTTTCCGGATAATCTGATTCTGGCACAATCGGCATTTTTTACCGGTATTGCTCCCACTGCGGCAGCGGCGGCAGTGATAATTTCATTGCTTGACGGTAAAGTCGGTTTTGCAGTGACCGGTTTTGTGATAACGAATATCGGCATATCCTGTGCATTGACCGGATTATTGCCGGTGGTCACAGGGAATATCAGCTGGCATTTTTTCCTGGATGTGCTTTATTCTCTTGCCACAGTGATCGGAGTACCTTTTATCCTTGCCCGTATCACCCGGAAAATTTTCCCGAAAATCCTCGACTATATGGGGATATTGAAAAATATATCTCTGGTTTTATGGTCGATGTCGCTTTTTATCATGGCGGCGATTGCCAGAAGTTTCTATGATGAAAATGCCGGGGATTCCCTGCCGCTGATTCTGGCAATGATGGTGATTTCTCTGATCATTTGTATTGCGAATTTTTCTATAGGCAGAGTTTTATCCAAAAAATTCCGGCACGAGTCGTCGCAGATACTCGGTCAGAAAAATACGACATTTGTACTTTTCGTGGCGTTGGAATACGCTTCCGGTGCGGCGGCACTGGGTACGATTTTTTATGTATTATTCCACAATTTGTGGAACTCTATCCAACTTTTTTTGCATCAACGCGATTCCCGGAAAAGTTCCGGCGAATAAAAAAAGCGGCAATTCCTGCAGGAATACCGCTTCTTGAATGGTGTCTGATCTCAATCAGTCTTCATTCTGAACGCCGTTATTTGAGTAACCTGCCTCATCCATAAGCAGCTGTTTGAGTTTGGCAAGGGCCTGATTCTGGATCTGACGGACACGTTCTCTGGTTCTGCCGATCTGCTGACTGACCTCTTCCAGAGTGAGGGTTCTGCCGCCACGGAGACCGAAACGCATTTCGAGGATCTTTCTCTCTCTTTCATCCAGTTTATCCAAAAGATCCATCAAACGGAAAACAGATTCGATATCGCCGATGATCTGATCCGGAGTCATGGCATGACGATCGGGGATAATATCCTGAAACTCGCCTTCTTCCCCCTGCTGGATGGGGTCATGCAGACTGATGGTACGCAGATCGGCGAGGCGGAGACCGGAAACAGTTCTTTCGCTGAAATCCAGATGTTCTGCGATCTCTGCATCAGAGGGTTCTCTGCCGAGTTCTTCGGCAAGCCGCATGCGGACAGTTTTGATTTTATTGATTTTTCCGGCAGACTGCACCGGGATACGGATCGTTCTGCTCTGATTGGCAAGGGCACGACGCATGGATTGCTTGATCCACCATGCGGCATAACTGGAAAATTTCGCACCTTTGGCGGGATCGAATTTTTCCACGGCACGCATCAGACCGATATTGCCTTCGCTGATGAGGTCGAGCAGGGGCAATCCCAGACCTTTGAAGTCGTGGGCGATTTTGACCACCAGACGCAAGTTTGCTTTGATGAGAGTGGTTCTGGCATCTTCATGGCGGTCAGGATCGGTGCTGTGGATAGCTTCTGCGAGTTCAGCTTCCTCTTTTTTATTGACCAGCGGGATCTGGGCGATCTCACCCATGTAAACTTTCATAGTGTCGTTTTTATTGCCGACCAGCAGTTTTGCTTCCAGAGCTGTTTTTCTGGCGGCATCGACCTCTTTCTGGGTACGGAGCCGGGGGGTAACGACATTTGCTTCCGGCTGCACATCCTCATCCCGGGGAATGATGGGTGTAGCGGCTTTTCCGCTTTTCGGAGCAAATTTGGTCGGGGCAGCAGATACTTTTTTGATGACCAGTTTGCTTTTCCGCGGCGCGGGATCAGCAGAAATGGTATCATCATTTTCAGCAATATCAACTGCCGGTTCAGTCGGAACCGGAAATTTCGGAATCAATTTGACTCCGGCACGACGGATTTTTTTGACATCAGATGAATCAGCCATATATTTTCCCTCCACAATAATTCTGACAATAAAAAATTAAAAAATTTTTAAATTACCACTATAAAAAACAGCGTTGAACGATTATAATATAAAAGGTACACTGAAGAATACTTTTTTATAACCGTTTATAACGTGCCCTCATAAACATTATAAGCGGATTGTGTGAATTTTCAACCTTTATTTTATGATTTTACAAAAAAAATTGAAAAATTTTATTTCCGGCGGAGAAAAAACCGGAAAAGTAACCGGCGGCTTTACACTGAGTACATCGGTGCTGCCGGCATTGAAACTTTTTTCCGAAGATGATACGCCTCTATGTATAACTCTGCCGGATGCACGTGCCGCAGATCTTTTTCTGGAAGATTTTACCGCCTTTACAGAGCTGCTGGATATTGAAAAAGAGGTACTTTTGCTGCCGGAATGCGGGCGGGGAAAATTGCTTTTTCCCGGCGGGGAGGCACGCCGGGCGAGGGCGTTGAACCGGATTTTGAATGATCCGCCGCCGGTGATCATCGGCAGTGTGCATGCGTGGCTGGGACCGGCTCCTTTGCCGCGGGAAAGTGCCGATGGCGAATTGGAACTGCGTTGCGGAATGGTCATTGATCCGCAGGAGATCGTTTCCCGTCTGGTTCAATTGGATTACGATGATGAGGTGATGGTTTCCATATCCGGTGAATTTTCCAGAAGAGGCGGGATATTGGATATATTCAGTCCTGCACATGATGAACCGTGCCGGATTGAATTTTTCGATAATGAGATCGAATCGATGCGTTTTTTCTCACCGGATACCCAGCGTTCTACCGGAGTTGCGGAATCCTACCGGATCATCAACCGCGCCGGGATCACTGCCGGTGGTGCGGCGGAATCGGATGCATTTGCTTATCTGGAAGGTGGAAAACCTTTCCGGATTTTGAATGTTTTCCCTGAAAACGGTTTGGAATTACTCAATAAATACAGTGTTCCGGGAGCTGTGGAAAGATGGGAAAAACTCAATTCAGTTTATGATTCACGGGAGTTTCACGAACTGCCACAAAAATTCAATACCAGTGTACTGCCGCCGTTTGCCGCAGATAACGATCAGCCGGATGAGGTGATCCGGAAACAGGAGGAAAGTTTGCGTTTGCAGCTTTTGCTTCAGCGGGTAAAAGAAGCTTTTGCCTGCGGGGCAGGATTGGTTCTGGCGGTCAAAGAAAAAGAAGATCTGCCGGTACTTGAAGAGTGGAGCAGAAAGTGCGGATTGGAAAATTTCCATCCGGAATACACCGTTTCATCCATAGTCAATGGTTTTTATCTGGAAAATGAGTTGCTTTTTCTGCCGGAAAAAGAACTCGCATCTGCCGGTTTCCGCTTGATTTCCCGCCGGAATAGTAATGCTGATGAAGACACTCCGGTGGAATTGGAAGCTCCTCCGGTCGACGGTGCAGAATTTTCTCTTACCGATTTTGATGAGGGTGATTATGTGGTTCACATGGATTACGGTATTGCCATCTACCGTGGAATAAAATTGCAGGATACCAACGGCGAAAAGCGGGAAGTACTGGTGTTGGAGTTCCGCGATGAGCAATACCTTTACGTTTCCATGGTGCATGCTGGAAAGATCAGCCGTTATCTGGGAGCCGCCGGCAGAGTGAAGCTTCATGCATTGAATTCCAGCCGCTGGCGTAACGAAAAGGAAAATGCCCGTCTGGGCGTCCGCAGTTATGCGGCAGATATGCTCCGTTTTCAGGCGGTCAGAGAGGCGGTACCGGGAATAAGTTTCCGTGCCGATGCCGGAGCAGTCAAAACTTTTTTAAGGGCGTTTCCTTTCAAAGACACCATTTGTCAGACCCGTTCCACGATCGAAATAAAAAAGGATATGATTTCTGCCAAACCGATGGATCGTCTGCTCTGCGGCGATGTCGGTTACGGAAAAACTGAAATCGCCATGCGGGCGGCATTCCGGGCAGTTTCCGCCGGTTATCAGGTGGCGGTCATCGCACCGACCACGGTTCTGGCACACCAGCATTACCGCAGTTTCTGCGAAAGATTCAAGGAGTTCCCCTATACTATCGACGTGGTAAGCCGTTTCCGCACTGCCGCAGAACAGCAGAAAATTGCTGAAAAACTGCTTTCCGGCGGCATTGATATTCTGATCGGCACCCACCGGCTTTGCGGAAAAACTTTTGCATTCCGCAATCTCGGTCTGGTGGTGATCGATGAGGAACAGCGTTTCGGGGTGGAGCAGAAAGAGCGTTTACGCCGTTACCGGGTGGAAGCTGACGTATTGAGTATGTCCGCTACTCCCATTCCCAGAACGTTGTATATGGCAATGGCAGGGGCAAGAGATTTGAGTACGCTGGTTACACCTCCGAAGCTCCGTCTGCCGGTGAAAACAGTTATTGCTCCGCAGGAAGATGAACTTATTGCCGGAGCGATCCGGGCTGAACTTGCCCGCGGCGGTCAGATCTATTATCTGCACAACCGGGTGCAGACCATTGATGATCGTGCCGCCCATTTGCGGAGCATTGTGCCGGATGCACGGATCGCCGTTGCCCACGGACAGATGCCGGAAGCTGAACTTGAGGAGATCATGACCGGCTTTCTTGAGGGCAAAATAGATTGCCTGGTCTGCAGTACCATTATTGAATCCGGTCTGGATGTACCCAATGCCAATACCATCATTATTGAACGTGCCGACCGTTTCGGTCTGGCTCAACTTTACCAGCTGCGGGGCAGAGTCGGCAGATGGAAACATCAGGCGTATGCCTATATGCTGCTGCCGAAAAATCAGCTTGTAGGATCTACGGCTAAAAAACGTCTGGCGGCGATCCGCCGCTGTTCCACACTGGGATCGGGATTCCAGCTGGCACTGCAGGATCTGGAGATCCGGGGTGCGGGCAATCTGCTCGGTTCGGAACAATCCGGACATCTCTGCATGATCGGTTTTGATCTTTACTGCCGTCTTTTAAAGCAGGAAATTTCCCGCTTGCGGAATAACTGCCGTGAAGAGATGCAGCAGTTTTTCGATGAGGATATGCTTCCGGATGTGGAATTGAATATTGATTTTATTCATCCGGTACTCAAAAGCAGTGATAAAAACGTACTGGCGGCGGCGATCCCGCCGGATTTTATCGAAAGTGAAAGGCTGCGTATATCCGCTTACCGCCGTCTGGCTGAGATCCGTTCTGTGGAAATGCTTGAAGATTTTGCTGCCGAGCTGTGCGACCGTTACGGAAAATTGCCGCAGGAGACGGAAAACTTATTGACCTTAAACCATTTGCGTATTCTTGCGGCGTTGCAGGATATCCGTAAGGTTTCGATCGTTGACGGTGCCGTTTATCTGCATGGTCCGGGTGGGGCTATCTACCGGAAAAACGGTAAAATACCCCGGCTGGATTACCGGGATTCATTCCGTTTGCGGATACGGAAATTACTTGACCTGCTGGAACATCTTGGGTGAGAGTTTTACCAGTGCGGCAAAGAAGTTTCCGCCGATGGAGTTGCCGAGAGTCATCCACAAAATCAGGAGCAATGTGCGGGAGTTCCACGCATCGGCAGCAGAGAAGTAATACATATTGGCGATACAGTGTTCAAAACCGCTTAAAATAAAGACCATTACGCAGAGAAAAACCATCACCGGGCGGCAGACCGACGGGAGTTTATCATTACGGAAAGCATCGACTGCAGTGAACATCAGCATACCGCAGAAAATCGAAAGGATCAGCAGACTTGCCGGGGTATCGGCGATTTTTATATTGACGATATTTTGTACTTTTGCTTCCAGCTGGTTGATGACTCTGGTCGCTCTGACTGCGTAGCCGACAGCGGCACATCCGGCGAGGTTGCCCAGCCAGATAAGCAGCAAATCGTAAAGGTAACGGAAAAAATTACTGCCCTGATCAACGAGATAACCGATCGCACCGGTGTAGAGTTTCAGAGAGAAACAGACGATAGTCAGCAGACCGAACCCGAAAAGGAATGCTCCGACAACACTGCTTGCCGAAGCAAGGTATACCGTACCGGCGATACCGATGAAAATACCGGCAAAAAATGCATCCAGCAGAATTTTAATACTTTTTTTGAACATGATTTCCCCCTTGCTCAATCGGATGAAAATGGTGCGCAGCGCGGGATTTGAACCCGCACGCCGGAGCAAAGGAACCTAAATCCTTCGTGTCTGCCAATTCCACCAGCTGCGCTTTTTTACGCTTGAAAACGTCACCTAATATACACCAATTGAGGCAGATTGTCAAGGTTTTAAGGCAGTATATAAGATAACTGCCGCAACGGGGATCAAATTTCAAAATCAAGGCAGAGCCGGGTCTGGGTAAAGGGGCGTACAGCAGTATCGGCAGCAGCGACATGTGCCGGGTGAATGGCGTATGCTTTGAGAGCATCGAAACTTTCAAAAGTGGAATCCAGCATCAAATCGGCATTGGATGATTCCAATGATTCGATCTGCACATTTATACCGGTCAGACCGGGGACGACTCCTTTGAGGGATTCCAGAGCGGTTTTGATGTTCTTTTTCACATTGACTTTTTCTTCAGCTGAAATGGAATCTTTGAGCTGCCAGAGAATGATGTGTTTGACCATGATTTATCTCCTTTTACCGGTTGTTGATTTTTTCATTTTTCCTGATGTGCATTTTCAGCCACTTGCCAGGAGTTGTATTGTGATAACGTTTGAATTCTTTGGAAAAGTGATACCGGTCAGCATAACCGCAGCTTTCCGCAGTATTTTTTATATCGTTGCCTTCCTGAAGCAGTTGTATAGCCTTGTACATCCGCACCTGATGGCAGTAACGTTGAGGAGAAATGCCCATTTCCGCTTTGAAAAGATGACTCAATCTGGTCGGCGAAAGGTGCAGCTCGGCGGCGATTTCCGGATTGCTTACACATCCGTCATGACGGTTGATGAATTTTATCGCCTGATTTATCACCTGATTTTTACCGGGAGAGGTGTTGACACTGAAAAAATCTTCCGGAATATTTAAAAGCAATTCATATACAAGAGTATAGAGCTGATGAAGCTGATATTTGCCCGGTTGGAATGCTGCGTTGATCCTTTCAATAAAAGGTGCTGAATCAATTGAAAGCACCTGCCGTTGAGGCAGATCAAAGGGAGCAACTGCCTGAAACCAGATGAAATAGTGTGCCGGTTCGCCGTTTTTTTCTCCGGAATAGAGGGTGTGCGGCGGGATGATCAAAATATTATTGCCGGTCAATTCATAACGTTTGCCACCGGAAATGCAGCTGCATTGCCCTGTCGGGTTGTACCACATGACCCAGCAGGGTTGCAGACAGTTGGTTACGCTCCATTCTCCAAGGTTTGCCCGATATCCTGCTCGAAGCAGAATAACTGACTGTTCCGGAGTCAATTCCGAAGGAGCAAGGTTGACAAAATCAGACATTTTTTCGACATTCAGTTACATTTACTTAAAAAGCCGCTTGCATTATATTATACACAACGCTATAATATATACCGTTACTCTGATAATTGCAATTTTTTACTTATTTCAACCAAATGAAAAAAGAAAGGAATTTGGAAAAATGAAAAAGTTGATGTTGTTCGCTATCGCTTGTGCGGCATTGATCACCAGTGCTGCAGAAGTGGTTTTTGACGGCAATAAGGCTGCCGCGTGGAACAGTAACCGTTTTGCTGACGGCAACGGTGTTGTCACCGGAACTTTGGGCTATCTTGCGGTCAAAAGCAAAAAAATGATCCCGATTGAAGCCGGCAAAAAATATGTGGTTTCCGGAGAGTTCCGCATGATCAATACTCCGGCAAAAGCTCCGATTCTTTATTTCGGATTTTTTCCCATGACTGCAGATGGCAAAGAAATTTCTTACCTTTCAGTGACTTCTGCGGCAAAAAATCTTGCCGAAGTGGCAAAAGATGTCAAAGCCGGAGATACTTCCATTACCCTTAAAGGTGCTGAAAGCTGGAAACCTTCCGTATATCATCGCATTGTATTCAATGCCAGAGAGGATAAAAGAGACTTGCCCAACTTTGATATTTCTCCGATTCCCGATTGGACAAAACTCAAGAAAAATGCTGACGGTACCATTGAAGTTTTTTTCAAAAAACCTCTGACCAAAACTTGTGCTGCCGGAACCAAAGTGCGTTTGCACTCTGCCGGAGCAAGTTACGTTTATGCCGGTTCCAGAAAAATGAATAATGAATGGGTAACTTTCAAAAAAGAATTCAAAGTATTTTACCCCGGCACTGCCAAAATCAGACCGGCGATGAATCTTAATGCTGCCAGTTGCCAGTTTGAGTTGCGTAATATCAAAGTTACTGTTGAATAAATCTGAAATATAAAGAAGAAAACAAATGAAAAATTCAGAAAAAGAAAAAAGTTTCCGGCATGCCGGAGTAAAGCACTGCTTTACTCTTATAGAACTTCTCGTTGTGATTGCCATCATTGCTATTCTGGCGGCGATATTGCTTCCGGCACTCAACTCTGCCCGTGAAAGAGGCAGAGCCGCCAGTTGCATAAACAATCTCAAACAGATCGGTGCCGGTGCCGCACAGTATATGAATGATTATGATTATTTCCCGCGTTCTGCGGTCTACGGCGGAGCTGATACCACTTTGCCGCCCTGGTTCGCCCAGATTGCCGGATATATCGGAGCTCCGGTCAAAGGTACTGCCAGTGAGCCGACACTGGATGCTGCTTATGAGTACGGGGTCTACACCTGTCCATCCAACGATTTTACATTCAGTAAAGGGCAGATTTACGGTGGTAAATCCGGTATGAATTACGGAATCAACAAATATTACGGTTACGGTACCGTTCTCAATGGGACGAAAATCTGGGCATTGAAAGGTTCCCAAATCGTCAATCCCGGAAAAAAATATTACATTATGGATGCCAAAACATACAATATGTCATGGGATTCTGCTGTTGCCGATGCCTCCGGCATAGCTTATCCGCACGGATCTCAGAATACGCTTAATATGCTCTTTGCTGATTTCCATGTGGATTCTCTCACCCGTTCCATCACCCGGGAAAACGGTTCAACATGTAATATCGACGGTTGGGTTCCTGAAAGAGAGAAGTTTTGATAAATGAAAATCAAAGTATTTTGTTCATCTTTACTCGCTTCGGCGGCTCTTGTCGCCGCTGAAGGGCCGAATATGCTCAAGAATCCCGATTTCCAGGATAAGGAATCTTACCGGAAACACTGGGTGTGGGGCAGTATGGGTGATGAGATTTTCGATGTCCGCTACAATAAAGAAAAGAAAGCGGTTTCCATTGCCTCATCCAGTAATGAATTTTCCGGTTATCTGGGGCAGAAAGTGAAAGTGCAGGCAGGCAAAAAATATATCTGCCGTGCCAATACTCTTTTGCCGCGGGGCAGGATTCTGCTCTATGCCATCGGTTACACCAAAGAGGGTGAAACTCTGGGTACACAGGGCAGAATCTGGGATTATTCCTTTGCGGATAATCCGCTTTTTCCCCATTTCATCCCCCGGGAATTTTCTCCCGGCGGCGGGGTGACGGATTGGAAGAATATCTCTTTTGAATTGACTCCGACAGATAAGATTGACCATTATGAGATCAAAGTCGGCAGTTATTTTGGTGAAGGGATCCTCTTTGTCCGTTCAGTTGAGTTCCGTGAGATCCGGTAAAATTTTCCAGAGGTGAGATTTTATGAAAAAGTTTATTTTTGCTCTTTTTCCGGCGACGCTGGCGATGTTTGCGGCAGTTCCGGATTTTGAAATTGCCCGTTTTGAGGGCGGTAAACATGGCGAAATTCCCGCTTCTGCCGGATTTTCCATGAAAAAAACAGTTAAAAAGCAGGGCGTAGTCACCGAACATCATCTTGAAATCGCCAATAAAGGCAAAGATGTGCTGCTTTTGCGTCTGCGAGCCAAACTGCCTGCCGGTAATGCCGGTGGAGCGTATTGGGATGGCAATGCTTATATCCGCAATGCGGTTCAGGATATTATTCCGAAACTTGACCGCCATGTTTTCCCCCTGACCAGTTATACGGCTAATGGGAAAATCTCGGTGCTGGGATTTGCCCCCTCGATGGTGGTCAGCCGCTTTGAACGTTCTCTGGAAGTGAAAGACGGCAGGGCAACGCTGGTTTTTGATGTTTTCCGGGTGCTTTATCCGGGGGAAAAACTCAATGATATTTTTGTTTCCATGGATTTTGCCGGTGAAAGCTATGTGGAAGCGGTGGAAAATTACCACTTGACCTATCCGCAGTGGTTCAAACCGGCTCCGGGAGTCGATCAGCGTATTTACGGTACTGGAGGTTATCTTTCCAGCGACTCCAAACTGCGTGACTATCAGTACGAGGAGTGCCGCCGCACCGGATTTGACTGGGAATGGTATTACAACTCTTATCAGCGTTCCGGGGATTATTATCCCTCCCCGGAATTCTGGGATGATAAACTCGGATACAAAGAAGAGCGTTCCCATGCCAAATGCAACGTGCCGGGAACGATTGCCGATTGGGAACGCAATCACAAGATCCGTACCGCTGCCGGTGATAAGACCAGTGCATTGTTTTATTACTATATGCAGCAGTACTGCAATACCGATCTGCTCAAACACTTTTCCGATTGTATCTGGGCGGATGCCAACGGCAAACCCGGTTACCGGGTAAAAGGCTGGGCGGATGAATTCTATGCCGAATATGTGTGGCCCGGAAAAGCCGGCAGTTTCGGCAAAAAGACCCGTTCCGACCTTGCCAAACTCTGGAAAAATCTCACCATTTCCGGATTTTCTCTGGATTGTGCCATCGGTACGACCCCGTATTACGGAAAACTGGTCAAAGAAGAACCATTCAGAGCGTATGATAAAAACGGCAAAATATTTGTTCTTGAGGGAGTTGCTCTGGCTTACAATATGAACTACACCCGCAATCTGCCTTTGAGACCCGATGGCAGAAGAGCCGGTTCGATTGTCAATGCCCCATACAACTATCTGCCGATATTCTACTGCGATGGCGAAATGCATGAAGCTTCGGCATGGGAAAGAGTCGATCTGCCGGTTCCCCACCGGTTGATGCTCGGCAAAAAACCGTGGGTTTTGTGGCGGGGATTTGTGCTTGCACCGTTTCTTGACTGGGAAAAACTCTCTCCGGAAAATATCAATAAGGCGATTTCCGGTGCGGTGGATTATCTGACACTTTTCTCATTGCGGATGGGGGCAAGTCCTTCCAAAATGTTCATGCGCGGTTATCCGGATATGCTTGAAGTCAAGCCGCTTATTACCATGCTCAACCGTGCCGGATGGCATGCTGCCCCCTATGCTTGGGTAAAGGGAGTTGAAGGTGCCGATGATCCGTGGTCACCGGCTCATCCCTTCTGGGTTTCCCGCTATGGTGAAGGTGATGAAAGTTTCGTGGTTGTTTCCAATCCCCGCCGCAGCAAGAGCAAAGGAACTCTGGTTATCCGGGGCGGCAAATTCGGTTATCCTGCGGCAGTTTATGCCGATATAAACGGCAATGAGACCGTAAACCGTATCGACGGCAGTGATACTTTGATCGACTTTGAACTGCCGGAGTTCGGCTTCATGGTGCTGAAAAAAGTTTCAGACCGGGCAAAATCCAAAGTGGTCAGTGCCAGTGTGCCGCAGAAAAAATCACCTTTCAGTTATCTGCCGGCAGATGATTCATGGGTCGAAGCTTTGCCGCTTGCCGAAGAAAAAGCCGGAGCATTGGCAGTGATCGCCGGAAAAGCTGATGAGTTGAAAAAATTGGACTATCTGGTTACTGAATTATCCACATATGCTGCATTTTACCGCGGCAGAGTGAGAGTTCCCATGCCCCGTTTGTGGTATATGAATGGAGCATTCAAAGATAAGTTCCGCTTTAAAGTTGTGGAAAAATCTTCTGCAAAAACCACTTTTGCTCTCGGTGAAAGTGCCAGAAAAGAGTATTTCCCCGGAGTGAAAGCTGAGGATAAAATAGTTTACCGTCAGGAAAACGGACGGCATTTTGTCGGATTTTTCCCGGGGAAAATGAGCGAAGCTGAACTTTTGAAAGCATTTTTGTTCCGTCTGGATAAGGCATATCCGTTTGTGGCGGCAACCATGTCGGATTGGCCGGGCAAAATCAAGGCTGCGGACAAAGCTTTCCGCAAAAATCAGCCCACTCTTGATGATGCGATGGTGCATCCGGCATTCGGAGTGCGTTTTGCTCTTGAAAATGATGAGATCGCCGTGGCAAGACGAAACGGCAAACTCTATCTGCGTACCCGCTTTTCTGATACTCATGATCTGGTTACTGAATTGATCCTCGGGCTGAATAAGCAGTTCGAATTCGGTTCTTCACGCAAGATTCCTGCCGGTATCGGTATCACTTCTGATGCCATGCTCGATGGTGAATTGGTCTATGCTGCCATTGATGAAGCGGCTCCGGTGATGATAACCTACGGCTATCTGGCGGGAAATCACGGCTTGATGACGGCGTTGACTGTTACCGTGCCGGATCATGGATTCACAATTGCCGATATCGGCAAAGCCGAATTGAAAGCCGGTGTACGCAAATATTACATTTTGAAAGTGATCGACAAAGATACCCTTTTGATCATGTCAGAAAATATCGGGACCAACGGAATCGGTTTCTTTGACCGGTCAGCGATGAAAAACAGTTTCAGCTGCAATGGCAAAGAGTATAAGGTAACAAAACTTCTGCATACCCAGCTCTATCCGAATTCCCGGATAAAGAAACAGAAATTCCAGCTTGACGGCAAAGAGCTGCCTGCCGGAGAATTTATCAAACGTGGTAAAAAGTTGACCTGTGACGAGGTGTATGAGGTTGTTTCTCCGATCGGGGTTCTGGATAATGTTTTGAAAAATCCCGGTAAAGAGGTCGTTTCCGATGTGGCAGATATTCCGGCGGTAGTTGAGATCAGCAATTTTTATACTTTTACTCCGGATGGCACGATGTATCTGGATCAGAAAAATAAGTTTCTGCAAAAAAGTGCATTGCGTCGACTCGGATTGCTGCAGACCCAGATCATTTATACTGCAGGAAAAAATGCTTTCCGGGAATACTATATTCCCAAAACCAAACCTTTTGAACAGGGCAATGTAAAATACGATTTTGCCAAAGGTGTGGATTTCACCGGAAAGCTGCCGTTGATAAACTTTGCCGGAGAAAGGCTGGCAAATAAGAATAATCTGCCGGAACGTTTTATTCAAATCGCCGGCAGAAAAGATCCGAAAGCCGGATCTTTGAGGGAAACCGGATTGGTGATCGGTTATTCTCTGCGTTATGGAGCAACCCGTCCTGAGGTGCGTAAAAATACCGCGGCACAACTGCCTATGTGGATAAATATCACCCAGAAAAGTTATCCTTATGTCATTCAATCCACCGGTGGAGTCGTGCTCCCCGCCGGTACTGAGATAGCTGCCAGCGGTTACCGGAAACTTTTTGCTCCGGAAAAATTCGGCAGGATCGTTCCGGCATCTTATACGGTAATGGAAAAGGGAAAAGAATTGCTTTACCTGCAATTCCGCGAATCCGGCAGTGTGGATGTGCCTGAAAGATTCACGAAGACTGTGGAAAAATCTTCAGGAGCAGCATTCGGCTCCGGCAAGGCTTCCGGCAAGGCCGGTGACTGGATCGTGCTGGAGCAATAAAGCAGCTGTATAAAACCAACGGACTGATACCGGAAAAGTATCAGTCCGTTTTGTTTGTAAACGATTTGCTTCCGGAGCCTGAAGCGGTTGATCTCAGCCGCCGAAAAGCGGCAAATCACCGAAATCCTGAGCTTCTTTTTTTTCAGCCGGCGGTTCCGAAGTCCCTTTTTCCAGAGAAGCGAGAAACTCATCCAGAGAGAGGATTTTTACTCCGAGTTTGCGGGCATTTTTGAGCTTGGATGAGTTGTCATTCACATCAGCTGCAATCAGAAGAGCAAGTTTGGCAGTCACCGAATCCATCGGCATATAACCGTGGGATTTGGCAAGATTTTCATAGAAAGAACGTTTTTCCGGCATTTTACCGGTGAAGCATATCCCCGGCAATTCTGCTGAAGAATTGTCGACAGTACGGATCGTCACTGCACTCAACAATTCATCCAATTCTTCTGAACGTTCTTTGAGGGCGGAAACCACCGCTCTGGCACGTTCCGGACCGATACCGGAAATTTCTGCCAGAGCATCTTCGGAAGCATTCCGCAGGGCATCTATGGGGAATTTTTCCAGTATCAATTTTGCGATATTTGCCCCGACTCCCGGAATATTCAATGCCGCAAGCAGCTGGAAATCATCAACAGTACGGGCTTTCTGGATCTCATTGTAAAGATTTTCCGCACTTTTACCGGCAAAACCCTCTAACAGCAGAATATCGCCTTTGGTGAGATCAAAAAGTTCTTTGAGGTGACGGATGTGAAATTTTTTCATCAATTTTGCCACGGTCGGTTCACCGAGCCGCTCAATACCGAGATTTTTTACTGCGGCAGTGAGTAATTGGAGTTGACTTCCCGGGCAATCCGGATTCGGGCAGCAGAGTTCCGGACCTTTTCTTACCAGTTCACTCTGACACGCCGGACACTCTGAAATCAGCGGAGAGATCCGCTTTTCTCCAGGAGTATTGGCGGCGATGTAAGGAATCACGTCACCGGCACGCTCCACTGTCACCTGATCTCCGATCATCAATCCCATATCGATAATATTCTGCACATTGTGCAGTGTGGCACGTTTGATGGTGATGCCGGAAAGTTCCACCGGGGCAAGTTCAGCGACCGGGGTGAGGCAGTTTTTACCGAAGCTCCACTCCACGCCGAGCAAAGTTGTTTGAGCCGAGAGGTTGGTAAATTTGTAGGCGATTTCCCCTCTCGGGTGGTGGGCGGTGGAACCGAGGGAGTTCCGGAAAGCGGTATCGGCAAATTTCAGAACGATCCCATCCATCGGATAGGGAAGTTGTGCAAAAGATTTTTTAAGTTCTTCCCAGCGAGAAGATAATTCACTTAATTTGACTTGAATGGAAATGAGATTGTAATCTACCAGAGTAAGTTTTGCCCCCTGAATAAGCATCGGGGTAATATCTTTCAGAGTCATTATTCCGGCAACAGCATTGCGGGAATTTTTATAAATGCCGCCATCTTTTTTGCGGATGCGGGAGTAAATATTGCGGAAATCATCATCTCTGATAACGATTTCACCCCGTACCGGCTGATTTACTTTACCGGTATAACCAGGAGTTTCCAATTCAATAAGCGGCAGTTTAGCAGAAATATCTTCTCCGATTTCACCGTCACCCCGGGTGGAAAGGATTCTGCCGTCAAAATTGGCGGAAATACCATCATATTTCGGCTCAACAAGCAGTAATTCATCCGGAGTACGGGCAAATTTGCCTGCCCATTCCAATAGAGATTCCAGAGAGTATGCTTTATCCAGTGAAAGCATCGCTTTTTTATGATGCACCTTGCCCGATGACAGAACTGACGGAGTATGGATTTGATGCAGAAGCGGATTTTCCGGATCAAGAGTGCGGAGTTTTTCCACGATCCGGTCATAATCGGCATCGGAAATGACCGGATCATTGAGTTCCCAGTAGCGTTGATCGTGGTATGCAAGCAATTCGGCAACAGCTTTTGCATCCATTGCAGAGAGGTCAAAATTGATAAAGTCCATAAATTCTCCGTCAAATCATAAAAAACATTACATAAAAATATAATACATCGCATTGCATTTTGCAAATATTCCGCTATATTATATTACTTAAAAGAGAAAAATTTCCGGAATGATACCGGATAAACAGCAAAGAAAGACAATAAACTATGGCTAAAGAATTCAATGTTGCCGTTGCCGGAGCTACTGGTGCTGTCGGTGTTGAAATGATCAAAACGCTGGAAAAACGCAATTTTCCGGTGAAAAATCTTAAACTTCTCGCATCTGCCCGTTCCGCAGGCAAAACCCTTGAATACAAAGGCGAAAAGATCGTTATCGAAGAGATGACCTATGATTCATTCAAAGGCGTAGATATCGCTCTTTTCAGTGCCGGCGGCAGTATTTCCAAAGAATACCGCAAATATGTAGTCGATTCCGGTGCGGTGATGATCGACAACTCCAGTGCTTTCCGTATGGAAGATGATGTGCCGCTGGTTGTTCCCGAAGTCAACCCGGAAGATATTAAAAAACATAACGGCGTTATCGCCAACCCCAACTGCACCACTGCGATCATGCTGGTTGCCGTTGCTCCTTTGCACCGGGCGAAAAAACTTCGCCGTCTGGTCGCTGCCACCTATCAGGCCGCTTCCGGTGCCGGTGCCAAAGGTATGGCTGAATTGATCGAACAGACCAAACAGATCCTCAACGGAGAAGCTATCGAACCCAAAGCATTTGCCCACCGGATCGCTTTCAACCTCATCCCCCATATCGATTCATTTACCGACAATGGCTATACCAAAGAAGAGCTGAAAATGCTCAACGAATCCCGCAAAATGCTCCATCTGCCGGATCTGCCGGTGAGCTGTACCTGCGTGCGTATTCCGGCTTTGCGCGCCCATTCTGAATCATTGAATCTGGAATTTGAAGAAGAGATCACTCCGGAAGAAGCCCGTGCCATTCTCGCCGCTGCTCCCGGCGTGACCCTTGCCGATGATCCGGATGCCAAACTCTATCCCATGCCGATTGATGCCACCGAGAAGTACGATGTACTTGCCGGTCGTATCCGTCAGGATATTTCCCGCAGCGACAAACGCGGTCTGGAAATGTTTGTTTCCGGCGACCAGCTGCTCAAAGGTGCCGCCCTCAATGCGGTGCAGATCGCTGAATTGCTCTGATTTGTCAACTGTAAAAGGTTGATAAAAATGAAAGACCTGCCGGGCATGAAAATTTTACCGGTACTGCTTTTGACGGCGGTGACGCTTTTGATCGGCTGTTCCGCCCCGACTGCGGAAGAGCGTGCCCGGTCGCAGGTCAGATCTCTGCTGAATCCCGATGGCATGGAGTATTCCATTACCGGGGGTTCAGCATGGGAAATGATCCGCAAAGATATTGAGGGGATGCTTTCCCGGGCCGCAGAAGATAGCAAAGATCTGGTTTCCAGCCGTTATTTTGCCTCGTTGAAATATCTTTTCCGGCTGATGGTGAATATTTCCGGTGCTGAATCAGTCCTCTGTACCGGCCGCAGTTCAGAACTTTTTGCAGAGAATATCGTGCATGAAAAAATCGTACTGGTGTACGATCCGGAAAATGCCGGATTATTCAAAAGTTTTTTTAATGCAGAAAATACCATTGATCCCAGGGAGTTGTTTGAAACTATTCCGGAAAAGACGGCAGCAGTACTCTGTGCTGATGTTGATCCGCTGGCACTGCTGGAGTCTCTGAAAGATTACGGAGAATTTGCCGATATGCTTGTCGAGCGTATCCCGGCGGGCTTTCCGGTGAGGGAGATATTGGAAAGTTGTGACGGTATCTGGAAACTTTATATTTTCGATTTGAACAGTAGAAATCCGGTTTTCAAGCTGGATATCCCGGATGAAAAATCCACAATATTTGATATTTTTGCTCTGCTTACCCGCCGTCCGAAAGTGGAGACCAGATTGCATATTCCCGGTTTCGGAGTGGTGAAAAAAAGTGAAAAAAGAGTGATTTTTTATATCGGGCAGGATTGTGAAAAGCTTTCCGCTGAGCTGCCGGGAAAAGCTTTATTGCCGCAGAAACCGGTGCTTTTGACCGGATTGCCGGAAAAAGCGGTACTTTTCGGGTTTATGGATGCGAAGCGTTTGCCGGAAGAATTTAATGGGTTCGAGCTGGGCGGTGTAAAAATTCCGTCATTGGTCGAAGACAAATTTCCGGCAGTTGCCGCAATAGCCCGTTTGCCGGAAAAAAATGGTTATCTGGCTGTGGAAAATGGAAGCAGTTCGATCTTATCCAGTGATATATCGCTGCTTCTGGAAGTGGTTGTGCCATTTCTGAAAGATTTAAAAATTCCAACAGCAAAGGCTGAAAAAAGTGATAGCAGGGTAAAGGCGGCAGAAAATATTCCGGTTGCCGCAAAAGAGTGCCGCTGTGCTGAACTTCTGTCCGGGGCGGCAGCGGCGTTGAAAACTCTGCCGGATGCCGTTGACGGATTTTATTTGCTGAAAGATGGAAAATTGTTTCCGTCGGAAGCAGGGGAATATGATGTGGTGTTTTTTAAGGCAGATAGTGGATCATGCCGTTATCTGCCGCTGATCATCGCCAAACCGCATGCTGACGGATTTTGTGCGATCGTCGGAGAAAAAGGGACTGGCAGTTATCAACTGCCGAAGCCGGAAAGTTTCCGCAGGATAATCGGTTTTTTGCATACAGTTTATAAATTTGACGAAAAAATTTTCCGTAAGCTGATTGTTGCGGCTGGAGAATTTGACCGCAAAAAAAGGTGATGAAAATGACAGATAAAACAGAAAAGAGTTTCAATCAGGAATTGCTTGATGCAGTGGAAAAGTATTCAGACAACTTATCTTTTGAAGATATTTCCCGTCTGAATGGCATCCGGCTGGAGTTGCTCCGCCGCTATCTTGACCGTCAGGCAAAAAATATCCGTAACGAGACCTGGGATAAGATCTATCCTCTGCTCCGCCCGTATCTTGAGGGCCCGGAACCGATCAAAGCTCCGCCGCCGCGTCTGGGGGCAGCCTATCGCCGTCATCCGGAACTGGTGGAAATGATCAGTGAACAGAAGGTGCTTCTGGATGAGTTTGCGATTTTTTCCGACCGGGAAAAACGGCAGATCATCAAAAAATTTGCTTCTGCACTGGAAACTCCTGCACAGCCGACGGAGTTTGAAAGTTTATCCAATATCGAAAACGAACTTATGGGTAATTTTCTCGCCATGCCGAAAGAACTTCAGGATGAAATGCTTGCTGATTTGACGGTTCAGGCGGTTGAAGAAGCACGCCGTCAGCGGGCGGAACTTTTCTGAAAATGAGTTCTGAAAACCTGCCGTTATATCCGGAAAACGCTCTTATAATGGCTCCGTTATCCGGTTTTACCGATCTTGCCTACCGCCGTGCCGCCCGCAAAGGTGGATGCCGCTACGCATTTACCGAGATGGTCGATGCCGCAAGTCTGGCGTATGCCAATGGTCACGGGGAGGTTTTGCTCAAACGGGGTGAGGAAGAGGATTTTCTTGCCACGCAGCTGGTGGGGGCTGAACCGGAACTGTTGAAAAGAGCCTGCGATAAACTGAATAAATACGATTTTTCACTTCTTGACTTCAATCTCGGCTGTCCGGTACCGAAAGTGGTCAAAAAAGGTGCCGGTGCTGCATTGGGCAGAAATATCGTCCTTGCCCATAAATGCTTTGCAGCCATTGCTGAAAACAGTAAATTCACCCTGACAGCCAAATTGAGGATCCTTGATGAAAATGATCCGGCTCCGACGCTGGATTTGTGTGCCGGATTGGTGGCACTGGGGGCAAAGGCTCTGACCATCCACGGCAGAACAAAAGAACACTTCTATACCGGAGAGGTCAGGTTTTCAATCATCCGGGCGGTGAAAGAGGCGTTTCCGGAAATTCCGGTGATCGCCAATGGAGGAGTGAATTCGCTTGCCGCGTATGAAACAATGCGTAAGGAAACCGGATGCTCCAGAGTGATGCTCGCCCAGGGGATAATGGGCAATCCGTGGCTTTTCCGGGAACTGGCCGGAGATGGTCTGCCGCCGACGCTGGATGAGTGGAAAGACGTTGTAGCATTCCATGTGAAAGAGATGATTGCTTTATATGGTGAAAATTCTGCCATGCGTCAGGCGAGAAAAATCGTCCACGATTACCTGAAAGGCAGGGGATTTGCCGCTTCACTGCGGGCGGAGGCTTCGATGCTCAATACTTTCGATGAATTGCATCAGCTGCTTGACCGGGTGGAAATCGGAGCAGTTTACGGTACGATCCGCAAAATACTTATCTGACCGTCAGACGTGGTGTGAAAGATGCTCAATTTACCCATCTTGAGCAATTCTATGAGCATATTGTTGATCTTTACCGCTTCGGGAATGAATTCGATCCCCTTATCCACATCAGTTGCCGGCGGACGGATGATGAGATAATCATATTCTTTGATAACAGCGTAAAGTTCTTCACTTTTCAGTGGTACAGGAGTAAGTTTTTCCTGAAACCGGGGCATGATCACGGTTACATTTTCCGGCAGATAAAGCATTCTTCTTTCCCAGAGGGATGCAATTTTTTTACCGGATAAAGTGCGGAGTTTTTCCACAATCTCGGCGTAAGGCAATTCATTATTCTGCCATGCCGTGAAGTGAGCCGGATTTTTGCGGGCATCAATAAAATTTTTCCACGCGAGATAGAAGTGTTTCAATTCCGGAAAATGGATCACCGTTGCCGGAATGACTGAAATAAGCAAAAGCAGATAAAGCGGTATACGCCACCGGTTGTTGAACTCTTTGACGGCATAAATCACGGCAAATGATCCGCACCACAAGAGCGGGTAGAGGAAACGGCTCTGCTGGGCGGTGAAATTCCAGAATATCCATGCTGCTGCAAGGGCGGCGGCAGTGGCAGTAAGCCGGGGATTTTTGAAGCGGCTGAGAACGATTCCGGCAATGAGGAAAATTACGGCGGCTATCCATTGGAACCCGATCGTCAAACCATCGTAATTGATTCCGTCATAAGCACACAATATCCAGTTGAAAAATATTCCGGCGACCGGAGCGATACCGTAATTGCCGCCCAAAGCCCGGTGGAAATTTTCGACCATGCACGCTCCGGCAGAGGCATGGAAAAGGTTGGAAAAGTAGGGGTAAAAGGGATTGCCGCAGGCGATCCACACCCGCAGAAAAAATGGAAATGCCGCAAGGAATGCTCCGGTGATGAAAAAGAGAATATATTTGCGGCTTTCTTTACGGCAGATCAGCAGGATGAATAGAGCCAGAGCAACACCTGCTCCGGTAAGTTTAACGGCAAATGCCGCACCTGCCATGACTCCGGCAAGGAAAATCCGTTTTTTGCCGGGAAAATCATCTCGCAAAATCAGCCAGGTTCCGGTCAGGGCAAAAAGAGCGATGAAAATTTCCACATAAAAGGAACGGCTGAGAGTCCAGCTTACCGGAGAAAGAATCACCATTGCCAAAGCGGCAAATGCCGCAATTTTACCGGAAATTTTTTTGGCGTAATTGAAAAATACGATTCCCGTGATCACCGTGATCATGCCGGAAACCAGTAATGGCACATTCATTCCGCCCATGGCAAAACCCGGCAGAAGCCACAATTGACCAAGGGAGGGATATGCGGAGTATGGATTTTCCGGTAAAGGCATTATGGAGTTGAAAAAGAGATATTTTTTCAGCAGAGCAATCTGATAGACCTGTTCATCCCATGCTCCGGGCGGCAGCAGGAGTGCCGGCAGCAGAAAAATGAAAATCAGTACCGCGATAACAATTGTTTTCCACTGTGTTTTATAATCATCAATAAAACAGTATATTCCCGGCAGGGCAAGCAGGATCATTGCATATTTCAAAACCGTTACCGGCAGAATAAGTACGGCAATGCCGCAGACAATGATACCTGTTGCCAGTGACGGGAGCAACGGGATGGCAGCATATTTTAAAATAGATCTGCCGACAGCGTAAACGGCAAGCAGTAAAATGACCGCCGCAACGATCTCTTTTGCCATTCCGGCAAAAAGTGTGATATTTCCGGATTCTGAAATGGCAGCAGTTTTATTTTGCGGAAATGGTGAATCATCTTTCTGTACTGAAAAATATTCCGCTTCGGTTGGAGTGATGTTCCGCATCCTGCACAACTCCATAAAGTGCCGGTCGGCAGCGGCAACAGCTTCTTTCGGGGCATTGATCTGCCGCAGGATTATCCGTTGGAAACGGGCATTGATCACACTAAATGGAGCATTTTTCAATTCCGCAGCCATATTCAGTGCAGCATCAGGCAAATTTCCGTTCTGCAGATGAGCGACCGCCCGCAGACGGCGGGTGTGGCGGTATCCGGTTTTACCAAGTTCATTTTCCAGACGGTGAAGAAATTTCAGAGCTGATTCCGGATCATTTTTAACCAGTGAAAGTTCTGCCATCTGATAGAGTGCATGGGTGGTGGTTTTCTGTCTGTCAGAATCCAGATATTTGCTGAAAGCAGTTTTTATATCTCCTTTAATGAGAGCCAGATCACCCTGCCGGATAAAAGATGTGATTTGAAAATTGATTACGGCAAAATGGATGGCACTCAGAAGTGAAAATACTCCGGCAAACTTCAAGAAAATACCGCCTTTGATTTTTTCATCTTCCGCTGTTTCGCACGGAGCAGTGAGCAAACCGGCGGCAACCGCCGTCAATCCGGCACCCGGAACCGTGAAATTGTGCTGATCGAACCAGCCGCAGATGATGAGGACAAGAAAAATCCACTGGATGAACGGCTGATTGCGGCGGCGGAGAATGGTGAAAAGAGCCGTCAGATAAAAAAGTATTCCGGCAAAACCGTTTTCAACTGCCAGATGCAGCAGATCATTATGGGCATGGTCGATATGCGGAGCCGGATAAGGTGAAAGAAAATATTTTTCATCCAGAAATTGACGGATAATTTCGCTGAATTTGCCGCATCCATGACCGCTGAATCCCTGATCGCAGAATGCATTCAAAGCTCCCTGCCAGATGATAAAACGGGTGTCGTTAAATTCAAAAATCAATAATCCGGCGATAAATCCGGCTGTAATTACGGCGATGAAAATGATAAAATATCTGGAAAATTTCTCTTTTTCAATGCGATTGCTAAAATAGAGAAAAATTCCTGTTGCGGCAGCAGCGGCGATCGCTCCGCGGGAAAGAATTTCCGGCAGAAATATTCCGATACCGGCAAAAAATATAGACAGCAGAATGATCGCCCGGTTTCTGTGGTGTTCTGAAGTGTTTTTCACTACACATCCGGGAAATAACGTTCTTTCTTTTGTACTCCACAGAGCGATCGCCGGGAGCAATGCGGTGATGAAGCCCTGAAGCCAGTTCCAGTTTCCGGCAAGACCGGTGAAGTTTTCAGACACGATGCCGCTGTAAATGAGGATCAGAGCGGCGATACCGGCAAAAAAGGGCAGGATTTTCTGTATTTCTCCGGCAACTGAAACTGCGGCAAGGGGATAAAGTATCCAGAAAAGCGGGGTACAGAAATCTTCGAGTGTGGAGTTGCCGATGAAAAGTGAAATTCCGGCATTGAGCAGAAATAATCCAGCTGCTCCAAAGAGATAATATAAATCCTTCTGACGGAAAAATTCCCTGAGTCTCTGCGGGAAAAAGAGTATGACCGCCAACGCCAGCAGGCACAGTACCGGAAAATCAACCATTTTTACCAACCCGTAAAGCGGGACTGCATTGCCCGTGAGCCGCAGAAAAGCACGCGGCATGGCAAAGAACGGCATGACAAGAAGCATCAATGCCGCTGTAAAACGGGAAATTTGCCGGAATCTATTCATTTGTATCCTTACAGCCAGGTGGTTATTTCATTGACCGGAAGTTTCGGCACATGCAGCGTGTCATCATCATCCAGATAATATGCAACTTCGCCATTGACTGCATTTTCCCCGACCGGGGTTTCATCGGGAAAACCGACGGCAACGATATAAAGTACTTTTCTTGACGCATCAAGCCGGATCAATTCCTGAACTTTTTCCGGAGAAAATGAGGCGAACCAGCAACAGCCCAGACCGCGTTCCCATGCGGCAAATTCCATACTCTGGATCGCGGCACCGGCATCGGCATTGATGAATTTTCCCGCATCGGCAGGGATCGTCAGGGCGATGAAAGCCAATGGAGCATTTTTCCCCCATTCCGGAGTGCGGCGGGGGGCGACCATACCTGCCCAGCGGGTGGTTTCAAAGACCGCTTTGACCAATTCGTTATCCCGGATGATCACATAACGGATCGGCTGCTTGTTTGATGCACAGGATGAGTGCCGTGCCATATCCACGATATGCCGCAATTCACTGTCGGGAACCGGGATCTGTTTGAAACGGCGGATCGTTCGCCGTGAAGGGGCAAGTTCTGAAAAATCCATGAAAAAATTCTCCGTAAAATTTCAATATCCGTAAAACTTTATTTTAAGATACATCATTCCGGCGAAAAATGCAAGATGATATTGACAAAAGTTGTCGGATGTGCTATTTTATACGCTGAATATTTACTTTTACAATGGGGAAAAACAATGAGTGAAAAAAGAGAACATTTTGCGACCCGTCTGGGGTTTATTTTTATGACAGCCGGTTGTGCCATCGGTCTGGGCAATGTGTGGCGTTTTCCCTATGTCACCGGAGCCAACGGGGGGGCACTTTTTGTGCTTTTTTACATCGGTTGTCTGGTACTTTTCGGTTTGCCGGTACTGATGATGGAATTGGCTCTGGGCAGAGCCGGTCAGAGTACTTATCCGGGAGCATTTGAAAAATTGCAGAATCCGCAAGTGCGTTTCAAGTGGAAGATTCCCGCCTATGTTTTTATTTCCGGAAATCTTATCCTGCTGATGTTTTACTCCGTCGTAACCGGATGGGTGCTTTTTTATACGGTCAAATTTTTTATCCGCGATGAAAAGGTGTGGGATCCGGAATTATTCGGCAGATTTCTGGCTTCACCGGGAGAGCAGACGCTATACATGGCTGTAGCGGTGATTATCACTGCGGTAATCTGTATCGGCGGGGTGAAAAAGGTCATAGAAAAAAGTATCAAAGTGATGATGGCGGGATTGTTTTTACTTCTTGGAGTATTGGTGTTTTACGCATTTACTATGCCCAATGCTTCAGAGGGAATAAAATTCTTTCTTGCTCCGGATTTCAGCAGTGTTACCGGCCAGAATATCCTGATTACGCTCAATGCAGCTCTGGCACAGGCATTTTTCACCCTGAGTATCGGAATCGGCAGTGTGTCGGTCTGCGGCAGTTATATGAATAAGGAGCGTTCTTTATTTCAGGAAGGCTTGTGGATAATTCTGCTGGATACCATCGTGGCAGTTGCATCGGGATTGATAATTTTCCCCTGCTGTGCCGCATTCGGGGTCAGTCCGGATGCCGGACCGAAACTGATTTTTGTAACGCTTACCAAAGTTTTCAGCAATATGCAGTTGCCTTATTTCTGGGGCGGATTATTTTTCCTCTTCCTTTCCGTGGCAGCACTTTCCACGCTGATCGCTGTTTTTGAAAATCTGACGGCATTCGGTATGGATGAATTCAGATGGTCACGGAAAAAATCCTGCGGGATATTCTTTGTCATGCTTTTGATCCTTTCCATGCCGTGTATTTTCGGATTCAACTATTGGAGGGGATTTGAACCACTGGGTAAAGGAAGCAATATTCTGGATTTAGAGGATTTCATTGTCAGTTCCAATCTGCTGCCGATAGGGTCTCTTTACCTGACTTTATTCTGTATGTATAAAGCCGGATGGGGTAGTGATAACTTTTTTGCAGAAATGAATACCGGAAAAGGGTGGAAATTTCCGGTTTGGATGAGACATTACATCCGGATCGTTATTCCTGCGGTGATTTTCATTGTCTGGTTGGCTGGAATTGTGGAAAAATTTTTCTGATTTCAACTTTAATTTGAGGTGTGAAGTGAAAAAATATATTGATGAAATGGTCAGCCGCTATCCGGCACTTGCCCAAGTCGCTCCGGATGTGGAAAAACTTGCCGTGGAACTTATTGAGCTTTTTGAAAACGGCAGAACTCTTTTTCTTGCCGGTAATGGCGGCAGTGCCGCCGATGCTGAACACATTTGCGGAGAATTGCTCAAAGGTTTCAAATCCCGCCGGGAACTTTCTGCTGCTGATAAAGAACTTCTTGCCGCTATCGGCGGTGAAACCGGGAAAGAACTGGGTAAAAACCTGCAATATGGTCTTCCTGCGGTTTCACTGCTTTCGCATCCGGCTCTGACCAGTGCATTCGGCAACGATGTCGATCCCTTTCTGGCATTTGCCCAGCAGTTGTGGGCTCTGGGCAGACCTGGGGATGCGGTCATCGGTATTTCCACGGGGGGCAGTGCGGAAAATATCCGCAAAATGTTCATCGCCGCCCGGGCAAAAAAGATTCTTACCATTCTGCTTACCGGCAGTAAAAACGGCAGCTGTTGTGAGTTTGCCGATGTGGTGATCGCCGTGCCGGAAAAAGAGACGTACAAGATTCAGGAATTTCATTTGCCGGTCTATCACACATTGTGTCTGGCAGTTGAATCACACTTTTTTAAAATGATGGATTGACGGAGGAATAAAAGATGTTCAAATTCCGGATTATCGGTTTTGTTCTGCTGATGGCTTTGCTCGGTGGAATATTTTTCTGGGAAGCAGGCGGTGTATGGCTCTTTATCGCTGCTGCCCCGGCAATGGTTGGAGCCGCTGTCGGTGAGTGTTGTGCCATGCTCAATAAGTCCGGAAAACCGGCACTTCCTCTGCCGGCAGCATTGATCACCTGGCTGGCTGCGGTCGGATGTACGGCAGGATTCATCTATCCGGTATCATGGATCGCCACAGTGATACTGTTGATGCTGGTGATACTTTTTGCCTGTGCGGCACTTCTTGCCATGCAGGAAGAGATCATGCAGAAAATGTTTATTTCTGCCGGGGTGATTGTGATGCTTGCTCCGTCACTGATACTTCTGCTTTGCAGTTTCTTTCTGCCGTCGGCTTGCGGCCAGCGTGGATTGTGGCTGATTTTCCTCTGTCTGGTGACCAAAGCAACTGATACCGGCGGTTATATTTGCGGTACACTCACTGCGAAACTTCCCGGAGGAAACCACAAGATCGCCCCCTCTGTCAGCCCGAAAAAATCTTATGAGGGTCTGCTCGGAGGTTTGATCCTTTCCGTTGCAGTGAGTCTGGCTTTTTACCGTTTCTTTCCGGAAACCGGATTGTGGTGGTATATTTTCAGTGCCGTGGTGCTTTCATTCGGCAGTTTCTTCGGTGATCTGACTGAATCCGCAGTCAAGCGGATGTGCAGTATCAAGGATTCCGGTTCATTTGTCCCCGGAATGGGCGGGGCATTTGATGTGCTTGACAGTTTTATATATAATGGTATGCTTTTTATACCGCTTTATATCGTAAAGGATGTATTCTGATGTTGAAAGAAAAAATAGTTGCTCTGCTCCGCAGCAATGCCCGGTTGAGTGCGGAAGAGATTGCTGCCGGATTGTCGGTGGAAACTTCACAGGTTGTTTCTGCGGTAAATGAGATGGAAAAGTCCGGAGTGATCCGCGGTTATACTGCGATTGTTACCGATGATGCTCCGGGCAGTGAAAGCCGGGTCAAGGCGTTAATTGAGGTGAAAGTCACCCCGAACCGGGATGGCGGATTTGACCGGGTGGCACGGAGAATTGCCAAATTTCCGGAAGTTACCGACTTGAGTCTGCTTTCCGGCAGTTATGATCTTTTGCTGACTGTGGAAGGTGCTTCTTTGCAGCAGGTGGCAAACTTTGTTTCCGGCAAACTGGCAACGATTGAGGGTGTGATTTCCACTGCCACCTCGTTTCAGTTGAAAAAGTATAAAGAATCCGGAATGATAATGCAAAGTGATGAAGAATATGAACGGCTCAAAATCTGTTTCTGAAAAGTTTATCGCTCCGCATATCGCCTCATTGCCAGCCAGCGGGATCAGAAAATTTTTCGATCTGGTCAATTCGATGGATGATGTGATCTCTCTGGGTGTGGGTGAACCGGACTTTGTCACTCCGTGGACGATCCGTGAAAGCGGTATATATTCCCTTGAACACGGTCATACCGGTTATACATCCAATCTGGGTATGCCCGGTTTGCGGCGGGCAATTTGCGATTATGTGGAAAAGAACTACTCGGTTTCCTACGATTACCGTAAAGAGTGTCTGGTTACTATCGGGGTAAGTGAAGCACTGGATCTGGCTTTTCGTATGCTGCTTTCTCCCGGAGATGAGGTGATCTATACCGAACCGTGTTATGTCTCTTATCCGGCAGAAATCGCAATGGCACACGGAGTTCCGGTTCCGGTGACCACCCGTTACGAAAATGAGTTTGCCGTAGAGCCGGAGGATATTGAAAAAGCGATCACCCCCAGAACAAAGGCGATTCTGCTGAATTTTCCCTGCAATCCGACCGGGGCGGTGATGCCGCCGGAAAAATTGCAGGCAGTCGCGGAGATCGCAAAGAAATATGATCTTGCGGTGTTGACCGATGAGATATATTCCGAATTGAATTACGACGGTGATCACCTTTCCATTGCCTCTTTGCCGGGAATGAAAGAGCGGACGATCTTTCTGCACGGATTTTCCAAAGCCTTTGCGATGACCGGCTGGCGGGTCGGCTATGTGTGTGCCCCGGAAGTGATGATTTCCGCGATGATGCGGATCCACCAGTATGCGATCATGTGTGCCCCGACTGTTGCCCAGGAAGCGGCACTTGAAGCGATCCGCAATGGCGGCAATGCGAAGGCGGAAATGCGTGAAAGTTACCGCAGCCGCCGGGACTTCTTTGTTAAAGGTCTTAATGAAGCCGGTTTGGAGTGTTTGATGCCCCACGGAGCATTTTATGCTTTTGCTTCGGTAAAAAACAGCGGCATGGAATCAGATGAATTTGCCGAAAAACTGCTCAGGGCTGAACATGTGGCAGTTGTACCGGGTGAAGCATTCGGACCGGGCGGTAAAGGATTCATCCGCTGCTGCTATGCTACCAGTGCCGATGAATTGCGTGAAGCATTGAAACGAATCAAACGCTTTATGCAAGGGTGAACAGGAGAAGTTTTCGATGGTGTGGGCAATGCTTTGCGGCTTCGGAGCCGCAATGGTCAATTCAGCGGGATATCTTTTCAATGCCCGCTTCCTTTTGTTGTTCAAAAGTCCGGTACGGCTGTTGGCAGTGGCAACATTTCTGATGATGCTTATCGCCTTGCCGCTGCTGCTGATATTTTTTCCTTTCGGTGTATTGCCGTGCTGGTGGAAATATATTTTACAGGCCGTATTGGGAAGTACCCTTTTCCTCGCCGGACAAGGCTGCTTTTTTGCCGCTATGCGTTATTTTGAAGCGAGCCGGATTGCTTCTTTGCTGGGATTGAAGATCATCGTTTTATCGCTTCTTTTTATTGTTACCGGTGGGAGACTCAACTGGATGCAGCTGAGTGCCGTAGTTATTGCAGCGGCAGCAGGAATGATTTTCACCCGGGCTGGGAATACTCCGGTTTCGTGGCGGGGCTGGGTATTTATTATCCTGACACTTGTTTTTTATTCATCGGTGGATATGGTGGAAACTGATCTGGTGGTGAAAATGAATAAATACAGCCAGACCGGTACATTCTACAGTTCGTTTCTGGTGGTTACACTGATCTATACTATTCTGGGATTTATCACGCTGCCGATGCTTGTTAAAATGAAACCCGGAAGCAGAGAGATACTTGAAGGTGTGCCGTATGCGGTATTGTGGCTTTTATCGCAAATATTGCTTTTTGCCTGTTTTTCCAATCTGAAACCGGTATTCGGCAATGTGATCCTTGCTACCAGAGGTGTTTTTTCAGTCATCGTCGGTCTGCTTTTGCCTTACATGGGGTTGGCGGCTCTTGATTCAAAGATTTCCATGCGGCTCTGGGTGCGGCGGATTGTTGCGGCACTGATGATGATCGGGGCGATCGCCCTTTACTCATTTGCTTCGCTGTAAGAACTCTTTTTCCACCCGTTTCAGAGTGTTTACAGTTGATGTAATACCGGGAAAATCCCGGAAAAGCCAGCAGCGGTTCTTTATTTGCGGAGCATCGGCAAAAAGTTTATCAAAATCCTCTTCACTTTTCACCAATGCCCGGTCGATACCCAGAACCAGCGGCAGATCGGGTCTGGAGTTTAAAAGTTTTATCCTTTTAAGCAGCTCTCCGGAGTGCCAGCGGTGAAAAAGTTCCACATGCAGAACCATTCCGGTCTCTGTGGATGCAAAAGAAAGATCGGGGAAGATCAATTCCTGATTGCCGCCGTCGATAAAAGGAGTCTCACCGGTGATTTGCCAGAGCGATTGTTTATCGTTGAATGAGTGATGATAAAGGCGGATCTCTTCCGGAATATAACTGCCAAGCTGCCGGTAGTGGGAAACAAGAGCGTTTTTATGAGATAACTTCATAACAAGATCACGTTCTTTGATCTTTATTTCTGCTGAAAGTTCCCAGTTTGCCATATTTACGATTGCCGGTAGCAGGTTTGCCAGTTGTAAAGCGTATTTTGCGGTGGAGTCAATAATATCATAAGGACCGGAAAATTCGATCATCAGATGGTTTTTGTCTTTTCTGGTGATGAGTGCCAGAAGCCGGAAAAATTTTACCGCTTTGAGCAGTTTACGCAACTCATTTTGTTCCGGGTAATTGAGTTTGAGAGTTATTTTTTTTGCGTAAAAGAGCAATCCCTGTGCCAGAGCAAGATTGTAACGGTGCAATAATGCAGTGGGAGTAAAGGCATCAAAACGGATAAGTTTTTCAAAATCCGGCAGATCACCGTAAAGGTCGATATTTCCGTTTTCAGAAAGATTCCGCAGTTCTTCACCGGTAAAATTTCCGCTTTTGAGTTTTTCTGCTGCCAGAAGAAAATATTTTTTCCGTAAAGCCGGATAATCGGCATCGGCAGGCAGGGCAAATTCACAGCGGTCAAGCAGGAGTTTATTCAAGCCGGATGCGATTTTTATATCCACACTGCTCCGGATGAGTGATGAACTTATTTCTTCAAGTTCCTGACGGTTCATTACTGTTTCCAATGCTGCTGTATAAATACCGGTCAATTCTGCGGCACATTCCAGAAGGAAAGGGGATTCAGGGTCAATGAAACGGGGTTTGATATTTCCGTTGCTTATACGGTAAAGCAGATGTTCTTTTCTGAGCATTACGACCTCCTCCGGTAAGCGGAATGTTCACGGCGTCTTTCGCTGATTGCCACTTCCGAGGTATTTGCACTGACCAATTCATACAGCACGGCGTTATCTTTTCCGGGAGCGTTTCGCAGTATCCTGCCCAGACGTTGGACATGTTCACGCACACTGCCGCTGCCGGAAACGATGATTCCTACTGAAGCCTGCGGTACATCCACACCTTCATTGAGAACTTTGCTGGTGACCAGTACCGGATATTCTCCGGAACGGAAACGGTCGAGAAAATCTTTTCTTTCCGCCGCTTTGGTATGGTGGGTGAGTACCGGAAGTGTGAAACGTCTGCCGATGGTGTATGCCGCATCGTTATCGGCGGTGAAAATGATCGTCTGTTCGCCGGGGTGGTGATGAAGTATATTTTCGATAAGTTCCAGTTTGGCTTTACCGGCACGGGCGATATGCCGCTGGAGCATGAATGAGTGCAGAGCTTCCTTGCCGCCAACTTGACGGGCACAGGCAATGAGAAACGATGCCCAGCCATCCGGACGGGAAAAGTTTATTCCATATTTCCGGATAAAACCGGTATAAATACCCCGGTGGTGATGGTAGGCTGCAGCTTCTTCGCCGGAAAGCTCCACCCGAAACTGTTTTACCTGATAGTTTGAAAGGATGTTGCCGGCAAGTTCATTTATGGAAATATTACAGCATACTTTTCCCATAAGGTCATCCATTACGGCGGCATATTCACCTTCTGCATCCAGTGTGGCAGACAACCCCAAGCGGAATGGTGCAATACTCATAGCGGCACAAAGCCGGTTTTCCGGCGAGGGCAGATGGTGGCACTCATCAGCGATCAGCAGGGCAAAACGGCTGCCGATAAACTCCATATTGAGAAGAGCTGAATCATAAGTGCTTACGGTAACGGGCAGAATTTCCCGGCTTCCGCCGCCGAGCATCCCGCAGGGGGTGTTGAAAAATCTGCCGATCACACTGCACCACTGGGTGAGCAGGTCGATCGTCGGTACGAGGATAAGTGCCGGACGGCGTAAATGGGCGATCGCCATCATTGCCAGAATGGTTTTACCTGCACCGGTGGGCAGTGAAACAACACCCCGGCAGTCGGCGGCGATCCAGTTTTCCAGAGCCTGCTGCTGATGAGGACGGGGGATGATTTTTTCCCGGATGGAAAAATCTTTCAGCAATTCATAATTTCTCGCCCGGTCATCAAAGGGGATTTTCTGCTGCAAAAGTGCGATCACTGCCGGGGCATAATCGCATGCCCGTCCTCTGAAAAGAGAAGAACGCACATCAAAGGTGAAAAATTTTTCCAAACCCTGCGGCAGAGTGGTGATTCCGGCAAGAGTGAGCGTGCCGGATTGAAAATCCAGTGTGATCATGGTGAAAAAACCAATAAATTTCCGTTAGACACTTTCCGGGCAATTTTCAGCGGGATCCATGTCGGTTTTATATGATTTGCTCCCCAAGAATTGGAAACGGCGATTTCATTTGTTTTTTCATTGTAACCGATTATCAGCAATACATGATCGCTTTTGCTGAAACTTTTAACTGAAAATTTTTTCAGCATTCTATTCCAGATTTCCGGAGTGGCGGCTTTTTCCCGGTTTTTTAAACTGAAATTATACGCTTGACCGGGATTTTTATCGATCGTCCAGAAAACCGGATATCCTTTATTGATATTCCGGGCAATATTTTTTATGGAAAAATCCTTGATCACGTTCATTTTCAACCGGGCATTACGTCGTAAGTATTCAATCTCTTTCAACATAACATGGATAAAAGTGCCATCATCTTCTCCCCTGCCGGTTTCACTGATTTTTGCCATGTGGTGCATATCCATGTGTATACCGTAGTAAAGAAATATTCTGGTCATTGTTGCCGGTACACAGTATCCTTTCGGACCCTGATCGACCATCGGCACATTGGGTATCCAGACATCACCGAAATCATTGCGTTTGACATTTTTTGAAAAATCTTTTTTTCCGGGGTTTACCGCTTCTTTCATCCCAGCCGGAGGCAGGATGTGGAAAAGAACAAAATCCCCTTTATCCATTTCCAGCACAAATTTGGCATACGCAGTCTGCCACACATCCCCTTTGATCTTGAATGCTCCGTCAGAAAATCCGCCTTTACTTTTTTTGCCGCAGCCATTCATCGTTCTGGAAATCGTTCTGCCGGTATTGCGGATGACCGACTTGTACTTTTCTCCGGTATCGCCCTGATTGGCGTAGGTGATGGTGATTAAGTTGATTTTATTATTGTCATCAGCGGTATGGATTTCAATTTCAACCGGCTTGGCACCGGCGATATTGCGGTTGAAATGGCCCGAAAAGCGTTTGCTGTTTCCGATAAGCCGGAGTCTGAGCCGCTTTTGCAGAGCAGTTTTTGACCAGGTGTCTTTCTGGGTGAAAAGAGGTATTCCCAGCACTTTATTTAACTTCTGCCGGGTTATTTCAGTTCCGGAAGCCCCGGAAACGGTGCAAAGTATAAGGAACAGAAATAATATTTTTTTCATCAGACTCACTTCTTTTTCGGCCGTTGACAGCCGCCGGTGACAAAGCCGACCAGACCGAGAATGATCCCGAATGCAGCGGAAGTGGACACCGAAATTCTCATGCCGATACCGAAAGTGAATCCCAATCCCAGACAGCATGCTCCGGTAAGCAGAGCTTTCTGCATATCAAAACGGGGGAGTTTATTGGCCTCATTTTCAGCATTGATTTCAACTTCATCCAGTTTTGCCTGCAACTCTTGGGTAATGGGTGTGTTTTCTTCGCTCATGGTTATTTTCCTTCTGTTAAATTTTTCATATCATCGGGCAGCGGGGAAGTAAAGTTGAGTATCTGACCGTCAACTGCTGTAAATTCCAGAAAAGCAGAATGAAGAGCCTGTCTGGGGAGCAGAAGTTTTTTCCGGTCATCACCGGTCAACTCGCCGGTACGCTGCTTCAGGTAAAAAGTTTCATCCACTCCGTAAAGTTTATCGCCTGCCACCGGAAATCCCAGCGAGTTCAGTGTGGCTCTGATCTGGTGCATCCTGCCGGTGAATAAAGTCGCTTCAACCAGAGATAAATCCCTGCAGGAAAAAAGCTTGCGAAAAATGGTCTTGGCACTTTCAAAAGGAGGATTTTCCGGCATGGTGCTGACAAAACGGCGTTTTTTACGGACGATTGAGTTTGCAGAAATCAGAAAACCTTCCGCATTCAATTCTTCCGGAAAGTTTCCGTGGATCAGGACCTGATATTTCTTTTGCAGAATACTTTTGCTCAATTTTTTTGCCGTTGCCGCATCTTTGGCCGCCAGCAGCAATCCGCTGGTTTCGCGGTCGAGCCGGTTGACAAAGTGGATATTGCCGTAACGGGAAGATAAAAGGTGCCACAAGGTATGTTTGAAAAACGGTCCGGCCGGATGCATGCAGAGATTGCCCGGTTTGTCGATGACCAGAAATTTGTCATTTTCAAAGACGATCCGGTAATTCAAATCTGCCGGAGGTTCTTCAATATCTTCCGGACGGTATTCGATTTTATCATGCAGGGCGAGAATGGTCTCCGGCGGAACGATTTTGTCATTGAGGGTTATTTCGCCTGACTTGATACGTTTGCACCACTCTTCTCTTGAACGGTAGGTGAATCTGCCGGCAAGATAATCTGCCAGCATGATTCCTGCACCGCTCCAATCTATTGCACTGCGGATGATACGCTGCGAAAGATCCATATTGAAAAACTCAGAATTGATCGGTGAAAACAGATAATTCTTCTTCCACAAACTCCAATGCTCTGGCATACGCCATCGCCCGGTGGCTGATACGGTTTTTTTCTTCGGAACTCAATTCTGCAAAACTTTTATCGAAACCATCTGGCTGGAATACCGGATCGTAACCGAAACCGTTTTCACCGCGGGGGGCGTCGAGGATGGTCCCTTTGACTTCACCTTCAAAAGAGGCGATCACTTCGCCGTTGAAAGCGATCGAGATCACGCAGACAAAACGGGCACGGCGGTTGGTTTTACCCTCAAGTTCACCTAAAAGTTTGGCGATGCGTTCCGGGTCGCTGGCAGCATAGCGGGATGAATGGATACCGGGCCTGCCGTCGAGAGTTTCAACTTCCAGACCGGAGTCATCGGCGAAAGCCGGAGCAGAAGTATAGAGGCTGGCGGCGGCGGCTTTGATCCCGGCATTTTCCTCAAAGGATGAACCGTTTTCCTCCGGTTCGGTGTATCCGGGGAAATCGTTGAGAGATTTCAATTCAATATCCTGATCAGCCAGAAGCTGGGCGTATTCAGCAAGTTTATGCTGATTTCCGGTTGCGGCAACGATAAAAGCCATAATTGTCAACTCCGAATAAAAAAGTTCAAAAAAATCCATCTTATACGCCGGAATATATTGCATAACGGCGTGGCAACGCTATATTATAAAGCATATTGAGGATAAATGCAAATGGATAATTCAATTTTTTCAAACTTTCACGGTCAGCTGCTGGTCGGTTTTTCCGGCGGGGCAGACAGTACCGCACTGCTTCTGATGGCAGCCCGGGGAGCGGAAAAATCCGGTTGTGAATTGCTCGCCGTGCATTTCAATCATCATTTGCGGGGGGAGGAGTCGGATAAAGAGGCTCAAAATGCAGAGGAGTTTGCCCGTAAACTCAATGTGAAGTTTCTGAAGATCGATCTTCATATTTCCCCCGGCGGCAATCTGGAATCCAGAGCAAGGCAGGCACGTCTGGAAAAGTGGAAAGATTTGTGTGAAAATTATTCCGATCCGGTCGTGCTGCTCGGTCATCATCTTGACGACAGGATCGAAAATTTATTTATCCGCATCGGCAGGGGAAGCAACGCTTCCGGATTGACGGGAATGCAAATGTATTCCGAAGTGGAAGGAGTGAAGTTTTTCCGTCCGCTGCTGGTATACACCCGCAGTGAGATCGAAGATTTTTTGCGTGAAAACGGAGTGACATCATGGGCGGTCGATTCCAGCAACATCAATGGGGAATTCTGCCGCAACATCTTGCGTAATAAAATATTGCCTGCGTTTTACGACCTTTTTCCCGGCGGTAAAAAAGCGGTGATCTCAACATTGGAAAATCTGTCGTATGATGCTGCATATCTCGATGAAACGGCAATGAATTATTACAATAATGCCGATGACCGTTACGAGGTTTCTTTCTGGTATCTGCACCGGGATAGGGCGATGATCTGCCGGATGCTCCGGCTGCTGTGCAAAGATTTTTTCAACGATGATTCCCCTCTGACATCCGGTGCGGTTCTCCGTTTTTCAGATATGGTGGAAAATCAGAAAAGCGGAATCTGCGTGCTGGATGACAACCGTATTCTCCACTTTTCCGGCGGTATGATCTATCCGCACAGTGAAAAGCTGGAAAAGGTTCTCTGGAATTGGAAAAAAGAGAAAAGCATCTGTTGGGAAAATTGGCGTTTTACGGCAGAAAATATTACAGAACTTCCGGAAAAGATCACCCTTTTTCAGGCATGTTTCAATGCCGCTGGACTTTCGGAGACATTGGAGATCGGTGTTCCGCAGGAAGGGGAAAAAATGGTTCCATTCGGCAGGAAAAATGCCGGGAAAGTAAAGGATTTGAGGATCAAGCGGAAAATTGCTGCATTTCCGGTCAATCCGGTATTGAGAACAACTCAAAATAAGGTGGTTTTTCTGCCGGGCATCCGCCACTCTGCGGAATCTCTCTTTGTGCCAGGTGAATCCGGGGTGATGATTTCTGCGGAAAAAATCAAAGATTTTGCTGTAAAAACTTGCAAAAAATAAGTTTCGGTGATATAGTTTGAACGATTGCATTTAATTGAAGTGAAACTTCACTTGAAAACAAAAAATAACAAAGGAGTAAAAAAATGAGAGCCTACTCAAAAATTTCCGCCGACTGGTGGGATTACACGACTTTGGATCGTGAAATTCTGGATGCCGCATCCCGGATCACGATCGACAACCTGAAAAGTTTTGAACGTCCCGGATTCAAAATCAATCTCTTTGATACTTTCCAGGAGTTCTACTGTGCCGAAGCTCTGGAATACATCAACTGCTGGAAAAAAGCCACTGCTGACAATCCCTGCGGCATCTGCGGCCCGATCGGACCGACTGAACAGCTCCCGCTGGTCGCCCAGATCGTCAACGAAACCGGTTTGAGTCTGAAAAATGCCCACTTCTGGGGCATGGATGAATGGGCTCTGGATGGCGATGTGCCTGCCGGTATGGATTTCCCCCTCGGCTTTGCCAAAGCGGATTGGGATCTCTGCTTCTCCCGTATCCGTCCGGAACTGCGTATGCCGATGGAAAATATGCACTTCCCCAACGGCGATATGGCTGCCTATGAAAAATCCTACGATGAAGCCAAATGTCTGATTATGCAGGGCGGTCAGGGAGAGACCAAACACTGGGCTTTCAACGATCCTGTCCGTCGTGAAGGTGCTTACAAAGATAATCCGCCGACTCCGGAAGAATACCGCAAAAAAGGTACCCGTCTGGTGGATCTGCATCCGATCACTCTGATCCAGAATGCCCGTACCTCCGGCGGCGGTACTGTGCAGAATGTGCCGAATAGAGCTTTCACTGTCGGTCCTGTGCAGACCTGGAAGAGCGACCGTGTTTCCATCTGGCACCCCGGTCACCACGACAATCCTTTCGGTATGCGTCTGACTACTTTCATGATCTCCCAGAAAATTGCTGACAGCAGCGTGCCGATGTCATTGCTGAGCGATCACGATGATGTGGTATTCAACTTCTACCGCCCCGGATTCGGCGTTTGTGATGTGGAGATGCATTGATCATGGCTAAAAGAGCAATTGCAATCGCCAGTCATCCTGACGATATTGAATTTATGATGGCAGGAACTCTGATCCGGCTCAAAGAGCTGGGTTATGAGATCCATTACATGAATATTGCTGACGGTGCCCTCGGCGGCAATATGCTTAACCACAGTGCTTTGGCTGCCCGCCGCCGCGAAGAGGCGATGGAAGCTGCCAAAATGGCAGGTGCGGTTTATCACGAATCCATCACTCACGACCTTGAAGTTTTCTACAATACCGAACAGCTCACCAAAGTTGTGCGTGTCGTGCGTGAAGTCGATCCGGAAATCGTGCTAACCCACGGACCTTTTGACTACATGGAAGACCACATCAACGCCGGTCGTCTGGCGGTTTCCGCCGCTTTCTGCCGGGGTATGGGCAACTTCCGCGGTGTGGAAGATGTTGCTCCGGTGAGTACCGATGTGGCAGTCTACCACTCTCTGCCGCTTTCACTGAAAGATCAGCTCAACCGTCCGGTCACTCCGGATATTTTCGTGGATGTCACTTCCACGATCCCCCTGAAACGGCAGATGCTTAACTGCCACCAGACCCAGAAACAGTGGCTGGATGAAAGTCAGGGAATGGATGCTTATCTTGAAGATATGGTCGCCCGTGCCAAAGCAATGGGAGATCTCTGCGGATTCTGCGAATATGCAGAAGGCTGGGTACGTCACAATCCCAATGGATTCTGTCCGGATGACTTTGACCCGTTGGGTGTCATTGCCCGTCCTGCGGTCAAGTGATCTTTGAAAAACGCAAGATTATGATTCCTGATCTGGGGGTGATCATCGCTGCGGGCGGCAGTTCGCAGCGGTATGGTGAAAAGGATAAACTGCTGGAGGAAATTGCCGGAATGCCGGTATTCCTCCACAGCATCCGCAACTTTTTGCCATTGACCGCCCCCGGGAATCTGATTGTTGCAGTCCGTTCAGCGGCTCTGGATGAGTTCCTGAGTCTGGCTGATAAATTTCTGCCGGGAGCCGGTATAGTCTGGGTCCCCGGCGGAAGCGACCGGGTGGAGTCGGTCATCAATGCCTTGAATATTCTGCCTTTGCAAAAAGGTATGGTTGCGATACACGATGCTGCCCGTCCTCTGGCAACGGCTGCGTTGCTGGAAAAGGTTCTTTCCCGGGCGAGAGTTATCGGTGGTGCGATCGCAGCTCATCCGGTGGCAGACAGTTTGAAACTTGCTTCTCCGGATGGCATGATAGCTTCTCCGGTTTCCCGTGAAATGGTTTTCGGTGCGGAAACTCCGCAAATATTCGATCTTGAAAAGTACCGCATTGCCTGTGCCGCTTTAAATGGAGTTGTGCCGACCGATGATGCGGAAATTATGCGTTTATCCGGTTATCCGATTGAATTGGTCAATTCCGGCATGTGGAATATAAAACTTACTTCGCCGGAAGATCTTGTCAAACTCAGACGGTGCTTTCAGGAGAATTTACATGGCTAAAAAAGCGATTCATCATCCGGATGACGGCGATTCAGATGCTTTGAATAGTTATCTGCGTCAGCTGGGGTGTATGGATGTGCCGGACGCTCATGAACAGATGCAGCTGTGCCGTCGTTATGAGGAAGCGACCACCTGTTTGCGTCAGGCGGTATGCCGTTTCGGATTTTCTGCCCGGGAGATCATTTTTCATCTGGAAAAAGCTTTTGCCGGAGAAGGGGATCTCGATGAATTGCTTTTACCTTCTTCTTTTGAAAACGGCAAGATCCCTTTGCCTGCTTTTTTTACTTCGTGGCACCGTGAAATCTCTGAAAAAATCACAGAATTGGAAAAACGTTTCAATTCCGGCGAAAATTGTTCAATCTGCCGCAGTGAATTATCTGAATTACTTCAGAAATACAGTATTCAATCCGGTGTTGCAGAAGAGTTTCTGAATATTATATGCGGCTATATCCGGATGATCGTGCCGGAGTTTGACTGGGGAAGTTCGCCTGAATTGCTTAAAAATATTACCGCAGATCCCGGTCAGCTGGAATTTGTTTCCGGTAAACTGCTGATATTTCCGGAAGAATTGGTTACTGAATTATCTGCCTTGAATCAGGCAGCAAAAATTCACTCTGAATACCGCAACCGCATGGTTGAGGCCAATTTGCGTCTGGTGGTAAGTATCGCCCAGAAGTTCCGCAACCGTGGGGTTGCTTTCAACGATCTTATCCAGGAGGGCAATCTGGGATTGATGCGGGCTCTGGAAAGATTTGACTTTAAACTCGGATATAAATTTTCCACCTATGCCAGTTGGTGGATACGGCACAATGTTTTCCGTATAATCGCTGAACAATCCCGCGTGATCCGTCTGCCGATGCACATGATAAAATTGATCCAGGATATCCGCCGCAGTGAACAGAATTTTCTGCAGCTGCACGGCAGGGAACCGGAAAATCATGAGTTGGCAAAGATGATGGAACTGCCCGAAGCACGCATAAGTGCTGTGCGTAAAATGGCGATGCAGACTATCAGTCTGCAAACTCTGGTCGGCAATGAAGACGACGGAACCGTGCTTGAAGAACTTATTGCCGATGAAAGTGTTTATGAACCGACCCGGGAACTGGCGAAACGTATTCTGTATGACCGTTTCCGGGAAATGCTCAGTACCCTGCCGGAAAGGGAGCAGCAGATAATTATCATGCGTTTCGGACTTTTCGGCAATAAGGTACAGCCTCTTGATGAAATAAGCCGGCGGCTTCACCTGACCCGTGAGCGGGTGCGGCAGCTGGAAATAAAAATACTTGCAACACTGCGTTCGCCGGAAAAATTGAAATATATCGACGGATGCATCCACCCCGGAGGATTTTAAATAATGGCTTCAGTCGTTCTGGAAAATATATGCAAAAGTTTTGTACCCGGCAAACCGGTTTTGAAAGATTTTTCACTGGAGGTCAAGCCCGGAGAGTTGTTTTTTCTGCTTGGACCTTCCGGATGCGGCAAGTCGACACTGCTGCGTATCCTCGCCGGATTGGAAAAACAGGATTCAGGCAGAATACTTTTTGACGGGGTGGAAATAAGTTCGCTTCCGCCGGAAAAACGTCAGGCGGCGATGATGTTTCAAAATTATGCTTTGTGGCCACATCTGACGGTTTTTGAGAATATCGCTTTCGGATTGCAGATTCTGGGGATCCGGGGCAAAGAGTTGAAAAAAGAGGTGACTTCTGCATTGGAAGCGGTTCAGCTTGCCGATTGTGCCGACCGCAGAGTGCCGTCGCTTTCCGGCGGTCAGCAGCAGCGGGTCGCTCTGGCAAGGGCTCTGGCGGTGCGTCCGGCGGTGCTGCTGCTGGATGAGCCATTATCCAATCTTGATGCCCGTCTGCGTGATGCCATGAGAAGTGAGATCGCCCGTATCTGCCGGGAAAGATCGCAGACTGCACTTTATGTGACCCATGACCGGCAGGAAGCGTTGAGTATGGCTGACCGGATGGCGGTACTGAAAGATGGTTTGATAAGTCAGCTCGGCACGCCCCGTGAACTTTATGATCACCCGCAAAACCGCTTTACCGGCAGTTTTCTGGGTGATATAAACTTTGTTGAAGGCAAGGTGATTGACGGTCAGCTTCAAACTTCTTTCGGTACATTTCCGCTTGCCGGTGATTGTGACGGTTCCGGATGCGGAGCGATCCGTCCGGAGCGAATCCGGGTGGTGGAAAATTCTCATGCCGGAGCCTTTGCCGCAGAAATCATCCGCGGTACTTATCTCGGTGAAAGTGCCGAATGGCTCTGCCGTGCCGGAAATTGTGAGCTGGTTGTTAAAGAGTTTGCCAGTATTGACCGCAAGGCGGGAGATAAGATTTTTCTTGCCTTTGATTCCGGTTCATTACTGGCGATGAAGTGAGGCATGGATCATGTGGAAACGATTGCTGATTTGTGCGGCACTGCTGGGAATATTGCTCCTTTTGCCATTTTACTTTCAGAAAAAGGAAGTTGAAAAGATTTTTGCTGATGATGTGGATACGGTCGTGGTTATAAGTGCCCATAATAAAACCGTCCGCGATGAGTACGAGCAGGCATTCGGCAAATGGTATAAAGACAAATTCGGCAAAGATGTGCGTATTGATTTCCGTACTCCCGGCGGCACTTCGGATATCACCCGTTATATAGATGACCGTTTTCACGCGGAATTCCGTTATTTTCTGGAAAAGGAAAATATTCCGTGGAAAGCGGAATACGGCGATATTTTCAACGACCGCAGACAGAATTCCCACTGGATACGGCAGAAATTTCTCAATTCAAATGTCGGTATCGGCATCGACGTTTTTGCCGGCGGCGGAACTTTTGAACACAGCCGCATGGCACAACGCGGTTATGCTGTTGACGGAAAAGTAGCTGAACGGCATCCGGAATATTTTCTCCCCGGAGCGATCCCCGCAGAGTTCGGCGGAGATTTTATTTATGACAAAAACGGCTTCTATTACGGCGTGGTACTTTCCACGTTCGGTATATTTTACAATAAGGATCGGGTGGCGGAGTTGAGTGATCCGCGTCCGCCGGAAAGATGGAGTGATTTGAGCGAAGGCAGATTTTTCAATACTCTGGTAGTTGCCGATCCTACCAAATCCGGTTCGGCAAATAAATGTTATGAGATCATCGTTCAGCAGTGCATGGCACAGGCAGGAAACCCTGAAGACGGTTGGCGTGACGGCTTGAATATGCTGAAAAAAATCTTCGCCAACGCCCGCACGATCACCGATTCGGCTTCCAAAGTAGTCGGTGATATCGGCAGCGGCAATGCCGCCGCAGGAACTGCGATCGATACCTACGGTTTTACCGAAGAGTTGTGGAGTTCCCACCGTTTCGGCAAGGCACGTTCCGCCTATGTGATGCCCAAAGGGGGTACGGCGGTCGGTGCTGATCCGGTGCAGATATTGCGGGGGGCTCCGAACCGGAAAGTTGCTGAAGCATTTGTGGATTTTCTGCTTTCGATCGAAGGGCAGAAACTTCACGCATTCCGGGCTGGAACGCCGGGAGGTCCGGCAAAGACCACCTTGCACCGGGCTCCGGTACGGCAGGAGCTGTATACCGGGGAGAACCGGAAAAATCTTTTCAAACCGGATTACCGTCCTTACGAATCAGGTGCGGACTTCCATTACCGTCCGCAGTGGACGGGGCGTTACTATTCTCTTCTCCGGCAGGTGATAAAGGCATTGATGCTCGATCCGCATGTGGAACTTCAGCGGGCTTGGAGTGCCATTATCGCTGCCGGTGGAGCAGAAAAAGTGCCGCAGGCAATGGCGGAATTCAATAAACTGCCTTTTAAATATATTGAAGCTTCTCAGGCAGCAGCATCATTGCAGATCAGTAAAGAACACAGTGCCGCAGACGTGGCAGCGGTATTGCGTAAATGGAGCGAGGATGCCAGAATGAATTATTTGCGGGCTGAAAAACTTGCCCGGGAGGGTAAATAAATGATTTTCCGCAGATCGATCCAATACTTTTTTATGCTGCTTCTGGCACTCTTTTTATTGCTTTTTCTGGTGCTTCCGGTATTTACCGTGATTGGAGAAGGTTGTCAGTGGAGCCTGATCGCCGAGGTATTCCGTTCCAAAGTTTATCTGGAAGGATTATTCAACAGTCTGGCGATCTCTATTGTCACCACGTTGATCGTGGCAGTGATTTCACTCATTTTGGCACTGGTTTATGACCGGTATGAATTTCCCGGCAAGGAATATTGTTCACTTCTGATGCTTCTGCCGATGATTCTGCCGCCGTTTGTCGGGGCAATCGGATTTCAGCAGATACTCGGATACTACGGCGTAGTTAATACCATTCTGGTCAACTGCGGATTGGAACGTATGGATTTCCTCGGCGGTGAAGGCAAATTCTGGTCGGTTTGCATCATTGAAGCATTGCACCTTTATCCGTTATTTTATCTGAATCTGATTACAGCTTTGGGAAATATCGATCCGGCATTATCCGATGCGGCGGCAAATCTCGGGGCAACTCCGCTTCAGAGATTTTTCCGGATCAAACTGCCGCTGCTTAAAAGCGGATTTCTTGCCGGCGGCAGTATTGTGATGGTGTGGAGCTTTACTGAACTTGGCACCCCTTTGATGTTCGGTTACAACCGGGTAACTCCGGTGCAGGTATTCAACGGATTGACTGAATTGGAAAATAATCCGATGCCTTATGCATTGGTGGTGGTGATGCTGGCGGTGTCGGCACTCATTTATCTTTTCATGCGGAAACTTTTCAGTACTCCGACCGGTGCGGCAGCGGTAAAAGGTTCGATGGGATCCAAAGCGGTGAAGTTGTCCGGAGTGCGGCGTTATCTGCCCACACTGCTCTTTGCTTTTGCGGTAGTGATCACTGTTCTTCCGCATTTGGCACTGACCGGTTCAGCATTTTCTCTGCGCTGGTATGATGCGGTGCTGCCGGAAGTTTTCACTCTGGAACACTTCGATAACGCCTTATCCAATCCGCTGGTTCTTCCGTCGATCGTCAACAGTCTGCGTTATTCCGTTCTGGCAATGGTCATAGCCGTATTATGCGGAGTTCTGGCAGCGTTGATTTCGACCCGGTGGAAGCTGAAAGGAGCGTGGCTGATCGATCTTCTGACCATGCTGCCGCTGGCGATACCGGGATTGGTGATCGCATTCGGATTTCTCGGTATGACCGGCAGCTATGCATGGGCGAGAAAAATTTTCAATCCGGTAGATAATCCATTGTGGCTTCTGGCAATAGCGTATGCAGTCCGCCGTATACCGTATGTAGTGCGGGCGGTGGTCGCCGGATTGGAGCAGACTCCGGAAGAACTGGAGTTGGCGGCGCGGAATTTCGGAGCCGGTCCGGTGAAAACATTGACTCGGATAACATTCCCTCTGATCGGAGCAAATTTGCTGGTCGGCGGATTATTTGCTTTCAGTTTTTCCATGCTGGAAGTTTCCGATTCGCTGATCCTGGCACAGAAAAGCATGTTTTTCCCGATAACCAAGGCGCTGCTGGAATTGTCACAGATCCTCGGTTCCGGACCGGCGTCGGCATCGGCATTCGGAGTCTGGGCGATGGCATTTCTGGCGGTCACACTGGCATCAGCCGGAATATTGATGGGTCGCCGGATCGGAGCGATATTCAAATTTTGAGAAGCACTCTTTGCTGCAGTGCTTGATTTTATGTTTTATCTCATGTATTTTATATAAAAAAGGAAAATTGGAAAGTATGCATCGGGTTTTTTGCACAAATATTCCGGAAGCCGGAAAAATTGCTGAACTTGAACCCCGGGAAAAGGAACATTTATTCAAAGTTTTCCGTGCAAGACAGGGAGAAGAGGTCGAACTTCTTGACGGCAACGGTGTTAAAGCTCTCGGAGTCATAGGCAGTGATAAAAGTGTGGTGATCAGCCGCAGGGAGACTATTCCCGAACCGGTTGAAAAACTCCACTTGTGCTGTGCGTTGCCCCGGAAACAGAAACTTGACCAGATGCTTAAACAGGCGGCGGAATTGGGGGCCTGGAGCATCCGTCCGGTAAGATGCGTGCGTTCGGTGGTTGAGGGCGGACCGAGAGAAAGATGGGATCTGCTTTTGCGTGAAGCATGCAAACAATCCGGCAATCCTTTTATGCCGAAACTGGAAGAAGAAAAAAAATTGCCGGAAGTGCTGGAAAAGCTTGCCGGTGAGAATATCAATATATATTACGGTTCAGTTACTCCGGTAGCCCCGGAGTCAAAAGGGGGAAGCGAAAAGGCTGTATTGATCGGTCCGGAAGGCGGATTTACCCTGGAAGAGATCGGGTTGATGGAAAAATATAATGCCATACCGCTGAGTTTCGGACCATACATCCTGCGTCTGGAAACTGCGGCGATCAGTGCCTTGACGGCATTGAGGCTCCTGCCGGTGATCGCGGTATTGTTTTTTTCAGTGTTTTTTTGTGCAGGCTGTGGTGACAGCGGCAAAGCGAATCCTTTTCTTGTAAAGGGGTATAAACTGCTTCAAAGTGATGATCCACAGGGAGCAAAAAACTATTTTTTGAGGGCAGTGGCTTTGAATCCGGTCGATCCGTCGGCATATCTGGCTCTGGCACAGGTTTGTGATGAGAAACTGGATGAACCTCTTGAGGCGGTTTATGCTTACGGGAGGTATCTGGATGTGCTTCCGGAAAACCATCCCGACCGGGATGCTGTCAGCGCGATCCTGGCGGGATTAAAGGAACGCACGTTGAAAAAAATGGCTGGTGACATGGTTCCGGCGGCAGAGTATGTCGCCTTGGAAAAAGAGTATAATCTGGTTTTGGAAAAGAACCGGAAAATAGAGAAAAAATTAATTGAACAGCAACGGCAGCTTATTGAATTGCGCCGCCGCACTTCCATTGGAGGAAAGAAATGAAAAAGTTTTTCTACGGGATGCTTCTTTTGATCCTGGCATCCGGCTGTGCCCACACCTCGACGCTTGATTGGAGCGGGCCTTTTCCCGATCAGCGCAGCAGCAGCGGCAAACCGGTGGTGTGGAATATCCATGCTGTCAACCGTGGCATGTACCTTTTTAACGTGATCCCGTTGTGGTCAGGTTATCCGAGCCGGCCGAACCGCCATGAATATAAACTCGGTCAGGATACACTCAACCGGGCTCAGATGCGGCGGATGCTGGATTTGAATCTGGGCAAGCTGGGTGCCGACCGGATCGAGGATGTGGAAATAAGCACCTCATCTTCAGGAGCTTTTTCTCTCTGGTTGATTTGGCGGAGAACAATGGAGGCCCGCGGAGTTGCAGTGAAAAATACTCCGTAACGAAAAAAAACTGGAATTGAATTGGCGAAAAGACTTGAAAAAAGCATTTCGTATGCTATATTTTCCTGTCTACACATATTTTTGTGCGGATAGTTTTGGTATTTTTAGTGTTCTTATATAATAATAACAAGAGAAAATAAGGGAGTTAAAAATGGCACGGAAAGTAATTATTGCCGGCAACTGGAAAATGAATAAAAATGCCGCAGAGGGCAAAGCTCTGATCGACGATCTCAAAGCGATCTGCGGAAATTGCTGCTGCTGCGAAGCAGATGTTGTTGTCTGCCCGCCCTTTACTACTATCGGAGCGGTAGTTGAAGCGGTTAAAGGCAGTGCGATCAAAGTCGGTGCCCAGAATATCCATTGGGCTGACAATGGTGCATTTACCGGTGAAATTTCCGGAGATATGCTGAAAAGTGCCGGTGTCGAATACGTCATTATCGGTCACAGTGAACGCCGCCAGTATTTCGGCGAAACCGATGCCACTGTCAACGCCCGTTTGAAAGCGGCTCTGAAATATGATTTGATTCCCATCGTCTGCGTCGGTGAATTGCTCGATGAGCGTGAAAGCGGCAAGACCGAGGAAGTTCTGACCCGTCAGATCCGCGGCGGATTCGCTGATATTTCTGCTGAAGATATGGCAAAAACCATCGTTGCTTACGAACCGGTTTGGGCAATCGGAACCGGAAAAACCGCTACTCCGGAAATCGCTCAGGCGGCTCATGCTCATATCCGCAGTGAAATCGCTGCTCTTTTCGGTGCTGAAGTTGCTGAAAAAGTTCGCATCCAGTACGGCGGCAGCATGAAAGCTTCCAACGCCCGCGAATTGGTCGCCCAGAAAGATATCGACGGCGGCTTGATCGGCGGTGCGGCACTGAAAGCCGGTGACTTTACCGACTTGATCAAAGAGGCACTGGGCAAGTAATTTCCCGGTGGTTGGCAGAAGTTTCCGGCGGTAGAAACCGCCGGATGATCCGTAATAAAGTAATGGATTGAGAGGCAAAGATGATTCTGACCGTGTTTCTTTATGTGATGATTTTCATCGTTGCGCTGTTGTTGATCGCACTGATAATGATCCAGCCTTCCAAATCTGGCGGTATGGGTGCTGCTTTCGGCGGGATCGGTGAATCGGTATTCGGCGGCAAAGCGGGCAGTCATTTGACCAAAAGTACCGTGGTGTTGACGACGATTTTTTTCGTGGTCGCACTTGCACTGGCGGCGGTGATCGGTCATCGCGGCAGCAGCAATGCCGGATTGCTTGATAAAGCAGAAAAGGCAGACGCGGCAGCCGTGGCAGAAAAAGCTGCAAAATAGGGTTGAGCGTATGTTACGGGGCGGGGCAATACTTTTTTGTTTGTTGCTGATAGTGTTTCCCGCCTTATCCAAAGAGGTTGCATTGATTGATGACCGTTTGGATGTGGAGCTTCAGTTGAGTGAAGTTCCGCAAATAGAGTATAAAAAGGGGGATATTTTTTCTCCCCGGGCTGATTCGGTGAACCGCTGGCTGGTGATAAAGGTCTGGTTCACGGTAAAAAAGAATAGTTCTGCTCCGGTTGTAAAGGCCGGAAAGATGCCGAAGGTTTTATTTGGCGGCACAGTGGATGATGTGGAGTTGAGTATCCGGGTTTTGTTGAATACTCCACTGAGAATAGATAATAAAGTGATCCGTTGCTTTTACAGCGGCAGAACGGAATTTTATTCTCTGCGTTGTGATGGGAAAAAGCATTTTGCAGTGATGTTCGTGCCGGCAAAACTGATAGACCGCTGTAATATCAGCGGGGATGGTGTGGTTCGGCAGGCATCGAAAAAAGATTTTATTGCAGAAGCACTTGTCAGTAAGGCGGGCAGAATTCTTGCCCGCGGTTATTGCAATGTATCCGGGAAAAAGGCATTTGATGCGATGATGCTTGAGGTTCCGGAAAATTTGCGGATTATCGGCGGGGTGTTCCCCCGTTCACGGACACCGTGGGCGTGGGTGGATTTTGAACAGTTTGATTTGGAAAAAGAACCATTGCCCCATGGTGGAGCTTTTGCGGGTGTTTTGCCCGCAGGTTCTGGTATAGAAGAATAAGATTGGTAGAGAGATGGGAAAAGTAAACAGTATTCTGACGATTGATATCGGCGGCCGCAGTCTGAGAATGGCTGAATTCCTTTTTCAGGATGATGGTATTGTATTGACAAAGTTTCTCAGCCGCAGCATTGAGCTTGGCGAAGGAGAGACCATCAGAGATTGGTTTGAGCTGAATTACAATGATATGTTGTTTCAGGGTGGGTTTACTGCCAAAAATGTGCGTCTGGCTCTCCCGACTACGTCTTCATTTCAGCGTTTGAGCAAGCTGCCTTCAACTCTGGGCAGTTCCAAAAATGTTTCCAGGATTGTTGAGTTTGAAGCGGCACAGGCGGTTCCTTACTCCATGCACGAAATCGAGTGGGGATACCAGCTGCTCCACCACAGTTGGGAAGATACTGTGGAAGAAGAGCAGGAAGACGGTACTGTTGAAGAAGTCACCGTTCAGAATGAAGAGTACGAGGCACTTTTCGTCGCTCTCAAGACCGAAGAAGTGACCTGTTATACTGATGCGATCGAAAGATCCGGCAAAAAGATTCTTTCTGTGGAACTTTCTGCACTGAATATTTTCAATGCCGCAGTGGTTTCCCAGATTCCGGAAAATGAATGTACTCTGATCCTTGATATCGGTGCCCGCGGCACCTGTCTGATGCTGGCTGATAACCGGCGTATTTTTATGCGTAATATCCCTATCGGCGGTGATACACTCAATATTCAGATTGCCCGTGAGTTCAGCGTTTCTGAAACAGAAGCAGAGGATCTCAAGCGGCGTTACGGTTTCGTGGCTCTCGGTGGAGCTTATGATGAACCGGAATCCGCTTTGGCTGCTACGATTTCCAAGATTGCCCGTAATGTGATGACCCGTCTGCACGGTGAAGTGAGCCGTTCCATCAATGTCTGGCGAGCCCAGCATCATGGTAATGCTCCGGTCAAAGTGCTGTTGGCTGGCGGCGGTTCTACCATGCAGTATACGTTGGAGTTTTTCAATGAAAAGCTCCGTTTGCCGGTTGAATATCTTAATACTTTCGGTCTGGTAACTGTGGATCCGGCAGTCGACCGTAATTCGCTGCAGGCGTTGGCGTCATCCGCTCAGGCGATGATTGGTATGGCACTGCACAATCTCGGCAGTTGTCCGGTGGATATATCCCTTATTCCCCGGAATATCAAAAAACAGTATGAACTTGATGCAAGAAAATCTTATTTCTACTCTTCAAGCGTGGCATTGTTGAGCTGTCTGCTGATCAGTGTAGTGGGAATCCACCGTCAGTTGAGCTTTGAAAAAGACCGGGTTATCCGGGTGGAAGAAGACGTGCAGAAAGCGAAAAAAGAGTTTGACCGGGTGCAGAAGGTATTCAGTCATCTCAATTCATTGCGTGATACTTACGAACACTCTTCAAAATATTGGAGTGCCAGAAATAATTTGACCAGAGTCTTGAGCGTGCTTCAGGAGCATTTCCCCCAGCGGATGTGGCTGATCGCTTTTGAACCGGTCAAGGAAGCTGTCGAAGAAGTTTCCGGCGAGGGCATGGATATGATGGGCGGCGGAGCAGATGTTTCTGCAAATGGAAATGTGTCGTTGAAAGATCCCAATCGCCGTCTGAGTCCGCAGGATTTCAATAAGATGACTGAAGTCAAAAAGTTGCGTCTGGCAGGTTATATTATGCGTATGGATTCTGACGGTGACCGCAATTTGCTGCATGATTTTACCGAGCATGTGCGTTTGATCCCGCTGCGTCCGGGGGAGACCCCTGCCGAAGAGGGTGCTGAAGTCGAAAAGATGTTTGAAGATGTCAAGATCGAAGAAGAATTTGTCGACGGCAACAACAACAACCTGACCCATTTTGAGGTCATTCTGACGCTTAAAGAAGCGCTGAAAAAGTAACGGAGGAATGGCTGTGAATAGTAATATCCGTAAAAATCTGGTGATGATCATCACGCTCTCTGCCACTGCGGTTGTGGCATTGCTGCTTTTGATTTATATGTTGATTTTGTTTTTTGATTGGAGCGTTTACCGCGGACGTACCGAAGACGCCCGTACCGAAGTTCAGAATCTGGTCAATAGAAGACCTGCTCCCGGAGAGGAAAATGAGAGACGTATCCGGCAGGATATTGAACTTTATGAAGCCAAAAGTCTTGAAATGGTCAATACTTTCAGATCTCCGCTGCATCCGGCAGTAGACCGTTTCCTTGCGGTTCTTCCTCCGCCGCTGCTCAAAAATTTGAGTGATGAGGAAAAAGAGTATTATAAAGAACCAGGTACCGGTATTTACGATGATGACAAAAGTCAGGAAGTTCCGTTGCGGATCCGCAAATTGAATCAGGATGATTTCCGTAAGTTCTTTTCCGATCGGTTCGATGCATTCTGCAATACCCGTAACTATACGGAAGATAAAGAACGTTTTTCATTGACGACATTGAGTCTTTTCCGTTCCGAATGTGTGAATCTTTTCCCTGCCGGGTCCTGGAAAAAAGCTCTGGATGAATTTGTTAAAGTGGTCAAACCGCTGACCTATGAAGCTGTTAATGAAGCTGACCCGCTGCCGCTGCTGCTGGTCGGTTTCGGTCTGCCGCGCCGGATCACGACCAATATGGATCATCTTGCCCGTCAGGTCGATGAGATCATCGAACGCAAGATCGTGCCGATGGCGGAAGCCGGAAAACTGGAATTGGGTGAAAATGCGTTGAAGTTCATCGGCGGTTCATCTGAAACCAAAGGTGTGGCGTGGAAAGATTATCCGATGGCGTTTTTCCATTGGGATGTTTTCGGTGATATTGTCAAACGTCTCTGCAAAGGCGGAGCAGCCAGTTTGGAAGAGGTGATTTTGCGTACTCAATCTGCAGAAGCTGCGGAAGATGGTATGGGCGGCGGTTCATCTGCCGGAAAAATCAGTTTGGAAAATTCCTTTGAACAGGATGGCAGTTACCGTCTTTATCATTATACGGTCGTATTTCGCGGTAATATGCAGTCAGTGCGTAAAATTTTGCGTACTTTCGATACTGCATGGACTGAAAACCGCATGTATCTGGTTCGTGGAATCGCCATGTATGCCGGTGATAACGGCGCGGCAAGAATCATGAAACAGCTCACTGCTGAATCGAAGCAGGATCAGAATAATTCTTCCCGAACCTACAGCGACCGGCCGACCCGCCGTCGCCGCCGCAGTGCGGAAGCTGAGCAACAGGAGCAGATGCAGAATGCTGAAACTGAAAAAATCCAGTTGTCGGAAAAAGAGGCCCGTGATGCTCATTACCGGGTTATCATCAAACGCAAACAGAAAGCTGCCATGGAAAGCGGCAATGAAAACGAACTTTCACTGGGTGATAAAGCCAATGATTATCTGCAGTTGAGTCCGTCTGCTGATGCCGGTTCTCACAGCAAGGAAGAGCAGGATGAGTTCTTCAATGAGTTGGAAAAAAGTTTACCGCCTTACGAGCGTTACGGATATGCGAAGATCCTTGTCGGAGGCGAAAAGAATAATGATTGCCTGGTCTATCTTGATATAGACTATGTGGTCTTGGAACAGAATCAATGAGTGTTTTCCGGAGGGTTGAAGAGTGGATTTCTTGAAACGGCATTACGAAAAAGTCATTTTGCTCGGACTTTTTGTACTCTTTATCTGTTTGATGTTTATGGTTCAGTCAGTCATCAACTCCACAAATGAGGTGACTGAAGCTGACTTGAAGCTTCCTGAACGTAAACCTGACTTTGTTAACGAAAATGCTGCTGACAGCAAATTTGATACCGCTAAAATCCGTGAAATGACCCGTCTGACCTGGGGCGAGCGTCAGGGCAAGGATGATGAAAAGGATATTAATCCGGCTGCAGCGGTCTGGGCAGATTTTGTTTCTGCATTTCCGATGGCGGCTTGTCCTTACTGCAAAGAAGAGAAAAAGAGCGATTACACGATGCTTATACCTTTTTCTTCTTTTACAGCCAAAGGAGCTGCGGAAAAGAGCAGATGTCCCCAGTGTAATAAGGAACTGCCGGCGGCTCCGGAAATTTCTCTTAAAGAGCTTGAGGAACTCAGCGACAGCAATCCTGACCGCGATAATGACGGCGTGCTGGATGAGATCGAGAAAAAATACGGCATGAATTCCGATGATCCTTTTGATGGCCGTTACGATATTGATGGCGATGGATTTGCCAACGTGTTTGAGATCGCCAACGAATTTCTTCCCAATGATGCGAGCAGTCATCCGCCGTATTGGTGGCGTTTGCATATCAAAAAGATTGAGAAAATCGAACTTCCGGTGCGTTTTATGGCGTTGAGCGATAATGGTGCCCACGATGATAAATCCCGTTGGACCTTGCAGTTCAACCATCCTGACCACTACGGGCGTAAACGTATTGCCAGTAGTTTCCGCAGTATCGGCGGCACGATCCAGATTGAAAACCGCCGTTATAAAATCGTTGATGTTGAACGCCGTCTGACCCCCGTCAAAGGTGTGGTTATTGATGAAAGCCAGAAAGAAGCGGCGAAAAAAGGTTATATTGATACTTCCAGGGTGTTCCTGACCGAAGTTTCCGTGAAAAACGGAGCAAAACCGGATAAATTGGTAATGGTGGTGAACCAGCCGGCGTATTCGAGTGATAAACGTCCGGTATTGGTCGATTCCGGTGATATCCGTGAAAATCGTAAAGAATATGCATTGAAGCTTAATGATACCATCAAACTTGAGCAGTTTGCGGTTGAAAATTCCATGAACGATGAATCCGGCAGCAAAAACAGCAAACGCAACCGTGTCGTTGCCACTTATCGTCTGAAATCTGTTGATGATGAAAAGAATAGTATCACTCTTGAAGAGGTCGTTTCCAAACGCAGGAAAGGTGACGCTCCGAGTGAGCCGATAGTTATTACCATGGGTGAGTTAAAGGTGCCGGTCAAGATGACCCCGATCAAAAAGATCGAGCGTGCGGAAAATACCAATGCTGAAAACCCCGATGGTGTATCCGGCAGCAATGTTAATAGAAGACGAAATAAAAGATAACATATTCGGAAGGGAAGAAAACGAATGAAAGAGACTGACAAACTTATCTCAAATCCGTTCGCACTCTGTTTGGCAGCGGTATTCGGCATCTGTTCTCTGCAGCCGCTTTCGGCAAAGACGGTCGCGGAGAAGCATGTGGCAACCAGCGAAAGTTTGTTCGCAGTGCAGGATAAAGCAGCAGAAAAGAGCAGAAAACTGGCTGCGGAAGGCAAATATTATGATGCAATCCGGATCATGAAAGAAGAAGTGATCAGCCCGTTAGAGCTTGAATCCGCCGAAGTTGACAGCTGGAAAGCCCGTAAACGTCTTGCAGAATTCTCCAAAGAATTGACTCAGCTGCAGCTGACTTTCGGCAACCGTAAATTGGCCGATGCTGAAAAAGCTCTGGTCGAAGGTCAGTATATGGCAGCGATCGGTTTTGCCAATGAAGCGAATTTGATTACCCCGCTTTTGAAAAGCAAATCTCAGAAGCTGATCGAATTGGCGAACGGCAGAAAAAAATCTTCCGAACGTGCATATAAGGCATCGGTGAAAACCACTGATCCTGATCTTGAAAACCGTGAAGTCAAGATCCGTAAAGCTTTGACCGCGGCACAGCTGCTTTACCGCAAAGGTCAGTACGATGATGCATTGAAAAAGATTGAAGAGGTCTATGTGTTGAATCCCTACAATGCTGATGCGGCATATCTTTCAACGCAGATTTACAAAAAGTTCTATCAGATCGGAAATATGCGTCGCCGTGCCGATATCCGTGCCCAGTTTGCCTATGAGGCATGGCAGTGGGTCGAACCGAACTTCCCGATGCCCGAGGTTTCGGATGATAATAAAGAGGATCAAGCCATGGTCAAAACCGGAAGCGATGCTGCTATTCAGGAAAAACTTGACAGTATCGTGTTTCCTGAAGTCAACTGGGCAGAACTTGACCTTGAAGCGGTTATGCAGTTTCTCAACGATAATAAAAAGTTTGATAATGAGGGAAAAGGTTCCGGAGTGAGCATTACTTTGATCCAGGTCAGTCCCGAAGAAAAAGAGACCGGCAAAGAGGGTGATGCTGCTGAAGTCGGGGCCCCTGCTGCAGAAGATGGCGGAGAAGGTATGGAAGGTGAATCCGGTGAATCGGAAGAAGCTGAAAGCGAGGAGGAAGATGGTGAAAAATCCTCCGGTGATGATGTGTATGTGACTTTGAACCTGAAAAACGTCACTCTCCGTCAGCTGCTGGATTATATCTGCTTTTTGACTGATTTTACCTATGTTGTCCGTGATGACGGCGTGGTTTTCGGTGCCCCTGACCAGCAGATGAAAACAAAAGACTACATGATTTATGACACGGTCAAATTCCTGATCGTCAATAGAAAACCTGCACCTCCGGCAGCAGCTGCTCCTGCTCCGGCGAAAGAAGGCGGAGAAGAGGGTGCTGCTGCTCCCGAGGGGGATGCTCCTCCTGCAGAGGGTGGAGGTGAAGGCGGCATTCCTGAAGGCGGCGGCGAAGAAGGCGGCGGCGATGTCGAGGCACCCGCTCCGGATACCGTGGATGATTCTGAACTTTCACCGGCAGCACTGCAGAAATTTTTCACCATGTATGGATTGGAATTTCCGAAAGGCAGTTCGATCAGTTATTTCCGCAACCATATTTCCATGAATAATACTGCTGCAAACCATCTGATGATGGAAGCACTGCTGAAAAAGATCAATATCCAGGATGATATGATCGAAGTGGAAGTCAAATCAATTGAATTGTCTGAAAACGATATGGAAGAACTCGGCTTCAACTGGGCGATGGGTATGCTTGGCGAGGATGAAGATGGCAGACAGTGGAGATTCGGCAAAGGTGCCAATACCTCATCCGGCGGTACACTCAATATGCTCAATGGTCTGCTCAGCGGAGTTGATTCCCGTTTCATCAGCAATCTGAATATTTTCCCTGATCTTTTCGGTTCATTCAAGCCCTTCGGCAGTGATATCAGTTTCAACCTTTCACTGACGATCAATGCTCTTGACCGCAGTGACCGGACTGAACAGATTTCCGCACCCCGGGTGTTGGTGCGTAACGGCTTTACTGCCACGGTCAAAATGACCAAAGCTTACTTCTTCCCGGATGAGTGGGAAGAGATGGAAATTGAAACCGATGAGGTCGGTGATAATGGTGACGTGCGACTCAATGTTACTCCGCCGGCTCCGACTTTCGCAGAAACTGAATCCGAGATCGGAACGACGTTTACCGTCACTCCGACCATTCTTGAGGGCGGCAATACGATCCGTTTGAATTTGCATCCTAAAGTTACTGCTTTCACCGGCAAAGATGAGTATGATGTGGTCGTCAAGGTCAGTAAAGCCGCAAATGATTGGGAAGTTGAAGAAATGAGCTGGGTGGTGTGGAGACCGCGTATTGCCACCCGTGAAGTTACGGTTACGGTGGATGTCGATCATGGTGAGACGCTGGTTATCGGCGGATTGTCTGACAGCCAGTCGCAGAAACGTCTGGATAAAATTCCGATTCTTTCGGATATTCCCTTTATCGGTCGTCTTTTCCAGAATCAGTCTGAAATCTCTGTCCGTCGCAATATGTTGATTTTTGTAACGGCACGGTTTGTTAATAACAGTGGTATGCCCCGTCCGGTGAATAGCAAAGTCGGCAATGGCGGTATCCCGGCACTGATGCGTTGATTAAGTTCGGAGGGATTATACGATGTTGAATAAGAAGATTATGCTGCTTGCCCCGGGTGTGGTTCTGGGTGCATTGGTGATGGCTGCTGAGAATCCGGCCCCCGTTGTTCCGCCGGCTCCCGGTGCGGAGTCATTTGAGAATGTCGGCCGTCAGAAAAAGTATTTCGATATTTCCGAGTTGGTCCGCAAAGCCAATCAGCAGATGGCAGAGGGAAAATACCCCCAGGCGATCGAAAGTTACCGCAAAGCAGAAAAAGAGCTGCGTCCTTTTGCCGGTGGTGTGCTTTTTAATGAAAAAATCGAATTCTGCCGCAAACGTATTGAGCAGTGTTACTATGAGTGGGCTGGTGAAGCGATGAGAGAGGCCGATGAGCTGGTCACTGTTCTCAAATTTGAAGAAGCCGTAGCCCGCTGCAAAGAGGCGATCAAATTCTGCCCGGAACGGGAAAAAGAGCTTAAAGAACGTATTGCATTCTATCAGAAGCGGCGTGATGCAGCGGCTGTCCGCAATGAAGTTTCTCTTGGTGTTTTGAAGCCTGATTATCAGGCAAATGAATACAATATCCAGCTTTTGATTGAGCAGGGTGTGGTGTTGATGAAGCGTGATGAATTGATGGCAGCCCGCAAGAAATTTGATGAAGTTCTGCTTATAGATCCTTATAATGAGGTGGCACTGCAGAATCTTATGGGTATCAATACGCGTTTGCGTGATGCCGCCCGCGGCCGTGCCAATGCATCTGCACGTCATCTGGTTGGCGAAGTTGAATGGGCTGCCGCAATCCCTGTGGTCAAAGATTTCCTGATCGGTGAAAATGATAAAGACGTCAAAAAAGGTGCAAAAATCATCGCCAAGCAGAAAGAAAGTTATATGCTCACCCGTTTGAAGGAGATCAAATTTCCGAGCTATACCATTATCAAAAATGTTATGACTTTTGATGAGGCAATGGAAGACTTGCAGCGTCAGGCAGCTGAACATGATCCGAAAAAACTCGGTGTGAATTTCGTCATCCGCAAGGCAAAACTTGAAAAAGGTAAAAATGCCGCCAAGCTTAACGGTTACAGCACAATGAAACCGACCTCGCTGCTGGCGATTTTGAATCAGCTGCAGGAACGCGGCGATTTGACTTTCAAAGTAGATGATAATGCGGTCGTGATCGCCGGCAAAGGTGTGCCGTTGGAAAAGATGACAGTCCGTACCTTCTCATTCCCCATTGAGCCGGGTTTGACTGAGAAAAAATTGAAAGATGCGTTGATGGCAGGTGCCCAGGTGACTTTCGGTCCCGGAAGTGATTTGAATCTGATTCCGCTGCGTAACGAGATCGTTTCCCGCAATACCCCGAGCAATCAGGAGCGTATTGAAAATTGGACAGCTTCCAGAGGGGATTCCGGCAGTGAGATGGTGCAGATCATGTTCAAATTCCTTGAAGTTGCCCAGAATGACCTTGATGAACTCGGTTTCAGCTGGGGATATTCCAGACGGGGCAATAAAGCATCCTTCGATGTGGGAAGCAACTCACTGCTCCGCCATTATTCGAATGATGACGGTAATGACCGCTTCGGAGGAACATCTGTGCCAAGTCAGGTCGATCTGCATGCTGCTGATATGACCAATGCCGGTGATCCGGATTCAACCTATGGCTTTGTCTGGCGTGACCGCAAGAATGCTCTTGCTGCCAGTGTATATGCACTGGACTGGGCAGATTCATCAGATATTCTTTATTCACCGCGGGTGACGACGTTGAATAACACCACCGCCAGTGTGAATATGACTGAAAAACGTTACTTCCCCGGTGAGTACGAAGATGCTGATAATGAAGATGATGAAAATGTCAAATTCTATGTTGAACAACCCCAGCCGACGCTTGATGATGAGCGGGATCTGGGTATTAAATTCACTATCAAACCGGAAATTCAGGGTAATGACCTGATCCGGGCAAGAGTAAATTTCAATATTCAGCAGTTTGACTCATGGTTGATCGTCGACAGTCGTAATCCCGATAATGAAGATGACGACGGCGAGTATCAGAAAAAAGCGGTCATCAATACCCGTGCGATCACCACCGAAGTTACGCTGAAAGATGGTGAAACTGTTCTGATCGGCAGCATTGCCCAGGATTTGACCAATACTCTGCATGACCGGATTCCGATTCTGGCAGATCTTCCTTTCATCGGCAGATTCTTCCAATCCCGTTATACGGTGAGCAAAAAGAATAATCTGCTGGTTTTTATGACCTGTAAAATTATCGGTCCTGACGGTTCTGCCGCCCGGCGTAAAGAATCCGGTGAGCCGAAAAATGTCGGTGGTCAGAGAGGTTTACCGGTTTTCCCGAGAAATATGTGATATGACATAAAGCCCCGGTAGTTATTGCCGGGGTTTAAAATTATGGCGAAAAATTTTGAGTTCCGTCCCATAGGGGTAGTACACAGTGACCGTCATTACCGGTATGAAGCACCGCGGCAGGGCGTTTTCGCCACCGGGGATGGTGAGATCGAGCTTTTCAGTGAATTTGCCGGGGATGCGATAGCTGATCTGGCGGGATTTGAGAGAATTTGGGTAATATTTTGTTTTCACCTGAATTGCGGTAAAGAGTGGAAAGCTAAAGTGCGTCCGCCATTTCCTGCATCCGGTCCGTGCCGGAGTGTTTTTGCGACCCGTTCCCCGTACCGTGTAAATCCCATCGGGTTGAGTTGTGTGGAATTGACCGGAATTTCCGGCAGGAAATTGTTGATCCGCAGTATGGATATGCTTGACGGTACTCCGGTGCTGGATATAAAACCGTATATTCCGGAAGCAGATGCATTTTCGGATTCTGCTGTCGGTTGGCGTTGTACAGTGCCGGATGCCGGAGTTTTGCAGTGGAATTTGGAGTTTTCAGACGTTTTCAATGAACAGGCTGCATTTATTTATAAATCGGCATCACTGGATCTGGTGAATCTGGTCAAAATTCAGTTGGGCAGTGAACCGTTGGATGTCAGCCGAAAACGGATAAAAAAATTTGATAAAAATTTATGGGCATTGGGTTGCCGCACATGGCAGATAATTTTTTATGCTGATGAGCATTTGCGTCAGGTGAAAGTATTGGAAATACGGTCGAATTATTCTGCCGATGAATTGGCAGAGGGAGTTGAAGACCGCTATCAGGATAAGGATATCCACCGGAATTTTATCCGGTTCAATCAATTAAATAAAAGGTTTTGAACTATGAAAAAAATTGTAAAACTCGGTATGATCGGTTTAGGACCGAGGGGAGAAACGCTGCTTGCCACGCTCTTTGATTTTTCGCAGGAAGAGGTGCTGGTTTCTGCCATCTGTGATGTGAATCAGGAGCGTATCGACCGGATTTTGCGTATCATTGAAGAACACAATTATCCCAAACCGATGGTTTTTACCGATTACCGCGAATTGATCGCGGATGATGATGTGGATGCTGTTCTGATTCCGACCTCATGGAACAGTCACTTGAAAATCGCCGAAGAAGCTATGCGTAACGGCAAATATGCCGGTATTGAAGTCGGCGGAGCTTCATCGATCAACGAATTGTGGAATCTGGTGCGGGCGGCGGAATCCACCGGAGTTTCCTGTATGATGCTGGAAAACTGCTGTTACGGCAGAAATGAATTGCTGGCACTGAATCTGGCACGCAAAGGGATGTTCGGTGAAATCATTCATTGCTCCTGCGGTTATGAACATGATATTTCCTGCATGGTGCGTCCGGATAAAGATCACGGCGTCCGTGAATTGCACAACCGCCGCCGCAATGGCGACCTTTATCCGACCCACGGGATCGGGCCGGTGGCGAAAATTTTGCGTATCAACCGCGGCAACCGGTTCATGACTCTGACTTCCACCGCCAGCAAGTCCCGCGGATTTGCTCTGGAAGCTGAACGCAGCGGTAGCGGCAGAGTGGTTTATAATGAGGGTGACGTGGTTACGACAGTTATCCGTTGTGCCAATGGTGAAACGGTGATGATCAACCACTGTATTTCTCTGCCCCGTCCGTACTCCCGTGACTTCAAAGTTCAGGGAACCAAAGGTATTCTGATGGAAGACACCAAGGCGGCACATATCGAGGGGATCAGCACCACCCGTCAGGAAATCGACGTGGCGGGCAATCCCTATACTGTTCACGATTGGACTCCGCTGGCAGAGATTTATGAAAAATATGATCACCCGATCTGGAAAAAATTCCGTGAAAACATCATCGGTGGTCATGGCGGTATGGATACATTGATTCTCTCTGCATTCTGTGATTGTGTCCGCAACCGGACGGCGACGCCGATCGACGTGTATGATTGTGCAGCGTGGATGGCGATCACCTGTTTGAGTGAAGAATCTATTGCCATGGGCAGTATGCCGGTAGCGTTCCCTGACTTTACCGATGGAAAATGGATCGAAGAGGGCGATTGCTGTCCGGGCAAATGGAGCTTGGACGAAGTTTACGAGGATTAAATAAATAAACTCTGCGGTCGGGGGCTTTCCCCGATCTCCGCAACAGAGTGTTGCGGACAAAATTTGAAATACAGACAATAAAATCAAAATTATCTGTCGATAAGACCTGCATCCTTTTTTGCAAAAGATTAGGATGTCAGGTCTTAATTATTTTTCCCGGTTTTATATCGGAAGTCGAGCGTTAATTGAGATGAACAGCTTTGAACAACTTTAAATACCGAAAACTGCGTCCCCTTTTTGAAAAACTCTTTTTTATGTTGTAAGTTAAATAGAAAGGAGTATTGGGATATGCCGGATCTACTTACTTATTGTAAATTGGAAAAAGAATTGCGTATGCAGATAATATCCGGATTTCTGCCCGATTATCACCGCATACATTCTGAAAAAATACTTGCCGCAAGGTATGGGATATGCCGTAATTCAGTACGCAAGGCTCTTGATGTTCTGGAAAAAGAGGGGCTTATATTCCGCAAAAAAGGCAGTGGTACTTTTGTTGTGCCGACCAATGAAAGAAAGCATGCTTTTCCCGTTTCTGAAAAATCCGGGAATGTTATTCTTTATTTAACATTTTCTTCACTTTATTCCCGGAAAACATTTCAGGAAAGCGGCACTTTCCGGATGTTTTATGATGGATTCAGCGAGGTATTGACTCCTGCCGGTTACGGATTCCGGGCAGCTCATGTCGGCATGGATTGGCAGCCGCCGGAAGAACTTAATGATCCGGCGATTGGTGGAGTTATTTTTGAGGGAGTGGTAACGAAAGAATTTTTTGATCTCTACCTTTCAAATAAACCGGCGATCGGTATAAATTGTTATAATCCGGAACTTGAGTGCAGCTGGGTACTGGAAGATTCCCGTCAGGTTGCAGAATTGAGTGTGAAGCATCTTTATTCACTTGGATATCGGAAAATAGCTATCCTTTCAGATGAGGGTTCATCCCAGCCGATGCAGGAAAAACTTTCGGGGTACTGTTCCGGTTTGCGGGAGGTCGGATTGCCATTGAGAGAAGATTTTATAATTTACTGGGAGCGTGACCGCATCAACGGTGAATTGTGTAATGAGGGCATTGCCGGCAGCAGTTTCAAACCCTGTTTTGAAGAACTTTTTACTTCAGATGATTACCCCGACGCGGTGATCTGTCAGGATGGTTACCGTGCGGAGCAGACCCGTTTGGCTCTGGAACGTTTCGGATTGAAAGTTCCGGAAGATGTGGCGATAATCTGTTCTACGGGGCGGTTCCAATTCCGTCGTATCAAAATGATTTATGAAGGATTTTGTGCCAGAAAGCATGAGGTTTTTGCTGAGGCGGCGAAAGAGATCATTGAAGAGATTGAAAAACGTACTGTTGTCAATAATCGCATAACCTATATGCGTCCGGCATTGACCAAAGGCAATAGTGTATGCAATAAAAATACTCATCAATAAACAAAAGGAGATGTTTGATCATGAAAAAGAGTTTTACACTTATTGAATTGCTGGTTGTTATCGCGATTATTGCAATTCTTGCAGCAATTCTGCTGCCGGCACTTAACAGCGCAAGGGAAAGAGGCAGAGCAGCAAGCTGTCTTAATAATCTTAAGCAAATGGGCAATGCTGCATCAATGTATACTTCTGATACAGAATTCATTCCTGCCGGAAGCAGCTGGAAAAATTCCTGGTCAGCCCGCCTGGTTCCCTACCTTGGTGGACCTGCCCCCATTTATTACGAGAGTGGTCCATACTATGACCGCAGTGTGGAATTCCCGATATTTGCCTGTCCTTCACAGATTTGGCGTGGCACTTACAATAATTACAATACGGCATGGGCTCATGGCAAAGGTGTATTGAGTTATAATGCGAATAACAACCTTGTCCGTCTTTTTAATGGAGATGGTACTGAAACCGCGACGAATGGAATCCCGCTCAAAGAGTCGAGAATAAATAATGCTTCTGCCAGATGGTACATTGTTGATGCCCAGGAAGGAACTTCTCCGACGCTGACAATATACAATGCTTACAACCAGCTTGCATTCCGTCATCCGGCAACTTCCGGCGGTGTTGTCAGTATTGAATCTGCATCACGCAACTCCACCGGTTCCGGAGGAACTAATATGCTTTACGTTGATGGTCACGTTTCCGGAAAAAACAATCCGGTACCAACGTCGGCGGAAGATAGCGTATTCTGGTCTGATGACATCAGAGCCAAGTATATGTGATATGCTTGGGGGAGAGATCATCTATGCGTAATATACTGATTATTGTTTTTTTCAGCATGGTATTACCGCTTTGTGCGGAAAATATTCTGAAAAATGCCGACTGGAAATCTCAAAGCAGTGCCGGTTTGCCTTTGCAGTGGCAGCTTCGCGGTTCGGCAGACGGGGTGAAAATTGATGGGGATTCCATTACTTTGGGTAAAAACGATCAGGATATCTGGCTTATCCAGTATCTTCCGGAAAACACTCCCGGAGGGAAAAAATATGAATTCAGTTATACAGCAAGCGGTAAAGGAGTATTCCGTCCTTATGTTGAGTGGCAGTATATATCTGAAGGTAAGAAAAAGTGGCGTTCCAGCGGAGCAAAACTGCGTGAATTGAAGATTGCCCCTGAAAAGAAAAAAATAATCTTTACTCTTGCGGAAAATGCCTTGAAACCATACGCCGTTATCAATGTTCCCAAAGGCAATCTGGTAACACTGAAAGATTTGCAGCTTGTTCCTTTCAAGGAAGCCCTGCTGATTAATGCGGATTTTGCAGTAAAAGCGGCAAATGGTACTCCGGCTGATTGGATACGGCGGGGCAACCCCGGACAATTTTCATTTGCTTCCGGCAAGGCGGTTTTAAAATCTGTGAATGGTAAAAATGCTTATCTCATACAGGATACAAAGAAACGTTTACTTGCAGGAGCTACCTATCAGGCAAGCTGCAAAGTTTCCGGTAAATCCGGCAGCAGTTTCCGCTGTTATGTGGAAAGCAGCTTGCTGGTCAATGGGCAGCGATCAACCCGTGCTTTTCACCACCAGTGGATGAGTTTGAAAGATAAAGAGGAAAAAATCACTTTCAAATTCACCTTGAGCAAAAATGCCGTCGGTACACTCTTTGTGCTCAATATCAAAGATGATGCGGAAGTGATTTTCAGCGATCTCAAGCTTGAGTTGATATCTGCTCCGGCAAATCAGGCTGCATTGGAAATTTCCGCAGAATTTACCGGTTCATGGCAGGGGAAAAACATCATTGCAAAATCCAACCATCTGACCGTTTTCCGGAATTCAAATGCCGTCAGAAAAGTTACGGGATTGAAAACAGGGAAAAAATATGTAATTTCCCACTCATCCAGAGGAGAGGGCGGCAGTGACAGTGATTCCGGATTTTATTTTTACGATACATTCATCCGCTTTGCCAACGGCAAAAAAATCCATCTTGCACATGAAGACACAGCAAAAGCACTGCAGAATAAAAGTTATGTTTTCACTGCAGAATCCGCCACTGCCGAGGTGGAAATTATTCCTCTTGGCGTGGATAAACTCATTCTCCGTGAAATACAGTTGCGTCAGATGCCTGCAAATGCTGTCAGCGTTCCTGAATTGAGCTTTTATCTTCAGAGGAATACTATTTACAGCAAACTTCCTCTTAAAACAGTAACCGGAAAAATTTCCAATCCTCATAATGCCGTTTCCGCAAAGGTAAACTTCAACGGCAAAACTTATGATGTGGTAAAGAATGGAAAAGATTTCCGGTTTACACTTGATACGGCAAATTTGAAAAACGGCAGCTACGATGTTTCGGCAGTATTGACCGCTTCTGACGGAAAAAACAGCACGGTGAAAAGCAAAATAACAGTTCTTCCTCCGGCTCCGGTGGAAGTAACTGTCGGTCCCGGCCGCCTTTTTTATGTTAACGGCAAAGCATATTTTCCCGTCGGTATGTGGAGTCTGCCCAATATGAATAATATCCTCAATATTGAGTTTGCAGCAAAGCACGGAATAAATTTTATCAAGACTCCGCTTTCCGATGCCAATCGTGCCAAAAAGCTTCTTGATACAGCAGATAAATTCGGCATGAAAGTTTGTTTCAATACCGGGACCCCCGCGGATGAGAGCGATGGAGCATATCGCAGTTGGCTGCACAGTGTTGAATCGGTATTGACTCCGGAAATACTTGATCATCCGGCTCTTTTCTGTTACTTTTTGCGAGATGAACCTTTCTGGGTTGGTTATCCATTGAAAGTGCTTGATCGCTGTTATAAAGAACTTCAACGTCTTGATCCGTATCGTCCGGTATGGATCAATGCTGCCCCCAGAGGAAGTTACGCTGACCAGAAACCTTTTGCAAAAGTCTGTGATATTTACGGCGTGGATATTTATCCGATCCCTGACTCTGCCGGTCACAGCCATCTTGAGGATAAAACTATCGCCTGTGTCGGTAAATATGCCCTGCGTAAAGCTGAAATTGCCGGAGATATCAAACCGGTAGCCATGGCATTGCAGGGATTTTCCTGGAAATCATTTGTTGATAAAAAAGAAAGTGCCCGTTCTATTTATCCTACTGCACATGAAACCCGTTTCATGACCTACGATTGCATCATCAACGAATCTGCACTGGTAAGCTGGTGGGGCAACGGGTATATTCTGGTTCCGGAATTTTACAATGTGCTTTTTGCCCAGTTTGACGAATTGCGGCGGATCAATCCTATTCTTACTCAAAGCACTCTTTCCCGCCGGATGGAAACTTCTGATGGTATAGAGTACCGTATTTTTACAGGAGAAAATTACAAGGTGGTTATTGCCGCAAATGCATTTTCTGCTGAACGTAAAGGAACTTTTGAAGGGATATTTTCTTCAGATAGTGTGACCGAGTGGCAGACAAAACGTAAAATTCAGAATAAAAATGGAAAAATTTCCGATATATTTGCTCCTTATGCAGTGCATATTTATTTTGAAGGCAAAGTTCCTGAACTTATGCTGGATTCTGCGAATGATCCGTCACAGAATAATCCTTTTGCGGAATTGGTGAAAATGCGGGTGAATGGCAAAATTTATGACGGTAACGCCTGCTGGATCTGGGAAAAGAACAGTATGAATAAAGTCGGCAGCACTGCAATAGTGCGTAAAAATTTTTCTGCAAACGTTAACGCCGATGTGTCGATCTATGTGGCTGCTGATGATCAGGCAGAAATCTATTGCAATGGTAAAAAGGTCGGAGCGGTTGCCGATTGGACATTTATGCAGAGATTTGATTTGAGCAAATTCATCAAAGATGGTGAAAATGTTATTGAGATAGCTGCTGCAGACAGCGGAATGATGCCCTGCGGAGTTCTGGCAGAACTGCATGTAAACGGTAAAATACATTCTACCGGCGGAGACTGGCTTGCTGCGGGAAAATCCGGTGAGGCATTTGCTCCGGCAGGTGTCGTTGCCAAATTCGGTTCGGGGGTCTGGGGACGCGGAGTGCGTTACTGCCCTGAAAACCGCTGAAAAAATTCAGAGGGGGGCTGTTGCAATACTTGAAAGTTTTGCAGCAGCCCTCTTCCTTTTTTTTTGCCGGAAGTATCTGCTGTGGAAGATTTCCGGAGTGGTTGAAGAAAATCCATTTGCCGGAGAATATGGTTTTTGCACTTAAACTGCTTTGATAGAAAAGTTTCAGGTTGAAAAATTGATATTGTTGTGATATATTAACTGTAATTGTGTATTTTTATGCCATATCAAGTATATTAATAAATAAGAAAGGGCGTTCTGAAATGAACCAGATAGCGGAAAGTCTGCTTGCTCTGCTCGGTAAAGATGAATCTGTGCTGAGAGAAAAAGTATTGCAGAAATCGGGAACGGCAGAGGTTTATATTTCCTCGATCCACACCTGCGGAAAAGCGGCAGTATTCATGTGCCGTGATGAAGAAAAGAAATATCTTTTTGTGGTTGCCGCCGGAGATAAAGATATTCCTGTCGGATTTGAAGGTGAAAAAATCATGCTTGCCGGTAAAGGCGTGGCACTTAAAGGCGATTTGAGCGAAGCCAATGCAGCAGCTATCCGCCGTTATTTCCCGTGGAGTGCCCCGAAAAGCCTCCGCAATGAACGTACCACTGTCGGCTGCGGTGACCGTCTCGGTCTCGCCACTACCGGACATTTGCGGGCAGCAAAAAAAGTTCAGGTTTCCCCGGTGCTTGCCCAGCAATCCATCCGTGAATTGACCATGACCAAACGAACTTTCCGCAAAGTTGTGGATGATGCCTGTTTTCTTGTCTTTGCCGAAGATTACCGCAATGGTTACGGTGCTGACGGCGATCACCTCAAAACCCTTGCTGATATTGATACCGCACTTGCCGCCGGGATGCCGATGATCACACTTGACCTTTCCGATGTGATGAATGCTGCCGCCGGTGACTGGGATGCAAAAAAGATCGATGCCGCATTTGCAGAATTGCCCGCCGATCTGCAGAAACTGGTTGCTGCAGATTATGCGGATAAAGAATTTGTGCTGAAAGATAATGTCAGCGTGAAACTGGATAATCTTACTGCCAAACGGTGTGCAGTGATGTATACTGCCGCACTGGATTTTGCGTTTGTGGTTTATGAACACCTGAAAGCAGCCAGAGGCGATGAATTTGATCTGGAAATCAGTATCGACGAGACCAGCAGTCCCACGCTTCCGGGTCATCACCTTTTCATCGTGCGTGAGTTGCGTCGCCGCGGAGTTGAATTCAGCTCACTTGCCCCCCGTTTTATCGGTGAGTTCCAGAAAGCGATCGATTACATCGGTGATCTGGATGAGTTTGACCGTCAGTTCACGGTTCACGCTCTTATCGCCCAGAACTATGGAAATTATAAAATCTCTGTCCACTCCGGAAGTGACAAATTTGCCGTTTATCCCACTGTCGGCAGAGAGACCCGTCACTATCTGCATCTGAAAACTGCCGGAACCAGCTGGCTGGAAGCTGTCACCGTGATCGCGTACAAAGATCCGCAGCTTTACCGGGATATGCACCAGTGTGCGTTGGATAATGTGGCTGATATGCTCAAACTTTACCACATTACCGCTGATTTCAACAGAATTCCGAAACTTGATACTTTGAGTGATGCGGAATTGCCTGCTTTGATGAATATGCCCGAAGCCCGTCAGCTGCTTCACATCAATTACGGTCCGATCCTCACCGGAAATCTCCGTGAACGTTTTTTCAAGGCGATGCACTGTTTTGAAGCGGACTACGATCAGCGTATCGAGGCACACTTCGATAAACATCTTTCACTGCTCGGCGTGCCGAAAGCTGAATAAGAGAAAATCCAACAGAATTTAAAATAAACGAAGGAGAAACAAAATGAAATTCAAATCTATCATTCTCGGTCTGGTTATTTGCGGTGCCTGTTACTGCTCCGCAGCTGATGCCCAGGTTTCCGCAGCACCTGCCGCTGCCCCCGCAGCTGCCGCTGAAGTGCAGAGTGCCGCCCCTGCTGCCAAAAAAGCTGCTCCCCAGCAGAGTTCATGGAAAAGCATGATCGTACCTGTCGCATTGATCGTGGTCATGATCTTCCTTTTCAGCCGTGCCAATAAAAAACAGCAGCGTCAGCGTCAGGAAATGATGAATAAGATCGTCAAAGGCAGCAAAGTGCTGCTCAACAGTGGCGTTTACGGCAAAATCGTGGAAGTCAGAGAAAATGAATTTCTGGTGGAAATCGCGGAAAATGTCCGGGTGCTGGTGATCAAAGAAGGTATTGCCCGTGTGGAAGAAGAGAAGAAAGAGGAAGCAAAATAATTATGGATAAAAAACCGTTGTTTTTGCGTTCACTGCTGACGGCTCTGGTGGTGGTGGTTTTCGCCGCCGCCATGTATCCGCTGGCAGAAAAGGATTATTATGATGTTTTCAAAGATCTTTTGAAAGATCCCAAAGATGCTGTCGCATTGTCGCTTATCGAAGATGCCCGTGCCAGAGAGAAAGCCAATCCGGATATTTTTCAGTCACAGGCTCTGCTTGCCGCCGCCGATGAAAAAGGGGTGAATCTCGCTGAAAGAGTCAACGGCAGGGATCTTTACAACAACCGTGATGTGATAAGTCTGATCCGCAAAGAGGCGGCAAGTTCCATCCGTTTGGGACTTGACCTCGCCGGTGGTGTGGAATTCTATCTCGATCTCATTCCCGATGAAAATATGAAAGATGAGACCATCCGCAAGAGTATGGTCGATGAATTCAACCGTTACCGTGATGTGGCGGTGGAAACTTTGCGTAAACGTCTGGAAGGTCAGAGCATCTATGAAGCGGAGATCGCTCCTGCCGGTGAACGCAGCATTGTCTTGCGTGCCCCGATCGTTTCCAAAGATGAGAAGGTCAAACTCCGCGACATTATCCAGATGAGTGCCAAACTGGAGTTCCGTCTGGTCGAAGCGAATATCGCTGCCGATCAGCGGGCTGCTTACAAAGGAAAAGATGCCAAGATCCCCGAAGGTATGGAATATCTTGAATATACCGAAATGGAAAAAGGCAAACCGGTCATCCACAGCTATCTGGTCAGAAAACAACCTGAAATGGATGGCAGCAATATCACCATGGCACGGGCCCACCGGGATGAAATGACCGGTCAGCTCAAGATCATGCTCCAATTCAATTCACAGGGAGCTAAAGATTTCAAAAGAGTTACCGAAAACAGCGTCGGCCGTCAGCTGGCGATCATTCTTGACGGTAATCTCTATTGCGCTCCGACCGTCAATGAAGCTATTGCCGGCGGCAGTGCCAGTATTTCCGGCAGCTTTACTGAGGATGAAGCAAAAAGTATTGCCGATGCACTTATGTCCGGCAGTTTCCCCTTCAATATCAACGTGCAGGCGGTTTTCGACACCGACCCGACCCTCGGCCGTGCCAGTGTGCAAAATGGTATCTATGTGGGAGCGATCTCACTGGTCATCGTGGCACTTTTCATGATCATCTACTACCGTTTCAGCGGTTTGATCTCGGTTGTGGCTCTGGCATTGAATATTCTGCTCATTCTCGGAGCGATGGCGGCATTTGATTGTACGCTGACTCTGCCGGGTATTGCCGGTATCGTGCTGACTATCGGTATGGCTGTGGATGCCAACGTGTTGATTTTTGAACGTATCCGTGAAGAGTTGAAGACCGGTAAATCTCTGCGTAATTCAGTTGATGCCGGTTACAACCGGGCACTTTCTGCGGTGGTCGACTCCAATATCACCACGTTGATCACCTCATTTATCCTGATGTATGTGGGAACCGGTGCGATCAAAGGTTTTGCCATGACGCTCTGCATCGGTATTCTCAGTACGCTTTTCGCTGCGGTTTTCGTGACCCGTCTGGTTTACGACTGGCTTTTCCGTTTCTTTGATTTGAAAAAGCTGACGATGATGCAGCTGGTGAAATCTTCCAATTTCAACTTTGTCAAATTCTGGCGTTATGCATTGCTCATTTCCGGAATGATCATTCTGATGCTGGTGGTGATCCTCGGAGTTCGCGGCAAAGGAGTGCTGGGTATCGACTTTACCGGCGGTTCGGCGATCACCTACAAATTCGATAAACGCGGCGATACTTCTGCAATGGCAAAGACTTTGAAAGCTGCCGGTTATGATGAACCCTCACTGACCTACAAGACCGATATTGCTGCAACTGAAGGCAATGGTGAATTTCTTGAAGTCCGTTTGCGCGGTTCAGCTGATTCAGCAGAAGTGACCAAAATCAAAGTTGCTGAATTGCTCCAGAAAAGTTATCCGGAATGCAAAATCGTGCTGGAAGGATCAAATATCCAGCAGCTTGACGGTTTGATCGGCAGAGAATTCACCAAAGCTGCGATTACCGCTATTGTGCTGGCATTGATCGGTATCGGTGCTTACATTGTTTTCCGTTATGAATTGTCTTATGCTGTTGCCAGTGTGCTGGCATTGCTCCATGACGTGCTGGCGGTGCTGGCAATTTACCTGCTTTCCGGCAGAACTGTCGGCTTGACTACCGTTGCCGCCTTCCTGACGGTCATCGGTTACTCCATCAACGATACCGTGGTTATTTTTGACCGCTTGCGTGAAAATCTGCAGCTGCACAAGGGCGGCAAATTCAGTGATCTGGTCAATCTTTCGATCAACCAGACTTTGAGCCGTACTTTGATCACCAGTCTGACGACGTTTATCGTGGTCTTCGTGATGTGGCTTTTCGGCGGACCGGAAATCAGTGACTTTGTCTTTGTGATGATGTGGGGTATCATTCTGGGTACTTATTCATCAGTCTGCCTTTCCGCACCCTTTGTTGAATGGCAGCTCAGACGTAAAGCAGCAAAAGAAGGAGGCCGTTGATCATGGCTGGATTCGGAGATCTGATGAAGCTTATGTCACACGCCAAAGAGCTTCAGGAAAGTGCCGCAAAATTGAAAGAGGAACTGCCGAAAATGGAATTTTCCAGTTCCACTGCCAATGGCGGTGTGAGTGTGACTGTCGGCGGGGATTTCACGGTTCGCAGTATCAATATTGCTCCGGAAATGCTCGAAGACAAGGTGTTTTTGGAAAGAGAACTTATCGAAGCTCTCAACAGTGCTTTTGCATCTGCCCGTACGGCGATGCAGGAGCAGATGAAAGCTATCGGCGGTTCGCTGGGTATTGATATGCCGGCATTCTGAAAATGGTGATTTCCGGGGATGGGTGTGCTTCACCCATCCCCGGTTGTTTTTTGGTAAAAGATTTTCTGTGTGGAGAAAATATTTATGGCAGCAGAGGTGCATTATTCCCGTTGCGGCAGCTATGAGCCGGCAGTACTGGATGCGGCATTGAAAAAGATCCTGATCCCGGTGGCTGCGGAAAGAGGCGGTATTGCCGGAAAAAAGGTGATGATCAAGCCGAATCTGCTGGAATACCGCAAAGATTGTGATCCGGCATCGGTTCATCCGCAGCTGCTTCTTGCACTCTGCCGTTTTATCCGCAGTGAAAAGGCGGCGGAAATTGCCATTATTGAGAATCCGGCAGTGCGTACTGCGGATGCGGTTATCCGTAATATGGGAATAATGGATGAATTGACTGCATTGGGTGTGAATGTGGCAAATTGTGCTGCTTATACCAAATGCCGGATGCCGGAAAATTGCCGTTATCATCAGCTTGAAGCAGCATTGGAATTTCAAAGTTATGATCTGGTTATTGATTTTGCCAAAGCGAAGACCCATGCGATGATGATTCTGACCTGCGGAGTTAAAAATCTTTTCGGTCTGGTGCGGGGCAGTGAGCGATTGGCATGGCATCTTGCCGTGGGCAGGAACTTTGAGGACTTTGCTGATATGCTTCTGGATCTGTATTTGCTGGTCAAACCGCAGATAACGCTGCTGGATGCCATTACCGGAATGGAAGGCAACGGTCCGGGCAGCGGCGATCCGGTAGAGTTGAATTTTCTCTGTGCCTCAAGCGATGCATTGGCACTGGATCATTCTGTGGCGGAAAAACTCGGTGTGAAAGAGACACCTTTGCTCAAACAGGCGTCCTTGCGGGGGATGCTTCCGGAATATCGTGATTGTCAGGAAGTTCCGGAAGTTCATGCGATCCGGTTGCCTGATCCGCCGGAAAAGACGTTGGAATGGGGCGTGTATTTTCCGGTGAAACTCAGGAAATTTCTGCGTAAGTTCCTGCTTTCCAGACCGGTGGTAAATAAAAACAAGTGTATCGGTTGCGGATTGTGTGCGAAAAAGTGTCCGCCGCAGACATTGAAAATGATAAAAAAAGTTCCGCAATTTGATTACCCCGGATGCATACGTTGTTTCTGCTGTCAGGAATTCTGTCCGGAAGGAGCGATAACCGTAGCTCCAAGTGCCGGAATGAAACTGCTTTCAAATGCAGAAAAGCTCATTCGTAAACTGAATATCAAAACCCGTAAAAAGAAGAAGTAATTCTTCCAGGCAGCGGAATGTCACGGAAAGTTCGACCCGGTGCGGAATTTTTTTATTGTACAATGCAGCGCAATCCGATGCCGGAAGGCAGTTTCCTGCCGGTACTTTCGGGTATATACATCTCATCGGCATCTATTTCCGCCCGGTTCCCGACAACTTCCCTCACCATCCTTTCCAGCACCAGCAGCGAAAATCCGGGAGAATGACAGCTCAACACAATGGTGAATGGACGATCTTTTTTACGCAATGCCAGACAATTTTTCAAAAGTTGCGGCAAATCATTTTCTATTTTCCACAACTGACCGGATGTACCTCTGCCGAAAGTCGGCGGATCAAGTGCCACTAAATCGTAACGGTTTTCCCGTCGCAACTCCCGATTGACAAATTTATTCACATCATCGGCTATCCAGCGTATCACGTTGGGCACTTCCGGATTCAGAGCCAGATTTTCCCTGCCCCACTCGATCATGCCCTTTGCAGCGTCAAGATGGCATACTTTTGCCCCGCCCGCCGCCATGGAGATCGACCCCAGACCGGAATACGCAAAAAGGTTGAGCGTATCCATTCCACGGCAGTTTTTACGGAAATATTCCCAGTTCCGGAATTGTTCGGCAAAAAATCCCAGATGTCCGAAACTGGTCGGCTTGATCTGCATGGTAACTCCGCCCCAGTCGGCACTCCATACATCGGGTATTCTTTGCCGGTTTTTCCAGCTGCCGTGACCGGAACTGTCGCGGATGAATTCGGCATCGGCACTTTTCCACTCGGATTCCGGCAGCGACGGCTGCCAGAAAGCATTCAGTGCCGGACGGATCAGACGGTAGGGACCGACCTGTTCAAGTTTTTTCAAATTTCCGCTATCCAGCAGAATATAATCTTTTTCCATAATACAAATCACTCCCGGGCTTGTGCAATGATCTCGCCCCGCCGCACCGTCATCAACGGACGGTTGCTGTTTCTTTCAAAAATCGCCAGATCGGCACGCAATCCCGGCAAAAGCTGACCCCGGTCGGAAAGTCCGTAGTGTTCCGCCGGATTACGGGTAACTGCCTGAGCTGCTTTGGTTTCAGAAAGATGTCCACAGCTCATCAGACTGTGCCATCCGGAATCAAGCATCGTGGTTGTACCGGCAAGTTTTCCGGCAAATGTCTGTGAGGAACCTTCTTTTACAATAATTTCCGACGGCCCGATATGATACTCTCCATCGGGCATTCCGCTTGCCATCGTACCATCACTGATACCGATGATCTGCCGCAAAGTTTTACAGCGGCAGGCAAGATCAACCATTCGGGAATGCACATGACGGCCGTCAATTATCAATTCCACCGTCACCCGGTCATCGGTCAAAACAATTCCCGGTAATCCGACTTCCCGCTGATGCAGGGGATTCATTCCGTTGAAAAGGTGGGTACAATGAGCGGCTCCGGCATCAATAGCCCGCAGAGTCTCTTTTTCTCCGGCAAGACTGTGTCCCATCGAGGCAATCACATTGCGGGAAATCAGCAACTCAATAAGTTTATCGGCATTTTCCAACTCCGGAGCGAAGGTCATTATTTTAACCAGTCCATCTCCGGCATCGATCAGATCAGCGGCAAACTTCAAATCTATTTTCTGCAGAAAACGCCGGGGCTGGGCTCCGGATTTTTCCGGATTGAGAAACGGTCCTTCGATATTGATACCGACCGCATCCGCTCCCGGAAGTTTCTGCTGCATTGCAGCTGCCAGATGACGGAGATTGCTGATCATATTTTCAGGGGAATCAGCCACCACAGTCGGAAAAAATCCGGTAGCACCTTTTCTGCCGAGAATAGCACTCATTGATGCAAGGTCGTTGCGGGATGTCGCAGAACGGGAACAATCAAATCCACCGGCTCCGTGAATATGAGTATCAATAAATCCCGGAGTGATATAGGCATTTTCAAAATTGAAAAGTTCCAGTTCCTCATTCAGCGAAAAACCTGATACACCGCCGACAGCGATGATCCGGTCATTTTCGCATAATACCCCCGCATCGGGAATAATATGGTCGGGAGTGATCAGATAATCTGCGATATAGAGTCTGCGTACTCTGCTCTTTTTCATAATTCAGGTCAAAACAAATCCATTATTTTCTGTGAGATACTCTCAACAATACTCAAAACTTTATTGATAATATAGTGTCTCAATGCCTTTTTGTCAAATCAAATCATCTCGGTTTTGTACTTCTGGTAAAACCGGTGATACCATCGACGATCCCGTAAGCGATTTTGTCGATATATTTCCTGTCATTAAGCAATTTTTCCTCCTGCCGGTTGCTGATAAAACCGATCTCAACCAGCACCCCCGGCACATTGATATCCCGCAGTACCGCAAAACGGGCTCTTTTTATACCACGGTCAACGGCATTTGTTCTTTTCAACATTCCCCGGTGGATGTGCCATGCCAGAAGCATATTTGCCGGATCATTTTTATTGCCGGTATAAACCGTTTTCGAAGGTTTTCCGCCGTTGCTTGATGCCGCCCCTGCCGGAGTAAGACAGAAAGTTTCCACACCGGAAACAGAACGGTTGGCAGTGGAGTTCACATGTATTGATACAAATAAGTCACTTCTGGTGTTTTTCTGCATCGTTCCGATCGCAGACAAAGGCACCGATATATCAGATGTGCGGGTGGCGTGAACCTTGAAACCGTATGCCCGGAGTATTTCAATTACCCGCAACCCCACTTTCAGCGTGATCGTTTTCTCTTTGGAAAACGCTCCCAATGCCCCGGGATCACTGCCGCCATGCCCCATATCGACCATGATACTGGAAATTTTTTTCCTCGGCACAGTAGCCGGATAAAGTACCGGACGCATCGTTTTGTACCAATCCAGCACCGAAAGCCACGGATGGGTATTCTCATACACCATCGGCAAAAGCAATTCCACTTTCACATTGTTGCAGAGCATCCGCCGCATTTTCTTATTGAATACACAGGTATAACCTTTTTTACTTCCGCTTGAAGATGTGGATGTATATGAACTGCGGAAACCATTACCGGAAAAAAGATCCTGCAAACTGCAGTAATTCTGACCGGAAATATTTTTCTGCCGCACCGGTGCACCATTCAGCACGGTAATTGCCGACAGAATAAAAAGGACAGTGATCGCAAAACGGGACATGCCGTTACTCCGCTTCTGAAAGTTTTATCATCTGGGAATAATCTTCCGCAGGCGGATACATCGCATTTATTCCGGAACCGATCTCTACCATCTGGCATAATGAACCATAGACAAATGCTTTTGCTGAACAAACTGCCTGTTTCCATGAAAAATCCAGTGCCAGCATCGCCGTAAGTGCTGCAGAAAATGCCGAACCGGCCCCCAGAGAAGCATTGGCAGGCAATTCCAGAACGAGAGAAGTCAAAGTAAAAGCTTTTCCATCTTTGATCACGGCATCCATGGATGGCATTTCCGGTAATTTGCCGCCTTTAAGCAGAATATTGCACTGGAAACGTGCTGCAAGATTTTTTGCGGTGTCAATCATTTCTTCCGGGGAGGTGATCTTTCTGCCGGTCAATGCTTCCGCTTCCGGAATTCCGGGTGTGATCCAACTGGCAAGAGCAAACAACTTATTCATCGCTTCAGCGAGATCACTTCCGGTATTTTTTGAAAACATCACCGGATCACAAACCAGCGGTAATTGATGTTTTTTTACCTCTGCGGCAACGACAGAAACCATTTCAGCAGAAAAAAGCATTCCGGTTTTAAGATAACAGATAGCGGTATTTTCCAGAATTTTTTCCATCTGTTTTCTGACCACTGCAGCATCCATCAGAGCTATACAGCCATTTTTTTCCGGATTTTTACCGGCGATGGCAGTTACGGCACCGGTACCGAATACTCCGAATGCGTTAAAAGTCCGCAAATCTGCGGCAATCCCGCTTCCGCCACAGGGATCACAGACGGCAATACTCATCGCCGCCGGATAAAATTTGTTTTTGATTCTCTTTGCCATTTGTTTTTATCCGTATATGAAGCTATTTTATATATAGAGAGATAATTTTGCAATCATCTTACAGTACATCATAAGAATTTACACTGTAAACAGGAAAAAAACAAACGTTGAAAGAGTTATTACGCAAAATAATTGCAATATTTTTTCTGACAACGGCTCTATTGACGGTATTTGATGCCCGTTCAGCAGTGCCGGTGGCAGGCGGTCTGGTGCTGCATGACGATATTTCCGGAGGAGATCTCACTTTCTTGCGGAAAATTGTCAGGCAGCTTGACCGTTACGCCCGCAAAGCGGATATAAAACGCAACAGCGACAATTTTACCATCTTTTGCGGAAAAGATGCTTTTTGCGGTTATGCCGGAAAAAAGCGGATTTTTCTGCCCGGTGATGCATCGCTGTGGCGTTATGATTTTCAACTCCGCCGCCGGATCATAGGAGTTCTTGCATCACACCGTTTCAACTACAATTACGATAAAGCTTCCTCCGGAGTGGCAGAATGGATCGTCAACGGTATTGATGCAGAATTGGAGGCTGCGGAAAAAAGCGGTCAATTCCTCGTTGCCAACCGCCGCTATCTTTTCTGGTCGGAAGCCGCCGGATGCACCGCAACTCTGCCGGACTTTGCTGCAATGACCCGTCTGGGAAAATCTGATAACCGGGGAATGAACCGGATTTTGAGCGAAAATGCAAGAATGCTGCTTCATATTCTTGCCGGGGATCAAAAAATCAAAGCGGTCTTTGAATCCAGCTGCAAAAATGAAAACCCCGACGGTTTCATGCGTCTGTACGGCAATGACAATAAAACGGCACAGGAAAATCTCACGTCAGCGGCATTGCCGCTTATTTGGAATTTCTATTCCCCTATCCCCGGTGAAAAAGTTCTGGAATCGTTGCGGGATATGGAAAAACAATTCATCCCGGAACTGGATAAAAATTTACATCCGACGGGCAATTATCTTTCATGCTCCTGGAAAGAATTGGCAGATCATCTTTCGCAAAAACGCCCCGATTCAGCTCAGCTGCGGAAAGATGCCATCTCCGGATTCAGACGCATAAATAAAATGCTTGCTCCGGATGAACAGAAAATTTGCAGCTCCATTATAAATACCATTGAAAAATTCGGTATCGACTCCGATGCCTGTGAAAATTTTACAAGACTGGAAAAAGAGTTGAAAAAAGCTGTTGAAAGAAGAATTAAAACCGATATTTTTCTGAAAGAAACTCTGGAAAAATATTGTTCTCTTCCCGACCGCTTTCAAACTCTTTTTGAAACACTGGATTTCAACAATCCGGCATGTTCTCCGGAAGAAATAAAATTTCTCAACCGCACACTGAATAATTACCTGCAATAAACTCCGGAGTATGAAAAATGTACTGTGATGTGATCGTGATCGGTTCCGGACCTGCCGGATTATCTGCGGCATATACCGCTTCAAAATGTGGGAAACGAGTAATTCTGATTGAAAAAATGGCAAATCCGGGAATGAAACTGCTCGCATCCGGCGGTTCCCGGTGCAATGTTTCCAATATCCTCGGATTGGAAGATTTTGCTGCCCGTTTCGGCAGACAGTGGCGTTTTCTGCTTCCGGCTTTAAGCAGTTTTCACGGAGAAAAACTTTTGGATTTTTTTGATTCAGCGGGAGTTCCGCTGGAATTGACTGACGGCTTCCACTATTTTCCCCGTTCCGGAAAATCCAGAGATATACTTGAACTTTTCACTGATAAAATCACCGCTGCCGGAGGAAAAATCCTCTGTGGTAAAAAGATAGTTTCCATTTTTCCGGGAAAAACCTGCCGTATCCAGACGGATGAAGGAGAAGTTTTTACCGCAGCCGCGGTCATCTTAGCCTGCGGCGGTAGAGGTTATCCGGCTCTGGGCGGCAGTATGGCAGGGTACACGCTGGCAGAATCTGTCGGTCACACGGTCACACCTCTTTATCCGGCGATGACCGGAATCGTATGTGCCGATAAAAAAGTTGCAGAATGTGCAGGGATTTCACTGCCGGATTGTATTGCAAAGGTGGTCTCCAAAGGGCGTGACAAATTTTCCGCCCGTGGGGAATTGCTTTTTACCCATCGCGGGTTTTCTGCGTTTGCCATTCTTGACCTTGCCGGAAATATCGCCCGGATGCTGGAAAAAGTGTCAAGTGTACCGTTGATGCTGGATATGCTGCCGGATTTGACGGAAAATGAGTTGCAGAGCTGTTTCAATTCATGGCGTAATCAGGGGGGAACGAAAAAAATTTCCACCCTGCTTGGGGAATTTTTTCCAAAAAAACTTTCTCTGCTCCTGCTTGACGGTAACGATCCGGAAATTTCCCGCTGGAAAAAAGAGGATTCGATTGCCCTGCTTATCAAAATAAAGCGTGGAATCTGGCAGATCAACGGAGTTGAAAACTGGGAAAAAGCGATGGTCACAGATGGTGGAGTTTTACTGAAAGAGATCGATCCGGAAACTCTTGCCAGCCGCATTCACTCCAATATATTCTTTGCCGGAGAAATGCTCGATGTAACCGGACCTTGCGGTGGATTCAATATTACCTGGGCCCTGGCATCGGGGATGCTCGCCGGGAAAAGTGCCTGCAGCACACCAGACAATAAAAAATAAATAAAAATCCCGCACCGGGTCGTACCCGGACGCGGTCAAGCGGCGGAACGCTTGTCGCCGCCAAAAGCGGCGAAACATCAGCGAGGCGTTCAAGTCGGTAAAAGCCGACACCACCAGCCGAAAGCGAAGTCATGCGATTTATTGCATGACACTTGGCGAAAGGCAGAACCAATATAAAAAACGCCGCAGGTTACATACATAGATCCTGCAGCGGGTTTTACGATGTCGAGCAATTCTATTGCTGTGTCTTATGTTTTCAAGCGGGGATGGTTTTGCCATCTTTCACAGTGAAAACAATGGTTTCACCGGCATTGATCCTGGTGATAAAGGGCAGATTCTGCCGGATGGCGATTTTCAGTTCCCGGCTCTCTTCTGCGGTGACTGCGGCACTTATTTCTCCGGAAGGAGTGATTTTTCCGGATACATGCAATTTTCCGGGAGCAGCCATATTTTCAAATGCAACATCTCTTACATGCTGGGCAATTCCGTTAAATAAACGCAATTCTCCGTCAAATACATGCATGAATTGATCCTGTATCGCTGTTATTGCCCCCATTCCACCGTCGATCTGCATCACTTCGCCGCGGATTTTAGAATATATGGTAAATCCTTTATATCTGCCGTCGTGAAGAGAACCGCCTCCGGCATTGGTGAAGCAATCCTGCCAGATTTTAAGGATCAATTCCGCCATTTCCCCATTGGCACACCGGCTGCAGAGCTGTGATGCCCACGGCAGACACCATCCGGTCCATTCGCCCATGCCTTTGAATGTCCAGCGGAGCATGGTTTTGTCGATTATCTCCTGCATATCCTCTGCCAGCGGGTCGATGATCTCAAAAGGAGCGATACCCGCAAGATGGGAGTGATGACGGTGGGTTTCTTCCAGAAGCAATCCCTGCCAGAGAGCGATTTCTCCGTCTTCAATGGTGAATCGCGGCAGATCCCGGACGATTTTTACTGCAATCGGATCCGGTTCGATCTCAAGAATTTGGGCAGCGAGCAGCAGATTTTTTGCCAACTGATAACATGCCGCCAGCTGGAATGAGGCATTTTTTCCCCATGCATCAGGAGCACTGCCGCGGTATTCTGGTGAAATCGTTACAGGAAGTGAGAGTTTGCCTTCAGCATCATACTCTGTCATCGCATCATAAACTGCCAGCACACCCGTCATAAAGTCATAAACTTCATTGCGGAGATACTCTTTATCACCAGTGTATTCGCAGTAGTCAAACATCATTTTTGCCACCCACGCTGAACAGGCATGGTCAATCGTTCCCGTCCAGAATCCTCCCATGCAGGTACAGCGGTCATCTACGGCATGCGGGAGCATGTATCCATGGTCGATACCGGCAAAGAAACGGGCATTTTGAAGCATACGCGGTTTCCATGAAAGCACCATATCAAAGAACTTTTTCAAATGGGCAAATTTTCCGGCTTTCAATCCGGGCAGTAAACACATCTGAACATTAATGTTGAAGTGATAATCGCCCTGCCACGGCGGCAGACGGTCATCTTCGATCCATGCTGATTGCAATCCCGGCACAACTCCTGCGGGATTGGTTGCAATTGCGTATTTGAATAAGCTGTGGTAATAGACCTGCTGCAGCTGCGGTACATGATATTTGACCTTCGGCACACCCTGCCAGAAACCGGCAAAATATCCGGCAGAACTTTTTGCGATGACTTCAAAAGAGTTGAATTCAAGCAACTTGAATCCTCCATTGTTTTCCAGATCCCGGTCAAATGAGAGCGTAAAAGTACCGTCATCAAATCTGCAGCAGAAAAGTGAAGCTGATTCATCTACGGGCATCGGCTGAATAAAACCGGAAATTTTCCCGTCGGAAAAATTTTCCGGCGGAGCAAATCCATGTTCTCTGAGTGTGGCGTGTTCAGCCAGAAGCATCGGGTAATCGGATATTTCGCTGAGGTGGTATGCATCAAAGACTTCCAGAGTCATTTCCGGAGTGAGATTTTTACCGGCAAAAGCATTTTTCATGGTGAAGTCACTGAAAAATTCCAGAAATTTTTCTTCACCGTCAATCTCATAAAAAATTTTGGTGGAACCGGAATCCAAATCCTGTTCATAACGTAAAAGAGTAGCATTCCCCGGCAGGGTCAGCACCACTCTGCCGACCGGGATGATGCTCGGGCGGCGAACTCCGTCAGTTGGAGGCTGATTGAAAAATGTACGGATCTTATCCATGTCACCGGCTTCCAGAGCTGCCCGTATATCTTTGAAATTCTGTTTTTCTGTCCACTCCATACCGCCGCGGTGATCCCATAAATTGGCACAGCCGAGAGAAATATTCAACTTGTTGCCGCTGCCCCAGAGCATCTCTCCGGTAACACCGTTACCCATTAAAGCTCCGGATTGCTGGGCAGAGAGGGGAAAATTATAACACACATTCATTTTATCTGACCTCGCTATAAAACGTTATACTCAGTTCGACGTTTAATATACACCCATTATCCTGAAAAAACATGTTTATTTTAATTTTTTTGTCTTTTTTTACTGTGCGATCTGTACTTGTGCAGAAAAGAGTTGAGAGTATGGCGATTTTTTGGAAGAGCTTCTCTTGTAAAATGATATTTTCCGGTGTATATTAATAGAACAACAAACACCATAACCAGATGCCGGATATGGTTTCCGGCACGAGCAAAGGAAAAACAGGAATGAAAATTTACAACTTTTCCGCCGGTCCGGCCATGCTTCCGGAAGCCGTCATGCGCAAAGCACAAGCCGAATTTATTGATTTTCAGGGTAGCGGCAGCGGTATTCTGGAACTTTCCCACCGTGGCAAATTCTTCCAGCCGGTGATTGACCGTGCCGAAGCCAATGTGCGTGAATTGCTGAATATTTCCGATGACTACGCTGTTGTTTTCGTGCAGGGCGGTGCCAGCATGCAGTTTGCCATGCTTGCCATGAACTTCCTCAACGGTGGAACTGCTGACTATGTGGATACCGGTGTCTGGAGCAATAAAGCTGCCAAAGAAGCCAAAATGTTCGGTAACGTCAATATCGTCGCTTCTTCCCGTGATGATAAATATGATCACATTCCCGCTGCTTCCGAGTGGAAAATGACTCCGGGTGCCGCTTATATGCACATTACCAGCAACAATACCATTGCCGGTACCCAGTACATCGAGCTGCCGACTGCCCCCGCCGGTGTGCCGCTGATCGCAGATATGTCAAGCGACATCATGTCCCGCATGTTCGACATCAACAAATTCGGTATGGTTTATGCCGGTGCCCAGAAAAATATCGGTCCTGCCGGTGTGGCTCTGGTCATTCTCCGCAAAGATCTTGCTGAACGTACCGATGAGAGCAAAGTGCCCACCATGCTCCGTTACTCCACCTACATCAACGACGGCAGCATGTTCAATACTCCGCCGACTTTCGCCATCTACATCCTCGCGCTGATCACCGATTGGCTCAAGGAAAACGGCGGTATCGCAGCAATGGAAAAACATAACAACGAAAAAGCCGCTCTGCTCTACAATTTCCTCGACGAGAGCAGCTTCTACTCCAGCCCGGTTGCCAAAGCCGACCGTTCCAGAATGAACGTTGTCTTCCGCACCCCCAGCGATGAACTGGATGCCAAATTCGTTTCCGAAGCCACCGCCTGCGGTCTGACCCAGCTCAAAGGTCACCGTCTGGTCGGCGGATGCCGTGCCAGCATCTACAATGCCATGCCGGTCGAAGGTGTGCAGGCTCTGATCGACTTCATGAAGAAGTTCGAGTGTGCCAATAAGTAATCAACTGCGTAACGGCGGTGATCCTTTACCGGATCGCCGCTGCAATACGGAAAAACAAGCGGAGGGAACTTTTTAAAAGAAGTTCTCTCCTTTTTGCAATACAGCAGAGGAAGGAAAACTGAAGATGTTTGAAATTGAAATTGACCGGAGTTTTTCTGCGGCACATCAGCTTAAAGGTTACGACGGCGATTGCCGGAATCTGCATGGTCACAATTACGAAGTGACCGTTACCGTTGAAGCCGATACTCTCAACGAGGTCGGTATCGCTCTTGATTTTAAAAAACTCAAAGCGGCATTGGATGAGGTCATCACTCCTTACGATCACCACAACCTTTCTGAATTGCCCGATTTTCAGGAGATCAATCCCACCAGTGAAGTGCTTGCCCGCACGATCTACCGCAAAATGAGTGCATTGCTCAATGACTGCAATGTGCGGGTTTCACGGGTGCGGATCGGGGAATCAGCCTCATCCCGTTTGACCTACAGTGAGTAAAAAAATGCTGCCGGTAATCGAGACCTTTACCAGTATTCAGGGTGAATCCACCCATGCCGGCAGAAGATGTTTTTTTATCCGTCTTGCCGGATGCAATCTGCGGTGCAATTATTGTGATACCGCTTATGCATGGGATGGCGGTAAATTTTTTTCTGTTGAAAAACTTACCGCTCTTGCAGTAAATTCTGCAACCGGTCTGGTTGAAGTCACCGGCGGCGAACCTTTGCTGCATGCTGAAACTCCGCAATTACTGCAGAGTCTGCTCAATGCCGGAATGGAAGTGCTTTTAGAGACCAATGGAGCTGTTTCCATAGCTTCTGTGCCGCCGGAAGTGCGTAAAATCGTCGACTGTAAAACTCCCGGTTCCGGAATGGCAGAAAAAAATATTTTTGCCAATTATGAGTTGCTTTTGCCCCATGATGAAGTGAAATTCGTAGTTTCCGGCAGAGAGGATTTCGATTGGGCTCTTGACGTTGTTGAAAAATACGATCTTACCGGAAAAACTGCCAATCTGATATTTTCCCCGGTGTGGGGCAGGGTCTCATTTGAAGAACTTGCCGAATGGGTTGTTGAATGCGGCAAACCGGTTAGAATGCAGCTGCAGATGCATAAACTTATCTGGGGCGATAAAAAAGGGGTGTGAAAAAGAAATGAAAAAAGCAATAGTCCTTTTAAGCGGCGGATTGGATTCTGCCACCTGTCTGGCTGCAGCTCTGAAAGATGGTTTCGAGTGCTATACCATGAGTTTTGATTACGGTCAGCGGCATCGCAACGAGTTGACCGCTTCAGAAAATCTTTCAAGGGCGATGGGAGCAAAAGAACACCGCCTTTTTACGATTGATTTGAGGCAGTGGGGCGGCTCGGCATTGACCGATGATTCACTGGATGTGCCTAAAGAAGGTGTCGGGAACGCTGTTCCGGTAACGTATGTGCCTGCCCGTAATCTGGTGTTTCTTTCACTTGCGGCATCATGGGGTGAAGTGATTGGGGCACATGATATATTTATCGGAGTAAATAGTATTGATTATTCCAATTATCCGGATTGCCGTGCCGCGTTTATCAAATCTTTTGCCGAAACGGTGAAACTCGGTACCTGTGCTGTTGATGAAAAGTGGGATTGGGTCATTCATACCCCGCTGCAGGATCTTTCCAAAGCAGAGATCATTCAGCTCGGCAGTTCACTGGGGGTCGATTACAGTCTGACCACCAGTTGTTATGATCCGGACGAAAAAGGCAGAAGCTGCGGTAAATGCGACAGCTGTCGGCTGCGTCATCAGGGATTTGTCGATGCCGGCATACCGGATCCTACAAAATATTGCTGAAATATTTCCGGTGCAGATGAGCAATCGGAAAATTGAAAGATTATCGCATTGATGCTATATTAATAGTATTAAATAAATATATTTATCATAATTGAAAGGAATTTTTATCATGGCTCGTGGAACACTTGTTCAGAAAATAATCGCCGCTCATCTGGTTTCCGGTGATCCGGCAAAAGATTCACAGCTGCTTATCCGTATCGATCAGACCCTGACTCAGGATGCCACCGGTACGATGGCTTATCTGGAACTTGAGGCAATGAAAACCGCGAAAGTTGCCACGGAGTTGTCAGTTTCTTACGTTGACCACAATATGATGCAGAATGGTCCGGAAAACCGCAATGACCACCTTTATCTGCAAACTGTTGCCGCTGAAAAAGGGGTGATTTTTTCACCTCCGGGCAATGGTATCTGTCACCAGCTGCACCTTGAACGTTTCGGAAAGCCGGGCAAGACCCTGATCGGTTCCGACAGTCACACCCCCACCGGCGGCGGTATCGGCATGATTGCAATCGGGGCCGGAGGTCTGGATGTGGCTCTGGCAATGGCAGGTCAGCCCTTTACCATTCCCACCCCGAAAATCGTCGGTGTTAAACTTACCGGCAAGCTCCGTCCGTGGGTTGCTGCCAAAGATGTGATTCTCAAACTTCTGAGTATCCTCACCACCAAAGGCAATGTCGGTTCCATCGTTGAGTATTTCGGTCCCGGAGTTGCAGATTTGAGTGTTCCCCAGCGTGCGACGATTACCAATATGGGTGCTGAATTGGGCGTGACCACCAGCGTATTTCCTTCCGATGAGAGAACGAAAGAATTTCTCCGCCGTCAGAGACGGGAAAATGATTATATTGAATTGAGTGCCGATGCCGACGCTGAATATGACCGGGTGGTGGAGATCGACCTCGGTACTCTGGAGCCGCTTGCCGCCTGTCCTTCCAGTCCGGATAATATCAAAACTGTAAAAGAACTTGCCGGTAAAAAAGTCGGTCAGGTGCTGGTCGGCAGCTGTACCAATGGCGGTTACCGGGATCTGGCTCTGGTCGCATCTGCTCTCAAAGGCAGAAAAGTTCATCCGGATGTGACTTTTGGTATTGCTCCGGGAAGCCGTCCGGTATTGGAAATGCTCTGTGCCAACGGCATGCTCGGTGACCTGGTTGCCGCCGGAGCGAGAATTCTGGAAGTCGGCTGCGGTCCCTGTATCGGTCAGGGCCAGAGTCCGGCAGATGATACGATCACAGTGCGTACATTCAACCGCAACTTTGCCGGACGCTCCGGAACCAAAGGGGATCAATCCTATCTGGTCAGTCCGGAAACCGCCGTTGCAGCGGCGATTGCCGGAGAATTTATCGACCCCCGTGATCTGGGAATCGAATTTCCCGAAGTTGCCGAACCGGAATTTTACACTTCCGACGATGATCATTTCCAGAAAGGTGAAAGCGGCAAAGGTATCATCCGCAAACCGACCATCGGTGAGCCGCCGTCAAATTGTGCATTGCCGGAAAATATCGATGGCGTGGTGGTCATCAAAGTCGGTGATAAGATAACTACCGACCATATCATGCCTGCCGGTGTGCATTTGAAACTCCGCAGCAATATCCCCGCTTACAGCAAAGTGGTTTTTGAATGCTTCAAAGAGCCGGGCAAACCCGGATTCGCTGAACGTGCCGCCGCCATCCGGGATGCCGGAAAACATGGCGTGATCATCGGCCGTGACAGCTACGGTCAGGGTTCAAGCCGCGAACATGCTGCGATCTGTCCCATGTATCTGGGTATCAAAGTGGTTGCTGCATTGGCGATCGAGCGTATCCATCGTGCCAATCTGATCAATTTCGGTATCGTACCGCTGATTTTCAAAAATCCGGATGATTATAATTTGATCGAAGAAAATGACGCTTTGAAATTCACTTCTCTGCCCTCACAGCTTGCTCCGGGCAGTGAAGTCAAAGGAACTCTGGTCAAAGCCGACGGAAAAGAGATCGAAATTCTTTTCACTCATCCGCTTTCAGAAAATGATATCCAGCTGGTGAAAGCCGGCGGCAGACTCAACTGCTGAAAAACGGAAACGGTTTATGGCAGAAAGGATCTTTCTCGGCGGCAAAGAGATCTTTCCGGCGGCAGTCGCCAGCAAACTGGCAGCTTTGAAGCCGGAAAGAATGCCGGATTTCAGCCGGATCATGGTTGTTTTGCCGGGAAAGATTGCCCGGCAGAATCTTCAGAAAGAACTTTTAAAATCATTCCCCGGCGGTCTGCTTCTGCCGCAATTGACCACACCCCATGGCTTGCTTTATGCCGGTCTGGAAAATTCTGCAGGTGCCGTTTCCGGTTGCACTGAAGATATTCTCTGGGGTAGAGTTGTAGATAAGGCTCTGAAAAAAAAAGAGTGTTTCCAGAATATTTTCCGCAACGGGTCGTTTCCGGCTGATACATTCAGTGCCGGAAGAGTTTTTTCCCGGCTGCAAAAGGAGTTGAATGCCGGAAATCTTTCGATTTCAGAAGCGGCTGGTAAACTTGGTGTCCGTGGTAAAGAGCTGGCTTTGCTGGAAAGTTTTTTCCTTGAAGAGCTGAGTGCTGCCGGATTTTCTGATCAATTATCTCGTGATCGTCAGGCGGCGGCAGATACCGGATATTTTGCCGGTGTGGAAAAGGTCATTCTGGCGGGGCTGCCTGATTTGCCGGAGATCATTCTGCAGAAAAGTTCTGCCATAGATGCTGCATTCGCCGGAAAAGTTGAAGTGTGGATAAATAATCCGCCGGAAGATGAAAATATTTTTGACCAGTGGGGCAGACCGCTGCCGGATTTCTGGTTGAGCCGGGCGTGGCAGGGAACAAAGGAAAATATACATGTTGCTTTAAATCCGGTCGACGGAGCCCGCCGTGCCGCACTGCTGGCTGCTGGTGATTCCGGAGTATTTTCGCCGGAAGAGTGTGCGATCGTACTTGCCGATCCGTCATTGTATAAAGATTTTGCCAGAGAGTTTTCCCGGCTGAAAGATCTTTCCGGCACACCGCTTGTGATTGCCGACCCATCCGGTATCCCGATGAAACTTCTGCGTCTCTGGCAGCTGCTCCGGAAAGCGGCGGATTATTTGAAAAATCCGGATGACTTTTTCTCTGCTTCTGAATTGTTGCGTGACAGAGATTTTCTTTTATATACCCTGGAAGGTGATGAAACTCCGGAAAAAATCATTGCTCTGCTGGATGATTTCCAGCAGCAGTTTACTCCGGATAATTTTGAATTTGCCCGTAAATTGGCATCCGGGGGTAAATATCATGGCGTGATCGACCGGATTTTTTCCCGGTTGTTTTATTGGCAGAAAGTTTTTTCCGGCAGCAGTGTGGTGGAGTTCCTGAGGAAATTTCTCACCGCGATTTATCTCAAAAGGGAAAATATTGAAAGTGAAGTTTTCAATAAAATTCCTTTTTCCGCAGAGTGTGATTTGGTCAATATCCATATCAACGGATTGGAAAATCTGCCTGATCAACTTGAAAATCCGGTCAGTAAAATTGATTTGCTGGAAATTTTTCTCCACAATCTCGGCAATGAAAACCTGATCCAATTCATTCCGGATGGGGCACTGGTTTTTGAAGGCCGTCTTGAGATGCCGTTTCTGGAGCAGAAAAAAATAATTTTCTGTGGTATGAATGATGGCTTTTTCCCCGATGTTATCCGGCAGACCCCGTTTCTTATTGATTCAATCCGCAGTGAGCTTGGCATCCGGAGCAACCGGGAAACGCTGCTCCGTTCAGTTTGCCATCTTTTCAGTACAAAGAACGGCAGAAATGATAATGATTTACAACTGATCGTATTGCGGCAGGATTCGGAAAAATCCACTTTGAAACCTTCCGGTATACTCTTTAACGGTGATCTTGGTAATGATGAGTTACTGGATCGCTGTCAATATCTTTTTGCCGATCCGGCAGCAGTGGAAGTCAGCAAAACCGGGTGTGCCGGAAACGTTTTTAAACTGAAACTGCCTCTGGATTACCGCAAAGACAATGATGGTAAACTGCTTTTGAGAGTTACTGATATTGACCAGTATTTGATTTCTCCGTTTGAGTTTTTCTGGGCGAGAGTTCTGGGTAATAATCCGGTTGATTACTCCCGCTGTGAACCGGATGCGGCATTGACCGGAACGCTTATTCATGCTGCTTTTGAGGAACTTGGCAGTGAAACTTTTGCAACTGCAGAAAAGCTCCGGGAGAAACTGGTCGGTAATTTCCGGAGAATAATGCACCGCCGTTACGGTGAGGAGTTGCCGCTTCTGATAAAACTTTTTACCGGAAATATCATTCAGCGTCTGGAATACGCCGCCGATGTGCTTTTTGCGGAACAGATTTCAGGATTCGGAGTATTGAAAATAGAGTATCCATTCGGCGGCAGTGAGGGTGGTTCCCTTCGCTGTTACGGGGCGGTTTTCCGGGGGAAAATCGACCGGATCGAATACAATCCCGCAGAAAAAACACTCCGGATTGTCGATATAAAAACCGGCAAAGTTGATAATGTGGTAGCTGATCACGTTTCCAAAAACGGCAAATTCAAAAAGCTTCAGCTTCCGCTTTACGCTCTGCTTTTGAAAAAGGATGAATTTTTCCGCAAAAATATATTGCCGGAAATAGATGAGTGCCGTATCGAATGTGCCTATTTAACGATTCCCCGCAGTGTTACTGATTCGGCAATGGTGGTTTGGAAAAGTGATGAATTGAGTTCCATCCTGCCGGAAGCTGAGAGTGAATTGCTCCGGATCATTGATGAGATCCGTGAACTTCCGCATAATAAACTTTATATGGAACCCCGGAAAATCAATTCCCCGTGGCTGAAACCGAATGCACTGCAGGCACTTTATCCGGTCGATTTTGTGCCGGATAATGACGGTGTCGAAGTTAAAGAGGATGTTGAAGAGCCTGCCGGTAAAAAATCCGGCAGAAAAAAAAGTGCCACTCTTCCGGCAGAAACGGAAAGGGTGTTTGAAACGCTTCCGGAAAAGAAGAGTGCTGCCGGATGCACACGGTGTTGTGACTGTCCGGAAAAATTCCGCGGCAGTTGTCAATGTTTTCACGGGGATTGTGTCAGTTGTAAAAGTTTCAACGGATTTAAAAGTTTCAATCTCATTACCGCATCAGCCGGTACGGGAAAGACCTATTCTCTGGCTTCACGTTTCATTCAGCTGCTGGAATACGGCGTGTCGCCGGAATCCATAATGGCGGTCACATTCACTAAAAAAGCCGCCGGTGAGATTTTTGACCGGATCATCAGCCGCATTTGTGATATGATAAAAAATCCGGGTAAAGCGGAAAATTTCTGCCGCCGTTATCCGGCAGGTGATTTGCCGGCATTGCTCCGGCAGATGGTCGGTTCCCGCAGCAACGAATTGCAGATAAGTACCATCGACAGTTTTTTCATGCGGATCATGCAGAGTTTTGCTCCGGAATTCGGTATATGGGGCGAAATATCTCTCATTGATGAAAATGATGACCGTTACCGCCACCGTACTCTGCGTAAATGGCTGAAATCTCTGGAAAACAGTGAAGAACAGGATACTTTGCGGGAATTGATCAAAGATGCCGATAATTCCGAAACCGGTGAGATCTACGCTTCACTGGTTTCGCTGATCAACTCAATTTACACCTATTTTCAGCATAATATCGAAGTGGCTCCGGATAAAACTATTCCCCAGATCGCATTGCCGGTTTTTACGATACCGGCTGTGGATGTCATGAATCCGGATGAGTGCCGTGATATGGTCGTACAGCTGCGGGAATTTGCGTTGAATATCGAAGTTCTTGCCGTACCCGGATCCAACAGCCGGAGCGTGGCAACTTTGGGTAAAAGGCTCAATGCTCTTGCCGAAGCGTTGGAAAAGAGTGTTGCCGGATATTTCTTTCACCGCTTGAGTGATGATGTTAAAGCATTGCTTGATGCACTGAATAAGAAAAATCCGGATACCGTATGGTGTGATGCAGACGATACTGATCCGCTGGGGTATGTAATTTCATTGCCGGAGGGACTTCCGGGATTGCTCCGCAGATCCATGCGGCATATCCGGGCGTTGGCGGCATATCAGGCCCGACGCAAAACGCTGGCGGTTTTTGAACTTATCTGTAAATTTGATTCGGTTTATTCAACTTCGGTACGCAATACCGGCAAATTGACTTTTGCCGATCTGCCGGCGATGCTTCTGGCGATGGATCCGGATTCACGTCAGGCTCTGCTCGGACCGGCAGACCATTCTCTGGAAATGCGTCTGGATGCCCGTTTTGATCACTATATGCTTGATGAATTTCAGGATACCAGTGATGCCCAGATGCTGGCACTCGACCCGCTTTTCAGTGAGATTTTCAGTACCGGCAATCAGGGCGAAAGATTCCGTTCATTTTTCTGTGTGGGAGATTTGAAACAATCCATTTATCAGTGGCGCGGCGGTAATCCCGAACTTTTCAATTTTGTGGCAAATAAATTGAAGATCCTTGGGAATTCAGCAGGGTATGATCCGGTGGATTCCTTGAACCTCTCTTACCGTTCATCCCAGACTGTTCTGGATACGGTCAATGCGGTTTTTGCTCCGTATTCCGGAAATATGCCCGGATTTGCCGAAGTACTGGGAAAAATGGATTACCGCATACACCGGACTGCCAGAGAGGAGTTGAGCGGTCATGCTGCGGTTTTTGAAGTGCCGCAAAATCCGGATGAGGGCGATACCATTGCCGCCAAAGCAAAGATCATCATGCAGATAGTAAAAGATGTTCAGCCTTTTGAGCGTGATATGACGGTCGGTATTCTGGTTCAGGATAATAAATTTGCCCGTAAAACAGCAGCTGCATTGCGGGATTTGACCACGGTTCCGGTTTCGATCGATGGCAGGATCTCGGTTTCAGAAAGCATGGTATACAATGTTTTCAAAGCGTTGTTGACTCTGGCATTGCACCCGGGGGATGGTGAATCGGCAAAATTCCTTGAGATGTTGACAGTGATTGATCCCGGTGGAGGTGAAAAAATCGTCACATCCGGATTTCTTGCTGAAAAATTGAATTGGAATAAATCCGTATCCCTGCCGGAAGCGGCGGCGGAAGCACTTTTTTACGGTAAATTATCCGGATTTACTGCCGGATTCAGTGCTGCATTCGGCACAGAGTGCAGTGAAGCGGATAATTCGACAATGGATGTTCTTTGCCGGGCGGCAGAAAATTTCAGTGGTACTCCCGAAGAATTTCTGCAGCAGCTCGATAAATACGGCGAAACCGGCAGATCGGTCAATAATACCATTCAGATAATGACTTATCATAAATCCAAAGGGCTGGAATTCGATATGGTATTTCTGCCCCAGACCGGAAACCGGAAAGGCAATCATACCAAATTGACTCCGGATGCTCCGGTGGTTCATTATGATCCGGATGATGAGAGTTGTTATTTGCAGCATCCGGCATGGGTGGCGTATCAGCCGGTGGATGTGATCAGTGAATTGATCCAACCGTTTGCCGCAAAAAATATTGAGGAAAAGTTCTCGAAAAACTTTGAAAAATGTTGTAATTTATATGTGGCAATGACCCGTGCTAAACGGGCACTTTACATGCTTTTGTCATGCAGCGGCACTTCAAGTACACTGGCTCCGGATAAACTGCTTCAGGAAAGGCTTTCTGTGTATGGAGTGTGCAATGCCGATTTTGAATGGGATAAGGAGTTTAATATTCCGGGAAGCAGTGATTTGCCGGTAAAAGTTACTTTTTCACGCGGAAACCGTCACTGGTATTCTGAAGTTCCTTTTGCCGGAAAAACAGTATCACATCCGGTGGTACTGCCGGCAGTAAATGTGCCGGAAAATGATCCGGTCGTGCGGGCATCAGATGGCAAAGATGAAATTTTTATTCCGTCTGCGGAACGCCGTTTTTCCGGATTCAGTGCCAAAGATACCGGTACTGAAGTACATGATATTTTCAGCCGGATCGGATTCATCGGTGAAGATTTTGATGCCGCAGAATTTTCTGCAGGGGCATCTGTGGAAGCTCAGAAAATATTTATTTCAGCCATGGAAAAATCTTCCCCGATCCGGGATGTCCTGAAACATCCCGGAGGTGACGTGGAAGTGTGGCAGGAAAAACGTTTCATCCTGCGGGGAAAAGATGGGAGTATTACTCCCGGAGCTTTTGACCGCGTGGTGATTTTCCGGGATGGGGGAAAGATCACTCATGCCGAAATCGCCGATTACAAAAGCGACAATTTCAAATCGGTCAAAGATTGCTCTATCTACTCCGGACAGTTGGAAAAATACCGTGAGAGTCTTGCTGTTTTACTGGGTATTGAAGAAAAAAATATCAGCTGTAAAATTTATGCTTTAAAATTGAAAAAAATAGTGGAAATTATTCCGGAATGAGTTTTTTTGAAAAAAAATTGATTTTTGTTCAAAAAAGATTTGCGTTTCAGGCTGTTTTTGTGTATAATATTGTGAAAACAGGAATATTATTTACAGTTGGGAATTTGAATAATGGAAAACAGTTTGCCGCGGGGCAGTGAAACGATTCTGATCGTTGACGATCATGAGACGATCTGGGATTTTCTTATCGATGCACTCAGTGAATTGGGGTATTCGGTACTTTTGGCGGAAAACGGTTTGGATGCCGTGGAAATCTACCGTTCAAATCCTTCGGAGATAGATCTCGTACTTCTGGATATGATCATGCCCAAAGCCGGGGGACATCAGACCTTTATTCAGTTGAAAAATATCGATCCGGAAGTGAAAGTATTGCTTTCCAGCGGTTTTGTTTCCGAGGATGAGGTCGCTGATCTGCTGGAGCAGGGGGCATGCGGCTTTCTCCCCAAACCCCACCGTCTGCCGGTCGTACTCAAAGAGATCCGCCGGGTGCTGGATGCAAAGGTTCAGATTCATGGATGACTGGATCGAGATCAATAAAGATGATGCCCATGTAAAAAGGGAAAGAGCCAAAGCCCGGGAACTGCGGAAGACGGCATATTTTCAGGAACTTTTCCGCAAAGGGATATGTTATTACTGCAAAGAGAAATTTCCGGCAGATGAATTGACTTTGGATCATATCGTGCCGCTTTCCCGCGGTGGTCGCAGCACCCGGGGCAATATGGTGGTCTGCTGTTTGAGCTGCAATCAGGAAAAAAAGTATCTCACTCCGGCAGAGATGATCCTGCGGGAATTGGAAAATAATCAAAATAGTTGAAAAATCCACTTGTAAAAAAGTGGGGAAAGATGTACTGTAAGTCATTGTAACAAATTGAAACCACGGAGAAAAAAGTTATGGGTTTGAGTACATCTGAAATTTTGGTCATTGTCATCATTATACTGGTGCTTTTCGGAGCAAAAAAGATTCCGGAATTGGCCCGTTCACTGGGTCGTGCCAGCTATGAATTCAAAAAAGCCAAAGAGGATATCATCAACGAAGTCAAAGCTGCCGAAGATGAGGCGGCAGCTGATGACAATGCTGTAAAAAGTGTCAAGGCAGCAGAAGATGAGGTTCAGAAATAAGTGGAACCTTCAACGTTGACGGATCCGGAAAAAGGTACAAATTTTTTAGATCATCTTGAAGCTCTGCGTAATGTTCTTTTGAAATCCGCAGGCTGTTTTCTGCTTTTCTGCATTCCGGCATGGTATTTTTCCGGCGACATACTGCAGCTTATTCTGACCTATGCTGCCCCGGAAGGGTTCAAGCTCCACTATTTTACCATAATGGAACCTTTTTTCACCCTGCTGAAAATCACGTTGATTCTGGCATTGACGGCATCTGTACCATTTATTATCGGCTGGGTCTGGGGATTTATTGCTCCGGGGTTGACTGCAGATGAAAGAAAAAAACTTGCGATTCCGGTATTTCTCATGTTTTTTCTGGCTCTGGGTGGAGCGGCAGTGGCGATATTTTTCATTTTACCGGCGATGATAACTTTTTCCATGTCGTTTGCCGGCTATTCTCTGGAACCGGTCATCGGGATAGGGGAATTTGTTTCACTGATCATGGTGATAATCCTTGCGGCAATGGCGATGTTTCAGTTCCCGGTAATTTTACTGGGATTGCTGACCACCGGGATCATCAAACCGGAGATGGTCAAATCCAAAAGGGCACATGTGATCGTGGCGATATTTATTCTGGCGGCAATATTTTCCCCGCCGGATATTTTCAGTCAGCTGCTCCTGGCTGTGCCGACTTACATCCTTTTTGAAGCGACTTTGATCTTTTATGCCTTGCGTGAGAAAAAATCCGATCCGAACCGGATGATCTATCAGGATATTGAATAACCTATAAACTATAAGGAAAAGAAGGTATGGATAGACGTGATTTTCTGAAAAAAAGCAGTGCATTGGCAGCGTTGAGTGCGGCATCCGGATTGCTTCCTTCTCTTGAGGCTGCAGAAAAAGTTCCGGCCGGAAAAAACGATGGATATCCGGATATCGTGGTGGTCAGAAATGGTGAAGCTGCAGAGATGTTTGAGGAACTTATCAAAAATCTCGGAGGCATGGAAAAATATGTAAAACCCGGTCAGAGCGTGCTGATCAAACCCAATATTGCCTGGAACCAACCGCCGGAAATGGGGGCGAATACCAATCCGGAACTGGTGGCGGCGATCATCCGTCACTGTAAAAAAGCCGGTGCATCAGAAGTGTATGTTTTTGATACCACCTGCAATTTCTGGGCAGACACCTATAAAACCAGTAAAATCGCAGAAGCCGCCCGGAACGCCGGAGCGGTCGTCATCGGTGGTGACACTTCACGGGATAAAAAATATCTGGCGGATAATTACAGTGAAGTTGCCGTCCCCCGCGGCAAGACGCTGAAAAAAATGGTCAATCACAATCTGGTGCGTAAATGTGACGTTTTTATCAATGTGCCGGTGTTGAAAGTGCATGGCGGGGCAAAACTTACCTGCTGTATGAAAAACCTGATGGGAACTGTTTCCAAAGAGTATCACCGTCATTTCCATAAACACGGTTTGAATCAGTGTATTGCTGACTGTTGTTCATTCCGTCTGCCGGATCTGAATATCGTGGATGCCTACCGGGTAATCGTCAGCCGTGGTCCCCGGGGGGTGGATCAGAGCGATGTGAAACTTCTGCGTTACCAGATGGGCGGTAAGGATATGGTGGCTCTGGATACTGCCGGAGCAAGAATGCTCAATGTGCCTTTGCGTGCTGTCGGTCACATTGCTGCCGCCAAAGCTCTCGGTCTGGGGACGACTGATTTGAAATCGCTGAATATCAAACGGATCGACCTCAAAAGCAAAAAAGGTTGATTGAAATATGAAAAAAACGGTAAATATCTTCCGCATTCTCCGGATAATTCCGGCTGGAATCGTTTTTGCCGGAGCGTGGTGTGCAGCGTGGTTTGTGCCGGATCTGACCGGATTTTTTACGGCACAATACGGTTCAAGTTTTCTGGAAATTCTGGCAGAAATTTCGCTTGGTGCAGTATTTGCAGTTGTTTCCATAACTATTGTGACGCTGCTGATCGGCAGAATTTACTGTTCGGTGATCTGTCCACTTGGTATTTTGCAGGATATTTTTTCGGTTTTTCCCCGTAAATACCGCTTCAACCGCCGTACCCGCATGGTGAAATATCCGGTATTTATTTTCGGGACCGCCATGGTGGTTGCCGGAGTTATGATCCCGTGGACGATTCTGATGCCGTCAGCCAATTTTGTGCAGATCGTCAACTACGCTTTCCGTGAAGCGGCTTATTTATCCGGAATTTCCAGAACCACTTCCAATCCGGCAATGCTCACCATGATCGTATCGTGGCTGATTTTCTTCATTCTGCTGATATTGGTCAGATGGAAAGGACGGATCTACTGCAATACACTTTGTCCGGTGGGGACGGTGTTGGGAATATTTTCCCGTTTCGCTCTTTACAAGGTGAAAATCGATCCGGAAAAATGTGTTTCATGCGGGAGTTGCGAAGCGGTTTGCAAAGCCGGTTGTATCGATGCCAAAGGCAAATTCGTGAATAATGAAGATTGCGTAATGTGCATGAATTGCCTGAATAAATGTAAATTTGATGCTCTGAAATTCGGTTATTCCGTCAATAAAGAACCGGAATTGCCCGGAAGACGGGAGTTCATCGCCGGTACTTCTGCACTTGCCGGAGGTCTGGCGGCGGGGATAGCTTTGCGGCGTACCGCCAAGCCGGAAGATGCAGTCATGCCGCCGGGGGCATTGGATTTTGACCGTTTTACTTCACTTTGTCTCGGTTGCGGTCTGTGTATAAGTGCCTGCCGCGGCAATGTATTGACGCCATCAGTGACCCAATACGGCTTGAGGGGATTTATGCAGCCGCATCTGGACTACAATAAAGGAGAGTGCCGCTTTCAGTGTACGAAGTGTTCGGAGGTTTGTCCGTGCGGAGCATTGAAGCCATTGACGTTGAAAGAGAAACAGCAGTTGAGAATCGGTCTTGCCGTATATTCTCCCGATCTTTGTGTGGCGTATGCTGACGGAGAAGATTGCGGAGCTTGTGCCGAACATTGTCCGGTAGGGGCATTGACTATGGTTCCATATAAAAATAGTTCGATACCGGAAGTCAATGAAAAACTCTGTATCGGCTGCGGAGCATGTCAGCACATTTGTCCGGTAGTTCCGGTCAAGGCGATCACTGTCAAGGGTACTTTGACTCAGAAGTTTGTGGAAAAGCCCGAACCGGAAAAAGCCGTGAAACTGGATGCAGAGGAGGATTTTCCCTTTTAAGTCCGGTCAGAGTGAAAGTTCATTGATGGTATCGATGATTTTTTTCACAGAAGTACTCCAGAAATTTTTCTCGAAATCAGCAGAAAAAGCAGCAATATGCGGGGTGATAATCACATTATCAAGTTTGAATAACGGGTGATCTTTTGCCGGTGGTTCTTCGCACAGCACATCCAGTGCCGCACCGCCGATAGAGTTGCTCTGCAAGGCTTCTGTCAGTGCGTTTTCATCTATCACGCCGCCCCGGGATGTGTTGATCAATATGGCATTTTTCTTCATCAGTTTCAGCCGTCTTACATCAATAAGGTTGCGGGTTTCCGGAGTAAGAGGACAGTGCAGGGAAACAAAATCAGAAATGGCAAGCAGCTCATCAAGATCGGTGGAATTTGCTGAAAACGGATCGAAGTGAATGGTTTTTACTCCGAATCCGGCAACCATTTTTTCTACACTGCGGGCAATTCTTCCGTAACCGACCAGACCGAGAGTACGGCCGGAAATATGCCAATCCATTCCATTGGGTTCCTCCCAGTTGCCGGCTTTTACCGTGCGGTCATAATGAGCGATTCTGCGGGTAAAAGCCAGAAGCAGGGCAGTGGTGTGTTCTGCAACACACTCTGAAATGGATTCCGGAGTATTCAATACTTTTATTCCCAATTTTTGAGCAGTTTCCAGCGGTATGGAATCGAGACCGCTGCCGCTGCGGAAAATAGCTTTGCATCTGAATAAGCGGTTTAAGACTTCCCCGGTCAATCCGGGATTGGGACCGAAAAACCAGATAAGATCAGCATCTTTGGCAAAAGATTCGACGTCTTCAGGAGAGGAACATTTTTTACAGTCCAGATATATGCCTGCATTGCGGATATCCTGTAAATATTCTGCCGGAACGGAACTTTCCCCGCCGGAAATCAAACAGACTTTCATTTTTCATCTCTTTCCTTAAGCATGTTTCGGAATCCCTGTGCCATAAAGCCCCAGTCACTGCCCATGGCGATCCAATCCACACCGCGTTCCTGCCAACGGGCAAGGGGGGCGGATGCGGTGCCGAGCATTTTCCCGGCAGCTTTGGTTTTGCGGCAGATCTCATCAATGACTTTATTGAGTTCCGCATCTTCGGTCTGGCACAGGATCCCCATGCTTCCGGAAAGGTCGCAGGGACCGATACAGATACAGTCAATACCGGGGACTTTCAGAATATCATCCAGGTTGCGGACAGCGTCGATGTGTTCGATCTGCACGATGACCAGAGGTTCTGTTTCAGAGGTACGCAGATATTCAAAAAGATCATCTTTGCCGTAACGGATGGCTCTCCGCACTCCGCATCCGCGGATGCCCCGGGGCGGATAACGGCAGGCAGAAACAGCTGCTTCAGCTTCTTCGGCAGAATTGACCATCGGGATAATCACTCCTGCCGGAGCGAGATCCAGCACCGGTTTGAGTACTCCCGGATCATTGGCACATACCCGTACAAAAGGGGCGCAGCCGGTGCCGCGGCAGGCAGTCACATGATTTTTGATGGTGTCAAGGGTGTGGGGAGCGTGTTCGGCATCTATCCATACGAAATCCAGTCCGCAATCTCCGGCACATTCACAAACCGCAGAATCAGAAAGGGTGATCACCGCTCCGATGGCAGTTTTGCCGGATGCAATAGTATTTCTGAATTTATCCAGATGATTGATCTCCATAATATATTCTCCATCAGGTTGCCAGATTCAACGTTCATAATACTATATACTCAATGGGGCAAAAAAGCAAATATTTTTGTATATAAAAAGAGACAATTTCAAAACTCCTCAAAATTGCTGAAGCGTCCTCGCTTCGACCTGTCAAAGGGAGCGTTTTCAGCTGTTATCATGCAGATAGCAGCTTCGAACTACCCTTTGCAGCTCTTTGCGATGCCATCTTCATCATTTTTTGAATGACTTTTGAAATTACCTCAAAAGATAGATTTTATATTGTAAGATAAACGGATATCAGCTGTTATTTTCGGAATGATGATCAGGAAAAAAGATTCAGACCAAGCCACGCAGAAAGGTGGAAAAACAAATAGCAATCAAAAGCGGATCAAAAAAAGCTGAAAAATTTTATATCCCTGCTTGACAATCAGCTAATATGAGCTATATTATATAACACAACCGGAGAAATTCGGTTGCGGGTTGTTTGATGCCGACGTGGCGGAATTGGCAGACGCGCACGGTTCAGGTCCGTGTGCCGCGAGGCTTAAGGGTTCGACTCCCTTCGTCGGTACCATAAAAGTGCGGGTATGGCATAACGGCTGTGCACCAGCCTTCCAAGCTGGTTATAGGGGTTCGACCCCCCTTACCCGCTCCAAACTTATTATTGGTGGGATTGCCGAGCGGTCAAAGGCGGCAGACTGTAAATCTGCTCTCTCCGAGTTCGATGGTTCGAATCCATCTCCCACCACCATTTTTGATTACAACCGACTGAAAAGTCGGTTTTTTTGTGCTCAAATTGCCTGATTTACGACGATTTCTCCATCTTGCAGCAAACTGGTGGTGGGATCGTGTTTTCCCCACAAAATTCCCACAAAATTCCCACAATGTGGAAAATTTCCCACCACCCTTTAAGCTATCCGATAGAGGTGTGTCGTGAATTGTTATTGTCAGGAACGAAAAGGGCGTCGGTACTTCCGGATGCGGGTCCCCAAAGAACTGCATCCCTATCTGTCATCAGAAATTTCCTATCCGATCGGAGATCTGGACTTGAAAACAGCCCACTTCAGGTGTAAATTACTGGGGGATCGTCTCCGGAGTATATTTGAACAAGCAAGGCATGGAGTTATCAGCATGGGTATTCTGCACCCTTTTGTGCGCGAAATTTGCGTAAATATCCTTTATCACGATGCGCAGTTTATGACCTCGCTGTCTACTCCTGCTGCGGAATACAATGCTGCAATTATTCACTACCGGCGTTGCTTGAAATATAAAAATGCTGACGCCGTCCCTGAATTCATTCAACTTGCTGCCAATCAGGGCGTAACGCTCGATCCTGAAGATCCGGCAGCCTTGCCGCTGATAATGAATTATTGTCAGGGAATGATCGAAACGTGCCGCATTCTCAAAGAGCGGGCAAATGGCAATATGCACAACGGCTTCGATGCCCCTGATGCCAGCGGCAACTGGTCAACGGAACTGTCGCAGGATGACATAACTGCAGAATCCGGAATACCACCGACTCTGAAAACTGAAGA
>JAZRGW010000002.1:0-12948 GCA_045644425.1 Victivallaceae bacterium | reverse complement strand
AATTATTCTGTTGCTCCGGATCACCGACCAGACGCAGATATTTCTGCCCGTCACCCTGAATAAAAGTTACTCTGCCGCCCCAACCGGTCGGACGTACAAAATTCACCTTTACTTTGGTGATTTGATATTTGTCAAGCAAATCAAAATAAACCAATGCTGCCTGACGCACCTCTTCCGGAGTACTGCCACCGATCCACAAGGTATTGGCATCAGGCATGGTCAGAAATGCTCTATTCCAATTTGCCGGAGGAGTGAAATCCGGGAAGTCTGCAGGAGTGCCGAGACAGATTTTTTTACCGGCTTTTCCCTGCTTGGGAGCCGTTATCACCAAATCCGGATGGGCAAGTGAACTATCCATAAATCCCGGGGCACCGTTGTTGAGTTTACCAACATATTTCAGACTGGCAGCAACGTGCGGACGGTACATCGCCACCATTTCAGCGGCGATCTGCGTATCAGTTGCATTACCGGCTTCCACTGCCGGAGAATTTTCCGGACTCATCAAGTCAACCATTGCCGCAACATTGCCGAAAATACGGTATGACGGAAGTATCGCAAGAGAAATTCTGTTTTCAGCATTGCCGGAAAATACTTTTCCAGTTGCTCCGGAAATCATCCTGCCGTCAAAATCTTTTGCCGGAAGCGAGAATGTAAATCTGCCATTTCCCTGAAGAATAACACTTTGTTGAGTTGACTCCGTGGTAATCTCTGAAATATTGCCGCCGATTTTTACAGTACGCAATACCAGAACTTCTTTAGGTGCAAGCGTGATTTCAAATACAGTATCACCATTTTCAAATTTTTGTGTCAATTTGCCATTAACTGCGACAAAGGCATATTTGCCATCCCCCAGATAACGGTTGACCACTCTGATCGTCCGGGTGAGAGTTTCTCTTTTCGGGTTGCTGATGGTCAGAATAGTTCCGGTGTCATCGCCGAAGCGACCGACCCACAACTGATCTGCACCTTTTATGGCACTCACCGGGTGATAACCCGCTTCACTGATGGCACGTAAAGCTGACAAATGCGGTTTGAGTTCATCCAATGCGGATACCCAGTTCATTGCCGCAAACCCCAATTCGTAACATTTGAGCAAATAAAGTTGATTGAATGCGTGTCTAAATTCTGCAACTTTTTGCGGGTCGTGAGCAATACGCCACATTTCTACCGGTAAGGTTCTCAAATGCCAGAAACTTGCCGGTTTACGGCCCATAATAAGCCGCAATGGCATAATCAATCTGGCATTAGTCGAGGGTGGTCCTTCCATAATTGCTCCGTCACAATGGAAAAATGTAAATGGCGAAATCATCTGGTCTGCCATATTGAATATTGCTCCCATACGCTTCCCATCACGGCTCAAGGTATGTACATAATCCGCAAAGGGAATTGGAGCAACTGTATCAGAAGTGAAAATCGTACCGTCATTATACCAGGATCTGCCGACAGCATAATTCAACTGGCTTGGAGTGGTAAAGTGATAACTGCTGTTTGCCATATCAAAGGAAAATCCGGAAACTTCATAATTTTCCACAACTTGACGCAACTGATTTTTCAGATAATCAAAAATCAGAGAACCGGGAGCAAAAACACTTTTGGTGTGACCGGCATTGCTGGGGCGGGAATGCAGACCGCTTGATCCCTGAACAGCATCCGGATAGTTGAGAGCAACGTTATTATGAATATCCTTGACCAGAATGTAGTAGAACATTGCTGAAACTTTATTACCGTAATGCATCTCCTGTTTTACCGCGTCATGATATTCTGCTCTGGTCAGCAGTTTGGTCTTTTTATGCCCGAAATAATCCCAATAAATATTTTTTTCACCGGACCAACCTTCACCGGCAGCGAACCAGTTTCCGGATTCATACCACGGAGCGTAAGTCCACTCCCAACTGATTTGATGGTGCCGTTGGGCATGAAGTTGAAACGGTCTTTGCAAATGACCGCCAAGATGATAGCCGCTGACACCGTGTATGCGTGGATCAATATCATCTTTCAGGGTAAACCATTCGATAAATCCATTCTGATAATCTTCCACCGCATTGCACCAACCGAATTCCGGAGTAAAAGTGTAATCCACTATATCAATAACCTGGGTACGGCGATCATCCACCACGATACGGGTGGTAACTGAAAGCATTTTTCCATCAAACATCCGGCTGAAGCCGCTTAAAATATTTTGCGGAGCAAATCCCAGAGCCTGACCGGATTGACCGTTTTCAACCGTAATCAGAGGGAACGCATCCAGATAATTAGTCCGCTCAAATGGCAGTTGATTGATAGTGTATTCCAAATCACCATCCCACAAACGTTGGGCAGTAAAGTTTACCGGAACAGAAAATTTCAGTTGTAATCTCACCGGTTGATCATGACTGGGACTTGTAAAAGATAGATTCCAATATGGAATGTTTCCGGAAACTTTGCGTACAACACAACTCCAATTATCCCCGTTGATGTTTTGTAAAGAACCATTCAAATTAACAGTTACAGGTGAATTTTTGCCGAATTCAGAAATCTCCAATACGGGATTACCGGCAAGGCAAACCATATTGAGTATACAAAACAGAATACATATTGTCAACTTATTCATTTGCAATCTCCCGGGTTACTTTTTTTCCATCTTTTCCGGATAATACCACTTGATAAATATGTTTGGCACGAGGCAGAATAAATACGAATGATTGTTTTTCTGAATCCGGATTTACTTGTACTCTCTCCGGTTGCGCTCCTTTTATATATATTTCCTGCCAGCCGGTTCCGGCAACTTCCACTTTTAATTCAGCTTTTGCTTCACGGAAAACCGGATTGCGGAAACGCCCCTGACCGGCATAACCGGCATAGATGCCGAACCGCATTGCACAAACTTCAATTCCGCGATCAAGAGGAAAGATGACCTCCTGACTGATCCGATACCATTGAGTCGGACTCAATGTCGGAATGAGATTTTCATCAATAAAATCTTTCAGAAGTTGCCTTCTGTCTTCGCCGTGCCGGGTAGCCATCGAAATAAAATAGCGGATATTCCCCGGTGATTTTACAGTTGTAGTTTTCTTTGCATTGGCCATCAGCCAGAGGGCTACTGCCGGATTATCACTCTGCACTTCACAGGAAACATAATAATAAACACCTTCTTTTACCGGGATATTCTGCAGCCAGTAACCGAATTTATTCCATTCTGTATTAACCGCCAGATAATTACCGGATGGATCATTGACCACCGTCGTTTTGAAATGAGGCGATTTTGAACAGTTGTCAAAATACCAATTTGCCGGCAGTTGGTTGTCTTTCAACTGACTGAAATCAGCATTTTGAACAAGATTTTGAGAATGGATTATCTGCAGTTGCAGAGCATCTTCTGCAAACAACGGAATCAACGGCAATGCCAATCCCAACACCAATAGTTTAAGTTTCATTTTTCCTCCTTGCATTACACTTGAAATCAATATCATCACTTCAGTTGTCACTATCAGGTATATTTTTTACAAATACCGCCATTGTCTCCATTGGAGCAATGGAAAATTTCAAAATGCCGTCTTTCAGAGTCACCGGAATATCATTCAATACCGCAATCGGTTTGCCGGAAAAATGGGCAATTACCTGCTGTGTTTCGTTTGAAAGAGAGGTGAATACCGCAAAAAGAATATCGTTACTTCGGACTGCTGACACAATGATATCGTCGCCGACTTCAATAGAAACTGGAACAGTAACGTTGTTGGAAACAGCAAAATCCGGAATCAATTCAGAAAGATCTGTTTCCGGATTTACGGTCAGGTAAGTACCCCACAATTCAGCAACACCTGTTCCGTAATGATTTCGTACTGCAGCTGGATAACCATTGCATTCAGCCAAAACTTCTGCACTCTCATATACTTTGAAGCGTTGCACCTCCCGACAGGGTTTCAAAGTTGAACCATCTTTCAAAATCAGTTGATCACTTTCTCTGGGAGCAACTTCATCAATTTCCCGGCAGCCGAAAAGTTCATCCAATTTGTTACAGGGAACTGTATCGCGTAAAAACAGATGTTTATCAAATAGTCCGCATCTGCCGTCAGCCCAAACTGCACCGCCATTACGGACAAATTCCCGGATTACCTCTGCGGTTTCAGGCGTGATTATCCTGACATGCGGCAGGATGAGGACTTTGTATTTACTCAACACTCCGGAATCGAATTGAGATTCCGTAACGAAGTCAGCCGAAATTCCTGCTTTTGCCAACGTCTGATGGACAGCATATGCCGCATCGTAATGCTGTAAATACGGCACGGTACGGAATGTGCTTAGCAACAACTCTTCCATTGCGAATTCACCCATCGAGTGAAAAATTGCGATCTGCGGTTCAACCGGAGTCAATTCTGCAAGATAATTTTTGTGTGCTTCCAGAAATTCTCCAAATTTTTCTACAGCTTTTGATCTTTCCGTGGGACCTCCATCGGATGGATTACGCAAACTGAATTCTCCCGGTTCAAAAATGCCAGCCCGCCATGCCTGCCATTCCCAAAAAATCAGCCCTTTCATTCCTCTTGCCAGGGAGTGATAAAGCATGGCAGATATGTCAGTACCCCGTGGGGTATAAGCATTATTTTTATTGAATGTGGAACCGGCTTGATACTCTCCGATCCATGCTTCTTTGCCATCGCTCCACGAACGGATCAAATCTATGACAGAAAGCAAAGCTTGCGGATATTTATCCGAATCACTTTCCAGAGGTTTGAGCATTTCATGAGGATGGATCGAACCGCTGAAACTATTCAGCGGCTTTGCCATTTGCCACGGTGAAATAGATGAGTATTGGGGATTGGATACAGTAGTGCATGGATTGGTATGCAGGTCATGTATGGTATCATATTTGCGTACAACAGAAGCGAGGAAAGCCATATGTTCTGCGGCGTTGGCAGTTTGAAATTCCCGCCAATCCAATTGCATCGGGGCATCTTTACCTTTCAATGGCAAACTCAGACACTCTGCAATCCATTGCCCGGTTAATTCATTCACAGATGATGGCAGCAAAGGTTTGAATATGCCATACTCACCCGCCCAAGCCTCCTGCAAATTTTCATAGCGTGGATATTTACGCTTTAACCAACAAGCAAACTTTTCCAAAGAATGTGGACATTTACACAGATAATCGCTTGGCTCATTGCAAAGGTTCCAGATTTTCAAAGCAGGTGAATCTTTATAACGGCACACTGTTTCTGTCAAATAACGCTCTGTCCACTGACGGATTTCCGGACGGTCAAGGCATGGATAACGACGATGAAAATCACTGTTCCCATTTTCTTTTTGTTCAATCAGGTAATGAATCGGCAAATAGTGGATAAAGGTTGCCATTACACTGATTCCGGCTTCTTCTGCAGCCTGAAAAAAGGTGTCGTATAAAGAAAAGTCAAACTTCTCTCTTGCCACCTCAACATATTCCCACACAATATTTATCCGGAGCAGAGTTATCTTATTCTCCTGTATATTCCGCATATCTTTCCGGAAATCATCAAGAGAATATTTTGGATTTATCCAATACATTGCCCCAATGGTAAAATTGCTCATTGTTCAATCCTCATGTAATGTGCCTGCTGCAGCACAGAAGTAAAATTCATTTCCACCATCCGGATGATGCTCATCCAACAATGTAATCACAGCCCGATGTTTGCCCTTGGATAACCCGGAAAACGCCTGAGACCATAACACTTTGGGATCAGACCAATTGTGCGGAAAATGTCCATCAATCATAACCGTTTCTCTTTGATCCACTTTGACAGAAATCCTTCCCGCATTTTTCGACAATCCCAGAAAAGATATCCACAGTGTTTGACCTTCAAAAGAAAAACTCATCGAACTGCCCGGCGTTGACGCGAACCAACGGCGGGCAAACCAGTTGCCTCGGGATCCATCTGTTTCCTGCCAAGTGCAATTATCTTCCGGATGAAATGAGTCTTTTTCAAGCAGAAAGGTATATTCAAATTCATCCGAAATCAATTTTTCAGGCAACGTATATTTTCTTTCATCGGATGCAAGTGGAATTTTTTTCAATAACGCACACAATAATTTACCGGCAAACGTATGTCCTTCTGAATTAGGGTGAACTGCATCAGGACTTAAATTCTCCCAATGAAATTTACCGCTCATCAATTCAGGCATTACCGCATCGCGGTAAGATGCCATAGCAAGACTGTAATGACGCCCGATAACTTCCTGAAAACGCTGGCAATTGCATTGATGATTATGAGTCATGGAAAGTTGAATGATCGGAGTGCCATATGCAAGGATTTGTCGCACCACTCCTTCGTAACTCTGTGCCCAGAAAGAATCATCGGTATCATTTACTGCGAAATCAAGGATAACCAAATCAGGTTTGCGTTTCAACAAATGTGATTTTACCCGAAATGCCCCGTAAATTGAGTCTGTGGCTCCAATGCCCGCATTGACAAGAGTAAAATTACTTTTGGGATAACGTTTTTTCAAATAATCCAACACTATTCCGTGATACCGTTTTTCAGGTTCGGCACAAGCGGCACCGGCAGTTATAGATCCGCCAAATACACCAATTACCAGATCTTCACCGCATTCTGCACGTTTCAAAAATTGTTGATACAAAACCGGATTTTCCGGCAAAATCACAGCTCTGCGGATTTGTGCTTCGGAAATACTTTCTGGAAGTTTTGATTTTTTTGCATATTCATATGCTCCCCACAAAGCGGCATCCTCTCCCAATGCAGAAAAACGGATATTCAAATCAGCCGGAATACTTTCTCCGAGAAAAAGTCCTTTGCTTAACTGTCCGCCAATAATAATGACTTCGGTATTCAATTGTTTTTTCCATTCCCGCAACAACAGATAAAGTTTTTTGCTGAATTCCTGCCATACGGCTTTTGCCCGGATATTTCCATTTATTGCGGCAGCAGCAACGTCTTTACCGCTCATACCGGGAAAGTTTTTCAGCAATGCTCTTGCGGAAATATAATCTTCAGCTGTGCCATTAAGAAACGGTTTGTTCCATAATTTGACACTTTCAGCAGGTGTCCCGTCTGAATCATTTTGCAAATCACTGCCTATGGCAAATGCAGCACCCAATCCTGTACCAAGAGTGATACCGCCGGTTCGCAGAAAACCTCTGGCTGCTCCGTGACTTAATTCTCCTAAAAGGAAAGCATTGGCATCGTGTATAAAACACGTGGGGATATCTCCGGCAAATTCTGAAAAATGACATCCTTTGACCGATGCAAATTTGTGTTCTGCAAGGAAAATTCCATTACGGTAATCTAATGGTCCGGGAATGGATACGGCAAGCTGGTTGATTTCTCCGGCTTGCGTGATCACATTTGTAATTGCCGCCGCAATTTCCGCTCTACTGCCGTTGGCACAACTCGGCTCTTGCGGCAGTTTACGGATAAGTTTGCCGTCACTGAAAATGGCAGATTTGATGAAAGTTCCGCCGATATCCAGTGTCAGAATTATTTCAGCAGTGTTTTGTGGACTTTGCATGGAGTTTTTCCCAAATTGATAATACCATACTCACCCATTGAGGCGGGAACAACCACTATATCCATAAATTTCTGATGGAAGCAGCATTCCGGATTTGCTTTGGAATAAACCAAGACTTCATCACCTTCCACCAACGTCAAAACATGGAATTTACCGTTGGTACAGTCAGAAATATTGTGATCAAAACTCAATCTCCGCAAGCTGAAATAGATCAAATCACATTCACCGACAATTTCTTCTTTCCAGCCATCACCCTCCCGGATCGTTTGAGGTTTGGGACGCAGCCAGCCATCAATTTTTGATCTGCGGCGGTCGGTGGCAAGAACGTTTTTGCCATGAATGGAGTGGATCGGACGCGGAGTACCGTCAAGGTCTTTACGGAGATAATCGTAAAGTTTGAATGTATAGCTGCCGATGGTATATGAACCGATTTCCAAAATGACCTGATTTCTTCCTGAAGCGTGGATGGTTCCACCGGGCAATAAATACTGATCGCCCTGTTCAGAGGGGAAACTATTCACATATTTGTCATAATCAAACGGGATATATTCTTTTTCCGCCTTATCAATGCAACGGAAAAATTCTTCAATGTCGCAATCATCCTGAAATCCCTGATAGGTTTTACTTCCGGCAGTTTTTACGCAGTAATAACTCTCATCCTGCTGAAATGGTTCACCGAAGTTTTCCTGATTGTACTTTTGCGGCGGATGAACCTGAATGGACATATTGCCGTTACCGCCGTAAGTATCATCATAATTGAAACGGATCGGGAAGATGTATCCGAAACGGCTAACACTTTCTTCACCCATAAGTTCTTTACCGGTAGCTTTGAAAAAGGTTGAAAACGGGATATTGAAAGTTGTTCCGCCGACTTTGATCTGAAGACTGACCTCATTGGGGATCATATCGAAAACCCATGCACAGTTACGCATATCTTCCGGTAAATTACGCAACTGTTTGACAAATTGTCCTCCCCAGACACCTTCCAGATAAACCGGAGTACAGCGGAAAGGTGATTTCAATTGGATGGAGAAAACTTTTTTCAAATCTTCCAAGGCAATAAGTTTCAGATTTTCTTCCTGATTGCTGTCAATATAGTAATTGATCCGTCCGGAATCAATTAACTCTTTGCGGTGAAGCATCATAATTTCATAATCAAAGTAATAAAGCCGCCGCCAGAGATAACGCAACGTGCGTTCCCTGGCATCGCCCAAAGCTCCGCAACGGCGGGCATTCACCCGAAGAACGGTATTCATCGGGGTGACATCCAGAAAAGCACTGACATCAGCCACTTTGCACAATTCCGGCAAGGCAGCAGCCTGACCGTAGAGAATTACCAAATCGGCACTCTGTTTCAATGAATGCACTTTTCCGGATAACGCTGAAAGTTTCGCAGAATCGACCAGAGAAGAGGTGTCAACATGGTGACTTTTTCCAAAAAGCAAAATCGGATCGATAACACGGTCTTCCGGCAAAGAATCGGTCAATGCGTTTTCCAATTCTTCTGATGAACGATAAGCTTCTGCAAAACTTACCAATTCAATTTTTTTATCGGGTAATAATTCACGGATATTATTGATAAGGCTGTTGAAATCTGCTCCGACATATCCATCGAGCAAAATCAATTTGGGATTGTTTGCTAAAAGCTTTTTGGCAACAGCGGCATTACCGGCTACCGGAGAATTGCGTAAATCAGACGGCAGCTGAATATGATTGACTGCAACCGGATCAGTAAACGGATAAGGTTTGAACATAAAACTCATAGTGAATGTCTCCTGAATAATTTTTAATTTGCTCACCAAAACTCGTACATATTCTAAATATACCTCATAACGCTGTTTTTGAAAAGATTGAAAAGTATCAATTGATATAGTTAAATAGTATCATTATCGATGATTATCAAGGAAAAACGCTTGAAAAATATAGTAATTGAAGATAAATTATCTAAAGAGGCAGTTCCAAAAGGAGAATACAATGGAGTGGATCAACAAAGATATTGAAAAAGTTCCAAGGATCGGAAATTTTCAATTTCGGGTCAATATGCTTTATTTCTGTCGCAAGCAACCTGCGAAAATAAAACAACGGACAACTCCGGATGATACTCTGGAAATTACCATCAGACTCGGAGAGAAAAAAACGATTTGCGAAGATATAATCAATGGAATACAGATAAAAGAAAGTTTTCCCAATATGGTTTGGAAAAAACCTGGTGGAGAACATCGCTTTTATGACGATCTTCCACGGGATTCTATCGCATTCGGATGGCCGGCTGAATCAATTGAAAAATTGCGGGAACTCGGATTGTATTCTGATTTGAATAGTATTTCTTTCAATATGACCCCTGAAATAGAACACTTGATAAATGAATTCCGACAATTGTGTTTGCATTTGTACACCCGCGGTGTGGCAGATAAACTTGATTGGATATGTTTTCAGTTGTATCGGGAAGTACTTTACTCCAATTTATTGAAATCAGGCAGCCGCAGTGAAACAGAAAAACTCCGAAATATTTCCATTTGGTTGCAGGTACATTTTACCGAAGAAATAGATTTGGATGCAGTTGCCAGGAATAATGGTTTTTCCCGGGCATCATTTTTCAGAAAATGGAAAACTATTTTTCATGTTTCTCCAGTGCAGTACATTTTAAATTTGAAAATTGAAACTGCTGCCAGACTTTTGCGTGAAACTGATTTGCCGATACAAAAGATCGTTCAGGAAATCAATTTTTCCGGGACAACCGCATTTCATAAGAAATTTTATCAAAAGCATGGCATGACTCCCAAAGAATATCGTGACTGCCACTCTTTCAGTAATTAAAAACTTAATAATGTATCAGCCTTACTCCGCCAAAAATTTGGCGGAGTAAGGCTTGATTTTTGGCGGAGTAAATGATATATAGACTAATCTAAAGTCCGAGCAAAGTAATTACGTATAACTGCCCATCACTGTTCTTTTTGACGGGCAGTTATTGTTCGGTTATCAGGAGCAATTATCACCCATGAGATACCTTCAAACGGCATATTTTGATTGTAATGATTGGTCGCCGGAGCCAATGCCACTACTTTTGTTGTGGCAGTAATGCTTTTCAGCTCATTAAACAAACTCCATTCATTTTTATCGGCAATCAAAACGCCGAGCCAGACATTATCTGGAATATGTAATTTGAGCTTATTGATCCGCTGCGGACGGCGGGTGAGAATAAGATACTGGTCCTGCGGAGTTTGTTTTATGACATCAAAAATCTTGAAAATCTGCTTTTTATTGATTTCTGGATGAAACAAATCTCCATTGGGAGCAACATTGATAAGCAAAGGTATCACGGCATAGAGCGGTGATTCGAGTTTCTCTGCATGAAATTGAACTTCCGGGTACTTCGTTTTGCATCGCAGAACATGACAATATTTACAGGCAGGGGCACACTTGGAACATCCGATAACGATGTCCCACGCACAATCAGTGCCGTAATCCTGCTGTTTGAAATTAAGCATTTGTTCATCCTCTGCGTTTGGTCTGTTCAAAACATAGCACCGAAGAAAAAAAGAAGTCAAATATCAGCAAGAAAAAACTTTCAGGATTTGCATTTACACCATTACGGTATTATGTTTTGTTGAGAACATATTTAACTAGGAGAACGATACTATGAAATTCCGGATGGTTCACAACAATCTTAATGTTTTTGATCTTGACAAGAGCATCAAATTTTATCAGGATGCTTTTGATATGCACGAAGTGCGCCGTATCAACGCTAAAGACGGCAGCTTTATCATCGTTTATCTGGAAGACGGCAATTCAACCCACCAACTCGAACTCACCTGGCTGCGTGAAATGGATCGTCCCTACGATCTCGGCGACAATGAATTTCACTTGGCTTTCAAGGTTGATGATTACGAAGGAGCCCACAAACGCCACTCCGAAATGGGCTGCATTTGTTACGAAAACGAAGAAATGGGTATCTACTTCGTAACCGACCCAAACAACTACTGGCTCGAAGTCGTGCCTGAAAAACGGTAAAAGCATTGACAATATGTTATATTACTAGGAGGTATATATGGCATTTTATCTCGGAGAGAAAACTAAAGAGTTATTAACTTCTGAACTACTAAATATTGAGAGTGAATTTAACTCAGATTTGCTGTTCTATTATGGTTCTATATATTTTGGTCTAGACGGAGATCTGAAAACTGTAATTGAGACTTTAAAAAAGGAGCCAACGAAACGAGACAGTTTGCTATTTATGCTTACAACAAATGGAGGTAGTGTTGAAACGGTTGAACGTATTGTTAATATTTTGAGATATCATTACAAAAAAGTTGATTTTATCATTCCTGATCAAGCAATGTCTGCGGGTACAGTTCTTGCATTATCTGGAGATGATATATATATGGACTATGGATCTGCTATGGGACCGATTGATCCACAAGTTTGCAATGCTAATGAACGCTGGGTCCCTGTTCGCGGATATTTGCAAAAGGTTGATGAGTTTATTGAAAAAGCTAAAAACAACACATTAACCCAAGCTGAATTTTTAATTTTAAAAGATCTTGATCTAGCTCAGTTAAGTAGTTATGAACAAGCTTGTGATTTAACTGTCGATCTATTAAAGAAATGGCTTGTTGAATACAAATTTAAAAATTGGGATATAACGGAAACCAACCAAGAAAAGGTTACTAAAAAGAAAAAGCAAGAGCGTGCAGAAGATATTGCAAAGATGTTAGGTGATCACAAAAAGTGGCTTTCTCATGGTAGGTTCATTGACATAAAAAGATTACAAAATGAGCTTAAATTGAAAATAAAAGATTATTCTAATGAAGAATATAGAGAAAAAATAGTTGTTTATTATGATATGATGCGTTCTTATATCCGAGAAAAAGGGTTGCAGGCGTTCATTCATACTAGAACATTTTTTTAACAAAAATCAACATATAGCCTAAAAGTAACAATGAAAAAAACAGCACGGGTAGCCACGGTGAAAAATATTGTGAAACAATATTCTTCACATTTCAATCAGCAAAGTAAAAAATCTTGTTTTTCTGAACTAAAATCAAATAAGTTAAGTTTAGATATAAAAGGTTATGATATAATAACCCCCATTGAGTCAAGGCAAACATTAAATATTGAATGCAATGCAAGCTTAAATGAGCGGTAACGCCATACAACTGCAAACAGTAATTCACCGAGGACATAAAAGATCAAATCCGTAAGTTTGCAAATACTTAAGTTAGCTATAAGACAAAATAACAAATAGTTGGAAATCATTACTCAGGGGATTGATATGGCTTATGAATCAAATAAAATTAACAGCTGCTATAGAACATCTTAAATGCAGACAGGTTGAAAATCCTGAAAGTTTGCAAGAGGCAATGGAAGAACGCAAAGAAAGAATTGCGTTTTATCAAAGCTTCTCATCAGATAAGTTATTGACTATGACCGAGGATGATTTCTACAAGTATATCAGCCGTTTGTGGGCGATGA
>JAZRGW010000001.1:0-7983 GCA_045644425.1 Victivallaceae bacterium | reverse complement strand
GGCATCCGCACTTTTGAAACACAGACCCGCAACACCCTGGATCTGTCCGCTGTTCCGGTGCTGAAGGAGCTTGGCAAAACCGACAAGCCCATCCTGCTCAAACGCGGACTGTCCTGTACCCTGCAGGAGCTGCTGATGAGCGCCGAATATATCATGAGTGAAGGCAATGAAAATGTGATCCTCTGTGAGCGGGGCATCCGCACTTTTGAAACACAGACCCGCAACACCCTGGATCTGTCCGCTGTTCCGGCGCTGCGGGAGCTCTCCCATCTGCCGGTGATCGTCGATCCCAGTCATGCGGTGGGTAATTCGCAGTTCGTGCCGCCGTTGACATATGCTGCTGCCGCCGCCGGAGCTGACGGATTGATAATCGAAGTTCACAATAATCCTGCCTGTGCCAAGTGTGACGGTATGCAGAGCCTTACTCTGGAAACTTTTGATAAAGTTATGAAAAAACTCCGCCGTATCGAAGCGGTCATGCTTGAGGATTGAAGTTCAAAATGGATAAGGATTCTCCCGCCTCTGCCCGTCTGGAAATCGACCGGATCGACCGGGAGATCGCCGGATTGATACGGGAAAGGATCGTTCAGGTCGATAAAATCGCCCGATGGAAAAAACTTCATGATCAACCGGTTTTTGTGCCGGAAAGAGAAGAAGAAATTATCCGTAATATCCGCAATTTGACCGGGGATTTCTGTGCAGGAGAAATAGAGCATCTTTACCGGATACTTTTTGCCTTATGCAGAAAACGGCAGGAAAAGTTTATAAATTCAGAAGAATAGAAAGCTGGTTTTAAAATGTTATGGCAGGTTTCCCCCGCAGATGAACTCTGCGGCTCTATCGCAGTCCCCGGTTCCAAGAGTCACACTATCCGTGGAGTCATCGCTGCATTTCTGGCAGATGGAGTTTCCGAAATATCTGCTCCGTTATACTCGGCAGATACCATCAGTGCCTTGACCGCGATAAAAGCTCTCGGTGCAGTGACGGATGAAAAAAAAGAGGTGTGGAAAATAACCGGTTCAGCCGGTAAATTTTCTTATCCGGTAACGCCGGTGGATCTGGGCAATTCCGGAACCACTATGCGGATCATCACTGCCATCGCGGCATTGGGCAGGGAAAAGATCACTTTTGACGGCGATGATTCTTTGAGAAAACGGATCATGCAGGGTGAACTTGATGCTCTTACTGCACTCGGAGCAAAGTGTGAAAGCACCAATGGTTATGCTCCTTTATCGGTTTCCGGTCCGCTATCAGGAGGGAAAGCTCACGTTGACGGCACAACCAGCCAGTATCTTACGGCACTTCTGATGGCTCTGCCGCTGGCTGAAAATGATTCAGTGCTGGATTTGGATTTTCTCAACGAAGCTGATTATGTGAAAATTACTCTGCAATGGCTCAAAGATTGCGGTATTGAAGTGAATTATACCGGTGATCTGCTCCATTTTGAAATTCCCGGCAGACAATGTTACAAAAATTTTTCCAAAGTCATCCCTGCGGATTTTTCCACAGCGGCATTCCCGTTGGGTGCTGGAGTGATCGCCGGAAAAAGAATTGAGATACTCAATCTTGATTTCAACGATTTGCAGGGAGATAAAAAAGTTTTTGATTACATCGGGAAAATGAATGGCAATATTACTTTTTCCGGAAATAAAGTCATCGTATCCGCTTCGGAACTTACCGGAGCATCGTTTGATCTCAATTCCACTCCCGATGCCCTGCCGCTGATGGCAGTTATTGGGTGTTATGCCAAAGGGGAAACCAGACTGCTCAATGTGCCGCAGGCAAGATTCAAAGAGTGTGACCGCATCGCCTGTATGACAAAAGAACTGCGGAAAATGGGAGCTGAAATAGAGGAACTGCCGGATGGCATGATCATTCACGGCGGCAGACAACTTCACGGAGCGGCGGTGGAAAGTTACCATGACCACCGGATCGCCATGGCATTGACCGTGGCGGCACTGAAAGCTGACGGCACGGTTTCGATTTCCGACGGCAACTGCTGTGAAGTCACTTATCCTGGATTTGCCTGTGATTTCCGGACTCTGGGAGCAAATATCACTGTCGGAGAAAACAGGTGCTGAAAATGGAATTTTGTGAAAAAGTACGGGTCGAACTGGGTGAACGCAGTTACGATATAATTTTTGCTCCGGTGGATTCTGCGGCTGTCGTTTCCGCTTTAAAAGAACTTCCGCAGAAAAATATTCTGCTTACTGCCGACAGCAATACCGCAACTTATCTGCCCCGGGTGCGTGCCGTATTGGAAAAAAGCGGCAAAAAAGTTTGGGATTGGGTCTTTCCTGCCGGGGAAAGTTCCAAAAATATCGACAATGCCATGGCACTTTGCGGTTATGCAAGTCAACTCAAATTGGGCAGAAACTCTCTTTTTGCAGCACTGGGCGGCGGTGTGACCGGAGATTTGACCGGATTTGCCGCTTCCTTATTCATGCGGGGCATAGATTTCATCCAGATACCGACATCTTTACTGGCGATGGTGGATTCATCTGTCGGCGGCAAAACTGCGGTCGATACGCAGTACGGAAAAAATCTGGTCGGAGCTTTCCACCAGCCGAAAATGGTGATCATCGACTGCAATATGCTCAAAACTCTGCCGTCACGGGAAATCGGTTGCGGTATGGCAGAGATCATCAAAACCGCGATGATCCTCGACCGGGATTTCGCAGAAAAACTTGCCGGATTCCAAGGGAATATACCGGATGATCCGGAATTGCTTCTTTTTGCGGTGAAACGTGCCTGCCAGATCAAGGCGATGGTGGTTTCTGCAGATGAAAAAGAATCCGGTGACAGCGGCAGGGTTTTCCTCAACTACGGTCACACTTTCGGTCACGCTGTGGAACACCTTTCCTCATTCCGTATGGCTCACGGTGAAGCTGTTTCTGTCGGAATGGATATGGCGGCATTTATCGCTTGCGAACTTGGTCTGACTTCTCCGGAAACGATTCAATTCCAGCACCGTCTGCTGGAAAATTACTCCATTGCTCCGGAAAGTTTTCCTCATTCCGCCATCCGGCAGAATAGTTCCCGGATCATCGAATTGATGAAAGGCGACAAGAAAAACGGTGACGGTTCTTTCCGTGCCGTTCTTCCGCTTGCACCGGGAAAAGTCAAAACCGTTGAACTTGATCCGGAAACCACCGGAAAGCTTATAGATAAATATTATGAGTTCCGTCTGAGTGATGAAGTCTGCAGAAAAAGTGAAGATATGCCGGAAGTTGCCATCATCGGTCTGGGGCTGCTCGGGTCATCTCTGGCACAGAGTATTGACCGTAAAAGTTACCGGGTCTCTGTATGGAACCGGAATCCGGATGCCTGTAAATGGATAATGGAAAAACTTGCCGCAGACAAAGTTTACGATTCTCCGCAGGAAGCTTTTGCCAATGCGGATATAATTCTGCTCTGCCTGCCGATGCCAGTCACACGGGAATTTATCGACCTTTATCACGATAAACTTAAACCGGGAGCTGTATTGACCGATATTGCCAGTGTCAAAGGCGGAGTGATGAGTTGTGCGGAAAAATATGAAAATCTCAACTTTGTCGGCAGTCATCCCATGGCAGGTACGGAAAAAAGCGGCTTTGCCAACGGCTTCAAAGGACTTTACGACAATGCTGATGTTTTCATCGTACCGGGAAAATATTCCAATGCAGCCGGCATTGCTGCTGTGGAAAAATTCTGGCAATCGCTCAATACCCGTACCTCGGTCATCAATGCCGCTGAACATGACGCTCTGGTGGCACATACCAGCCACATGCTCCATATCATCGCGTCGGCACTGACCCGCAGCATTCTCGACCGTGAAGATGCCGCTGAAAAACGGCGTCACTACTCCGGCTGTGCCACCGGGTTCAGAGATACATCCAGAATATCTTCATCTTCTCCGGAAATGTGGAAAGAGATCTGTATGGAAAATGTTTCCGCCATCCTTCCGGCACTGGATGAGTTTCAATATGCACTTTCGCAGATGCGTAAAACTCTGACCGATGGCGACGGGGAAAGTTTTGCCCGCCTTTTCTGTTACGGCAAAAATCTGCGTGACTCCTGGCTCTGTTATAAAAATTCCGGAAAAATGCCGGCAAATATTGTACTTTGCGGTATCAAACATTGCGGAAAAACCACCGTTGGCAGGGAAATCGCTGCTATTCTGGATATGCCGTTGACCGACAGCGACATGGAAATTGAAAAACTTGACGGTCAAAACCGTTCCTGCCGGGAAATTTTTCAAAATGAAGGTGAAGAATACTTCCGCAAACTGGAAGCATCGGTACTGGAAAAACTTGCCCGTTCTCCGGAAAAAAAGGTGATAGCTCTGGGCGGAGGAGCTTTGAGCAATCCGTTTGTCAGTGACAAATTGAAAAAAGATCTCGGCTTCAAACTCTGGATCGATGTGGATGATAAAACTACTTTTGAAAGGATCAAATGCGGTGGCTTACCGCCGTTTTTAAGTTCCAGTACCGATCCGGAAGCGGAATTTGCTGAAATGAACCGTAAACGTCGCGAAGTTTTTTCCGGTTGTGCCGATGCCAAAGTTGCCGGAAACGACACTCCGGACCGGATAGCTTTGCAGATACTTTCTCTTTATAAAGAATTTTTTGCTTTCTGATAAACTCTCGGCGGATCAGAGCTGCATTCACCGGATTGCATGCCGCTTCGGGTATACCGACCGGGTTTTCAATCTATCCGTGAGAGCAGACCTTTGAGGTAAAATGTTTCCGGTACTGCCAGTGCGGTCGGATGATCCGGAGATTGTTCAAAGCGGTGAATGATCCTTGCCGTTACTCCGGCATCTATGGCGGCATCGGCAGTTATTTTCTGGAAAAGCGGCATTTCCATCGCTCCTGAACAGGAAAAATTCGCCATGATCCCGCCGGGGGCAAGCAGTTTGAATCCCAGACGGGCAAGATCCTGATAAGCACGGCATCCCCGGAGCATGGCAGATTTGCCGGGAATCAGTTTCGGCGGATCAAGAATTACCAGATCAAATTTTTCCCCTTCAGCGTCAAAATCACGGAGCAGCTGGAAAACATCGCCGCAAATATTCTGATAATTTTCAGTAAAACCGTTGAGTTCCAGATTCCGCTGAGCCTGTTTCAGAGCCGGGGCGGATGAGTCGGCATTGATCACGCTCACTGCACCACCGGCAAATGCGGCACACGCAAAACCGCCGGTGTAACTGAACATATTCAATACCCGTCTGCCATTGGCAAATTTACGGATAACTTCCCTTGCTGAACGCAGATCAAAGTAAAATCCGGTTTTCTGCCCTTCAGAAATTCTGACCTCAAATCTGATACCGTTTTCCACGATATTTATCACATCCGGAACCTTTTCTCCGGCAAGCTGACCGGCACGCGGAGGAAGGTTTTCTTTTTTTCTCACCGAAGCATCGGAACGCTCAAAAATACCGGTGATAAAATCTTCTTCCAGGAGCAATCCAACAATCGTTTCCCGGAAAAATTCTGCTCCGGCACTGAGGAACTGGATCGCTGCAAAAGTGCCGTAAAGGTCAACGATGATTCCCGGCAGACCGTCAGCTTCAGAGTAAATAAGACGGCATCCGGAATCTTTTGAAAGCAATCCGAGAGCTTTGCGGTGTGCCACGGCATTGGCGATACGGCGGCGGAAAAATTCCCGGTCGATCACTTCAGACGGATCAAAACTCCAAATCCGGATACGCAGCTGGGAAGCCGGTGACCACGCTCCCAGAGCCAATGGGTTATCTTTTGAATCGCATAGCAGTACTGTTTCACCGGGGGACAATGCTGCATTTTTTTCCTTGACCGCCCCTTCAAATACCCACGGATGACGACGGAGCAGAGCCTTTTCCCTGCCGGGCAGAAGATGGATGCGGGTCACTTTTTAAGCTCCTTGATCTCCTGGATAAAATCAGCGGCATCGGTGAATTTGCGGTAAACTGAAGCAAATCTTACAAATGCCACCTCATCCACTTCCCGCAAAGAGGTCATCACTCTGCTGCCAATCTCAGCACTGGGAACTTCCTTGTCAAAATCCTGCTGGATCGATGAGGCGATCTCGGCGGCAATACGGTCGATTTCAGCAGAAGAGACATTGCGTTTATAACACGCCCGGTCAATGCCCCGGCGGAGTTTGTCGATATCAAATTCTTCACGGGTACCGTCAAGTTTGACCACTTTCAACTCTTCGGAACTGATACTTTCCAATGTGGTGAAACGGTGGGCACAGCCGAGACATTCCCGGCGGCGGCGGACACCGTAACCATCTTTCACACTGCGTGAATCGATCACTTTATCATCATTGCAGCCGCATTTCGGACAACGCATAATCTTATTTCTCCAAACGCAAATATTCAACGATCGCCAGCGGTGAGAAAATCACTCCGCCGCAGGCGGGATGGGAACCGGTTTTTTTGACCAGATATGCTGTGGAATTCATAAAATCTTTCCAATTTCTCCGCCGCAGGCGGTCAGCATCTATGGAAGTGTGTCCGGCAAGGGGAACTGCGATCAATACTTTGCAGTTCTCCGGTGCATTATCCAGTGCAGATTGAATATTTTTCGGCAGCTGACTGGGACGGTTTGCGGAATTTATCACTGCCGCACGGGGAGTTATTTTGGCAATATCAGAAATTTTTCCGCAGGAAACTTTGCCTTCAGCGGCGATTTTCTGGAAAAAGTCCGGTACCGCGATAGTCAAAGGGGGAAGTCCTTCGAGTGCGGCGATCTCTTTGGCAATTTGAAATGCCTGACGCATCAGCATATCGTTATCGCCGCCGATACCGTAGTTCTTTTCGCTCCAGCTGTAGAGCTGGAAACGGGAACGCTGGATATTATTGCCGTTGAATAAACAGGGCGTCAGCTGCACGGTGATACCGGCAATTTTTACATTTTCCGGCAGTTTACCGGCAAAACCGACTGTTTTCTGAACCGCTTCTTTAAGATCGGGATACTGGATGAATGCTCCGCGAATCAGCCGGTTGCCACGGTAAAGGCGGTAGAAATCCTGCTGTGAAAGCACGATTTCCACCGGTAATCCGGCAGAGTTGGCATCAACGATGAATTTTTGAAGTTCATCATTGAGTTCTCTTTCACTGGTCAAGTGACAGTAGATCCGGTTGAAACCGAGATTTTTGATCATACCGATCACCCGGGAATTTTCAAAATTGCCGATAAAGGCGGCGGGAAATACCACTATACCCCGCACCGGCAAAACGGCGGTGATTTTTCTGAATTCTGCGGCACGGGCAGCGGCGGTATTGGCGGAAACCATTTCCGGCGGCAATGCCAACGGCATAGTATTGGTACGCATCGGGGTATGCCCGCAACCGGAAAAGAGCAGCGGCATCAATAAAAGAAAAGCGGGAATGAAATTTTTCATAAATCAACACTCTTTCAGTTAAAAATAATTCACTATAATATAGCACTAATGAGCATTTTTTACAACTTTTTCAGTCTGACAGGTCAATATTCATTGATGAGACGCATGGTAAAACGGATATATTCCGGCGGATTCTGCGGAACACGGGTGAAATTGCGAAGAAAATCTTCCACCGAAAGGTTGACTTCCTGATTGGAACTGCGTTTGGAAATCCACGCTTTGACCGTGCCATTCACCGACACTTCCAGAGTTATTTCAACTGCCGATTCCACAGTGAGAAATACTCCGGCAGGTGGACGCCACTTTTCGGAAACGATTTTCGCCAATTGCTGTTTATACTTATCCGTTCTGCCACTTGCTCCGCCGGCAGGGGTGCGGCCATCGACTTCTCCGATCTTCTGACCGCGATCCTTGCTGCCGATTTTTACATTTTTATTGAAGTTTTTACCTCCGGGAGCAGTTGCAGGTTTATCCGGATCCCAGTTATCCCATCTTTTATCATGGTAAACGCTCTGAGCTTCTATCGTTTTCTTTGCGGCATCTTTACGCTGTTCTGCAATCTTGCGTTTCAAATCATCCTGCTTCTTTTTCTTTGTGGCATCTTTACGCTGT